>NZ_JBFAEA010000002.1:0-831431 GCF_040641675.1 Streptomyces sp. NPDC020742
CACGTCCGACCCGAACCCGGCGAGCGTCACCACCGGCTCCGTCACCGTCGACAAGCCCATCGTCACCAACTGGCACACCACCCCCACCGATGCCGCCCCCGGCGACGGCACCGACAACTGACGCCTCAACGGTGCGGCCTCATCCGGTGTCTCCCCGGTATTCCGTGCAGGCATCGACGAGCCAGGTGGCCAGGTAGGACGCGAACGAGGAACGCACCAGCAGCCACACACTGGGCGTTGCTTCTCCCTGCACCACCAGGGTGATTGGGGCCTGTGCCAGCACGGTTGTCAGGCACGAGCCGGCGGGTGTCACCCGCGGATCCAGATCGATGGCACAGCCCTGGGCCAGCACCGTGCGGACGAGGTGCCCGGAGAGGGCCAGCGTGGTGCGCTGCGCCGAGACGTCGGTGACGGTGCCGAACTCGTCACCGATCGCCGATCGCAGCTGTGTGAGGAGGTCGTGCCGCCGGCCGTCGGGGGCCACCAGCAGCCACTCGTCGGGGCCCATCCACAGTGCCGTGACCTCGCCCGCGATCTCGGCGCGTAGGGAGCCCGGCAGCGTGACCCCCAAGGAAGCCTCGACGGCCTTTGCCGCTGGACCGCCGGGCTGGAGCCGCAGGGTGAGCTGGGTCAGGAAGGACAGTTCCCGCACGTGCAGCCCGGCGGGCAGCTGCGCCAGGGTGTCCTGCCATTCCGAGAGCGGGCTGAAGCGGGTGGACGTCTCAACCGTCACGGCGAGTTCCCTCCTTGTCGAAGAACACAGGGGCGGTCACGGTCACCGGGACGGTTTGGCCGTCCACCGGGACGTAGAGGGTTTCGCCGATGCGCTCCGCTCCCGAACGTACCAGGGCCAGGGCGAACGTCCGCTGCAGGGCGTCGCTGCGGTAGCTGGAGGTGACATGGCCCAGCATGGGTACCGGGGGCGCCGGAGTGCTGCTGGTGGCGATGATCTGCGCGCCTTCGGGCAGGAGCACGTGCTCGTCGGCCGGCAGCAGTCCCACCAGCTGCTTCCGGTCGCCGCGCTGGTTCTCCTCGCGGGTGAAGGACCGCTTGCCGAGGAAGTCCGCCTTCTTCTTGGAAACGACCCACGCCATGCCCAGGTCCTGCGGAGTGACGGTGCCGTCAGTGTCCTGCCCGATGATCGGGTACGCCTTCTCCGCGCGCAGCACGTGCATCGCCTCGGTGCCGTACGGGGTGATGCCGAACGTGCTGCCGGCCGCGTACAGGGCCTTCCACACGGTGATGCCGTCCCAGGCGGACACGTTGATCTCGTAGGCGAGTTCACCGGAGAAGCTGATGCGGCACACCCGCGCCGGGAGGCCGGCGACGGTGGCGTCCTGCCACGACATGAACGGGAAGGCGTCGTTGTCGACGTCCAGATCGGGAGCCACCAGAGCCAGCACATCGCGGGAGCGGGGGCCGACCAGGGGGATGGTCACCCAGTGCTCGGTGACCGAGGTGAGGTGTACGCGCAGGTCGGGCCACTCCGTCTGCAGCCACTCCTCCATCCACTCCAGGACCTTGGCCGCGTTCCCGGTGGTGGTGGTGAGGAGGAACTCCTGCTCGGCCACACGGATCACGGTGCCGTCGTCGAGGGCCATGCCGTCGACTCCGCACATCACGCCGTAGCGGATCCGGCTCACTTTGAGGGTGCTCATCATGTTCGTGTAGAGCCGGTCCAGCAGCACCCCGGCATCCGGGCCCTGCACGTTGATCTTGCCGAGCGTGGAGGCGTCCATCATGGCGACGCTCGTACGGGCCGCCCGGCACTCACGCAGCACCGCCTCGTCCATGGACTCGCCCGCCTGCGGGTAGTACCAGGGCCGCTTCCACTGGCCGACGTCCTCGAACAGGGCGCCGTGCTCGACATGCCAGGGGTGCAGCGCCGTCACCCGGACCGGATCGAACAGATCGCCGCGGTTGCGGCCCGCGAGGGCGGCGAAGGACACCGGCACGGCGGGCGGACGAAAGCGGGTGGTGCCGAGCTCGGCAACGTCCACCCCGAGCGCCTCGGCGACGACGCCCGAGGCCAGCACGCCCGAGGTGCGGCCCTGGTCGTGGGCGGTGCCGATGGTGGTATAGCGCTTGACGTGCTCCACCGACCGCAAGCCCGCCCCGACCGCCCGCAGCACGTCGGAGACGAGGGCGTCGCGCTGTAGGTCGACGAACTGGTGCGAGCCGTCCTGGCCGTCCTGCGGGCTCGGGACCCGCCACAGCACCCGGCCGGGCGCCGCATCCGGGAGCCTGGCGGCGGAGGGCAGGGCGATCATCCCGCCGGTCCTGCCGAGCGCCGAGAGAGCCTGCCAGGCGGCGTCAGCACCGTCGGCCAGACAGCCGGCCAGGGTGAAGGTACCGCTGGCCGCCCCCGCCGTGCAGACGCCGTCCCTCGCCCGGGCGGGCACGAAGGCTCCGATCGCGGCGTCGTAGCGCAAGGCGCCGCGGGCCTGGCTGAACAGCGCCACGGCCGGGTTCCAGCCCCCGGAGACGAGCAGCAGGTCGCAATCGATCCCCTGCCGCTCGCCGAGGCGGCCTTGGCCGAAGGCGGCGACATGGGCGCGGGAGACGCGCCCGATGCCGCTGGTTCCGGTGACGACGTGCCCCGGGCGCAGGTCGATGCCCCGCTCGTCGCACGCGGCCCGCCAGTGGTCCGGTACCTCCTCGCGGGCGTCCAGCACCGTGGCGATCTCCAGGCCTGCGTCGGCCAGTTCGAGCGCTGCCGGGTAGGCGCTGTCGTTCGTGGTGAAGACGACGGCCTGCTGCCCGGGCAGGACGCCGAAGCGGTTGAGGTAGGTGCGGGCCGATCCGGCCAGCATGATCCCGGGGCGGTCGTTGTCGTCGAAGGCGACCGGCCGCTCGTAGGCGCCGGTGGCGAAGACGAGGTGCCTGGCTCGGATGCGCCAGATCCGCTGCCGCGAGAGGTGGGCGGGCGCGGCGGCGCCGAGGTGGTCCGTGCGCTTCTCCAGCGCCAGGACGAGGCCGTCGTCGTAGGAGCCGAAGGCGGTGGTGCGCTGCAGCACCCGCACGTCGGGGCAGGCGTCGAGCTCCGCGACGACCCCGGCGACCCACGCGGTCGCCGGCGCGCCGTCGAGCAGTTCCTGGGTACCGAGCAGGGACCCGCCGGGGCGCGGGAGTTCGTCGACGAGGACCACGCGGGCCCCGGCCCGGGCGGCCGCCAGCGTGGCGGACAGCCCGGCCGGCCCGGCGCCGACGACCAGGACGTCGCAGTGGGCGTGCATGGTGTCGTAGCGGGCCGTGTCCGGCTGGTTGCTCAGCCGGCCCCGGCCGGACAGTCCCCGTGCCACGAGGCCCTCATAGAGCTCCACGGTGGTGGCCGTGAGCATCGGCTCGGGGAAGGGGGCTTCGATCTGCACGAGTGCGTTGGGCTCTTCGGCCCCAGCGGCCAGGACACCGCGCGGCCTTCCGTACGTGATGCTGGTGGCCACCTGGTGCACCCCGTTGGCCAGCAGGGCCGAGGCAAGGGTGTCGCCGGGATGCCCGGTGTAAGCGGTGCCGTCGAAGGTGAAGGAGAGCGTGGTGCCGCGGTCGATGTGACCGTGGCCGCGGGCACGGAACGGATGGTTCATCGGCTGGCCTCCTGGCCCTTCCGCTGCGGTGCGGCGGGTTCGGCACTCGTGGTGCGGGGGTGCTCGGCGCGGATGTCGTAGACCGCGAGGAACTCGTGGGTTGCGGTGTCGCGCAGGGCGTTGAACCAGCGTCGGCAGCCGGCCGAGTGGACCCACCGTTCGGCGAACGGGCCCTTGGGGTTGTCGCGGAAGAAGACGTACTGGGCCCACTGCTCGTCATCGAGCGCGTACGGGTCGTCGGGGTAGGCGACGTGCGCCTGTCCTCCGTAGTGGAACTCGGCTTCTTCGCGCTCACCGCACCAGGGGCAGGCTATGAGCTGCATGTCGATCTCCTTGGCGGGGCGGCGGTCAGTGGGCTACGGCGGCTGCGCCGTGCTCGTCGACCAGGGCGCCGGTGGTGAAGCGGGAGAGGGTGAAGGGCGCGTTGTAGGGGTGCGGTGCGCCGGTCGCGATGGTGTGCGCGTAACACCAGCCGACGCCCGGAGTGGCCTTGAATCCGCCAGTGCCCCAACCACAGTTGAGGTAGAGACCCTCGACGGGGGTCAGGCCCACAAGGGGAGAAGCGTCCGGAGTGACGTCGACGATGCCGGCCCAGGTACGCAGCATGTGGGCACGGGCGAAGATCGGGAACAGCTCCAGTGCGGCGGCCATCTGACGTTCCAGGATGTGGAACGCGCCGCGCTGACCGTAGCCGTTGTAGCTGTCGATCCCGGCGCCCATGACGAGCTCGCCCTTATGGGCCTGCGAGACGTACACATGAACGGCGTTCGACATCACCACGGTCGGGTGCACCGGTTCCAGCAGCTCCGACACCAGCGCCTGCAGCGGGTGGCTCTGCAGGGGGAGCCGCAGACCGACCATGGCGGCCAGCGTCGAGGAGTGCCCCGCGGCGGCGAGCGCGATCTTCCCGGCGGCTATCCGGCCCCGCGTGGTCCGCACCCCGGTCACCCGGCCGTTGTGCGTGTCGATGCCGGTGACTTCGCAGTCCTGGATCAGGTCGATGCCGTAGTCGTTGACCCTGCGTGCGAAGCCCCAGGCGACGTAGTCGTGCTTGGCGATGCCTGCGCGCGGCTGGTAGGTGGCACCCAGTACCGGGTAGCGCACGTCGGATGAGGTGTTGACGATGGGGCAGACCTGCGCGACCTCGTCCGGCTCCAGCCATTCGGCGTCGATCCCGTTGAGCTGGTTGGCAGAGACACGGCGCTTGCTGTCGCGGATGTCCTGCAGGCTGTGCGCGAGGTTGAGCACGCCGCGCTGGCTGAAGAGAAGGGGGTAGTCGAGGTCCTCTTCCAGGGTCTCCCACAGCTTCAGCGAGTGCTCGTAGATGCCGGAGCTTTCGTCCCAGAGGTAGTTGGAGCGGATGATGGTGGTGTTGCGGGCCATGTTGCCGCCCGCGAGCCACCCCTTCTCCAGGACCGCGATGTTGGTGATGCCGTGGTTCTTGGCCAGGTAGTAGGCGGTGGCCAGGCCGTGCCCGCCGCCGCCGACGATGATGACGTCGTAGGACGGCTTGGGGTCGGGGTTGCGCCACAGGAAATCGGGGTGGTCGGGCAGGACGTCCCCGGGCCCGGCAGCGGGGCGCGAAGCTCGATCGAGGGTGGTGGGAGACGGACGGGAGGGAGCGTTCTGGTGCGGGTGCATCACTGACCAGCCTCCCGGGCGGTGGGCTGCGCGAGTTGCTCGATCGCGTCGACGTGCTCGCAGCCTCCGTAGTAGCGGCGCCCCGGGTAGCCCTCGGCGTACCTGTTCAGCACCGATCCCTGGGCCTGCATGACCGCCAGGGTCGCGAAGTTCTCGCTCGCGATCATCTTCAGGGTGCCGCGCTGCCGGGCCAGTTCCGCCTCGATGGCAGTGGCGATCTCGGGATCGGAGTCGTCGAGCTGAGCACCGAGAACCGCAGATCGGGCCGCTCGCTGATCGGGGGTGCGGGCAGTCATGAGAACTCCCTGGTGCGCGACTGAGAGGCGACTGATATATCAACTTCTCATTGTGATACATTAGGAGCCCGGATCGGCTGGCGTCAAGGGAGGGTGAGGAGTGACTTCTCCGACCGTCACTGGTCAGGGGCGCGGAACGCTGGCCGAGCAGGCCTATCGCTCCCTCTCGGACCGTCTCGTGATGCTCCAGATCTGCCCCGGCGAGCCCGTCAACGACGAGCGGCTCGCCGCTGAACTCGGCTTCGGGCGCACCCCGGTCCGGGAGGCCCTCAAGCGGCTGGAGCACGAACGCCTCATCGTCGCCTACCCGCGGCGTGGGACCTTCGCCACCGAGGTCCAGATCGCCGATCTCGGACACATCTCAGAAGTCCGTCAGCAGCTTGAGCCCCTCGCTGCGGCCCTGGCGGCCCAACGTGCCACCGAGGGTGAACGCGCTGCGCTCGGCCGGTTGCTCGCGCAGCTGGCTGAAGTGTCCGAGGGGGGCTCGGACCTGATCCGGCTCGACATGGCCGTGCACCGTGCCATCTACGCCGCGACCCACAATCCCCACCTTGAGGACACCTTGGTCAGGTACGACAACCTGGCCACGCGGATCTGGTGCCTCTTCGTCGATCGGCTGCCCGGTCTGGCGGGCCACGTCCACGAGCACGGGCCGCTGCTGCGCGCCATCATCGACCGTGATGCGGAGCGGGCGGCAGCCCTTGCCGCCGCCCACGTGGAAGGGTTCGAGGCGGCGATTCGCCGCCTCATCTGACCGTTGCCGCGTCCGCGCACCCCTCCGCAGCAGGGCAGCCAGGTCGGGCCCGGCCGGCCGACAGCCGTCGGGTCCTCGTCGAGCACACATAACGGTGGTGGGGCGGGTCCGGCTGGTGCTGCGACCGCATGGGGTCGCCGGGCGGGGCGATCAAGGCCGTGATGACGGGCGGTCGGCCGTCCCCCCAAATGCCTTGCCCTCTACGGGCCTTGACGCGTTCGCGGCGTAGACGCAGCGCTAGAGTGAATCGGTGACCTCCCTGCCGGAAGACCCGACGCGACTGATCAGAGAAGACGACCGCGGCACGGCCGTGCAGCGCCTGCAGGAGGCGTACGCCGAAGGGCACATCCCGCACGAGGAGTTGGACGAACGCCTCCACCACGTGCTCACCGCCACGACGCACAGCGAGCTCGAGTCGGCTCTGGCCTCGCTCCCGGAAGAAAGTGCGGGCAGCACGTCCACGATCGCCGCCGCCGGCGGACGGATCCAGCGGCGCGGAGCCTGGCGGGTACCTCGGAGCCTGACGGTCGCGTCCGCATTCGGAAGGGTGCACTTGGACCTGTCGCGGGCGGTCATCGAGCATCCGGTAGTCGACATCGAGTTGCAACTCGGCACCGGCAGGGCCCACATCACGGTGCCTCGCGACGCGATCGTCGACACCGAGGACCTGCACACCGGGTGGAAGGACACGCTCTACAAGCCCCGGCGGCGCTCCCGCCCCGGCGGGCCGACGATCCGCATCTCTGGAACCATGGGGTTCGGACGGTTGAAGATCCGCCACGCGCGACGTTGAGGCCCCGTCCGCCACTAGTGGCCACCTGTCTGGCGGAGTTGATGCCCAACCTGGCGCCGTGCGCCGATCCCGCTGCCGGGCCGCGGCCACTGGACCCAGCAGGCGAGGCCGTGAACTGCCTGACCAGCAAGGCAGAACACCTGCGCTACGACACCGCCGCCACCGGACGGTACCGCCAATCTGTGCCACGGCGTCTGAGGTGCTCATCAGCTGGGACCGAGGAAGATTCCGATCACGTCAAGAGCCTGTCGGGGTCTGGCATGTCGTAGAAGCCATCGCAAGAGGCACTGCGCGAAAGCTTTTTTGTGAGGGGTTCTGAGAACGAAGTGCAGGAGCAAATCGGACATGGCTCGGGGGTGGTCTCTCGGAACCACTCATTCATGCGAGGCCGCATCATCGCCTGATAGGGCTGTCCGCTGTTCGATCGCCGGGCCTGCGCCTCGTAAGCGGTCGATCGAGAGGGGCTACCGGGGCGTAGGGGAAGCGTCGGGGTGCTGGTCTGCGACGAGGAGCTGGTGCAGGCGGGCGAGTGCGGAGATGAGAGTGGCCGTTGGTTGGAGAGGGACGCGGGATACCACGCGATTTCGGCATACCGCCCCGGAGTGCAATGACACGGGACCGGGAAGGACGACGTAGGTGATACGCCTCGGACCCGGTACGGCCGTGGATTCCGACCGCATGGAGCACCACAGACGGTGGATGTTGTCAGGCTTGTGGTGCGGCGACAGGGGCGGTCAGGTGTTGACGATGCTGGCGGCGAGGCCGGCATTCTCCCCTGATGCCCGGTGCGGGCTCGACGCTGCTCGCTGTTCCATCACCTGGGACACGGCGTTCCGGAGAGTGGTGTCGGGGCCGGCCGTGAACTTGTCGAACAGCGCCACCATTTCGGGTCCTGCGCCTTGGGGTGATCCGGCGTTGAACGGCGGCTTCGGGTCGTATTCCATCACGAGCTGTGCGAACTTCGCGGCCTTCTCGCCCAGCGTGTGGGCGATGACCGTGAGCCCGAAATCGATGCCCGCGGTCACACCGCCACCGGAAAACCTGTTCCGGTCGATGCACACACGTTCCGTCGATACCTCGACGCCGAGTTGGGCCAGATGGTCCCGGCTCGCCCAGTGCGTGGCTGAGCGGTAGCCGTCGAGCAGTCCGGCTGCCGCAAGGATGAGTGCGCCGTTGCAGACCGAGGTGATGTAAGAGGCCGTCGCACCACGGTCCGCCAGGAAGGCGATGGTGGCCTGGTCGAGCATCGCCTTCTCCACGAACCCGCCAGGTACCAACAGGATGTCGAGCCGTTCAGGACAGTCGTCGAAGGTGGCGGTTGGAGCGATGGCCAGTACGCAGTCCTCCGAGAGGACGGGGTCGAGCGTCTTCGACACGAGGTGGATCTTCATGCCCACGGCCGAAAATGCGGTGTATGGACCAACGAAGTCAAGTGTGGTGTGTCCGTTGAAAAGAAGGATGCCGACTTCCAGCGGCCGTGCATCGCCTTCCAGGTGGTCGGGCCAGTTCGCCGTGTGATCCGCCATCTACCGGGACCTCCGAAATCCAGACGCTTGCGGTGTTCCAGCTGTGACGCTAGTCGGAGGTCGGGATCACGAGGAGTGGCATTCTTGCCGTATCTCAACGGATAATTGCCAGCAGCCTCTGGCTCGGATGCGCCCCATCCGGCCGTTAGCCGCGACGAGTTGGCGTGGCGGCCGGACAGGCGCCCCTTCACGTGTCAGGCGACCGCAGGTGCAGCCTGGTACGAGCAGGCTCATCTGCTATCCGCTCAGCCAAGGCCAAGCGGGCTCGGGAGGCCCCGGAGCGAATGGTGCCGCCTCGGGCAGCGGACTGCTTCCGCAGTGTCGGCATACGGCAACCCGAGCAGTTGAGTCAGCACGAGCGCCCCCAGGCGGTCACCCGGCAGCGCATCGGCCCATTCCCTCAGGTGGCGGTGAGCTCAGTTGAACGTGCGTCGGTAGGTCTGCGGGCTGACGCCGGTCGTGCGTTTGAAGCGGTCGCGGAAGGTGGTGGGGGAGCCGAAGCCGACCTGGCTGCCGATGCGTTCCACGGAGTGCTCCGTGGTTTCGAGCAGGTGCTGCGCCTGGCGGATGCGGGCTCGGTGGAGCCACTGGAGCGGGGTGGTGCCCGTTTGGTCGCGGAACCGCCGGATCAGGGTCCGGGTGCTCGTGCCGGCCCGCTCAGCGATGTCGGCGAGGATGAGGTCGCGGGCCAGATTTTCCCGCAGCCACGTGAGCAACCCCTCTAGCTCGGAGCCCTGCGGTGTGGGCGCGTGGTCGAAGGCGATGAACTGCGCCTGCCCGCCCTCCCGTTCGAGAGGCATCACCGACAGCCGGGCGGCATCGGCGGCGACAGCCGAGCCGTAGTCACGGCGGATCATGTGCAGGCACAGGTCCATGCCCGCGGCCGCGCCGGCCGAGGTGAGGAACTGGCCGTTGTCGACGTAGAGGACGTTCGGGTCGACGTCGATGTCCGGGTGGGTGTCGGCCAGAAGCCCGGCCGCGTGCCAGTGGGTCGTGACGCGCAGCCCGTCAAGGAGCCCGGTGGCGGCCAGCGGGAAAGTGCCTACGCAGATGGAGGCGATCCGCGTGCCGTCGGCAGCGGCCGACCGCAGCGCGTCGCGCACGGGGGAGGAGAGTGGGGCTGTGGGGTCGGTGACGCCCGGCACGATGATCGTGTCCGCGTCCTGGAGGCCCTCCAGGCCCCAGGGGGCGCGCAGGGTGAAGGCTCCGGCGTCGATCTCGTCGCGCTCGGCGCACACCCGGATCTGGTAGCCGGGCCGCCCGTCGGGCAGACGGGTCCGGGAGAAGACCTCGATCGGGGCGGACAGATCGAACGGGATCACCTGATCCAGCGCGAGAACGGCGACGGTGTGCATGGCCGGAACCTATCTCCTCAGCGGCTTGACGGCTCCGGACCGGTATCCGGGTAGCTTCATGTCACCGCGGTTCTGAGCATTCCGGAAGCCCTTGGCACTATCCCGTTGAAACCTGTCACTCGTGCCACTGGGCGATCACGGCGACAGTCGGTTGACTTCGGAACGTCCGAGAGGAATCGACACCCGAAGGAACGCTCATGCACATCCAGGTTGTCCTGTTTGATGGTTTCGACCCGCTCGATGTCATCGCCCCCTTTGAGGTCCTGAACGCCGGTGGCGCGGCGTCGGACGGTGCGGTGACCGTCGAGCTGGTCTCCGCGGAGGGCCCGCGCGAGGTGATCAGCGGCGCCGGAGGACTGACGCTGCGCGCCACCGGCGCCCTCGACCTGGAGCGCGCGGACTTGCTCCTGGTGCCCGGTGCCGCCGGCCGAGTCGGCGAACCCGGCGAGGTTCCGGAAGAAGAGGTGGGTGCCGGCGAGTGGAAGCAGGACGAGTTCATCTCGGTGCTGCTGGGCCGCACGCTGACCACCGAGTTGCCCGCACTCCTCAAGCAGGCAATGGACGACCCGGACATCACGGTCGCCACCGTCTGCGGCGGCTCGCTCGTCCTGGCCATGGCCGGTCTGCTGGAGGGACGCCACGCCACCACCCACCACATGGGCCTCGACATGCTGGACGCCACCGGCGCCCACCCGGTCCGCGCCCGCGTCGTGGACGACGGCGACCTGGTCACCGGCGCCGGCGTCACCTCCGGGCTCGATCTGGGCCTGTACCTGCTGGAGCGCGAGGTGGGCCCCCGCATCGCGCACGCCGTCGAAGAGCTCTTCTCCCACGAGCGTCGCGGCACCGTCTGGCGCGCCCAGGGTCCGACGCCCGCCACCCTCTGAACACTCGGCCCGCGCCCATCGCGGGCCAGTCGCTCACCCTCCCCCTTGCACAGTCAGGAAGAACATCAGCATGTCCGTCGAAGGCACCTGGAACCTGTCCCTCGCCACCCCCATCGGCAAGATGAAGGCCGTGGTCGAACTCCGTGAGCAGGACGGCGTCCTGACCGGCGTCGCCCACGGAGCCGGCGAGGAAGTACCGCTGAACGACGTCGCCCGCGACGGCGACCGGCTCACCTGGAAGCAGGCCGTCACCAAGCCCATGCGGCTGAACCTGGCGTTCGACGTGACGGTCGACGGCGACACGCTCCAGGGCACCTCCAAGGCCGGCCGCCTTCCGTCCTCGAAGGTCACCGGCGAGCGCCGGACCGCCCCGGAGCACCAGGCGTGACCAAGCTCCTCCTGTCGCTGCATGTCCTGGCCGCCCTCGTCGCCGTCGGCCCGGTCACCGTCGCCGCGAGCATGTTCCCCGCGACGCTGCGCCGCGCCCTCGGCGACTCCGGCGACGGCGACGCCCGGACGACCCTGCGGACGCTGCACCGCATCTGCCGGGTCTACGCGGGCATTGGCATCGCGGTTCCCCTCTTCGGCTTCGCCACGGCCAGCAGTCTCGGTGTCCTCGGCGACGCCTGGCTGATCACCTCGATCCTGCTGACCGCGGCGGCCGCCGGCGTACTGGCCCTGCTGATCCTGCCGGCACAGGACCGTGCTCTGGCCGAGACGACGAGTTCCGCCTCGCCGTCGCCAGCGCCAACCCCGTTGACACCGGGTCGTCTCGCCATGCTCACCGGCATCTTCAACCTGCTCTGGGCCACAGTCACCGTACTGATGATCATCCGTCCCGGCTCCACCACGGGAGTGTGACCGTGCACCTGCGGTCTCCGCGCCATCTGCGCATCGCGGCTCACGCCGAGCTGGTCTCGCTGATCGTGATGCTGGCCAACGTGTTCACCGTCCACCTCAAGCCCATCTCGTCCTTGATGGGCCCCACCCACGGCTGCGCCTACCTGTTCGTCGTGATCGCGACCTGCCGGGTCGAACAGGCCCCGGCCGCCGCCAAGGTCCTGGCCGTCGTTCCGGGCATCGGCGGGCTGCTCGCGCTGCGACAACGCGACCGCGTCGATGCGGCCCGCGCCCAGACGGAAGAGGTCATCCCGTCATCAACCTCGTGTCGCCGGTGATCGTCGGCATCAGCTACCCGGCCGGGCCCTGAAACGCCGCTCGAGAAGGTAGGGCGGTCTTGGCGAAGGGCTCACAGCGGAACAGGCGGTGCAACCACCCGCAGCGAGCGCACGTCGGAGAGCGAAGATCACTCCTGCCGGTCCCGTTGCACCAGGAGGCAACCCGTCCCGGTGTGCCGCGCAGACCGTCGCGGTCGGGGTCCTCGCCGAGCGCAGCCAGCAGCTGCCGGTACGGACCGGCGATGCGGGGCTGGTCCACGGTGCGCCGCGTAGGCATGGCGGACGTGAATTCGAGGAGCGTCATGATGCGGCGACCTCCGTGTCGGTCCGCACACCGGCGTGGAGAAGGGCGAGAGCGCGCGGGCCCTCGTGGAGCAGCAGGTCGATCACGCTGAGGCTGCGGGCCCAACCGGGCCCGCGGCCATAGTGCGGAGAGGTGTAGGAGGCAGTCTCCACCGAGGCGGCGTTCCGGAGACTCGGGACAACCAGGAACGGAGAGTGCGCCTTCACATCGTTCCGCATCTGGGTGAGCTCGCACTCAGGAACATCACGGCGGCGGATTTGCGCGCGTACGTAGCGAAGTTGGAGGCCACCGTCTCCTCGGTCGACCATAGGCGCAGCATCCTGTCCGAACTTTCCTCCATTCTGGAGAGGGCCGTCGACGACAAGCGGCTCGCCAGGAACCCCATGGACGCGAAGTCCGTGCGGTGGCCCACGGCGCCACAAGAGCGACGCGACGCTGGGCTGTTGGAGACGGCGCTGCGAGTCCGTGACGCGATCAGCCCGCGAAACCGGGGAGGGGCTCGGGCACTCCTCGCCCGCGATCACCCTCGGTTACTATGCTCACTTCATGCCGGAGGCCGGAAGCCGGAAGCAAGGGGCGCACCGCCATTGACGGACTGCTCGAGAGGAAGGGGGATCCACCGTGCCGGTAGAAACTCCCCGGATTCTCCCCAGGGCTGTTCGCCGCGGATTCCCCGGCTTGTGCGGGTCCGGATTTAATTGTGGATTGTAAGGCCGCTGGTTCGGATAGCCTGGGAAAATGCTGACAGAAGTCACGGCGACCCGCTATGTCACGCCCTTGCGTGAGGGTGGCTCGCTTCCGGGAATCGTCGAAGCCGACGACCTTGGTACCTACATCATGAAGTTCACCGGTGCCGGGCAGGGGCGCAAGACCCTGGTCGCCGAGATCATCTGCGGGCAGCTGGGGCGCCGGCTCGGACTGCGGGTGCCGGATCTGGTGCGGATGCAGCTCGACCCCGTCATCGGGCTCGGCGAGCCCGACCAGGAGGTCCAGGAGCTGCTGAAGGCCAGCGGCGGGCTGAATCTGGGCATGGACTACCTCCCGGGATCGCTGGGCTTCGATCCGCTCGCCTTCGAGGTGAGCGCCCGCGAGGCGGGGCGCGTGGTGTGGTTCGACGCGCTGATCAACAACGTCGACCGGTCCTGGCGCAACCCCAACCTCCTTGTCTGGCACGAGGAGTTGTGGCTGATCGACCATGGGGCCGCGATGATCTGGCACCACAACTGGCCCGGCGCGGAGAAGGCGGCGGCCCGCCCCTACGACGCCTCCGACCATGTGCTCGCCACCTTCGGGCCCGATCTCGCCGCCGCGGCCGAGGAGTTCGCGCCGCGGATCACCGAGGAGCTGCTGACCGAGATCGCGGCGGACGTCCCGGACGAATGGCTGACCGACGAGCCGGGCTTCGACTCGCCCGAGGAGCTGCGCCGGGCGTACGTCCGTACGCTGCTGGCCCGCGCGCGGACGATCAGCGACCAGATCACCATCGGAGAGCCCACCAAGGACAAGCCGTCGCAGGCGCCGGCGTGGCTGGCCGGGAAGTTGCCGCGGAGGGCAGTGAAGTGACCGGGCTGCACAACGGACGTGATGTCTTCGAGTACGCGCTGTTGAAGGTCGTGCCCCGGGTGGAGCGCGGCGAGATGATCAATGCCGGGGTGATCGTGTACTGCCGCGCCCGGCGCTTCGTGGAGGCCCGGACCCATCTGGACGAGGCACGGCTGCTGGCCCTCGACCCGGCGGCCGACGTCGACGGCGTACGGGCCGCGCTGGGCGCCGTCGAGGGCGTCTGTGCGGGCGGTGAACGGGCCGGTCAGGCGGCGGGGGACGACGCCGGGCGCCGGTTCCGCTGGCTGATCGCACCGCGCAGCACCATCGTCCAGCCGGGGCCGGTGCACACCGGCCTGACCGCCGATCCGGCCGGCGAGGCGGAGCGACTGCTGGAGCTGCTGGTGCGCTGACACCGGCGGGTGGTTCCCCGGGCGCCCGGTCTGCCGTACGGCGGGCCGGGCGCCTCGTGTGTGTGGCGCGAATGTGCGCATCCCCGGTGGTGAGGTCGGCAACGGCGCGGTGGTGGGGCGTTGACAGCGACCTGCCGGGCTTCTAGCGTCAGCCCTGCTCAGGGTACTAAGCGGTTGCTCACTCGCGGGATCGGTGTGGCGGACCGCTTGTCGAGGTTTCGAGGGTGAGGAGAACCCGCATGTCCACCACCGAGCAGCGCGTCGCCATCGTGACGGGCGCGGCCCGCGGTATCGGCGCTGCCACCGCCGTACGCCTGGCCGCCGAGGGCCGTGCCGTCGCCGTACTCGACCTCGACGAGGCCGCCTGCAAGGAGACCGTCGGGAAGATCACCGCGGCCGGCGGCAAGGCGATCGCGGTGGGCTGCGACGTCTCCGACGCCGAGCAGGTCGAGGCGGCTGTCGAGCGGGTCGCCGCCGAGCTCGGTGCGCCCACCGTCCTGGTCAACAACGCCGGTGTGCTCCGCGACAACCTGCTGTTCAAGATGAGCGAGAGCGACTGGGACACCGTCCTGAGCGTGCACCTGCGCGGCGCGTTCCTGATGTCCCGCGCCTGCCAGAAGCACATGGTGGACGCGAAGTTCGGCCGGATCGTCAACCTCTCCTCCAGCTCGGCGCTGGGCAACCGCGGTCAGGTCAACTACTCCGCCGCCAAGGCCGGTCTGCAGGGCTTCACCAAGACCCTCGCCATCGAGCTCGGCAAGTTCGGTGTCACCGCCAACGCCGTCGCCCCCGGCTTCATCGCCACCGACATGACCGCCGCCACCGCCGAGCGGGTCGGCATGGGCTTCGAGGACTTCCAGGCGGCGGCCGCCACCCAGATCCCGGTGCAGCGGGTGGGCGTGCCCGACGACATCGCCAACGCGATCGCCTTCTTCACCGGCGACGCGGCCGGCTTTGTCTCCGGCCAGGTCCTGTACGTCGCCGGCGGCCCGCTCAACTGACTCCCACCACCCCAGGAGCACAAGCAGATGACCGAGCAGGACAGCGGGCTCCCGGAGCCCTCCGGCAAGGTGGCGCTGGTCACCGGGGCCAGCCGCGGGATCGGCTACGGCATCGCCGAGGCGCTGGTCGCCCGGGGCGACCGGGTCGTGATCACCGGCCGCAACGAGGACGCCCTCAAGGAGGCCGCGGAGAAGCTGGGCGCTGACCGGGTGATCGGCGTGGCCGGCAAGGCGCACGACGAGGCCCACCAGGCGGTCGCCGTCGAGCGCGCGATGGAGGCCTTCGGCCGGGTCGACTACCTCGTCAACAACGCCGGGACGAACCCGGTGTTCGGGGCGATCGCCGACCTCGACCTCAATGTCGCGCGCAAGGTGTTCGAGACCAATGTCGTCTCCGCGCTGGGGTTCGCCCAGCGCACCTGGCACGCCTGGCAGAAGGACAACGGCGGCGCGATCGTCAACATCGCCTCGATCGCCGGCCTGAGCGCCTCGCCGTTCATAGGTGCCTACGGCATCAGCAAGGCCGCGATGGCGAACCTGACCCTCCAGCTGGCCCACGAGTTCGCGCCGGTGGTACGGGTCAACTCCATCGCGCCCGCGGTGATCAAGACCAAGTTCGCGGCGGCGCTGTACGAGAACCGCGAGGAGGAGGCGGCGGCCGCCTACCCGATGGCGCGGCTCGGCGTCCCGGAGGACATCGGCGGGGCCGCGGCCTTCCTGCTGTCCGACGCCTCGGGCTGGATCACCGGACAGACGCTGGTCGTCGACGGCGGTCTGTTCCTCAACGCTGGGGCCTGAGCGCCGGGGCCGGAGCGGCGAACCCTGAGCGGCGGACCCTGAGCGGCCGGGGCCCGAGCCCGCTGAGGCCTGAGTCCGCCGGGGTGCCCTTCCGGGGTTCCCTGGCGTCGTGCCCGGTGTGCGCTGCCAGGTGGCAGAGTCGGTGGTGCCGGTTCCGGACGGGGCCGGCACCACTCTCGCGTCGGCGGGCCCGGCACGGCGGCCGGCACGGCGGCAGGCCCTGTGCCACTGCGCGCCGGGCGGTGAGCGGGGCCGGGGGCCGGGGAAGCCCGCGGACGGCGTTGTCAGTGGTCGCCGGTAGGTTCTCCAGGAGAACGCAATGCACACCGGAGGTTGTTGACGTGGTGACCGACATGCTGCTGCCCGAGTCCTGGCGTGGGGTACTCGGCGAGGAGCTGGAGCAGCCCTACTTCAAGGAGCTGACCGACTTCGTCGAGGAGGAGCGTGCCAACGGCCCGGTCTACCCGCCCCGCGAGCAGGTCTTCGCGGCACTGGAGGCGACGCCGTACGACCAGGTGAAGGTGCTCATCCTCGGCCAGGACCCGTACCACGGCGCGGGCCAGGGCCACGGCCTGTGCTTCTCGGTGCAGCCGGGCGTCAAGACGCCGCCGTCGCTGCGGAACATCTACAAGGAGATGCAGGAGGAGCTGGGCCACCCGGTCCCGGACAACGGCTACCTGATGCCGTGGGCCGAGCAGGGCGTCCTGCTGCTGAACGCGGTGCTCACCGTCCGCGAGGCGGAGCCCAACTCGCACAAGGGCAAGGGGTGGGAGAAGGTCACCGACGCGGTGATCCGCGCGGTGGCGTCCCGGCCCGACCCGGCGGTGTTCGTGCTGTGGGGGAACTACGCCAAGAAGAAGCTGCCGCTGATCGACACGGAGCGGCACACCGTGGTGCAGGGCGCCCACCCCTCCCCGCTGTCGGCGAAGAAGTTCTTCGGCTCCCGCCCCTTCACCCAGATCAACGCCGCGATCGCCGCGCAGGGCCACACCCCGATCGACTGGCGGATCCCCGACCTGGGCTGAGCCGCCGGGCACACCGAGCGGCAGGCGCACCCCGGTCCTGCCGCCCGGCGCGTCGCGCACACCGAGCGAAGATCACCTCCGGCGGTTAGCGTCAGGGAAACGACAGTGTCGGTGGTGAGCGAGTACCGGGAGCGCGCGGTGGTGTACGAGCGGCGGGCGGCCACGCCCGAGGACGGAGTGCTGACCCGGATCGGCCAGGCGATCATGCTGCACCGCGCCGGCGACCGGGAGGAGGCCCGCAACCGCCTGTCGGCGTTGTGGCACGAGATCGGGCCGAAGGGAGACGCCTTCCACCGCTGCGCCCTGGCCCACTACATGGCCGACACCCAGGACGATCCCAGGGACGAGCTCGACTGGGACCTACGGGCCCTGGAGGCGGCCGAGGGCTTCGTCACCGAGCGGCCGGCCGGCCCGGCCGCCGCCCCCGGGGGGACGAGCGTCGCCGACGGTCCCGGCCCCCGCCATCCCCTGGTGGCGCTGCGGGCCTTCTTCCCTTCGCTGCACCTCAACATCGCGGCCGACTACGTTGCCCTCGACCGGCCGGCCGACGCCCGCGCCCAGCTCCGGCGGGCCCGCGCCTCGGCCGACGCCCTCGCCGACGGCGAGTACCGCCAGGGCCTCAGGGACGCGATCGACCGGTTGCAGCTCCAGCTCGACGGGGCGGCCGGACCGGCGCGCTGAGCCACCGCCCAGGCCGCTACCCGCGGAGCATCCCGGCCAGCAGCTCCCGGCAGGACGTGCGCAGCGCCGCGCGATCGGGTACCGCCGCGTGGAACTGGCCCGCCGTACAGGAGAAGAGCACCCCGTCGCACCAGGCGACCAGGCTGAGCGCATGCCGTTCGGGCTCCACCGAGCCGGCCGTCGCCAGCATCGCCACCAGCGGTTCCCGAAAGCCCCGGCCGGCCCGGTCGTAGATCTCCCGCAGCTCCGGTCGACGGGTGGCCTCCAGGGCCAGTTCGTAACGGGCGACCAGCAGCTCCCGGTGCCCGGAGAGGTAGCGGTGCAGCGCCAGCGAGAGCACCTCGGCGAGCGCATCGGCCGCGGGGCTGCCGGTCGCCCGCGCCGCGGTGCTGCCGGCCCCTGTCCCCGCGCCCTTGGGACCGCCCCCGCGCACCGGCAGCTCGGCCGGCGCCAGCGCCGCCGCCTCCCGTTCGGCCAGCCGTCGTACGGCCGCCGCCAGCAGGGCCGCCCGGGTACGCGCCAGGTTCGAGGTGGAGCCCTGCGGCAGCCCGGCCGCCTCGTCGACGGCCCGGTGGGTCAGCCCGCGCATCCCCCGTTCGGCGAGCAGCCGCAGCGCCGCATCGGCGATCAGCTGAAGGCGGGAGGCGGCTGCCGGGGCATGGTCGTCGCGGGCGGTCATGACGGCGAGCCTACCGGGTTCACTACGGGTGTAGTCTGGCCGGAGGTAAGGCACTACGGCTGTAGTGTTGCGGCAACTGCCGTGGCACGGTGCGGGAACGGCATCCGGGAGGCGTCATGGAGCAACGCACCGCCCTCGTGATCGGCGGGGGCATCGGTGGGCTCACCGCCGCGGTGGCACTGGACCGCCGCGGCTGGGCGGTCACCGTCCTGGAGCGTGCCGCCGGACCGGATCCGGGCTCCGCGTCCGGACACCCGGCGGACGGCGGAGGCACCCCACGGCGCAACGGCGCCGGCATCGGCCTCGCCCCCAACGCCCAGCGCGCCCTGGACACCCTCGAGATCGGTGACGCCGTACGGGCCCTGGCCGCCCGCCAGGCCACCGGCGAACTCCGGCTCCCCGGCGGTCGGCGGCTCGCCCGGACGGACGACGCCGCGGCCGTACGGCGCTTCGGCGGACCGGTCCTGGTCGTGCACCGCGCGGAGCTGACCGGGACGCTGGCCGGCCGGCTGCCGGAGGGCATGGTCCGCACCGGGGTCACGGCGTCGCTGGTCGACCCGGGGGACCCGCGGCCCGGCGGCCGCCCCGCGCGCGTCCGGGTCGTGGAGGCCGGCGGAGGCGAGACCCGAGGAGACGGGGCCGGGGGCGACGGGGCCGGCGGGGGAGGCGAGACCGGGAGGTGCGTGGGCCGGGAGTTGACCGCGGACCTGGTCGTGGCTGCCGACGGCATCCACTCCGGGGTCCGCCGCGCGGTCTTCCCCGGCCAGCCCGAACCGCGCTACGCCGGCTTCACCGCCTGGCGCTTCGTCGTCCCCGCCCCGGCAGGCCCCTGCACGGCACACGAGACCTGGGGGCCCGGCGGCCTATGGGGCACCGTGCCGCTGCGGGACGGGCGGATCTACGCCTACGCCACCGCGGCCGTCCCGCCCGGCGGCCGGGCCGTCGACGACGAGCGGGCGGAGCTGCGGCGCCGGTTCGGCAGCTGGCACCCGCCCGTCCCGGCGCTGCTGGCCGCCGTCGAGCCGGCCGCCGTGCTCCGCAACGACGTCTACACCGCCGCCGCCCCGCCGCCCGCCTTCCACCGGGGACGGGTCGCCCTGCTGGGCGATGCCGTCCACCCCATGACCCCCAACCTCGGTCAGGGCGGCTGCCAGACCATCGAGGACGCCGTGGTGCTGGCACACGAGGCCGGGCCGGACGCCGACCTGACCGCCGCACTCGCCGCGTACACCCGGCAGCGGCTGCCGCGCACCAGCGCCGTGGTCCGCCGGGCCGAGCGGATCGGCCGGCTCACCACCTGGCGCTCCCGGCCCGCCCGTGCGCTGCGCGCCGCGCTGATGGTGGTGCCCGCCCGCCTGGCGCCGGACTTGGCGGTGCGCGCCCTGGACGGGATCGCCGACTGGTACCCGCCGGCCCCCGCGTATCCTGCCCGGGGGCGGGACACCCGGCCCGCGGCGCACCCCAAGGAGCATCAGTGAAGGTCGGCTGCATCGGACTCGGCGACATCGCCCGGAAGGCGTACCTCCCCGTACTGGGCACCCATCCGGGCCTGGAACTCCATCTGCACACCCGCACCGCGGCCACGCTCGAACAGACCGGTGCCGCCTACCACCTGCCCGGGCAGCAGCTCCACACCGACCTGGACGCGCTGCTCGCCACCGGCCTGGACGCGGCCTTCGTGCACGCGGCGACCGCGGCGCACCCCGGGATCGTGACCCGGCTGATCGAGGCCGGCGTACCGACCTACGTCGACAAGCCGCTCTCCTACGAACTGGCCGAGTCCCGGCGGATCGTCGCCCTCGCCGAGGAGCGGGGCGTGGGCCTGGCCGTGGGCTTCAACCGGCGCTTCGCACCCGCCTATTCGCAGTGCCGCGAGCACGCCCGCGAGCTGATCGTGATGCAGAAGAACCGCATCGGACTGCCCGAGGACCCGCGCACGCTGGTGCTGGACGACTTCATCCACGTCGTGGACACCCTGCGGTTCCTCGTCCCCGGCGAGGTGGACCACATCGACGTACGCGCGAGGATCCGCGACGGGCTGATGCAGCACGTGGTGCTCCAACTGTCCGGCAGCTCCCCGGAGCGGGACGGGTTCACGGCGATCGGGATCATGAACCGGCTGAGCGGGTCGGCCGAGGAGCGCCTCGAAGTGTCGGGGCAGGACACCAAGCGCGAGGTGGTGAACCTCGCCGAGGTGATCGACCACAAGGGACAGCCGACCATCCGCCGCCGTGGCGACTGGGTGTCGGTCGCGCGGCAGCGGGGCATCGAGCAAGCGGTGCTGGCGTTCCTCGACTCGGTGCGTGCCGGGGTGGTGCTCAGCGCCGATGACGCCCTGAAGACCCACGAGTTGTGCGAACGCATCGTGCGCGAGGTGACGCAGGACGGCTGAGGGCCGGGGAGGACGCCTGAGGCGCCGGGGACGAGCCGGCGCCACCGTCCCTCCTCCCGCGGAACCGAGCAGGGAAGCCGCGGGGGCACCGGTCGGGAGGGTCGGCTGCGGCGGCTGTCAGGGGCCTGGCAAGGGGGTATGCACCGGGGTTGTCGTGCGGGACGTCGAGGATGATGTCGGCGGCGCGGGCGATGACCGGGGCGCGGGTGCTGCCGGGGCGGTCGGCGGCGAGGAAGTGACTGCCGATGGCCGTGCAGAAGGCGAGCAGGGCGCGGGCCTCGACCTCGTCGGGGTGGGCGCAGAAGGTCGGCGGCCTTGAGGGGGCACGAGCAGGGGGGAGCCGTGGCGGTTGGCCCCAGCCGAGATGATGCCCAGCGGGACAGCGGGACAGCGGGACAGCGGTGCCCGCGGTGGCCACCGAGCGCTTCAGGCCCTGCTTGCCCCCGTCCACCGGGGAGCGCTCGGCGGCCTCGCCGCCGCAGGGGGCCTTGGTGATGCAGCCGTCAACGGACAGTTCGTCGAGCTCCAGGCCGATCACGCGGTCGTACGCCCCAGGGGCGAGTGCGTGAATCTGCTCGGCTATCGAGCTCGGCCCCATACTTGACGCGGCGTCTGATCGTGCGGTCCGACAGTCGGCGCCGGCGATGCGCTCGTAGCCGGAGCCGTGTACGAGGGCGGCGATGAGCGTCCTGGCGGGATGGCTGACGAAGGCGTAGTGGTCATCGGGTGAGACGGTCACCTCGATCGCGCTGGTCCCGGACGTGCCGGTGAGCGTTCCCAGCACGGCCCCCGGTGCTCCGGCCGCAGCCTTGGCCGCGTCCGACACACGCCTACCGCTGGACGCTCTTAGTGGTGGTGGTTGGCCCCAGTTCGGCGGCTCCCGGCGACAGCGCGGGCGGCGGATCGCTCGGCAGACCGATCGGGAAGATCCGGGTCTCGCCGCCGTAACCGTCGCTTCCCGTGGTCACGTTGGCGGCCAGCCAGCGGCCGTCCGGTGACCAAGCCAGCGGCCCGCCGTAGGGTCCGCCGCGATGGCGCGTGACGATCGTGTGGTCGGCGACCCGCAGGACACGGAGCTCGTACTCCTCGGGCTCGCGGTACCGGTTCGTCTGCACGGTCACCGCGAGATAGTCGCCGTCCGGGCTCACTGCCAGTCCCGACGCCCGTTCCCCGGCGTCGGGGAAGGTGTCCAGGATCCTGCCGGTCGGCAGGTCCACCACGAAGATCTCCGAGCCCATGCCGCCGACGAACATCCGGGACTCGTCCGCGGTGAACGCCACGCACTCGGCGATGAACTCCGGAGTCTTCGCACCCTCGTCCGTGCCTGAGCCGGTGTCCGCGTCCGCGCCGTGCTCGGAAGGGGAGTTGACGCATTCGACCCAGTAGCTGTCCCCGTACTCCACGCGGTACCGCCCGGTGCGCGAACGGGCGCGGCCCGGCTCCGGGGGATGTCGACGGGGGCGCCGCCGGCCACGTCGTACGCCCACCGGGCGGCGCCGCCGAAGCGCTCGTTCAGCGCCACCACATGTTCCCCCGGCACCCACATGAGGCCGGGGAAGAGCCCCAACCCCGAGGAGGTGCGGGTGTGTTCGGTCCAGTCGGCGGTGTCGTAGACGACCACCCCGTCGCGCTCGCTGGTGACCGCCAGATAGCGGCCGTCGTCGGAGAAGGCGAGGTCGCCCGGGGTGCCCGCTTCCTCGGACAGCCCTTCGAACGGGGTGAGCGTGGCCGTGCGGTGGCGCAGGTCCGGGACGCGCGGGGCCTCCTCGCGGCGCAGGCGATCGGCGGCCCCGGGGTAGGCCGCCGTGCCCCAGGAGTCCCCGGGGCGCAGCGGCTGGGTCCAGCGGGGATCGGTCACATGCACGGTGTACTGGCCCTGGACGAGCAGGTCTTCGTCCTGCCAGCCGCCGGCCCGCTCGTAGTAGAAGTCGTGCAGCCGGGCGAAGTGGTCCTCCGTGGGCGGGTAGTTGTCGCAGGAGATCCGTTCGACGTCGTCGATGAACCATCGGGCGTGGCTGTCGACCCAGTCCTGGTCCAGGATCCGGTCGACGGTGATCAGTTCGCCCAGCGGACCGTCCCAGCGGGCCCGCTCCCACAGCAGATGCAGGAAGAAGCCGGGTTCGTCCGGCAGCGGTGCGCAGGTCCGGGACTCCGTGTCGTAGTAGACGACGAAGATCTCGAACGTCACCCGGCGCCGGTCGGGCGCGACGTCGAGCACCCGGACGCCGTACAGGTCGGTGGACATGGGCGGGCAACCTCGCAATGGGAGAAAGGGAAAGCGGGAAGGCGAGCGGCGCACTGCGGGGCGTCACACCCACGGAGAGCGGCCGGTGCGGCAGCGGCCGGTGCGGCCGGTCTCCGAGCCTTCCACGGCCCGCCGGGCCGGGCCACGGCTTTCGCTCATGATCTCCGGATCAGCTCGCCGGTCGTGGCGATCAGCGAGGAGCGACGAGGCGGTGGGGCGGCGGCCGGCCCTGCACCGCGCACTCCTGTACGGCGCGCACGGGGGGTCTCGAGCAGGTCAGCGACGCGCCGCCGCCCGCCGCCTGTTGAGCGCGCCGACCGATGCGTACCCGCCCCAGAGCAGCAGCGCGCCCAGCGCCCCGTACACCGGCCAGTCGCCGAAGCGGACGTACGGGCTGGTGCCGCGGGCCAGCGGCAGGTCGTAGACGGCCGCCGCGCTGCGGTCGGTGCCCAGTCGGTCGCCGAGTTCCTCGCCGCGGGGGCCGTAGACCGCACTGACGCCGGTGAGCGTGGCGTGCACCATCGGCCGCCAGGTCTCCGCGGCGCGCAGGGCGCCCAGCGAGGCGTGCTGTGCGGGCGCCCAGCTGTCCTGGAACGTCGAGGTCGAGGACTGGGCGACCAGCACCTGGGCGCCGTCCTGGGCCAGGTGGCGGCTCATGTCGGGGAAGGCGGTCTCGAAGCACACCAGCGGACCGATCCGTAGCCCGCCGGCGGTGGCGACCCGCATCACCACCTGGTGGGTGCCGCGGATCCGGTCGGTGGGGGCGGCCTTGCCGACCTTGGTCGCCCAGCCCAGGACGGACCGCAGGGGTATGTACTCGCCGAACGGCACCAGCCGCATCTTGGAGTAGCGGGCGCCGGTCGGGCCGGCCGGGCCGATGAGCACCGCGCTCTTGCGGATGCCGGACCTGCCCTTGACCGGCGCATCGGCGTTGACCAGCAGTTCGGCGCCGGTCCCTCGGGAGAGCGCGGCGAGCCGGGCGGCGAGTTCGGGGTGGTCGGCGGGGTCCCGGTAGAGGCTGCTCTCGCCCCAGACCACCAGGCGCACCCCGCGGCCCGCCAGCGACCGGGTGAGCGCCTCGCTGCGGGCCAGCCGTTCGGTGGGGGTGCCGGTGAGGCCGGGCTGTACGACCGCGATCCGGACCGTGCCCGCGGGGCGGGGGACCGGCGCCCAGAACCAGGCCGTGGTGACCGCCAGGGCGCACCCCAGCAGCCCGGCGACCGCGGGCAGCCGCCCCGCGGGGCGGGCGATCAGCTCGGCCAGGGCGGTGTTCACCGCCACGATCAGCAGGCTGACCAGCCAGACCCCGCCGAGCGAGGCCAGTCGCAGGGCGGGCGGCACCTGCCACTGGCTGGCACCCAGCAGCCCCCAGGGACCGCCCAAGTACTGCCAGGAGCGGACCAGTTCGACCATCAGCCAACCGGAGGGCACCAGGACCAGCGCGGCCGTGCACCGCCCGGCACCGGCTCCGGGGCCCAGCAGCGCCCGTACCAGCAGCCCCCACGGCGCCCACAGCGCACCCAGCAGCAGCGCCAGCACCAGGATGAACACATGCAGGCTGGGCAGCAGCCAGTGGTGCACCGCCAGCATGAAGCCGGTGCCGCCCAGCCAGCCGTCCAGCGCCGCCCGCCGGTAGGTGGGTGCCGACCGCACCAGCAGCAGCCAGGGCACCAGCGCGGCGAAGGCCAGCCACCACCAGGACGGCGCGGGGAAGGTGAGGGCGGGCACGGCACCCGCGAACGCCGCGGCGGCCCCCCGGCCCCAGGGGGAGCCGAGCCACCGGGGGCGGGGGCCGGGCGAGCTGTCCATTCGGCCTCCCTGTGCCGGTTGCCGCGGTTGGACGGCCAGTGTGCGCGGGCGGGCCGATCAAGGAAAGGGGGCGTCGCCGGGACGGCCGGATCCGGCCCCTGCGGGCCGTCAGCCGTCCGCGGGCAGGACCTGCCGCCACTTCTCGTGGACGACCACCCCGGTCAGCCGCCAGCCGTCGGGGGTGCGCCGCGCGGTGAAGTCGTAGCGGCCGGCGCAGGTGTAGTTGGGGGCGGTCGGGCCGCCCTCGGTATCCGGTGGAGAGCCGGCGAGCCGCATCGGGTTGAGGTAGTCGGCCCGGACGGCGGCGGTCTCGCCGGTCGCGCCGTCGCGCCGACCCAGGGTGATCCGCCGGTTGACGATCAGGTGCTGCCGGATCGCGAAGTGCCGGAGCGTGTCGGCGAGCCAGGCCGCGACGTCCTCGGCGCGGCCCTCGATCCCGCCGGCGGAGCGGTAGTCCACCCGGGCGTCCGGGGTGAACAGGGTCCGGTAGCTCGCCCAATCACCGTCGTCGACGGCGAGCGCATAGCCCGTGACCAGGTCGTCGAGGGCGAGCCGGTCCATGACCATGGAGTGTTCCGCGCGCTGCGTCATCTCTTCAGTCTTCGGCACGCCGCGGGCCCCCGCCAAGGGGGCGGGGGCCTTCCGGTGCCAGGTCAGTTCACCAGCGCCGGCGCGGTGGCCGGTTCCGGACCCGGATCGCGGCGGCCGGCCTGCTCCGCGGCCCCTTCCGCGGTCTCCTCCGCGGCCTGCTCCGCGGCTTCTGCCGCCGCCTCGGTCACGGACCCGGACGCGGCCTCCCGCTCGGTCTGCCACCGGGCCTCCGCGTCGGTGAACTGCGTCCGGTAGAGCTCGGCGTACCGCCCGTCGGCCGCCAGCAGCGTCCGGTGCGTCCCGCGCTCCACGATCCGCCCGTCCTCCACGACCAGGATCAGGTCGGCGGCCCGTACGGTCGACAGCCGGTGCGCGATGACCAGCGCGGTACGGCCCTCCAGCGCCTCGGTCAGGGCCTCCTGCACCGCCGCCTCGGAGGTGTTGTCCAGGTGGGCGGTGGCCTCGTCCAGGATCACCACCCGGGGGTGGGCCAGCAGCAGCCGGGCGATGGTCAGCCGCTGCCGCTCGCCGCCCGAGAGCCGGTAGCCGCGCTCGCCCACGACGGTGTCCAGGCCGTCGGGCAGCCCGGCGACCAGCTCCTCCAGCCGGGCCCGGCCAAGCGCGTCCCAGAGCTCCTCCTCGGTCGCCTCCGGCCGGGCCAGCAGCAGGTTCTCGCGGATCGAGTCGTGGAAGAGGTGGCCGTCCTGGGTGACCATGCCGAGGGTGTCCCGCAGCGAGGCGGCGGTCAGCTCCCGGACGTCCACGCCGGACAGCCGCACCGCCCCGGCATCGGTGTCGTACAGCCGCGGCAGCAGTTGTGCCACGGTCGACTTCCCGGCGCCCGAGGAGCCGACCAGGGCGACCATCTGGCCGGGCTCGGCGCGGAAGGAGATGCCGCGCAGCACCTCCTCGCCGCCCCGGGTGTCGAGGGTGGCGACCTCCTCCAGGGAGGCCAGCGAGACCTTGTCGGCGGCCGGGTAGCCGAAGCGTACGGAGTCGAACTCCACCGACACCGGGCCGGCGGGAACGGCGCGGGCGTCCGGCTTCTCGGTGATCAGCGGCGTGAGGTCGAGCACCTCAAAGACCCGCTCGAAGCTGACCAGCGCGCTCATCACCTCGATGTGCGCGCCGGACAGCGCGGTCAGCGGGGCGTACAGCCGGGTGAGCAGCAGCGCCAGCGAGACGATCGCGCCGGCTTCCAGCTGGCCGCGCAGGGCGAGGAAGCCGCCCAGGCCGTACACGACCGCCAGCGCCAGCGCGGAGACCAGGGTGAGCGCGGTGACGAAGTACGTCTGCACCATGGCCGAGCGGACGCCGATGTCGCGCACCCGGCGGGCCCGGCCCGCGAATTCGGCGGACTCGCGGGCCGGCCGGCCCATCAGCTTGACCAGGGTGGCACCGGGCGCGGAGAACCGCTCGGTCATCTGGGTGCCCATTGCGGCGTTGTGGTCCGCGCCCTCCCGGCGCAGCTCTGCCAGCCGCCGGCCGACGCGGCGGGCCGGCAGCACGAACACCGGCAGCAGCACCAGCGCGATCAGGGTGATCTGCCAGGAGAGGCTGAGCATCACGCCAAGGGTGAGCAGCAGCGTGACGATGTTGCTGATGACGCCGGAGAGGGTGTCGCTGAACGCCCGCTGGGCGCCGATCACATCGTTGTTGAGCCTGCTGACCAGGGCGCCGGTGCGGGTGCGGGTGAAGAACGCGATCGGCATCCGCTGTACGTGGTCGTACACCGCGGTGCGCAGGTCGAGGATGAGTCCCTCGCCCAGGCTCGCCGACAGCCAGCGGGTCAGCAGGCCCAGTGCGGCCTCGGCCAGCGCGATGACGGCGATCAGGCCGGACAGCCCGAGCACCACGGTCGGCGAGCCGCGGCCGACGATGGTGTCCACCACCCGGCCGGCCAGCAGCGGTGTGGCCACTGCGAGCATCGCGGTCACCGTGCTCAGCACCAGGAACCACACCAGCTGCCGCCGGTGCGGCCGGGCGAACGCCAGGATGCGGCGCAGCGTGCCCCGGGAGAAGGGGCGCCGGCCCTGTTGCGCGGTCATCGTGCTGTGCAGCGCGTGCCAGGCGGTGACTTCCATGTCCATGGTGGCCTCCAGTGTGCCGGGGTCGTCACGGGATCGCCGTGAGTGACCGGCGACATAACGGGAACCTAAAACCTCAACCAATATTGAGGTCAAGCGATTCCTGAACGATCACCCTCCCGGCCGCCACCCGGCCCGGATCCCGGCCGCCACCCGGCCCGGATCCGGGCCGCCACCCGACTCGGAAAACCCCGCGCAGCCCAGCCCGTCCCCTCGCTACGCTGCCGGTCATGCGCCAGGGGGGAACGGACGGGGACGGAGCCGCCGGAGAGCCGCGGACGGACACCGGCGGGGCGACGCTGCTGCTGCCGCCGCGGCTGACCGACTCGGCCGCCACCCTGCGCGACACCGCCCGTCGGCGCGGCCTGCACACCGTTCAACTGCCGGACTTCACCGTGCCGCACGGCCTGCGCGCCACTCATCTGCACGCCGGGCCGTCCTTCGCCGACGCGGTGGCCGCCCCGCTCGGGATCGCCCCGCTCGAAGCGCCCGCGGACTGGCTCGCCGGGCTGCCCCGCGACCTCCTGCGGCGGGAGATCCGCGCGCTGCCGCTCAGCGAGGCGTACGCCCTGCGCCGCCCGGCCTTCGTCAAGTCGCCCAACGACAAGACCATCCGCGCCATGGCATACGCCGACGGCTCCCGGCTCCCTGGCCCGGACGCGGTCGACCCGGACACCGTGGTGCTGGTCTCCGACATCGTCCCCTTCACCGTCGAACACCGGCTGTACGTGCTGGACAGGCAGGTGTGCACCGGCAGCCGCTACGCCGAGGACGGCCTCCTGTCCCCGGGGCCGCTGGCCGCGGACGCCGCCGCCTTCGGCGCCGACGTGCTCGCCCGGTGCGGCACCACACTGCCGTCCGCGATCGTCCTCGACGTCGGCCGCACCGAAGGGCGTTGGGCGATCATCGAGGCCAACGCGGCCTGGGCGAGCGGGCGTTACACCAGCGACCCGGACCTGGCACTGGACACGGTGCTGCGGTCCGCCGGCCCGGAGGCCCATCTGGCGTCGCGCGACCGGCCGTTCGTCAGACCGGCGGGTGCGGATCGGGGCGCGGTGCGCCCCTGAGGGGGCCAGCGGCACCGCGACGCCGGGCCCCGGGTTGGGCGGTTGTGGCCCGAACCGCCCACGGGCGCCTGCTCCGAGGTGGTAGGACGGACGCGGTCCGCGCCGGACGGCGGTTCCGGTGCGGGGTGAGGGGGTGGGCCGAGGTGTCCTCGGGCTTACGGGCGTTCGCCCGACTGATCACGGCGGTCGCCATCGTCACGGCCTATGTCGCGCTGCACTTGGCGGTCACCGCGGGCATGGACCTGCGGGCCTGCGAGCGCTTCCGCGGCGCCCCGGCGCGGGCCACCGCGTTCACCGCCGCGCTGGACCGCTATGCCGACGGGGTCGTGTCTGCGCGCGCGGAAATCCGTGCGGGCGACGCGTGGTTCGAGAAGAACGCCCCGCCAGGACGGAGCCGGTCCCTGGTCTCCGCTGTCGCCCGCGACGCCGAGCAGGGCCGGGTCCCCCTGGCCCGCGAGCGTGTCGGCGGGCTGGCGGCCGAAGTCGAACGGGACCAGGCGGGGCTCGACCGGAAGCTCGGCTCGTCGAGCGCGACCGCGTGGTACTGGGCGGCGCCGCCCCTGGTGCTCCTCGTGCCGGCGCTGTGGCTGCGGCGTCGTCGCCGGTCGGGCGCTGCGGAGATCATCGGCGTGGTCAGCCGGTTCGTCCCGCGGCGGCCATGGTGGCGGCGGCCGGTGTTCCTGGTGGCCAGCGGCGTCGGATACGGGCTGTTCGCGGGGGGCGTCTTCGCCGCCAGTACGGCGCAGCGGAAGGGCTACGAGATGCCACCGATGACCTTCATGCTGTTGCTGGTCGGTGGCCTGGCTGCGCTGGGGGCCGGGGTGCTGATCCTGCGCTGGACCCGCCCGCGCTCGGCACGCGGCGCGGCCCAGGCCCTGCTGGCCGACGGCCGCGCACCCGTGCTCTACCTGCGCAGCTTCGCCGACGACGACCTCGCGGCCCAGGTCGACGACTCGGCGGCGTACATCAGTATCCACTCGCGGGAGGAGCAGCTCACCGGGGCGTTGGGCGCCGTCGGCCCCGTGATCACGGTGGGCAGGCCCGGGGAGCCGCTGCCGCGGCTGGGGGCGGCGCGGTTCTACCTGCCGCTCGACGACTGGCAGCCCACGGTGCTGCGGCTGATGGAGCTGTCCCAACTCATCGTGCTGCGCCTGGGCTTGGGCGAAGGGCTGTGGTGGGAGGTCCAGCAGGCCCGCGCCACCCAGCCTGCGGGAAAGCTCGTCCTGCTGGCGCCGGGTGGGCTCCCGGAGGTGGCCGAACGGTTGGACGCGCACCTGCCGACCCCGTCCCGGCTGAACGAGGCGGCCGGGGGCGACGCCTGGACCTCCGCCGTCATCACCTTCGACGGCGCATGGACGCCCCATGTGCACCCGGTGGGGCCCGTACCCCGTGACAAGGCCCCGCGGGACGCGCTCCTGCGCCACGTGGCCCGCTCCATGAAGGCAGGCCTGGTTTCGACGATGGTGCTCTCGCCCGCGCACCACCTGGCCCGCGCCATGAAGGTCGCCTTGGCGTCCGTGGGGGTCCGTAGGCGGACGATGGCCTGGAGGGCCACCCTCGCCACCCAGACGTCGTTGTGGAAGGGCTTCACTCTTGTCACGGCCCTGTCCCTGCTGGCCTGGCTCGTGTCCCGGGCGTTGCCGCTGTTCGGTCCCCGGTAGCGCCATTCCGTGGCGGCGGATCCGCATGATGCTCGGAGAAAAGGGGGACACAACAGGGCAGCGCCCATTAGCATCCCGACTGCGAGCAATGCGGAGAAGCAGTGCGGAGCGGGTCGAACGGTCTTCGGGGGAGGATCATGGACGGTTCACAGCAGGGCACGCCACAGCAGGGCATTCCCACGAGCGCGGCTCCGGCCGGTGCGCAGCAGCGCAGGTCGCTGACCGGTGCGGCCACCGCCGCGACGGTACTGATCTCGTTCATGCTCGTGCGTGAGGTACTGGTCTCGGTGGGCAACTGGCACGACTACGTCGTCGTCCACGACTACCTGGCCGGGAGGGCGACGGCCGCGGACCTCGAGGCCGCCGACTCCGGTGCCCTCGCGATGCTGGGAGGGTTTTGGCCGGGGGCGCTGGTAGGGATCGCGGCCGGCGTGCCGTTCCTGGTCTGGCTGTGGCGGGCTCGGATCAACGCCGAGCTGATGAGCGGTGCCGCCGCGCACCGCCGGGCCCGGGGCTGGGTGGTGGGCGGCTGGACCGCCCCAGTGGTCAACCTGTGGATCCCGTACCAGGTCGTGCGGGACATCTGGCGGGCCAGCGCACCCCAGCGGTCCGTCCCCGTCACCCTGGTCAACGCCTGGTGGGCGCTGTTCGTGGTCGCCACCTTCGTCGTCAAGCCGATCCAATGGCGCATGGCTTCGACGTTCGACAGCGAGCAGGACGTGCTGTCCAACGCGAACGTGTCCACCCTGCTGACGGTGCTCTACCTGGCGGCCGCAGTGCTGCTCTTCGTCATCGTCCGGCGCATCACCGCGTGGCAGACCCACGGGCAGGCCCGGAACGCGGTGTGAGGGAATCCGCTGCGGTGGACCCGGTGGCGCAGCCCGCCGCGAAGACGGCGGGCACCCCACCGGCCGACCCCACTCACCCTCACCCCCACGCCCGCCGGCCTGCCCGCCCATGACCGCGGCAGGCTCGGCGAGGGCAACGACCGGAGAGAGACGCCACCATGGCCGGAATCAGCGACTCGTTGTGGAACGAAGACATCGACACGAACGACTACCGCGACACGGCTGCGACGTATCGCACCGCGGTCTTCGAGCAGTACAAGCTGTGCGTGGAGATGGCCGACCGGGTCAGCGCCCGGCGCAATCTCGCCAACACCTTCTTCCTGACCCTCCACAGCGGTCTGCTCGTCTTCCTCGGCACCTGGGTGTCCCAGGAACACCACCGTCGGGCTCCGGTCGCCCTGGCCCTCGCGGCCCTGTTGGTCCTGCTGGGCGTGTGCGCCACCTGGTGGTTCACCATTCGTTCCTACCAGCAGTTGAACAAGGGCAAGTTCGAGGTGATCGGAGCGTTCGAGGAGCGGTTACCGGCCCGCGCCTTCGTCGCCGCTGAGTGGCGCGCGCTCAGTGAGGGGCGGGACTGGCGCGTCTATGTCCCGCTCAGCCGTGTCGAACGCTGGGTCCCGCTCCTCTTCGCCTTGGCCTACGTCCTGGGATTCGCCGCCGTCGTGTGACGGCCGCGGATACTCCCTTCTTCCCTCACCACGCCGCCGGAGCGGGTTAGGGTGAAGGGCACATCGCCTCGGCCGGAAGAGGACTGTCACGTGGTCACCATCGCCGTCACCGGTCATCTCGACCTGGCTGACGAGGCAGTCGGTGCCATCCGCACAGACCTCCGTGAACTCCTGGCCGACCTGCGTGACGACGCGCTGGTGGGGCGCTCGTGCCTGGCTCGCGGCGCCGACTCCCTCTTCGCCGAGGAGATCCTCTCGCTCGGCGGCCGACTGTCAGCGATCATCCCGTCCCGGGACTACCGGGAAGCGGTGGTCCGCCCCGCAGACCTCGCCGCGTTCGACGCGCTGCGCGACGCCGCCGCCGAAGTGGTGGTCATGCCCCACGAGCACGCGGGGCGCGCCGCCTACGAAGCGGCGAATCGGTGGCTGCTCCAGGGCGCGGACCGCCTCGTCGCGGTCTGGGACGGCAGCGCCCCCACAGGTCGCGGCGGCGGTACGGCAGACACCGTGGCCGTGGCCCGCTCGGCCGGTTTGGCCGTCGACGTCGTGTGGCCCCCTGGTGCATTCAGGTCCGGCACCTGACATCCATGCTCGGTTCCGGGTGCCGGGATCCGCGCTGCGGCTCCCGCCCGTAGAGGTGGCAGAACCGCAGGCCAGGGCTGGTGGGGCGTCGGGACGCAGCCCGACGAAGGGCCCTAGAGCGGACGCTCCCAGACCAGTGGTGCCGCGCCGGTGCCCGGGCGGGTGACCGTCAGCCGGACCGCGGCGCGGCCGTCCGTGAGCGTGGTGGCGGCGTCGACGACGACCTCGGCGCGGCCTGGGCCCTTCGCGGTCAGCGTGGTGTGGAGTGCGGTCAGCAGGTCCCGCCCGGTCGCCTCGTCGACGCGTGCGTCCACCGGGCCCACGAACTGCACCGACGGGCGGCTACCGAGCACCTCGGCGGCCGCGCCCGCCTCCCGCAGGATGCGGGTCCGCAGACCGGGCGGGGCCTCCGGCGGGCCCTGCTGCAACGCGATGATCGTGGTCCGTATCTCCTGGATCGTGGCGTCCAACTCGTCGACCGCCCGGCCGACGCCCTCCTGCACCTCCGGCACCTGCGCCTTGTGCCGGGCGCTCTCCAGCAGCATGCCGGTGGCGAACAGCCGCTGGATGACCAGGTCGTGCAGATCACGGGCGATCCGGTCGCGGTCCTCGTAGACGGCGAGCCGCTCGCGGTCGCGGTGCCGGTCGGCGAGTACGAGCGCCAGCGCGGCCTGGGCGGCGAACTGGGTTCCCAGGGTGCGTTCGGAGTGGCTGAACCGCGGGCCGCCGGGCAGCCGGCACAGCGCCAGGGCCCCCAGCACCCGCCCGTTGCTGCGCAGCGGCAACAGCATCGTCGGGCCGTAGTGCCGGGACAGCCGGGAGACGGAGCGGGCGTCGGCGGCGAAGTCATCGGCGAAGACCGCGAGCCCGGCGTTGATCTGGTGCAGGACCGGGCTCCGTTCCGGGATCCGGCCCCGGTACGCCTCGGTGCGGATCGCCTCGGACAGCTCCGTGGAGATCGCCACGACCTCCATGCCGCCCTCCGCGTGCGGCAGCAGGACCGCGCCGGTGGCCGCCTCGGCGAGCTCGCGGCCCTTCTCCGCGACGACGGTCAGTGCGTCCTCGGCCGTGGCATGGGCCTCGGGTCCGGCCAGCAGCGCGGTGGTGACCGAGGCCGCGCCGTCGATCCAGCGGGTGCGCTGCCGTGCCGCGGCGTGCATCCGGGCATTGCCCATCGCGATGCCTGCCTCGGTGGCCAGCACCCGCACCAGGTGCAGGTCCTCTTCGGTGAACCGCTCCCGGGGCGACGCTCCAGCAGCTCCGGGCGCCCCGCTGCCCCGCTTCCCGGCGAGGGTCAGACCGCCGAAGCGCTCGCCGTGGAAGGTGATGGGCACCTCCAGACGGTCACCGGCGCCACCCTGCTCGTCCCCGGGGTCGGTGCCGTGGGCGATCAGCTCGCCGTCCGTGTCTTCCGCCGGGTCGCCGTCCGTGCCGCGCAGGCGGATGGCGGCGTGGCGGGCCCCGGTGAGCGAGGCCGCGGTCTCGGCGATCCGGGCCAGCGCACGGTGCAGATCGTGGTCGGCGCCGACCGCGGCCATGGCCTCCAGCAGCTCCGGAAGCCGGGCGACCGCCCCGCCGGCCAGCTCGCGCAGGTCCTGCGCGGTGCGCTCGGCGAGGTCCGCTGCGGCGGCAGGGGGCTCGGCTGCCGGGTCGGGCGACGTCAGGACACACCTCACTCGTTCGGGCGTTCCGGCCAGTCTAAGACAGTGTCCAACGGAGTGAGCCGGGTCGGCGCCTGTGGCGAAAGTGCTGGTCACCGCCGTTCTTCAGGGACTGCGGCCAGTGCGGTCGCCTCGTAGCGGGTGGCGCGTTCGCGGTGTCTCGTAGGGCCCGCGGGTGCCGCTTGAGCCGGCTCGTCCCGCATCCGACCGCGCGCCGGCGCTGATGTCGTTGCCCTGGGCATCCGGGCAACGGCGCGACGTTCACCACCCCGGTTCACGGACCGCCTTGGGGGTGACCCGGCGGGGCGGAGCCTCGCATCACGCCGGCCGGGACGTGACCAGTAGCGCCGGTCCACCGGGCCGCGGCCAACTATGCGCTTGCGCGCCCTCCTTCACTCGGGTCAACGTCGTCCGACACCCGACGAAGGCAGAGAAGATGACCACGCAGACCCACCCCGTCGATCACGAACTGATCGAAGCCGCGGCGTACGTCGCACGCACCCGCTGCCGGGGCGACAACCACACCATGGCGGCCGCGGCCCGCGCTCAGGACGGCCGGATCGTCACGGCGGTGAACGCCTACCACTTCACCGGAGGCCCCTGCGCCGAGCTGGTCCTGGTCGGCACGGCAGCCGCCCAGGGCGCCTATGAGCTGGACACGATCGTCGCCGTGGGCGACCGCGACCGGGGGGTCGTCCCCCCGTGCGGCCGGTGCCGCCAGGTCCTGCTCGACTACTTCCCCGCCCTCAAGGTCATCGTCGGCGAGGGCGACCGCGTTCGAACCGTCCTCATCACCGACCTGCTCCCCGAAAGCTACGTCTGGGCCGACCACCAGCTCGACGCCGAGTAGACCGCCGCTCGGCGCGAGCCGGCACCGCCGGCCGACAACAGGGCGCCACTTCCGGCCGGGCGGACGGTGCCATCCGGCGGGCCGGCTCCGGTGGGCGGCTCCTGGCCCGTCGCCGTCGCCGTCGCCGTCGCCGTCGGGCCGGGGCCGGAGCGGTGAGGAGGTGGGGCGGGAGGCGGTCGACCGCCCCCTCGCGCCGGACCGCGCGCCGCGGTTCACCCCGCTCGGCCCGCCCGCAAAGGGCGACTTTGAGACAACCTATGGATGAGGCGTGCGCCGGGACTTGAGCGGGGCGCTCGGCGGGTAAGCCGTAGACAACTACGGGCGCAGCTGCAGAAACGTAGTGGCACAGTCGTCACGCACCGCACCACCCACGACCCGGAAACGGGCCGACCCGCCCGGATCGCGCCGGGCGCCCCCCACACCTTTCCGTATGTCTCCGCCGGGGACGCGTGGCGAGAACTCGCGCCCCGGAACGAAAGTGGGTCGGGCCGATGGAAGAAGGTCAGTACTACCCGAGACTTGTCGGTCCCCGCCGCGCCGCGGGCGGCACGACCGTCCTCGAACTCCGCGGTGACCTGGACATCCTGGCCGTGTCGGTGCTCGCCGACCGCCTGGACGAGCTCACCGGCGACCAGGGCGCCGATCTCCTCATCGATCTCCGCGCGGTCACCTTCATCGACTGCGCGGGGCTGTCCCTGCTCAGCCGCGCCCGCTACCGGACCCGGCAGCGCGGCGGCCGGCTCCGGCTGAGCGGCGTCCTCGCCGGCGGCAGCGTCGCGCGGCTGCTCCGGATGACCGGACTGAGCAACGACTTCGAGCTGGTGTCCGCCGACGCCGGCCCGGCCGACGGCACGGCGGCCGAGGAACCCGCAGCCGACGGTGCGTCCCCGGACGAGGCCGAGGCCACGGACATCGCCGTGGCCTGACCGCGGCCGGACGGCTCAGGCGGGCAGCGCCGCCTCGATGGCGGCGACCAGCTCCGCGGCCTCCGGCTCCGTGCGCGGCCGGAAGCGGCCGGCCACCCGGCCGTCGGTGTCGAGCAGGAACTTCTCGAAGTTCCACTGGACGTCGCCCGCCGTCCCCTCGGCATCCTCGGCGGTGGTCAGCTCCGCGTACAGCGGATGCCTGGCCGCGCCGTTGACCTCGGTCTTCTCGAAGAGCGGGAAGCTGACGCCGTACGTCGTCGAGCAGAACGTGGCGATCTCCTCGGCGGTGCCCGGCTCCTGCCCGGCGAACTGGTTGCTGGGGAAGCCCAGCACGCTGAAACCGCGGTCCTCGTAGCGCCGCTGCAGTCGCTCCAGGCCCTCGTACTGCGGGGTCAGCCCGCACTTGGACGCCACATTCACCACCAGCAGGGCCTTGCCCCGGTAGTCGGCCAGGGAGGCGGGCTCACCGGTCAGGGTGCGCAGGGGAATGTCGTACAGGCTCACGGTCGGGCTCCTTGTCACGGTTCCGCGGAGAGGGACGGCCATCATCGGTCCCAACAGCGGCGCCCGCCCGGATCTTCCCCGGATCGTCGGACGGCCAGGAAACGGTCGGGCGCAGGGTGCCCGCCTGCCACTCCTTCAGCAACTGGTCGAAGATCGGCGTGTCCTCCTCGGAGCGGCGTCGTGCACGGCGCCCCGGCGCGGGCAGCGGCGGCTGGCGGGGGAGGGCGAGGCGCTGAAATCGGTGCGAGACGGGCTGCTTGGCGTCCATGCCCGGACTCAACCGGAAATCCGTCCCCGGGTTGCGGGACGCGGCCGGGACGGTCCGCAGAAGCCCCTGCGGTGGTGACGGGCAGAAGATACGTTCCCCGCGCCGAGGGGCCGGCGGGTTGCCCCGCCGGCCCCTCGGTTCTCTCTCACACCTTCCGTCACACGTCCTGGTGACCTTGTCTCTGTTACGTCGTCAGGTCCGGTGTCCGGCACAGCAGGCCCTCGAAGACCTCGCGCAGCGCCGCCTCGGGGTCGGCCACCCGGCCCTCGGCCCGCCAGGCGACGAAGCCGTCGGGACGGACCAGGACCGCTCCCTCGGGCGTGGTGCCGTGCTTCTCGGCCCAGTCGGCGCCCTCCTCCGGAGCCAGGTCGTCGTCCGGCTCATGGCCGATCAGATAGCAGTCAAGCCGGACGTCGAAGCGCTGCACGGCGCCCTTCACCGCGGTGCGCCACATATCCCCGTCCGAGCCGGTGAGCAGCACGAACGAGGACTCGTAGAGGTCCAGGGTCGAGCGGCGCCGGTCCCCGTCCCGCAGCCACATGTGCGGGGCGCGGGTGCCCGGCTCGCCGGTCGACCGCAGCGCCTCGGGCACCACCGGCAGCTCCGGGTCGGCGCCGAGCACCGCGCCGCGCGGGTAGCAGTAGCCGAGCGCGACGGTGAGCACCCCGCGCTGCCGGCCGCCGCCCGCGCCGGGCGCCGGCACATACCCGGGGTGGCTGTGCTCGGCGGAGCGCGCCGAGGCGCGGGCACTGGTCTCGCGCGCCACCGGCTGGCGCTCCGCCTCGTACGTCTCCAGCAGCCCCGGTCCGGCCGCGCCGTCCAGCACCGCCGCCAGCTTCCAGGCGAGGTTGTGGGCGTCCTGGATGCCGGTGTTGGAGCCGAACGCTCCGGTGGGGGACATCTCGTGGGCCGAGTCGCCGACGAGGAAGACCCGGCCGGCGCCGTACCGCTCGGCCACCCGCTCCGCGGCGTGCCAGGGCGCCTTGCCGGTGATCTCAACGTCCAGGTCCGGCACGCCCGTTGCCCGGCGGATGTGGTCGATGCACCGCTCGTCGGTGAAGTCCTCCAGGGTCTCGCCGTCCTCGGGGTGCCAGGGGGCGTGGAAGACCCAGTCCCGGTGGTTGTCGACGGGCAGCAGCGCGCCGTCGGCCTCGGGGTTGGTCAGGTAGCAGGCGATGAACCGGCGGTCGCCCACCACCTCGGCGAGGCCGGGGGCGCGGAAGGTGATGCTGACGTTGTGGAAGAGCGCGCCGGGTCCCGTCTGGCCGATGCCCAGCCGCTCGCGGACCGGGCTGCGGGGGCCGTCGGCCGCGATGAGGTAGTCCGCGCGCACGGTGGAGTGCGCACCGGTCTCCCGGCTCTTCAGGACCGCGGTCACGCCCTGCCCGTCCTGTTCGAACGACACCAGCTCGGTGGAGAACCGCAGGTCGCCGCCGAGCTCCCGGGCGCACTGCACCAGCACCGGCTCCAGGTCGTTCTGGCTGCACAGACACCATCCCGAGGGGCTGATCCGGGCCAGTCCGCCGCCCGGGTCGATCTCCTTGAACAGCCACTCCTGCTCGTCGCCGGTGAGCGAACGGGCCTGCAGGATCCCGTGGTTGTCGGCCAGGACCGAGGCCGCCTCACGGATCCGGTCCTCCGCTCCGGCGACCCGGAACAGCTCCATGGTGCGGACGTTGTTGCCTCGTCCGCGTGGGTGATGCGAGGTGTCGGAGTGCTTCTCGACCAGCAGATGCCGCACACCCAGGCGTCCCAGGAACAGCGACGCGGACAGGCCCACCAGGGACCCGCCCACGACCAGTACCGGGACCCGGTCTTCGACGGTGGGATTCATGGCGTGCTCCAGCTCCAAGGCACATTGGGGGCAGATGGAGCACGCATGCCCGGCCGTGGACGTGTTCGATCACGGTTCACCTGCATGGCTCACAGATCTCGCGCCGCCCGTGGGCGGCGGCCACGATCGAATCCGGGACGCCTCCCGGCACACCGCCCGGGCCGTCCCACCATCCGGCTCAGTCACCCGGATCGCACCGGAACTGACGACGCACCACAGGGGCCACCGAGCCCCGAAGGAGATGCGTAGACGATGACAACGCTGTCGGAACGTATATCCCAGTCAGCCTTCGACGGCTCCCGGCTCCGGGTCGTGCTGCTCCTGGACCTCCACGAAGGAGCCCAGCAGCGCTTCCTGGAGGCCTACGAGCACCTGCGCAACCAGGTCGCGTCCGTCCCCGGACACATCACCGACCAGCTGTGCCAGTCCATCGAGAACCCCTCGCAATGGCTGATCACCAGCGAGTGGGAGAGCGCACCGCCCTTCCTCGCCTGGGTCAACAGCGAGGAGCACGTCAAGATGGTGCAGCCGCTGCACAGCTGCGTCCGCGACACCCGCTCGCTGCGCTTCAGCGTGCTGCGCGAGACCTCCAACGTCGCGACCCACACCCCCGAGCCCCCCAAGGGCCGGCTGCAGGCCAACCCGCGCGTCGGCGACGGAGTGGTCCGGCACGCCCTGACCTTCACGGTGAAGCCGGGCAGCGAGGACAAGGTGGCCGAGATCCTCGCCGGCTACACCTCCCCGGAGGCCCGGGTCGACGACACCACCCGGCTGCGCCGCACCTCCCTGTTCCTGCACGGCAACCGTGTCGTGCGCGCGGTGGAGGTGCAGGGCGACCTGGTCGCCGCGCTGCGGCACATCTCCCGCCAGCCCGAGGTCCGGGCCGTCGAGGAGGCCATCAACCCGTACCTGGAGCAGGACCGCGATCTGAGCGACCCCAACTCCGCCCGGGTCTTCTTCACCCGCGCCGCCCTGCCCGCGGTGCACCACGTCGCCGCGAACGGCAAGCAGCCCAAGGGCGTACGGCGGCACGCGCTGTACTACCCCGCCAAGGAAGGCTGCGGTATGGCGCTGGCCAGGATGCTGGCCCGTCAGGACGAGCTGGCCGCCGACGACCCGGCGTGCCCGATCGCCGGCAGCACCATCTTCCAGCGCGACGACATCGTGGTCCGGCTCATCGACCTGACGGTCCCCCTCGACGCTGACCCGACGCTCTCGCTGGGGGTCCGCGGTTCCCGCAAGACGGCCGTGCTGCGTCGGCTGCTCGACCCCGAGGCGGCCGGTGGCCTGTCCACCGACCGTGAGCTCGCGAGCTTCCTGACGCGCTCCGACATGGCGCTGATCACCGACCGCCGGGCCTCGGACGCCTGACCGCACCGGCGTCGCAGGCCCCTCACCCCACCCAACCCGCCGGCTTCACGCCCCTGGAGGAATCAGCCATGACCACGCACCGCCCACGCATCGTGGACCTCAGCGAGACCCAGCCCAACCGCCGGCGCGGAGGTGATCTGCGCGCCATGCTGACACCCAGCGCGGTGGGCGCCACGAGCGGCTTCATGGGCATGGCACTCGTGCAGCCCGGGGAGCGCATCGGTGAGCACTACCACCCGTACTCCGAGGAGTTCGTGTACGTCGTCCAGGGCGCGCTCGAGGTGGACCTGGACGGCGAGGCGTACCCGATGCGCCCCGACCAGGGGCTACTCATTCCCCCCTATATGCGGCACCGCTTCCGCAATGTGGGGGACGTGGAGGCCCGGATGGTCTTCCACCTCGGTCCGCTGGCCCCGCGCCCCGAGCTGGGTCACGTCGACACCGAGGGAACCGAGGAGGGCACGGCGGCCGCGCCCCCCGAACGGACGGAGCCGGTGTCATGAGCGAGCACAGCATGGGGGTCCCCCCGGTCGGAGACCGGGGGAGATCCGTCGATGGGTGCGCGCCCCGCGAACGCGGGGCCGAGCGCGGCGAGGTCTCGGCATGAGCCGCCGCGTGGCGGTCACCGGGGTCGGGATCGTCGCGCCCGGCGGGGTGGGAGTGCCCGCCTTCTGGGACCTGCTGTCCGCCGGGCGTACGGCGACCCGCGGCATCACCCTCTTCAACCCGGAGGGCTTCCGCTCACGGATCGCCGCCGAGTGCGACTTCGACGCCCGGGCCCACGGACTGACCCAGGAGCAGATCGCCCGCTCGGACCGGTACATCCAGTTCGCCATGGTCGCCGCCGAGGAGGCTCTCCGGGAGGCCGGCCTGGACATGGAGAAGGAAGACCCCTGGCGGATCGGGGTGTCCCTGGGCACCGCGGTCGGCGGCACGACGCGGCTGGAGCACGACTACGTCGCCGTCAGCAGCCGTGGACAGCGGTGGGACGTCGACCACCGGCCGGCGGGCCGCTACCTGGAGCGGGCGTTCTCCCCGAGTTCGCTCGCCTCCGCGGTGGCCGAGCAGGTCGGTGCGCACGGCCCGGTGCAGACCGTCTCGACGGGCTGCACCTCCGGCCTCGACGCCATCGGGTACGCCTTCCAGTCCATCGAGGAGGGCCGGGTGGACGTCTGCGTCGCCGGGGCCTCGGACTCGCCGATCTCCCCGATCACGGTGGCCTGCTTCGACGCGATCAAGGCGACCTCCGCGAACAACGACGACCCCGCCCACGCCTCCCGGCCGTTCGACGCGCACCGCGACGGATTCGTCATGGGGGAGGGCGGCGCCGTCCTCGTGCTGGAGGAGCTGGAGCACGCCCGCGCCCGCGGTGCGACCGTCCTCTGCGAGATCCGTGGCTACGCCACCTTCGGCAACGCCTACCACATGACCGGGCTCACCCAGGAGGGCCTGGAGATGGCCGAGGCGATCAACCACGCCCTCAGCCACGCCCGGGTCGACGCCACTCAGGTCGACTACGTCAACGCGCACGGCTCGGGCACCCAGCAGAACGACCGCCACGAGACCGCCGCCGTCAAGCGGTCGCTCGGCAAGCACGCCTACAACGTGCCGATGAGCTCCATCAAATCCATGGTGGGCCACTCGCTCGGCGCGATCGGCGCCATCGAGATCGTCGCCTGTGTGCTGGCGCTGACCCACCAGGTCGTGCCGCCCACGGCGAACTACGAGACTCCGGACCCGGAGTGCGACCTCGACTACGTACCCAGGACGGCGCGGGAGCTGCCGCTGCGCTCGGTCCTCTCGGTCGGCAGCGGCTTCGGCGGGTTCCAGTCAGCGGTGGTACTCACCCGACAGGGCGGGAGGGCAGCATGAGATCCCCCAAGGAGAGACGCTCGGTCGTCACCGGCATCGGCGTGATCGCCCCCAACGGGGTGAGCACCGACGCCTTCTGGAAGGCGACCAGAGAGGGCATCAGCGTCCTGGACCGGGTGACCCGCGACGGATGCGAGCACCTGCCGCTGAAGGTCGCCGGTGAGGTGCGCGGCTTCGACCCGGCGGATCTGATCGAGGAGCGCTACCTCGTCCAGACCGACCGGTTCACGCACTTCGCCATGGCCGCGGCCAACCTGGCCCTGGACGACGCCCGCCTGGGCCGCGCCGACTACGGCGACTCCCCGTTTGCGGTGGGTGTGGTCACTGCCGCCGGCTCCGGCGGCGGTGAGTTCGGCCAGCGGGAGCTGCAACGGCTCTGGGGCCAGGGCTCCCGGCACGTCGGCCCGTACCAGTCCATCGCCTGGTTCTACGCGGCCAGCACCGGACAGATCTCCATCCGCGGCGGCTTCAAGGGGCCCTGTGGAGTCGTCGCCAGCGACGAGGCGGGCGGCCTGGACGCCCTGGCGCACGCCTGCCGCACCATCCGGCGCGGCACCGACGCCGTGGTCGTGGGCGCCGCCGAGGCGCCGCTGGCCCCGTACTCGGTGGTCTGTCAGCTCGGTTACGAGGACCTGAGCAGGAGCGAGGAGCCGGACCGGGCCTACCGCCCGTTCACCGACGGCGCCTGCGGATTCGTACCCGCCGAGGGCGGCGCGATGCTGGTCGTCGAGGAGGAGTCGGCGGCCGAGAGCCGTGGCGCCCCCGCGCGGGCCGTGCTCGCCGGGCACGCCGCGACCTTCACCGGCGCCTCGCGGTGGGAGGAGTCCCGGGAGGGGCTCGCCCACGCGGTCCGCGGTGCGCTGGCCGATGCGCGGTGCGCCCCGGAGGAGATCGACGTGGTGTTCGCCGATGCGCTCGGTGTCCCCTCGGCCGACCGGGCCGAGGCACTGGCGCTCGCGGACGCCCTGGGCCGGCACGCCACGCGGGTCCCGGTGACCGCTCCCAAGACCGGCACCGGACGGGCGTACTGCGGTGCTCCCGTCCTGGACATCGCGGCAGCGGTGCTCGCCATGGAGAACGGCGTGGTGCCGCCCACCCCCAACGTCGTCGACGTGTGCCACGACCTTGACGTGGTGACGGGCCGTGCCCGGCCCGCCGCGTTGCGGACGGCGTTGGTGCTGAGTCGGGGACTGATGGGCTCGAACGCGGCAATGGTGCTGCGGCAGGGCCCTGCGTCCCCCTCGTGAGAAGGAGAAATCCACATGACCGCTCAACTGACGCTCAATGAGCTGGCAGCGCTGATGAAGTCGGCCGCCGGCCTCACCGTCGACCCGAAGGACCTGGCCAACCGCGCCGATGCGTCCTTCGCCGAGTTCGGCCTCGACTCGCTCGGCCTGCTCGGCATCGTCGGCGAGCTGGAGAACCGGCACGGCCGGCCGATGCCGACCGACGCGGAGCGCTGCAAGACCCCGCGCGACTTCCTCGCGCTGGTCAACACCCACAACGCCAAGGCCGACGCCGAAAAGGCGACCGTGCCCACGAGAGGAGCCTGACATGCCCGGCCACACCGAGAACGAGATCACCATCGCGGCCCCGCTCGACCTCGTCTGGGACATCACCAACGACATCGAGGACTGGCCGAAGCTGTTCAGCGAGTACGCCGCGGTCGAGGTGCTGTCCCGGGAGGGCGACAAGACCACCTTCCGGCTGACGATGCACCCGGACGACAACGGCACCGTCTGGAGCTGGGTCTCCGAGCGCGTCATGGACCGCAGGAACCGCACCGTGCGCGCCCGCCGGGTGGAGACCGGTCCGTTCGAGCACATGGACATCCACTGGAAGTACACCGAGATCCCGGGCGGCACCTCGATGCACTGGACCCAGGACTTCGCGATGAAGCCCCAGGCCCCGGTGGACGACAAGGGGATGACCGAGCTCATCAACCGCAACTCCCGGATCCAGATGGAGCTCATCCGGGACAAGATCGAGCAGCGGGACCGCGAGCTCCGCTCCGCCCCCGTCCGCTGACGGACCGCGAGGCCGCGTCCGGACCGCCACCCGGCGGCAACGAAGGGAACCCCCCGATGCATCACGCTCTGATCGTCGCCCGCATGAAACCCGGTTCGGCTCCGGACATCGCCGAGGTCTTCCGGGCCTCCGACCGTACGGAACTGCCGCACCTGGTCGGCGTGTCGCGGCGGACCCTCTTCCAGTTCGGTGACGTGTACCTGCACCTCATCGAATCCGACCGGCCGCCGGGACCGGAGATCGCCAAGGTCACCGAGCACCCCGAGTTCCGCGCGGTGAGCGACAAGCTGTCCGCCTTCGTCAGCGCGTACGACCCGGAGACCTGGCGGAGCCCCAAGGACGCGATGGCCCAGCAGTTCTACTCCTGGGAGCGCGACGGCAGCGGCTGACGCACTGGTGGGTCCGGGGCGATCCCCCGGCCCGTGCGCCGGCCCGGGAACCGGCAGGGCCGCCCGGCGAGGAGAGCTCTCCTCGCCGGGCGGCCTGCTGTGCGCGGGCGTCCTCACGGAACCGACCTGGTCACGCCGGGACGGTGCATTCGAAGGCGTGCAGATACGGGTTGACCGGCCGGATCTCGCCGACCTCCAGCCCGGCCTCGGCGATCCGGCCGACCAGGCTCGTCGTGGTGTGCTTGGCACCGCCGACGTTGAGGAGCAGCAGCAGGTCCATGGCCGTGGTGAAGCGCATCGAGGGGCTGTCGTCGACGATGTTCTCGATGATCACCACACGGGCTCCGGCGCGGGCGGCCTTGACCACATTGGTCAGGGTCCGGCTGGTGCTCTCGTCGTCCCACTCCAGGATGTTCTTGATGATGTACACATCGGCCTGTACCGGGATCTCCTCGCGGCAGTCCCCTGGGACGATGCGCACCCGCGGGGCGAGCGCGCCGCCCGAGCGCAGCCGGGGGTCCGGATGCGCCACCACCGAGGGCAGATCGAGCAGCGTGCCGTGCAGGTCCGGGTACTTCTCCAGCAGGCTGGCCAGCACATGGCCCTGGCCGCCGCCGATGTCCGCGACCGACGACGCCCCGGTCAGGTCCAGCAGTCCGGCGAGGTCCTCGGCGGACTGCTTGCTGGAGGTGGTCATGGCCCGGTCGAAGACCCGTGCGGACTCGGGCGCGTCCTCGTGGAGGTAGTCGAAGAAGCCCTTGCCGTACAGGTCGTCGAAGACGCCGCGGCCGGTGCGCACCGCGTCGTCGAGCCGGGGCCAGGCCTCCCAGGTCCACGGCTCGGTGCACCACAGGGAGATGTAGCGCAGGCTGCCCGGGACGTCCTCGCGCAGCATCCGGGACATCTCGGTGTGCTCGTACTTCCCGTCGTCGGTCTCCGCGAAGATCCCGTAGCAGGACAGCGCGCGCAGCAGCCGCTGCAGTGGCCGTGGCTCGGTGTGCACGGCGGCGGCCAACTCCTCGGCCGTGGCGGGCCGGTCGTCGAGCGCGTCGGCGACGCCGAGCCGTGCCGCGGCCCGTACCGCCGCCGCGCACGCGGCCCCGAAGATGAGCTCCCGCAGCCGCATCGCCGGCTGGGGGCTGGGACTTACGGTGGTCATTCCGCCTCTATTCTCCGTTGGACGTCAGCACAGCCGGGCCGGCTTCGAGGTCCGGCACACGTTGCGGATGAATCGGTTGCCCTTGCCGCGGCGGTCCTTGTTGATCAGGTCTGCCGGCCTGTTGCGCAGCACGATGTTGTCGGCGATGACATTGCGCTCGTTGAGCGCCTTGACGAAGCTGGGGAACAGGACGACACCGCCGGAGAGCGGGGACCTCCCCCGGTTGTCGCGGATCAGGTTGTGCCGCACCAGGGCCCGCTCGGTGCCGGTGAGCACGACTCCGGAGCCCTGGAGGAAGGGCAGCCGTTTGGTGGCGGGGCAGTGCTTGTTGTTCCGGGAGATGTCGTTGTCCCGTACGGTCAGTGCGCCGGCCCGCGGGCGGGACTCGTCGCCGACGATGAAGACCCCGCCGCAGTTCCTGATGATGGTGTTGTGGCCCACCGTCAGATTTCTGACCCGCCGGATCGTCACGCCGATCCGGTTGCGGGTGAGCAGGTTCTGGGTGATCAGTGCGCCCCGGGTGTCGGTGGCTCCGCCCTCCTCCTTGATCGCGTTGGCGAGGAAGATGCCCGAGTCGCCGTTGCGGGTGACGTAGTTGTCCCGGATCACCGCGCGGGTGGACTTCTCCTGCGCGATGCCCCACACACCGTTCCTCCGGGCGGTCACCCGGTGCACGGACATCCGGTCGGTGCGGGAGGCCCAGATGCCGTTCCGCTTGAAGCCCTCGACGGTCAGCGAGCGGATGCTGACGTCCCGCAGGATGCGGCGGCCGCCCAGCACGCAGATTCCGCTGCCGCTCCGCCCGCAGGCGTTCGCGGCGGCCCGCCGGCCGCCGGGGACGATCACCGTCTTCCGCCCCGCGCCGATCAGCCGCAGCCGGGGCTTGTTGATGAGTACGCTCCCGCGGTAGACCCCGGGTCGCAGCAGGATGGTGTCGCCCGGCCTGGCCGCGTCCACCGCAGCCTGGATCGAGTGGCCGGGGCGGATGACATGCCGGTTCTCGGCGTCTCCGGGGTCGGCCGCGCCCAGTCCGCCGGCCAGCACCGCCGCGACGCAGCCCATGTATTTGATCTGTCGTAGCGCCATGAGGCGAAGCTATGGGCGATCACCACCGCCCGCCACATGTGGTGACCCGATGACGACGGTGCGTGCGGACGCCAGCTTTCGACACGCCGTCAACTCCGGTTCCCCCGCGACCCGCCGGGCGGTGCATCAGGCCCGGTCAGCGGGCCCGGAAGGGTCCTCGGCTGCGGCGCCGGAGGGATCGGCGGACGGAGGACACCCGGTCGGCCCTGCCTCGGCCGACCGAGTATCGGGGTGGGTCTCGCCCTGACTGTCGCACTCGGTATCCGACGGGGCGTCAGCCGGGCCGTCCGGCCATGCCTCGGTCAGGAACACCGTGAGGCTGGTCGGCAGGAACCACGGTCGGACGCGGAAGACAGTCATGGGAGATCAACGCACGGAGCGCGCCCGACGACACCCGCACCGGGCCGCCGCGCCCGCTTTCATCACCCCAACGGCCGTGCGGGGGAGGGGTGCCGCGCCCCAGCGGCCGGCTCAGCGGGCCCGTGCGACGGCCGCCGCGATCCCGTCCAGGACGACGGCCAGCCCGACCTCGAAGGTCTCGCGCGCCTCGCGCTCCAGATAGGGGACGGACGCGTCGGCGACCGGCGCCGCACCCTCGGTCTCCAGCCGGACCAGGAGCGGGAAGCGCTCCGCGAAGTCCGGGACCACCTCCAGGAGCGTGCCGGACCGTGCCCGCCACCACTCCTCGTCGGAGACCCCGGTCGACGCGGCGGCCAGCCGGGACTCCACGACGGTCCCCGCGGCACCCCGTACGAAGTGCAGCAGGGTCCCCACGATCCGGCGCAGCACCCCCGGGCTCAGCTCCGTGGCGTGCAGCAGCCGCAGCAGGGTCTCCAGGGTGCGGTATTCGTGGGGGCCGAGCACCGGCCGGGCCTGGGAGACCTGGAGGACCCAGGGGTGACGGAGGTGGAACTCCCAGGTGTCCTCGGCCCAGGCCGTCAGCGCGGCCCGCCAGCCCGGCGTGAGGTCGTAGTCCTCCGGCAACTCGGCCAGCACCTGGTCGTACATCAGGTCCACCAGCTCGCCCTTGCCGGGGACGTAGGTGTAGAGCGCCATCGCGGTCCGCCCCAGTCGCTCGCCGACGGCGCGCATGGACAGCGCCGCCATGCCCTCAGCGTCGGCGACCGCGATCCCGGCCGTGACGATTGCCTCGACGCTCAGCGCGGGCCTGGGCCCCGGCCCCTTCTTGGCCCCCGGCCCGTCGGTGGCCTCGGCGCGCCAGAGCAGGGCCAGTGAACGGCGGGGGTCCCCCTGGCCGGCGAATACCACCACTTGCAGTCTCCTTACGGCATAAAGTAACGTCGCGGAGCGAATTCTTTACGGCGTAAAGATATCAGGGGGAGGTCAAGGCGGGCGGGGGAAGGGGGCTGGTGGGCCCGGAACGGTGCGGCGCCGAGCCGGTCGCCGCCGGCGACTCGCCGACGTCCGCGCCCGCCGGGCCGCCTCCGACCGCCCGCGCGGTGGGACCCGTTCCGCCCTGCCCCGCCACCTTCCGGCCCACCCCCCCCACGTCCTCAAGGAGGCTCCGATGACGGCTGTGCCCGTCGCGTTCATCCAGGTCACCGACGTAGCGCGGATCACCCCGCACATGGTTCGCATCAGCTTCGCCGGGGAGGGCCTCGATGCCTTCCCCACCTGGCCGGACCAGCAGCTCAAGCTGCTGTTCCCCCGGCCCGGGCAGTCCGCTCCCCGGCTGCCCGAGGCGTCCGCGGGTGGCGACGCGATGCGCTGGTACCAGGCGTACCTCGCCCTCCCCGAGGACGAACGGCCCTGGATGCGCAGCTACACGGTGCGCTCCTACGACCCCCAACGGCATTGGCTCACCGTCGACTTCGTCCTCCATGGTGCCGCCGGGCCGGACGGACCGGCGGGCGCTCCGGAGAGCGGACCGGCGACCCGCTGGGCGGCTGCCGCCGCGGTGGGCGACACCCTCGCCCGCTACGGCCCCTCGGCGGACTACGCCCGGCCGTTGCCGACGGCCAGCGCCGACTGGTTGCTGCTGGCCGGCGACGAGACCGCGCTGCCGGCCATCGGCTCCCTGGTCGAGTCGCTGCCGCCCGGCATCCGGGCGCTGGCCTGCATCGAGGTGGACGGTGCGGCCGACGAGCAGACGTTCACGACCCGGGCGGACCTCACCGTGCACTGGGTGCACCGCGACGGCGCCCCGCCCGGAGGCGGCGAGGCACTGCCGGCCGCCGTCCGAGCCCTGTCCTTCCCGGCCGGCGCACCGTTCGTCTGGCTGGCCGGTGAGGCCGGCACGGTCCGGACGCTACGGCGCCACCTGGTGGCCCAACGCGGCCTCGACAAGCGGCAGATCGACTTCACCGGCTACTGGCGCCGCCGGCTCAGCCAGGACGACGCCCCCACCGAGGAGGACCTCGCCGAGGCCCGGGAGCGCGTCGAGGCCGCCCGGACCGGCCGGGGCTGACGGAACGCCGACTCAGCCGGCCCGCTCCGCCGCGCTGCGCTCCACACAGAACTCATTGCCCTCGAAATCGGCCATCGTCGCCCACCCCGTCCCGTCCGGACGGCGGTGGTCGGCCACCAGCGTCGCACCGAGCGCCAGCAGCCGCTCGACCTCCTCGTCCCGGCTGCGGTCCTGCGGCTGGAGGTCCAGGTGCACCCGGTTCTTCACCGTCTTGGCATCCGGCACGGAGACGAACAGCAGCGCGGCGCCGGCGGAGGTGACGGTGGCCTCCGGGTCCCCCGGGACGTCGTCGTCGGCCAGCGAACCGTTCAGCACCTCTGCCCAGAAGCGGGCCAGCCGGTAGGCGTCGGTGCAGTCGAAGGTGAGGTGGCGTACCAGTGAGGTCATGGGCGTCACTGTGCAAGGGCGAGGAGGCGCTGTCCACCGGGTTCCGGGGAATCGCGGCGGGACCGGCTGCCCGGTGGCCGGCACCTCGCCCGGGCCCGGCCCCCGGCACCCAACTCGGCCCCCGGCACCCAACCCCGCCACTCGACCCGGCCCCCGGCACCTGTCCGATACCGGTGCCGGTGGCCGGGATTGGACGGCCCGTTGTTCCACCGCCGTTCAGCTCCCGGCCCGTGTCGTCTACAGTTGCAGAATTCCGCAATTCAACAGGTGACGCGAGGGCCGGCGGCCCTGGCGCGGAGGGCATGCGTGGGCAAGTGCGCCGGATCGGCAGGGGAGCGGGTGCGCGCGGTGAGCACGGCACGCGGAAGCGGGGCGGGGAGATGAACGGCGACCGGATCCCGCTCTATCAGGCCAAGGCCGAAATCTTCCGGATGCTGGGACATCCGCTGCGCATCCGGGTGTTGGAGCTGCTGCAGAACGGGCCGATGCCGGTACGCGCGCTGCTCGGCGAGCTCCAGGTCGAACCGTCCGCGCTCTCCCAGCAGTTGGCGGTGCTGCGCCGGGCCGGCATGGTGTCCGCCACCCGCAGCGGCTCCACCGTCGTCTACGAACTGGCCGGCTGCCACGTCGCGGAGCTGCTGTGCGCCGCCCGGCGGGTCCTCGCCGATGTGCTCACCGGACAGCACGCGCTGCTGACCGAGCTGCGGCAGGCCGAGACGGGCGCGGTGCCGGTGGCCGGGGCGGGGTGATCGTCGATGCCCGGCACACCGCGACGCAAGGGGCCCCCGCCCTGGCGGGCGGTCCGCTCCCGCACCTGCATACCCTCGCCCTCCGGGCCGGGTACCACCCGCCCCTGCCGGGGCCGCCCACCGGCGCCGGGGCCGCTGCGCACGCCCCGGGGACACGGCCGCGCCTGCCCGGAGGCCCCCGCCCGGCACCGCTCCTCCCCGCGCTGCGGAGTCCGGCGGCCCGGTATGGCCGCGGTCCGTCCGGGAGCCCAACTGGCGCGGCTGCCGGGCTCGGTGCTGTTCGCCCACCGGCCGTCCCGGCGCAGCCCGCTGCGACAGGTGCTGCTCTACATCGTCGTCACGAACCTGGTGCTGGTCTTCCTCGCGCTCGTCATCTACCTGGGGCGGCACGCGGGGACCTGAGCGGCCCGGCACCGGTCCGGTCCCTGGTCCGCCACAACCACACCACATCCCGGCCGAACGACCACACCAACAGTGCCAGCGCCAGCGCCACCGCGCCCGCGGCCAGGGCCTGCGGCACGATCCCGGCCGCGGCCAGCACCAGCACGATGCCCTGGAGGGCGGCCACGGTCTTGCGGGCCATGCTGTGCGGTAGAGCGCCCTGGAGCCAGGGCAGTGCCCAGGACGCCGCGACGAAGGCGTACCGCATCAGGCCGATCGCCAGCACCCAGGCCCCCAGGGGGAGCGCGAGGTAGACGCACAGGACCAGGATGAGGAAGGCGTCGACCTCCATGTCGAAGCGCGCCCCCAGTGGCGTGGCCGTACCGGTGCGCCGGGCCACCTTCCCGTCCACCCCGTCCAGGATCAGCGCGACGGTGGCCATCGCGACCAGCACCGTGACCGGCGGCGGCCGGTCGAAGGAGTCCGCGACCAGCGCGGTCACCCCGCCGACCAGGATCGTCCGGGCCAGGGTGACGCGGTTGGCCGGGCCGAACGGCCCGGTCCACGACCGCTGGAGCGCCAGCGTGAGCAACACCCAGGTGATCACGGTGAACGCGAACCCGGTGAGCCAGCCCAGGGTGCCCAGGCCGGCCAGCCGGCACAGCACCTCCAACACCAGCAGTTGCACGCCGAGGCCGGCCGTGGTGTCCGGCACGAAGAGCCGCGTGTCGTAGTGCTCTTGCAGGGCCACCGTGCCTCCCTTCGACTTGTGGCGCAGTCCAGGAGCGCCGCGTATGGTGACGGCACCCTGATGATCTCCAGCATCAACGAACCCCCGTCGTAGCGTCCAGGAGGATCCCCGGTGGCACGCGTTGCTTGTGCGTTTTGGCTAAGGACTGCCGGCCGGGGAGAGATCCGTACCGTGACGCTTCCGGCCCCCGGCCCCGGCGAGGTGCTGGTGCGCACCCTGTACTCCGGAGTGAGCCGCGGCACCGAGACCCTGGTCTTCCGCGGCGGGGTGCCCACGAGCCAGCACCAGGCGATGCGGGCGCCGTTCCAGGACGGGGACTTCCCGGCACCGGTCAAGTACGGCTACCTCAGCGTCGGCGTCGTCGAGGAGGGGCCGCCCGAGCTGGCCGGCCGTACGGTCTTCTGCCTCTACCCGCACCAGACGCACTACGTCGTCCCGGCGAGCGCGGTCACCCCGGTACCGGAGACGGTCCCTGCCGGCCGCGCGATACTGGCGGGCACCGTGGAGACCGCGGTGAACGCCCTGTGGGACGCCTCACCACAGGTCGGGGACCGGATCGCGGTGGTCGGCGCGGGCATGGTCGGCTGTAGCGTCGCCGCGCTGCTCGCCCGGTACCCCGGGCTCCGGGTACAGCTGGTGGACGCCGACCCGGCCCGCGCGCAGACCGCCGCGGCGCTCGGGGTGGACTTCGCTCTGCCGCAGGACGCGCTCGGCGACTGTGACCTGGTCGTGCACGCCAGCGCCACCGAGGAGGGGCTGACGCACGCGCTCGGACTGCTCGCGCCCGAAGGCACCGTCATCGAGCTGAGCTGGTACGGCGACCGGCGGATCAGCCTGCCGCTGGGGGAGGCCTTCCACGCGCGTCGGCTGACCGTCCGCAGCAGCCAGGTGGGCACCGTCTCCCCGGCCGCCCGGCCCGGCCGGACCTACGCCGACCGGCTCGCGCTCGCCCTGGACCTCCTCGCCGACCCCGCCTTCGACGCGCTGGTCACCGGCGAATCCGCCTTCGAGGACCTGCCGTCGGTGCTGCCCGAACTCGCCTCCGGCGCGCTGCCGGCGCTCTGCCACCGCATCCGGTACGCGCCCCCGGACGGCTCCTAGGGCACCCGGCCGGGCCACCCCGCCCGGTCCCGCCCGGCCAGGCCCCGCCCCCTCGTCCACCCCCGTCACCGAGACCGACATCACACCGGAGGAACACCCGTGTTCAGCATCACCGTCCGCGATCACCTGATGATCGCGCACAGCTTCCGCGGCGCGGTTTTCGGACCCGCGCAGCGTCTGCACGGCGCGACCTTCCTCGTGGACGCCACCTTCCGCCGACCGGAGCTCGACGAGGACAACATCGTCGTCGACATCGGCCTGGCCACCCGGGAACTCAACGCCGTGGTCGGTGAGTTGAACTACCGCAACCTCGACGACGAGCCGGCCTTCGCCGGAATCAACACCTCGACCGAGGCGCTCGCCAAGGTCATCGCCGACCGGCTCGCCGACCGGGTGCACGCCGGCGGCCTGGGCGAGGGTGCCCGCGAGCTGGCGGGCATATCCGTCACGCTGCATGAATCGCACATCGCCTGGGCGACCTACGAGCGCGCCCTGTGACGGACACCGGCGCCGGCCCGACGGCCCGGCGGGTGCACTTCCTGCTGCCCGGCGGGGTCGACGATCCGACGGCGCCCAGCGGCGGCAACACCTACGACCTCCGGGTCTGCCGGGACCTGCCGGCGGCGGGGTGGCAGGTGAGCCGGTATGCCCTGCCCGGCAGCTGGCCGCGGCCCGACCGCACCGCCCGGGCCGGGCTGGCGCACCGTCTGGCGGCGCTGCCCGACGGCGCGGTGGTGCTGCTCGACGGCCTGGTCGCCTGCGGTGTGCCGGAGGTGCTCGCCCCCGAGTCCGCGCGGCTGCGGCTCGCCGTACTGGTGCACCTGCCGCTGGGCGACGAGACCGGGCTCGCCCCCGAGGTGGCGGCCGAGCTCGACGCCCTGGAACGCCGCACCCTGCACTCCGTGCAGACCGTGGTCGTCACCAGCACGTGGGCCGCCGACCGGCTCGCTGCCCACCACGGCCTGCCGGCCGGGCGCGTTACGGTCGCCCGCCCGGGCACCGACCCCGCGCCCCTCGCGCCCGGAACCGACGGCGCCGGCGCGCTGCTGTGCGTCGCCTCGCTCACCCCGCGCAAGGGGCAGCACCGGCTGATCGAGGCCCTGGCGACGCTGGCCGGCCTGCCCTGGAGCTGCACCCTGGTCGGCGGGGCCGGACATGACACGGGATACCTCGACCAACTGCGCTCCCTCGCCCAGGAGTCGGGACTCGGCGACCGGGTCGGCTTCACCGGGCCGCTGGCCGGCGCCGACCTGGCCGCCCGCTATGCCGCCGCCGACCTGCTCGTACTGCCCTCGTACGCGGAGACCTACGGGATGGTGGTCACCGAGGCGCTGGCCCGCGGGATCCCGGTGCTGGCGACGGCCGTCGACGGGGTGCCGGAGGCCCTGGGACGGGCGCCGGACGGCAGTCTGCCGGGCCTGCTCGTCCCGTCCGACCGGCCGCACGCGCTGGCCGGCGCACTGGCCGACTGGCTGGGCGACCCCGAACTGCGGGACCAACTCAGGAAATCGGCACGCGGACGCCGTGCCATGCTGGAGGAGTGGGAGATGACGTCGCACAGTCTGGCCGGAGCGCTGGAACGGCTCCGGCACACACCCCGGGGCGACCGGTGAACGCCGTGGACGCGGTGGGCAGCCCCCGCTTCGCGCCGCGCTGGCTGGAGTTGCGCGAACGCGCGGACGCCGCGGCCCGCGCGCCCGAACTGCTGCACCCGCTGCGCGCCCGGCTGTCCGCCCACCCAAGCCCGGACGGCCTGGTGATCCGCGATCTGGGCTGCGGCACCGGCTCGATGGCGCGCTGGCTCGCCGTCCGGCTGCCCGGTCCGCAGCGCTGGACGCTCCATGACCACGACCCCGACCTGCTGGCGCTGGCCGCCCGGCGGATGCCAGGATCGGCCGCCGACGGCACCCCCGTCACGGCCACCACCATGCGCGGGGACCTGGCCGGCCTCACCGCCGCGGACCTGACCGGCACCTCCCTGGTCACCGCCTCGGCGCTGCTCGACCTGCTCACCCTCGACGAGGTAGAGGGCCTCGCGGAGGCCTGCACCCGGGCCGGCGTCCCGGTGCTGCTGGCGCTCTCCGTCGCCGGACGGGTCGAGCTGACCCCGGCCGATCCGCTCGACGGCGCGCTGACCGACGCCTTCAACGCGCACCAGCGGCGCGCCGATCAGGGCCGGGCCCTGCTCGGCCCGGACGCGATCGAGGCGGCGGCCGAGGCGTTCGAACGACGGGGCGCCGCGGTCCGGTTGATGCCGAGCCCCTGGCGGCTCGGCTCCGCGGAGTCGACGCTGATCGACCCCTGGCTGCGCGGCTGGGTCGCCGCCGCACAGGTCCAGCGCCCGGAGCTGGCGGCCGAGGCGGCCGGCTATCTGCAGCGGCGGCTGGAGGCCAACGCGGCGGGCGAGCTGGCGGTGACGGTGCACCACACCGACCTGCTGGCGCTGCCGGGGGGCGGGGGATGAAGCGGCCCGGCTGGGCGGGGTGGCTGCGGATGCTCGCGGGGGTGGGCATCCTGGCGGTGCTGGTAGGGCACCTGGGCTCGGCCGCCTTCCTGGACGGGCTGCGCCGGATCGACGCCGGCACCCTGCTGGCCGGGCTCGGACTCGGCCTGCTGACCACGGTGTTCAGCGCCTGGCGCTGGTGCCTGGTGGCCCGCGGGCTGGGGCTGCGGCTGCCGCTCGGCCCGGCCGTGGCGGACTACTACCGGGCGCTGTTCCTGAACGCGGCGCTGCCCGGGGGCGTACTGGGAGACGTCCACCGCGCCGTACGGCACGGCCGGTCCGCCGGGGACCTCGGCCGGGGCGTGCGCGCCGTGGTGCTGGAACGCGCCGCCGGCCAGTTGGTGCTGTGCGTCGCCGGGGCGGTGGCGCTGCTCGTCCGGCCGTCGACGGTGCCCGCACCGGCCCGACGGGCCCTGGCCGCGCCCGGTGTCGCCCTGCCGGTGGCGGGGGCGGCGGTACTGCTGCTCGCCGTCGCGCTGTGGCTGCGGCGGCGCCGCGGCACCTCGCGCGGTGCCCGGGCCCTGCGCGCGGCGCTGGCCGAGGCCCGCCAGGGCCTGTTCGGCCCCGGCATCTGGCCCGGCGTCGCGCTCTCGTCCGCGGTGGTGCTCGCCGGCTACCTCGCCATGTTCGTGCTGGCCGCCCGGGTCGCCGGGGTCAGCGCGCCGCTCGCCGAACTGCTCCCGCTGATCGTGCTAGCGCTGCTGGCCATGGCCCTGCCCCTGAACGTCGGCGGCTGGGGCCCCCGCGAGGGCGTCGCCGCCTGGGCCTTCGGCGCCGCCGGACTGGGCGCCGCCCAGGGCCTGACCAGCGCCGTGGTCTACGGCGTGCTCGCCTTCGCGGCGAGCCTGCCCGGCGCCGCGGTGCTGCTCGTCCGCCGGGCCGCCGGGCCGGTCCCCGCCGCCGGCCCGGAGGTCCAGCTCGAAGAGCGTGTCCTCGCCGAGCAGGGCGCGCCGCACCGGCGGCCGTAGCGCCTCCCGCATCACCGGCGTGCCGGGGAACCGCAGCCCCGGGACGCCGTCGCCGAGCAGCACCGGTGCCACGGTGACGTAGAGCCGGTCGAGCGCTCCCTCCCGCAGGAACCGCGACACCGTGGCGCCGCCGCCCTCGATCAGCACCCGCCCCAGCCCGCGCCGCGCCAGCGCCGTCAGCAGCCGCGCCGGGGCGAAGGCCGCCGCGTCCGGCAGGGCGAGCACCTCGACACCGGTGCCCGGGGCGGACCGGGCGGCGTCGTCGGCGTCCGGGCCCACCACCCACAGCGTCGGTGCGGCCCCGTCGGTGAACACCCCGCTGTCCAGCGGCACCCGGCCCCGCGGATCGAGCACCACCCGGACCGGGTTGGCACCACTACAGGCCCGCACGGTCAGCTGCGGGTCGTCCGCCACCGCGGTACCGGCCCCGATCAGCACCGCGTCGGCGAGCGCCCGCAGTCGGTGCAGATGGCAGCGGTCGGCCGGTCCGGTGACGTAGTCGGCGTCGCCGGTACGGGTCGCGATGAAGCCGTCCAGGCTCTGCCCGAGCTGCGCGAACGCCAGGTGCGGGCCTGCCAGGCACAACGGCAGGTAGCGCTCGGCGAGTTCGGCGGCTTCGGACGAGCAGGCCGTCCGCCAGGTGGTCCGGCCCGCGCCGTCGGTGACCAGCCCGGCGGCCGCGGCCTCGTCCGCCGTACGGATCCGCCGCAGCAGCTCCCACGCGGCCGCGGTGTCCAGCACCCCGGTTCCCTCTCCGGACATCGCTCAGCTCCCGTCCTGTGCCGTTGCCGCAGGTTCGCCGAACAGCGCGGCATATTCCCCGAATGCCGCGACCAGCCCCGCCAGCAATTCCCGGCCCTTGTCCGCGGAGGCCCGTGACGGCCGGCCGATGACCCCGGACTCGGTATAGGCCGACATTCCCAGCGTCAGGAGATGCTTCCGGTCATCGGCGGTGCAATCCGCCGAGGCATAGCCGTCCCTGACCAACGTGGGGTGGGCATGCAGCAGAATCGACGTCTCGACCTCTCCGGCGTGCATATCGCTGTGCCCGGACGTCCCCACCCCGGCCCGGTCGCGCGCGGCATCCCAGTCGGCAGACCCGGGGAACAACGCCATCCGTATGCCGCGCCCGGCGGATTCCTGAACCACATTGCGCAGGACGTAATTTCCGCCGTGGCCGTTGACCAGAATCAGGGTGCCGATCCCGGAATGGCGCAGCGAATCCGCGATGTCGGTGACGACCGCATACAGGGTTTGTGCCGAAATGCTGACGGTCCCCGGCCAGTCCGCGTGCTCATGGGAACAGGACACCGTCAGCGGCGGCAGCAGCAGGACCGGGTGGGCGGCGGCCAGCTCCCGGGCGATGGTTCCGGCGATGACCGTATCGGTGGTCAACGGGAGGAATGCACCGTGCTGTTCGAAGCTGCCGATGGGCAGCACCGCCATGGTCGGGCGCCGCGCCCGGACGTCCTCGGTGGTGTCCGCCGGCAACAGGCCGGCGTCCGAAACGGGTTGTTGTGCAGCGCTCATGGTGTGCTGCCGCCTTTCGTCGCCGGCTCTCCGCGTCATCGGCCGCAGCATACTTGTTGCCATTCTGAGTGATCCCTGCCCATCGTTTCTCCACGCGGGTACCATCGCGCCATGATCGACCCCGACGAGGATGCCGGCCCCGGCCGCGATGTGGCCCTGGCAATCGACGACGCCGCCGGGCGGAAACCGGGCGTGGAACGGGTGGTGGAAGTCCGGCTTCCCACCACATACGGCGAATTTCTCGCGGTCGGCTATCTCGACCGCCGCACCGGTATCGAGCAAGTGGCCCTGGTACACGGTGAGGTGGCGGGGCGGACGGCGCTGACCCGGGTGCATTCGGAATGCCTGACCGGTGATGTCTTCGCCTCCACACACTGCGAATGCGGCGATCAATTGTCGGCCGCACTGCGCGCGATCGTGGCGGCCGGCAGCGGCGTTCTGGTCTATCTTCAGGGCCATGAGGGCCGGGGCATCGGGCTGCTGGCCAAGCTCCGGGCGATGCGGCTGCAGGAGGACGGGCTGGACACGGTCGAGGCGAACCTCGCGCTCGGACTCCCCGTCGACGCCCGCGAGTACCGGGTGGCCGCGGAGATGCTCCAGGACCTGGGCGTCGACTCGGTGCGGCTGCTGTCGAACAACCCCCGCAAGCGCGCGGCGCTGCTGCGGCACGGCGTCGACGTCGAGGAGCAGGTACCGCTGCTGATGCAGCCCCGCGCCGAGAACATCCGCTATCTGCGTGCCAAACGGGAACGGCTCGACCACGACCTGCCGCATCTGGACGGCGTTCCGGGCCTGAGCTGAGCCGGTCGGACCACGGCTGCCGCACACCGCGGCAGCAAAAGGGGCCCGCGAGAGTGCTCGCGGGCCCCTTTTGCGGTGCGCTGAGGGGCGGCGTCCGCCGCCCCTCAGGAGGCGGCCGGTACCGCCTCGGCGGCCGGGGTGCGCTGCTGCGCCGGGAGCACCCGCTCAGCGAAGTGGCCGAAGAGCAGCCCGAAGGCGGTCCACAGTGCCAGCTGGATCGCGATGGCGGACAGCCGGAACTGCCACAGCAGCGTGCCGGAGAAGCCGTCCGGCACCTCGTCGATCGCCGGCAGGAACGCGTAGGCGAGCCCGACGGCGAGGACGAAGGCGGCCCCCGCGGCCACCGTCGCGTACCAGTTGCCCAGCCTGGGCGCCAGCCGCCGGCCGAGGATCGTGGCGGCGACGGCCAGCAGGACGCCGAGCAGCATCATCAGGAAGTACAGTGCGGTGCGCTTGCCGATGGTGTCGGGGTCCCCCACCGACGGCGGGTTGGCCGGGTACTTCAGGAACGGCACGAGGTAGCCGGCCACCAGCGCGGCGGCGGACACCAGCGCGGCCGTGGTGCGGGCGCTGAACCGACCGATCCGGCCCACCGCGAAGCAGAAGGCCAGTGCGGCGATCCCGCCGAAGGCCACGCCGTAGACCAGGACGCCGGTGGCGAGCCCGGCCGTGGACTGCAGACCGCGGCTGACGACCTCCATCTCGTGTTCGTGGCTGTGTGCCTCCTCGAACGCGATGGCGGCGTCCACCCTCGGCTCGCCCAGCAGGTAGGCGACGACGAGGGCGAGGACACCGGCGGCCAGACCGGCGAGCATGCCGCGCACCAGGAGGGTTCTCACAGTGACGGAGTTCATGGGTGCGGCGCCCGATCAGTGGCAGGGGAAGCCGAGGAGGTGCCGACCGTCGTGCACCCACTCGTGGACGTCCGTACCGGACAGCAGCGAGGTGGCGCCCTGCTCGGCACCGATGAAGTAGAGCAGGACCAGCATCAGGACGCCGACGAACAGCGCCCAGGGGGCGATGGCCTTGAGGGGGAGCGGGGCGGGGGTGGCGGCGCCGGTGGCCGGGGGTGCGATGGTCTGAGCCATGGCAGGACCTCCTGTAGGGGGAACTCGCGTCCCTGTGCGGTGGAGAGCGTGACGACATACCGGGTCTGGCTCATCCGGCCCGGCCCTGGTGGGCTGGTCAAAACCGGACATACAGTGGCGCGACCGCGCCGGGATCCCACCGGCTTCCGTCATGTCGTCGTCAATATCATCGGGAAGGTACCGCGAAGCGATCCGCGAGCCAAGGCCTCGTAGGGGGCGGAGAGGCGCAGGGCGCGGCGTGCCGGCGGAACAACTCCCTTGCGCCCGCCGACCCTTACCGGTGCTGGATCAGAGCGAGAGAAGAGGGCATGACAACTCGGGTGATGTTGGTCTCACCGGCCGCGGGCGAGGCCCACCGGGCGGTGCGTTTCGATGACGACGCCCCGCTGGGGGAGGCCGGCCGGCGCCGCGCCCGGTCCGCCGCCGGCCGGCTGCCGTCCCCGGAGCGGATCTTCGCTTCCCCCTCGGTCCGCTGCCGGAACACCGCCGAGGAGCTGGGGCTGTCGGCGCGGCCCGTTCCGGAGTTGGCGGGCTGTGCGATGGGTGGCTGGCGCGGCCGGACGCTGGCCGAGGTCGCCGACGCCGAGCCGGCCGCGGTCTCCGCCTGGCTGGGGGACCCGGACTTCGCCGGACACGGCGGCGAGACGCTGCGGCAGCTGTGCGACCGGGTCGCGCAGTGGCTGGACCTGGCGGCCGGGGACTCCGGTCGGGTGCTGGCCGTCGTCGACCCGGACGTCGTCCGGGCCGCGGCGGTGGCTGCGCTGCGGCTCCCCTTGGAGGCGTTCTGGCGGCTGGACGTCCCGCCGCTGACCGTCGTGGAGCTGAGTGGCCGGAGCGGCCGGTGGAACCTCGGGCTCGGGCGGCCGCTGGACGGCGGATGAGCCCTGACCGGAACGCTTCAAAATTCATCTGTCGCTTCATCTACACATAAAGGCGGCATAAGCGCAGAATAAAGATGCGCGGCCGGATGCCACGCGAATACGGCCAGGCTTGCGGACGAAGGAGGCGAGTCGCATGGCCGACGTCTCACACCACAGGGGAGATCTCGCAGGTCACCCCGATGCTTCTGAGATGCAGGCGCGCTATGAGCGGGTGCTCGGCGGGCGTGATGTGGTACTCGTCGACGGGCCGGTGTTCCTGGTCGGCCTGTACTGCGCCGCTTCCCCGTGGATCGTCCACTACGCGGCCGCGCAGCCCGCGCTGATGACCCACAACCTCATCATCGGCATCGCCATTGCCCTGCTGGCGATCGGCTTCACCGCGACCCCCGACCGGATGTACGGCCTGAGCGGTGCGATGTGTGCGATCGGCGTGTGGATGATCATCGCGCCCTGGATCGTCGGCACCGGCCCGGATGCCGGTGTCATCTGGAACAACATCGTCATCGGTGCCCTGACGTTCCTGTTGGGCGCCATGTGTGTGGTCGTGGCGTCGAAGAGTCGCCGCGCCACCTGATCCGCCTCCTTCTACCGGGCAGTGGTCACATCGCCGGCCTGGCGGCCCTCCGCGGAGGGTGCGCGGGCCGGCGGTGCGCCGACGTCCCAGTGGGCGACGTCCCAGTGGGCGACGTCCCAGTGGGCGGCGTCCCCGGTGGGCGGCGTCCCCAGCGGTTGACGTCTCCAGGTGGCCGGGCAGCCCGTCCGGTGGCCCGGGGTGGGGCTACCTCCGGTGGTCCCGTGGGCCGGGCAGCGGGGCGGACAGCCCGGCCAGCACCAGTCCGCCCGCGATCAGCAGGCCGTGGGCCAGCACGATCCCGGCGGCCAGAGTGCCGGCCGCGGCCGCCGGCAGCAGCCAGCCGACGGCGCGGTGGGACCCGCGCATCCGGCCCGATCGGCCGGCCGGCGGACGGCCCGGGTGGGAGCGGGCGACGGCATCGTGCCGGAACAGCTCGGTGAGTTCGCCGAAGGGGCGGTCGTCGTACGGGGACAGGGGTCCCTCCTCTCCCGGGTGGTGCAAAGGGCCGCACCGCAGGCGTGGGGTGCGGGTGGACGGGGCATTGATCCAGTGATCGCGCGAAGTTAGGGTTGCCTAACTAGCGCGGGGGTGCTGAGGCCGCCTGCGTTGTTGTGCCCTGCCGCGCCCTGCCCGTAACGCCGTTCACGCAGAGAGGTGCTGTCACATGCCGCACGATCACCCGTCATCGGACCAGGCCCGTAACGCGCTGGTCCGGATCGCCTACGGCCCCATGGCCGCCCAGACGCTGGGCGCCGCCGTCCGGCTACGGGTCGTCGACCGGATCGGCGACGGCGAGCGCGGTGCCCGCGAACTGGCCGCCGAGTGCGCCGCCGACGCCCAGGCCATGGGCCGCTTACTACGGGCGCTGGCCGGTCTCGGGCTGCTCGCCGAGCGGGCCCCGGGAGTCTTCGCCGTCACCCCGGCCGGCGCCCTGCTGGGCGAGGACCACCCCGAGTCGCTGCACTCCTTCATCCGGATGTTCACCGACCCCGCCATGCTCCGGGCCTGGGAGCGGCTGGACGACAGCGTGCGCACCGGAACGCCGTCCTTCGACGCTGTCTTCGGCACCGACTTCTTCGGCCACCTCGCCCAACACCCCCAGCTCTCCGCGGACTTCAACGCCGCGATGAGCCAGGGCACCCGCGACACCGCCGCCCTGGTGCCGGCCGCCTACGACTTCGGCCGCCGCACCGTGGTGGCCGACATCGGTGGCGGGGACGGCACTCTGCTCGCCGCGATCCTGCGGGCCCACCCGGAGCTGCGCGGCATCCTCTTCGACAGCGCCGAGGGCCTCGCCCAGGCCCCGGCCCGGCTGGCGCAGGAGCGTGTCGAGGACCGCTGTTCCCTGGTCACCGGCGACTTCTTCGCCACCGCTCCCGAGGGGGCCGACCTCTACCTCCTCAAGAGCGTGATCCACGACTGGGACGACGAGCGCTGCGCACGGATCCTCCGGCATTGCCGCCGGGTGATCCCCGACCACGGTCGGTTGCTGATCGTCGAGCCCGTGCTGCCGCCCCTCGTCGACCCCGCGGCGGACAGCCTGGCCTACCTCACCGACCTCAACATGCTGGTCAACGTCGGGGGCCGGGAGCGGACCCGGGAGGACTTCGAGCGGCTGTGCCGTAGTGCGGGCTTCGCCGTCACCACGGTCACCCGGCTCCCGCGGTCCAACCGCTTCAGCCTCATCGAGGCCGAGCCGGTGTGATCACGGCCGGCCCGGAAGGGGCGGCCGCCGGCCTTCGGCCACGCATGCGATAACCCGGCAAATTGGGTTAAATCGATTGCGTGGGGTATTGGCTCCGGCCGGCCGCCCCAGAGAGGTAGCGTCCCGTGACCGCTCTGCCCGTGGATGATCACGAAGACTTCGCCGACGCCGACCGCGGCTTCATCGCCCCGCTCGATCCGCCGGAGATCACCACGGGTGACGGCCGGGTGGTCTGGGACGCCGAGGCATACGCCTTCCTCGCCCAGAACTGCCCCCGCACCGCCGACCCGAGCCTGTGGCGGCAGGGCCAGTTGGTGAGCCGGCAGGGTTTGTACGAGGTCACCGACGGCATCTACCAGGCGCGCGGTCTGGACCTGTCCAACATGACGCTGGTCGAGGGCGATCACGGGGTGATCGTCATCGACCCGCTGGTCTCCGCCGAGACCGCCGCGGCGGCGCTGGAGCTCTACCGCGAGTACCGCGGTGACCGGCCGGTCACCGGCATGGTCTACAGCCACTCGCACGCGGACCACTTCGGCGGCGCCCGCGGCGTCCTGCCGCCCGGCCACCACCCCGTACCGGTGCTCGCCCCCGCCGGCTTCCTGCGGCACGCGGTCAGCGAGAACGTCTACGCCGGCACCGCGATGACCCGGCGCGCGGTCTACATGTACGGCACGGAGCTGCCCAAAGCGCCGGCCGGGCAGATCGGCTGCGGCCTGGGCGCCACCCACTCCACCGGCACCCTCACCCTGGTCCCGCCGACCGTGGACATCACCAGCACCGGCCAGGAGGAGATCGTCGACGGGGTCCGCATCGTCTTCCAGCTCACCCCCGGCACCGAGGCGCCCGCCGAGATGAACTTCTGCTTCCCGGCGCAGCAGGCGCTCTGCCTCGCCGAGAACGCCACCCACACCATGCACAACATCCTGACGCTGCGCGGCGCCGCGGTCCGGGACGCCCGGGCCTGGTCCCGCTACCTGGGCGAGGCGCTGGCCCTCTTCGGCGGCGAGGCGGAGGTCGCCTTCGCCTCCCACCACTGGCCGACCTGGGGCAAGGACCGCATCAAAGCCCTCCTCGTCCACCAGCGCGACCTCTACGCCTACCTGCACGACCAGACCCTGCGACTGCTCAACGAGGGGCTCACCGGCACCGAGATCGCCGAGGAGCTCCGGCTGCCGCCGGCCCTTTCGCGGGTGTGGGCCAACCACGGCTACTACGGCTCGCTCAGCCACAACGTCAAGGCGATCTACCAGCGCTACATGGGCTGGTACGACGGCAACCCCGCCCATCTGTGGGAACACCCGCCGGCCGAGCTGGCCCGGCGCTATGTGGACACCCTGGGTGGCACCGAGGCCACCGTGGACGCCGGGAAGCGGTACGCCGCCGAGGGGGACCTGCGGTTCGCCGCCACCCTCCTCAACCACGCGGTCTTCGCCGACCCCGGCAGCCTCCGGGCCCGCCGCGAACTCGCCCTCGTCTACGAACGGCTGGGGCACGGCTGCGAGAACGGCACCTGGCGCAACGTCTACCTCACCGGCGCCATGGAGCTGCGCGGCACCCTCGCCGAAGTCCGGCTGGACCCCGCCAACCCCGAGATGGCCCAGGCCCTGACCGTCGACCAGCTCCTCGACTCGCTGGCCATCCGCATCGACGGCCCCCGTGCCTGGGACACCGGGCTGACGCTCGACCTCTACCTGCCCGACGAGGACCGTACCTGGCAGCTCACCCTGTCCAACGGCGCGCTGACCCACCTCAGTTCCCCCGGCGTGCCCGCCCCGTCCGACGACCGCACCCCGGACCTGACGCTCACCCTCACCAAGCCCCAGCTGCTCGACCTGCTCGCCGGCCGGGAGACGACCGAGGCCGCCCGGCACGGCGAGGCCGGACCGCTCCGCACGCTCCTCGGCCTGCTCGGCCCGGTGCACCCCACCTTCCCGGTCGTCACCCCCTGACCGCCCCGGGCCGTCGTCAACTTCGCGCCCCGCACCGCCTACGCCACCCTGCGCCACCCGGTGCCGCGGCTGGGGCAAACTGGGCTGGTGGCAAGCAGCATTCCCCTCGAGTCGACCAGTTTCGTCGGCCGCCGAAGTGAACTACGGCAGATCGGCCAGGAGTTGACAAGCCACCGGCTGATCACCCTGACCGGCCCCGGTGGCGTGGGCAAGACCCGGATCGCCATACGTGCCGCGCGGGCCGCGACACGCCGGTTCCCCGACGGGGTCTGCTGGGCCGATCTCTGGCCGCTCCAAGGCGACGGCCTGCTGCTGGCCACCGTCTGCGACGCGGTCGGGCTGGCCGACCACACGGCACGGACCCCCGCGGCCGCACTGTGCTCCTGGCTCGCCGACAAACGGCTGCTGCTGGTGCTGGACTCCTGCGAACACCTCGTCGACGCCTGCCGCGACCTCCTCGCCGACCTGCTCACCGCTGCCCCGCAGCTCACCGTGCTGGTCACCAGCCGGCAGCCGCTGGACCTCGTCGGCGAAGGGGTCACCGAGATCGGCCCGCTGCCGTACACCGGTGACAACGACGCGCTGGCGCTGTTCACCGACCGGGCCGGCCGCGCCGTCCCCGGCCTGCGGCCGACCGACCCCCGGTACACGGCCGCCGCCGAGACCATCTGCCGCCGCCTGGAAGGCATTCCGCTCGCGCTGGAGCTGGCCGGCGCCCAGCTGGCGCACAGCCCGGTGGAGCGGATCGCCGAACGGCTGGCCACCCGCTTCGACACCCTCGACGGCGACGACGAGCCGTCCCGGCCGCCGCGCCACCGCACGCTGCGCTGCGCCATCGGCTGGAGCCACGAGTTGTGCACCCCGCTGGAGCGCCTGCTGTGGGCCCGGCTCTCGGTCTTCCGCGGCACCTTCGACGCGGACGCGGCGGGCGCGGTCTGCGCCGGCGGCCCGCTCACCGAGGAGGAGGTGCGCACCGCCCTGGCCGGACTGGCCGCCAAATCGGTCCTCTCCCGCGAGGGCCCGCGCTACCGCATGCTCGACACCCTGCGCGAGTACGGCCGGCTGTGGCTCGGCGAACTGGACGAGGCGGCGGCCCTCGCGGACCGGCACGCCGCGTACTTCGTCGACTTCGGCCGCCGCGCCGAACGGGGCTGGCTGGGCCGCGAACAGGTCGCCTGGTACCGCAGGGTGGCCGACGCCCACATCGACCTGTGCACCGCGCTGGACCACCTGTTGGTCACCGCCCCCGAACGGGCCCTCGAGCTCAGTGCCGCCATCGGATTCTTCTGGAGCTGCTGCGGGCACCTCCACGAGGCCCGCGACTATGTGGCCCGCGCCCTCGCCGGCCAGCGTGGCGCCAGCCGGGCCCGCACCCGGGCGCTGTGGGCGCTCGGCATCGCGGTCCTGCTCCAGGGCGACCTGAAGCGGGCCGACGAACTGGGCCTGGAGTGCTCCCGCGCGGCCCGCGCCGACGACGATGCGGAGGCGGCGTTGCAGGCCGGCTACCTCATCGCGCTGACCCACCTGATGGCCGGGCGCCCGATGTCCGCGCACGCCGTCGCGGAACAGGTGCTCGGCCCGCCGCCGGACGCCCCGTTCGACTCGCCCGGGCGGCTGCGCTGCCACCTGGTACGGATCTTCGCGCTCACCGGCCTCGGCAAGTTCACCGAGGCCCGCGCCGAGGCCACCGAACTGCGCCGCGGCTGTGTACGGCGCGGCGAGCACTGGACCCGCTCCTACACCGACTACCAGCTCTCGCTGATCTCGCTGTTCCAGGACCGGCCCGAGGAGTCCGCCGAGCACGCCCGTGCGATGCTCGCCGCCAAGCAGGGCATCGGCGACAAGTTCGGCATCGCCCTCGGCCTGGACCTGCTCGCCGCCGCGGTGGCCGCCCGGGGCGACGGTGCCTCCGCCGCCCGCGTCTACGGCACCGGCCAGGCCATCTGGCGCACCGTGGGCCATCCCCAGCGCGGCACCCCCGAACTGCGCGCGGTCCGCGAGGAGTGCGAGCAGCGGGCCCGCCGGGCCATCGGCGACGCGGCCTACACCGAGGCCTTCCGACAGGCCAGCGAGGAGCGTACGGGGACCGTGCTCGCCCGGATCCTGGCCGGCGAGCTCTGACGGCGGCGCCCCCGGCCGGAGCCACCGCCCGCTCCCGTCACCGCCCGCTGCCCCCTCCAGCCCCCGCCGCTCGCTCCGGCGGCTGGCCGGCCAGCGCGTACAGCGTCTCGTAGGCGGTGGTGATCATCCGGCAGCTACGGCCCCGACGGGTGGCCAGCGCGACCAGCCCGGTCCGCGTCGCCGGGTGGTAGCCGATGAACGCCTGCTGCCCGAAGGTCGCCCCGACGTGGAAGAGCAACGGGCCGTGGGAAGCCGGATGGTGGTACCACGTCAGGGTGTGGGTGTTGCGGTGCCGCCACCCCCGGCGCAGCAGCGGCACCTGGACGTCGCGCAGCGGCCCGGCCAGCGGGGTGTCCTCGGGGAAGAGGTGCGCCTCCAGGTAGGTGAGCAGATCGCCGGGGGTGGCGCGCACCGAGCCGGCCGCGAGGAAGGCGCCCATGTCGGCGCTGCGCACCGGCGTCACCCCGTTCGTACGGTGGCCGATGGCGTCGGTGCCGGTGGTGCCAGGGCCCAGGGTGGTGTCGGTCAGCCCCAGCGGGCGCAGCACCCGCTCGGTGAGCAGCGCCGGGTAGGTGGTGCCCGCGGCCCGGGACAGCGCCGGGCCCAGCAGCGCCAGCCCGAAGTTGGAGTAGCGCCAGCGGGTGCCCGGGCGGTGCCGGGGCCGGGTGCGGGCGAAGGTGCGCAGCAGCCGGTCGGTGTCGTAGGCGGCGTACCCGTTGGCGTACGGATGGACCACCGCCCCGACGACCAGGTCGGTGGGGATGCGCGGCAGCCCCGAGGTGTGGGTGGCCAGGTGCCACAGGGTGATCCGGCGCGCGTACGGATGCGTCAGCGGCAGGTCCGGCAGGTGCGCGACGAGCGGATCGTCCAGCGCCAGCGCCCCGGCCCGGGCCAGTTCGGCCAGCAGCAGCACGGTGAACGTCTTGGACAGCGAGCCCAGTTCGTAACGCAGAGCGTGCCGCGGCGTGGGCGGCGTCAGCGCCGAGCCCCCGGTCAGGACGGTGCGCCGGCCGCCGCGGGTGACGGCCAGCACGACGTCCGGGGCGTCGATACGGGCGACCGCCTGCGCGAGGCGGTCGGCGAGCGCGGGGTCGGGTTCCGGGCTCATCGGACGGCGGACATTGCCCGGGACGTGGCCATCGCGGAGGCGAACGCGGCGACCAGGGTGGGGTGGTGGACCAGGTCGAAGACGCGCGCCGGGTCGCCCTGCGGCATGGTGCGCTGGATGGGCATCGCACCGCTCTCCGCCTGCGCCGCGGCATAGCGCTCCCACAGCACCGCGTCGAGCGTCGGCCGCGGCAGGCAGGCGTCGACGACCAGAAGTTCGCCCAGCAGGTCCCAGTGCTCCAGGTCCGCCCAGTCGTCCATCCAGGCCGGCAGGTACCGGGCGAGGTAGTCGGCGATCTCCGGCGGGATCCGCTCGGGCGCCTCGCCCCAGTTGGTGAGGTGGAAGACGGTGTGGGTGAGGTCGTAGGCGATGTGCAGCTGCACCGTCCACGGTTCGGGCCGCTGCCCCAGCCAGGTCCGGGCCACGGCCCGGTCGAAGTCGCTGCTGGGCGCCAGGCCCAGTTTGCGCTCGGCGTTGAGCACCCCGAGCCGCCGGTTGGGCATCATCTCCAGCGCCGTCCAGGTGGCGGTGTGCCGGCAGACCTCCACCGCCGCCTCCAGGCCCGGGTGACGGTGGCCCAGCTCGTGGAAGGTCGCATAGACCTCCAGCGGCACGGGGGAGAGCGGCTCGTCGTGCTGGAGCCGGGCCAGCACATTGCCGCCGTCCAGCAGCTCCCGCCAGGCGAAGTCCAGCAGCTGCCCGGCGCGGGCCTTCTGCCGGGACCCGGCCACGCCCTCCCGGAACAGCACCTGCATGTTGAGCGCCAGCTCCCCGATGGGCTTGAGCCGTTCGACGACCGCACCGTTGTTGACCAGGTCGTCGGCGGTCAGCCGGAAGCACTCACGGTGCTCGTCGAGCCAGGACAGGGCCCGGTCGCCGACGCCGTGCAGCAGGGCGGGGGATGCGGCCGTCACGGTCACGGGGCACTCTCGCTTTCGCAGGGAGTCCGCCCGCCGACCAGCGCCGGGTCCCCGCCCGACGGGCCGGCCTCGGCCTCGTCGGCGGCGATCCGGGCGAGGGTGGCGGCGAACGCGGTCACCAGGGTGGAGTGGTAGCAGGCGGTGAAGGTCTCGCCCGGGTCGCCCGACGACGGCGCCGCGCCCATCTCGGGCACGCTTCCGTCGGCGGCCTGAGCCTGCGCCAACCGCTGCCAGGCGACCGGATCGTACGGGGCCTTCGGCAGGCAGGCGGTCACGGCCAGCAGTTCGCCGACCAGGTCCCACAGCTGCTCCTCCAGCCAGTTCTCCAGCCAGGAGGGCAGCCACAGCCGCAGGTAGCCGGCGAGTTCGGGGGACAGCCGCTGCCGGTTGCGCCCCCAGTCGGTCAGGTGGAACACGTCATGGGTCACCCCGTAGGCCGCCTTGCGGTCCAGCGCCCAGGGCTCGGGCAGCCGGCCCAGGCCGGTCAGCGCCAGGACCGCTGCGAAGTCGGCGTGCTGCCGCAGCCCGATCCGCCGCTCGGCGTTGAGCACCCCGAGCGTACGGGTGTGGTCCTCGCGCGCCACCCGCCAACCGCGCAGCCGGGTGGTGGTGTGCACCAGCCCGTCGACCTCGGCATGCCGCAGCCCGGCCTGGGCGAAGACCCCGTAGAGCTCCACCGGGTAGGTCGCGAACGGCTCACCGCGGATCAGCTCGGCGAACAGCTCACCGTCCCGGGTCTCGTTCCAGGCGAACGAGAACAGCCCGCGGGCGGTCTGCCGGATGTCCTCGCACGGGTGCAACGCCCCGATCAGCTGGGTGAGTTCGGCCAGCTCGCCGAGGGGTTTGAGGGTCAGGTTGGGGTCGGCGTCGGTGGTCACGTCCGGGGGCAGGCGGAAGTGCCCGCGCGCCCCGTCCAGCCACCCCAGGCTGCTGTGGACCATCCGGTCCAGCAGCCCCGGGTCGCTGCGGGGCGCGCTCACCAACCCCGTCCGTGGAAGCGCTGGGCCGCCGCGACGTGCAGCGCGACCCGTGGATCGGCGCCGCCCATCTGGCGGACGAACGCCAGCCCGCTGTCCAGCCCCAACGTCTGTGGCACTTCCGGGAACCGGGCCAGCCAGCGGCCCAGGCCGGCCGCCTGCGGCCAGTCCCGGCGGCGCACCGCCCGGACGAATCCGCGCGCCAGGTCGTCGGTGCGGGCGGCGAGCTGCTCGGCCAGGCCGGGCGCCACCTGGGGCAGCGCCAGCGCGGCCAGCTGGGACACCCGGTGCGAGAGCCTGGGCCAGGGGTCGGTGCCGACCCAGCCGGTCCCGGCCGCGGGCGCCGGCGGCCACGGCTGCCCGTCGCCGGGCAGAAAGGCCCGTGCGGCCTCGGCCAGGCCCCGGTAGGTCCACACCGAGACCTCCGAGGCATCGGCCCCCGGAGGGTAGGTGGCGAGCGCCTGCCGGACCACCGCCGCGTCCTCCGCGCCGGCCGGTGCCGCACGCTGCTCCATGGCGTACGGCGCGAGGGCATCGGCGCCGAGCACCCGGACCGCGGCCGGAGCCAGCGCGTCCTCCTGCCGCAGAATGCCGGACAGCGCATAAGGGTCGCCCTCACCCCTCAGAGCGAGGGCGACCCCGGTTGCGGCATCGGCAATCACAGCGCTGAGCGGGACTGCTCCCTGCGTCTGTTCAGCCAACGCTTTCCCCTCAGCGAACGTCAGTCTTGGGCCGGGGGGTGGGCGGCGAGATCAGGAGCAGCGCGGCCAGCAGCAGCGCACCTCCACACTCGCGGGTGTCGCGGAAAACGCCATCGGCCTCGGCGGGTTCAAGCAGTCCCTCGACCTCGGCGGCCAGGGTGGCCGTCTCGACCGGCGCTGTGCGATCCGTAACCATGCGATCAACTCCTTTGACGAATGGGATACCAGATTCACATCGGGTCAAATCGGTCGCAACGCGAAAAATGGCCCCACTGGGCAATCCGTGTGACCTCGCGTCAGCGGCTGGTACGTCCCCGTCGCGGTCAACTTCCTCGATCGTGACCGTTCTTGGTGATGCACGCCGGTAACGCCGGGCGAGCGGCACGGTGCTGACGCCACGGGTGTCGGCCGCCCGACCGGCTCAGGGGCGTACTGCTCTGTTCGGATGGGCGGGCGGCGCCCCCGGTTGCGCCGCGGCCCGACCGGAGCGGGGCGCCGGGGGCGGTGCCGGGGGTGGGGTCGAGGGCGGTGCGGTACCGGCGCCGCGCCCTGGCCGCACCGGCCCGGACGGAGGTAAATTGGTTGATGTCAAGCAAGTAAATCCCGATGGGGGCTGGTGTCCCGTGGGAATCACCACTGCTGATCAGGGCGGTACCGCCGCCACCGGCCCACGGCCGCGCCCCGTGCCCGGGCCCGGCTACAAGTGGGTCGCCCTGTCGAACACGACCCTCGGCGTGCTGATCGCCGCCATCAACATGTCGATCATGCTGATCGCGCTGCCGGACATCTTCCGCGGCATCGGCGTGGACCCCCTGGAGCCGGGCAACGCCGGTCTGCTGCTGTGGCTGATCATGAGCTACCTGGTCGTCACCGCCGTGCTGGTGGTCAGCTTCGGGCGGCTCGGCGACATGTACGGCCGGACCCGGATGTACAACGCGGGCTTCGCCGTCTTCACCCTCTTCTCCGTGCTGCTGTCGGTGACCTGGCAGCACGGCACGGCCGGCGCCCTGTGGCTGATCGCGATGCGGGTCCTGCAGGGCATCGGCGGGGCCATGCTGATGGCGAACTCCAGCGCGATCCTCACCGACGCCTTCCCCGCCCGGCAACGCGGACTGGCCCTCGGCCTCAACCAGGTCGCCGGCATCACCGGATCCTTCGTCGGGCTGGTGCTCGGCGGGCTGCTCGGACCGGTGAACTGGCGGCTGGTCTTCCTGGTGTCCGTGCCGTTCGGGGTGTTCGGCACGGTCTGGGCGTACCTGCGGCTGCGGGACACCGGCGTCCGCACCCCGGCCCGTCCCGACTGGTGGGGCAACCTCACCTTCGCGGCCGGCCTGATCGCCGTGCTGACCGGGATCACCTACGGCATCCAGCCCTACGGCGGGCACACCATGGGCTGGAGCAACCCCGCGGTGCTGGCCGCGCTGGCCGGCGGGTCGGCGTTGCTGGCCGTCTTCTGCGTGGTCGAGGCCAGGGTGCCGGAGCCGATGTTCCGGCTCGGGCTCTTCCGGATCCGCGCCTTCACCGCAGGGAACCTCGCCAGCCTGCTCGCCTCGCTCGGCCGCGGCGGCCTGATGTTCCTCCTCATCATCTGGCTCCAGGGCATCTGGCTGCCCCGGCACGGCTACGGCTTCACCGAGACGCCGCTGTGGGCCGGCATCTACATGCTGCCGCTGACGCTGGGGTTCCTGGTGGCCGGGCCGGTGTCCGGCTGGGCCTCCGACCGGTTCGGGGCGCGGACCTTCGCCACCGGCGGGATGCTGCTGGCGGCCGGCACCTTCGTGGCGCTGCAGGCCCTGCCGGTCGACTTCTCGTACCCCGTGTTCGCCCTGATCCTGCTGCTCAACGGCATCGGCATGGGCCTGTTCGCGGCCCCCAACCGGGCCGCGGTGATGAACAGCCTGCCGCCCGACCAGCGGGGCGTGGGCGCCGGCATCAGCACCACCTTCCAGAACTCGGCCATGGTGCTGTCCATCGGCATCTTCTTCTCCCTGATGATCGCCGGCCTGGCCGGGGCCCTGCCGCACGCCCTCACCAGCGGCCTGACCGCGCAGGGCGTACCGCCCGCGGACGCCGCCAAGGTCGCCGCGCTGCCGCCGGTCGGCGTGCTCTTCGCGTCCCTGCTCGGCTACAACCCGGTGCAGACCCTCCTCGGCCCCCAGGTCCTCGGCCACGTCCCGCCCGGCCACGCCGCGTACCTCACCGGCCGGGAGTTCTTCCCCCAGTTGATCTCCCAGCCGTTCGCCGACGGGCTGGCCGTCGCCTTCGACTTCGCGCTCGCCGCTTGCCTGATCGCCGCGGTCGCCTCGCTGCTGCGCGGCGGGCGGTATGTGCACGACGACCGCGCCGCGAAGGACGACTGCGCCGAGAAGGCCGTGGCACCCGCGCCGGAGCCGGCCGCCGCGGCCGTCGAAGCGGCCCCCGCCGCCCCCGCCCCGCCGCCTCCGGGCCCCGCCGCCGGGCCGCCCCCGGCAGCCCCGCCCCCACCGTCCCCCCACCCCAGGAGCCCCCGATGACACAGCCCGACGCCCCCACCGGGCGGCGCGCGGACGCCGCGCCCGAGCCCACCGAACTGGCCGGGCGGCTGCGCGCGGTGATCCAGGAGCTGCTGCCGCTGCTCCGCGAGCGGCGCCGGCACCCCGATCTCACCCCCAGCCGGCTGGCCGCCCTGGCGGCGCTCGCCGCCCACGGTCCGCTGCGGGTCAGCGCCCTCGCCGCACGGATGAACATCGCGCTGTCCACCACCTCCCGGATGGTGGACCTGCTCGACGGCTGCGGCTGGATCGCCCGCCGGACCGACCCCGCCGACCAGCGCGCCACCCTGATCAGCCTCAGCGACGAGGGGCTCGCGGTGCTCCGCGCGGTACGCCGGGAGACCACCGGGCTGCTCGCCGAACGGGTCGGCCGGCTGGCCCCCGACCGGCAGCGCCTGCTGTACGAGGCGCTGCCCGCGCTGGAGGACCTGGTCGCGACGGACGACTGACACCGGGGGCAGCGGACCGAGCCCCGCCCGGTCCGCTGCCCGGGGAGGCACCGCCTTCCCTGGGGGAGGCACGCCCTCTCCCCACGGCGGCACCCTCTAGAGTGCGGGGGTGCCCACGTACAGCATTGGTCAGGCAGCCGCGCTGCTGGGAGTGAGCTCGGAGACGGTCCGGCGCTGGGCCGACGGCGGGCAGCTGCGGATGGAGCGCGACGGCGCGGGCAACCGCGTGCTCGACGGGGTGGGCCTGGCCGCGTTCGCCAAGGAGCGCGCCACCGGACTGCACCCGGTCCCCGGTGAGGTGCAGACGTCCGTGCGGAACTCCTTCGCCGGGATCGTCACCAAGGTGACCATGGACCAGGTGATCGCCCAGGTGGAGATCCAGTCCGGTCCGCACCGGCTGGTGTCGGTGGTCAGCCGGGAGGCGGTGGAGGAACTGGGCATCGAGGTCGGGGTGACCGCCACCGCCCGGGTGAAGTCGACCCATGTGCACATCGACCGGCCGTCCTGAGCCGCCGGGCGCCGCCGGCCGGGGCCGGCGTCCCTCAGCGGCACCACAGCGCCGCCCGCAGGTCGAGTGTGTCGCCCAGCCGGGACAGGTCGCGGCCGGTCAGCGTCTCGATCCGCTGGATGCGGTAGTGCACCGTGTTCACATGCAGATGGAGCGCCTCGGCGGTCCGCGCCCATGACCCGTGGTGGGCGAGGAAGACCTCCAGGGTCTCCAGCAGCATCCGGTGCGAGGCGGAGCCGCCGTGCGCCAACGGGCCCAGCACCCGGTTGCTGAACGCCCGGCGGACGTCGGCCGGGACCCCGGCGAGCAGCGCCCCCAGCGTGCTCAGCTCCGCCACGGACCTCACCTGGGCGCCGTCGGGGGCCTGCGCGCGGGCCGCGGCCAGGGCGTAGCGCGCCTGGTCCAGTGCGGAGCCGAGCCCGCCGGCCGCGGACACCGGGGCACTGACGCCGGCGTGCAGCGGGGCCTGGGGACGACAGGTGTGCAGCGCCAGCCACCGGTCGGCCAACGAGCCACCCGGCCCGGAGTCCGGCCGGGCATCCGGATCGGGGTCCGGCTCGGCGCCCGAGGCGGCTTCCGCTGGGGCTTCCGAGCCGGCGTGGACCACGGCGACCGCCTCACCACCCGGCAGCCGGCCGGCCGCGAACGGCACCCCGGGCTCGTGCCGCAGCGCCTCGGTCAACGCCCGTACCGCGCCTTCGGGTTCGTCGCCGCCGAGCGTGGCCACCACCACCCGGTACGGACCGTCGGTGGGCAGCCCGCAGGCGGGCAGCGCCGCCTGCAGCGCCGCACCGTCCGCCGGACCGGCGGCCAGCAGCGTCACCAGCGCGTCCGCCGCCCGCCGGCGGTCCGCCCGCTGCCGTTCGCTGTGGTGGCGGTACTGGGCGAAGACCTCGGCGATCGCGTGCAGCACCCGCGGCGGGGCATCGGCGGTGCCCCGCAGATGCAGGTACCAGCTGTCGTACGGACCGCCGTCCCCGTCGATCCGCAGACTGGTCCCGGCCGCCGCGGTGCGCAGGTCCCGGGCGGCCTGCTGCGCGGGGAGGTACGGGGCGGCCGGGGTGCGGGCCAGCAGCCGCCCGGTCGCCGTCAGCAGGTAGCAGGGCGGCCCGCCCAGGTGGGCAGTGCCGCTGCTGCGGGACACGGTGTGGCTGGCCCTGGAGGAGCGCCGCGCGGCCGGTGCGGCACCGGAGCGACCCTCGGGCCGTCAGCCGTCCCGCGAGGGCTCGGCCTGAGGCCGGGGGAGCGGGCGGGGGTGTCGGCGGGCCGGGGGCGATCCCCCCCCGGCCGGATCCGCTCCCCGAAGGTGCCGTCCGATTGGCCCCCTTTGCCTCACATCAGCGAGGGAAAGCCGCACTCGTGGATGGCATCCGTGGTTCGGTACGGCGGCCGTCGGGCATCACAGGGAGGCAGCCGCCGCGCGGATCGCCTCAAGGGGGTCTCGAATGAGCCGTCTCAGCCCGCCGTCCCGCACCACGACCGCCGCCCGCCGCGCGCCCGCCGATGTCGTACCGGCCGGCCCCGGGCGTCTGGTGATCCGCGGTCAGGTCCGCCGCCCGCTCACCCTGACCGTCGGGGAGCTGCGGGAGCGGTGGGCGCAGCGGCACGCCGCGGTGGTCTTCGACTGCGCCACGAACGGTCCCCAGCACCACACCTTCGAGGGCCCGCTGCTGCGGGAGGTGCTCGCCGCCGCGGGGCCGGCCTTCGACGCCCGGCGGCGCAAGGACCGTTCCCGCTATCTGCTGACCGTCACCGGCGGGGACGGGCACCACACGGTGCTGTCCTGGGCGGAGATCGACGCCGACTTCGGCGATGCGCCGGTCCTGCTGGCCACGTCCCTGGACGGACGCCCCCTCGATGCCGTCGGCAGCCAGCTGGTGGTGCCCTCCGACCGCTGCGGGGCGCGCTACATCAGCGCGATCACCGGCATCCGGGTGGGCACCTGCGCCCCGCCCGACGCGCCCTGACCGGTGCTGCTCAGGCCGGCCCGGTGGCGAGCGAGAGCTCGGTCGACTTGATCAGGGCGGTGACCGCCGCACCTGCGGTCAGCCCCAGGTCTTCGACCGCGTCCTTGGTGATCGCCGCGGTCAACTCCCCGCCCCCGACGGCGACTTTGACGCTCGCCATCGCCCCGCCGGTGGTCACCGCGGTGACCGTGCCGGGGAGGCGGTTGCGGATGCTGAGGCCGTCGACCGTTCCGGTGGCGAGCGCGACCTCGGTGGACTTGACCAGCGCGCGCACCGGCGCCCCGGGCGCCAGGCCCAGCTCCTGCACCGCCTCCCGGGTCACCGCGGCGGTGACCTCCGACCCGTTGGTCAGGTGCACCTTGACGGCCGCCATCACCTCGCCGGCGGTGACCGCGGCCACCGTCCCGGACAGCTGGTTACGGATGCTCAGGCTCATCGCACTACCTCACAGGGGGCCGGGACGGGAGATGCCCCTCCACCCTGCTGGCAGTCGCCGGGGCGCGCATCACGGCCACCTTCGTCGCTTCCTCCAACGGCCCTGGCATTTGCCATGGAACATCGCCCTGAACATTGCACATGCGAGCCGAGGGTGCCTATGTTGTCGCACATGCAGTCCTACACGATCGGCCAGGCGGCGCGGCTGCTGGGCGTCAGCCCGGACACCGCCCGCCGCTGGGCGGATGCCGGGAAGGTCGCGACCCACCGCGACGACGGCGGCCGCCGGCTCATCGACGGCCGTGACCTGGCCGCCTTCTCCATCGAGGTGGCGCAGCACGGCACCGGTGAGGACGACGCCTCGTACACCTCCGCGCGCAATGCCTTCCCTGGCATCGTCACCGCCGTCACCCTCGGCGACGTCGCCGCCCAGGTGGAGATCCAGGCCGGCCCGCACCGCCTGGTCTCCCTGCTGACCCGGGAAGCGGTGGAGGAACTGGGCCTGGAGGTCGGCATGCGGGCCACCGCCCGCGTGAAGTCCACCAGCGTGCACATCGACCGCACCTAGTAGCACCGCGGGGGCGCCCGGCGCCCCTGCGAGCAACCGGCCCGACCGCCCCCACCACCAGCACGTCGGCCGCCTCACCCAGCGGCGTCGCCCGTCCACGGCGCGGCTTTTCCCATCCGCTCGGACGACCCCTCGTCCCGCGTCACAAGGAGTCCCGCCTCATGTCCCAGCTCGTCACCGGGCGCCGCGCCGCGGCCGTGCTCGTCACCGCCGCCCTCCTCGTGCCGCTCGCCGCCTGCGGCAACGACGACGGCAAGAAGGGGGCCGGCGCCGAGAAGTCGGCCGGCTCCTCCGGCACCACGCAGCTCACCGTGCTGGCCGCCTCGTCGCTGACCGACGTGTTCCCGAAGGCCGCCGCGGCCTACGAGAAGGAGCACCCGGGCACCAAGGTGAGGTTCTCCTTCGCCGGCTCCCAGGAGCTGGCCGCACAGGTCAAGCAGGGTGCCCCCGCCGACGCCCTGGTCACCGCCGACACCAAGACCATGGACGGGTTGACGGACGACGCCGGCAGCCCCACCGTCATCGCCAAGAACCGGCTGGTCATCGCGACCGGTGCGGGCAACCCCAAGAAGATCACCGGCCTGAAGGACCTCGCCGGCGACAAGCTCAAGGTCGTCCTCGCCGCCCCCGAGGTGCCCGTCGGCCGGTACAGCAAGCAGGTCCTGGACGCCCAGAAGATCAAGGTCACCCCGGTCTCCCAGGAGCCCAACGTCCGCGCGGTGCTCAGCAAGGTCGAGCTGGGCGAGGCCGACGCCGGCCTGGTCTACAAGACCGACGCCGCCACCGCGCCGAAGAAGGTGGACGCCGTCGACATCCCCGACGCCCAGAACGCCGTCGCCTCCTACCCGGCCGCGCCCCTGAAGGACTCCCACCACGCGGCGGCCGCCGCCGCGTTCGTGAAGTGGCTGAGCACGCCGGAGGCGCAGAAGATCCTCCAGCAGGCGGGATTCCAGAAGCCGTAACGGGGAACCGCGTGCACGGGGCAGTCCGGCCAGCAGCAGCCCCGTGTACGCCGTCGCCGCACCGGCCCGCCACCGTCGCCCCGAGGAACCCCGATGAAACGCCCCCGCACCCCCGCCGCACCGCCGGCCGGCCGGTTCCGCGTGCCCGGGGCCCGCGCCCCGTTCGCGCTGACCGTCCCCGCGCTGCTGGCCATCGCGTTCCTGTTGATGCCGCTCGTCGGCATCCTCGCCCGGACCAGCTGGGGCGAGATCGGCACCCATCTGACCAGCCCGGGCGTCACCGAGGCGCTCAGTCTGTCGCTGCTGGTGTCCTTCTGGGCGCTGGGCCTGTCGCTGCTGCTCGGGGTGCCGCTCGCCTGGCTGCTGGCCCGGGTCAGCTTCCCCGGCAAGGCCCTGGTCCGCTCGCTGGTGCTGCTCCCGATGGTGCTGCCACCCACCGTCGGCGGTGTCGCCCTGCTCCTCGGCTTCGGCCGACGGGGCGTGCTCGGCCCCTGGCTGGAGGACACCTTCGGCATCGTGCTGCCGTTCCACACCTCGGGCGCGGTGGTCGCCGCCACCTTCGTCGCGATGCCCTTCCTCGTCATCAGCCTGGAGGGCACCCTCGCCGGGCTGCGCACCCGTTACGAGGAGACCGCGGCCTCCCTCGGCGCCTCCCCGGTACGGGTCTTCGCCACCGTCACCCTGCCCATGGTCGCGCCCGGCCTGGCCGCCGGCGCCGCGCTGACCTGGGCCCGGGCGCTCGGTGAGTTCGGCGCCACGATCACCTTCGCCGGCAATCTGCCCGGCACCACCCAGACCCTGCCGCTCCAGGTCTACCTGCTGCTCCAGGACTCCCCGGAGGCCGCCACTTCGGTCTCCCTGCTGCTGCTCGTCATCGCGATGGCCGTCCTGGTGGCGCTGCGAGGGCGGTGGACCGGCAGCACCGTCGGCCGTACGGTCCCGGCCGCCCCGCCCGCCGACGACCACGACCTCACCGAGGCGCCCGCCCCCACCGCCGACGGGCCGCCCGCCCCGGCCGCCGCGCCCGCGGAGCGCTGGCCGCTGCACGCCGAGGTCACCGGCTTCAACCAGCTGACGCTGGAAGCCGAAGGGGGCACCACCATCGCCGTCGTCGGCCCCAACGGTGCCGGCAAGACCACCCTGCTGCGCGCCCTGCTCGGGCTGACCCCGCGTGCCCGCGCCGCGCTGCGCCTCGGCGGAGCCGACGTCAGCGGGCTGCCCCCGCACCGCCGCGGCGTCGCCTGGGTTCCCCAGGACGGTGCGCTCTTCCCCCACCTGAGCGCCCTGACCAACACCGCCTACGGGCTGCGCGCCCACCGCACCCCGCGCGCCGAGGCCCGCCGCGCCGCCCAACAGTGGCTCGACCGGCTCGGCGTGGGCCACCTCGCCCACCGCAGGCCCGCCCAGCTCTCCGGCGGCCAGGCCCAACGCGTCGCGCTGGCCCGGGCGCTCGCCGCCCGCCCCCGGCTGCTGCTGCTCGACGAGCCGCTCGCCGCGCTCGACCAGACCACCCGCGCGCACGTCCGGCACACCCTGCGAGGCCACCTCGCGGAATTCGGCGGGGTCTGTCTGATCGTCACCCACGACCCCGTCGAGGCGGTCTCCCTCGCCGACCGGGTGCTGGTCCTGGACGGCGGAAGCGCCCTCCAGGACGCCCCGCCCGCCGAGGTCACCCGCCACCCGCGCTCACCGTGGGTCGCCCGGATGCTGGGCCGCAACGCCTGGCCGGGCACCGCAGCGGACGGCGGGCTCACGCTCGCCGGCGGGGGCCGGCTGGTCATTGCCGACCCGCTCCCCGACGGCGCCCGGGCGCTGGCGGTCATCGCCCCCGAGGCGGTGTCGGTGCACCTCGACCGGCCCGCGGGCAGCCCCCGCAACGTCTGGCCCGGAACCGTCCGGGAGATCACCTCGGCGGGCAGCCGGCTGCGGATCCTGGTCACCTCCGACGAGGCCCCCGACCTGGTGGCCGAGATCACCCCGTCGGCCGCCCTGGAACTCGGCCTCGCCGACGGGGTGCCGGTCTGGACCAGCGTCAAGGCCACCGAGGTCTCCCTGGTGACGCTCTAGGTTCCGTCCGGCGGGTCCGGTGACTACGGCCGATGTGCGGAGCAGTTGGCGTCCGGACCGGTTGGCGGTTCTGCGTCGGTATGCCTGCGGGACCGCAGGGCGGCGAGGCCGAAGGCCAGTCCTCCGGCGATGAACCAGGGGTTCCAGAGGGCCAGCGTCCAGACCCGTTGCCCCACGCTCACGGAGGTGTCCAGGTGCGTCGTGTGGGTCAGCAGCAGCACCTCGATACCGATGCCACGGGCCAGGAGGAGGGCGCTGACGCCCCACCCCAGCCACCGTGCCAGCAGAGCGGGAACGCCCCGGAGCCTGGACCCGGCAAGCAGCCGTGCCAGCAGGGCACCGAGGAGGCAGAGCGCGCCCACACCCCACAAACCGGCTACGACGAACCACAGCGGGCGCTCGGTCGCCAGCGGGCCGGCGGAGATGCCCAGCCCCACCTCGCCGCCGACGGCCCAGTAGAAGTGCAACCCGGCGAACACGGACGCCCACAAGCATGCGAGATGCCCCCACAGCGCGGACGGTTCCGCGCCCGTTCCCACCGGTTGGCGTCTCACCGCCGGCCCTCACGGGCATGGCACCGGTCAGCGCACGGGCCGTCCGCCTCCTGTGGCACCACGATGAACGCGGTGCCCGTGGCCAGGTCGACGCTGGAGCGAGGCCGCGCACCGTCGCTCTCGTCGTCCCGCCGCAGTAGCTCCACCCGCCGCTGCTCCAGCTCCACCGTCTTGTTTCCGTTCACGACCGCCGTGAATTCGTCGAAGGCCGTGTTCGACAACGACCGCCCCGTGCGCCTGCGCAGCCACGGGACCAAGCCCAGCCCCGTGAATCCTCGCCATGCGCTCTCCACCAGGGCGAACAAGGCCAGTAGACACGCCAACGCCGGGAACGACATCAGCCACATCGTCATGGATGGCCCCTTGTCTCGCTGATTGCCATGGGGCCACTGTGCTGGATCCGCAGCGCGCAGGGATCGGGCCGGCGGATGATCCGCCTCCCCCATGCGGCGGAGGCGCCGCCCTGGAGACCGACCGCAAGGCGGAGTGCCGGTGCGAGCAGGCCGGCTTCGGGAGACCTGCCGGACAGCACACCTCAGGGCCGTGCCGGTGCGGGACGGTCGCGGACCGGTGGCTGGGGCGCTTGCTCAGGCGCCTTCGGGAGGGATGAGGTGCCGGAAGGTCCGGCACGCGGTCAAGAAAGCACAGCCACACGAAGGGATCTCATGGTTGATCACCGTCCCGGAGGCACCTCCGCACCCCCTCCCGCACGACGACTGTGCTGGTCAGAAGGGGGCGGAGGCGCCCACCGGTGACATGCTGATCAAGAGGCGGAGTGCGTGGCTGACCTGCGGCTACGGCGCAGCGAGCGCCGTTGAGCACCGGACATGGTGTTGCGGCAGCAGCGGCTCAAGTCGGGCCCGTTGACCGTTCGTTGGGTCCCCCCCCCGGCCTCACCGGGCTTGAACACAAACGGGCCACATCTACCTTCGCAGCGGACCCTGGAGGGAGACCGACGGCCCGGAAGGGTGCCGGGGTCAGGCGTGCGGGGAGTCCGCGGGCTCCAGTACGAGCACCGGGATCTGACGGTCCGTCTTCTCCTGGTAGTCGACGTAGTCCGGGAACGCCTCGACCGCCCGCTCCCACCACAGCGCCTTCTCCGCGCCGGTAACCTCACGGGCCGTCATGTCCCGGCGCACCGGGCCGTCCTGGAGCTCCACCCGGGGGTCGGCCACGGCATTGTGGTACCAGACCGGGTTGTGGGGGGCGCCGCCCAGGGAGGCGACCGCGGCATAGCGGCCGTCGTGCTCCACCCGCATCACCGGGCTCTTGCGGACCTTGCCGGTCCGGGCGCCCCGGGTGGTGAGGACGACGACGGGCAGCCCCCTGATCGTCGTGCCTTCCGTGCCACCGGAACTCTCATAGCGCTCGACCTGAAGGCGCACCCATTCGGTCGGGCTCGGTTCGTACTCACCGTGGAGCGGCATGTGCTCCGTCCCTTCTGCGAAGTCCGCGGCGGCCGGGCGGTGCCACAAAGGCCACTGCCCGGCCGCCCGCTGCTGACGGCGTGCACGCTGATCAACAACCGCTGCCGGCGGTGTATTCCCGCCCGCACAGCCGGTGACCGTGCGGACGGGAGACGGCCGTCAGGAGACCAGCTCCACCGCCCGTCGGCTGCGGCGGTGCTGCTCGGCCCAGTTCGACAGCGCCGCACCACAGGCGTGGTCGAGGTGGCGCAGACCGCTCAGGTCCAGCTCCACATCGCGGTCGGCGGGCAGCGCGTCGAGCTGGTCGAGGATCTTGGGCAGCCGCAGGAAGGTGGCGTTGCCGACGGCCCGCACCAGCACCGGCTCCTCCATGCGCTCCGGCGTACGGACCTCCAGGTGGACGTGCGACGTCTCCCAGGCGGTCTTCGCCACCGCCAGCAGCAGGCCGATCAGCACGCCCTCGAACATGTTGACCGTGACGATGGCCAGCGCCGTGACCGTCAGCACCACGGCCTCGCCGCGGTGCTCGCGCCACAGCGGCCGCAGCTCGCGCAGCGGCATCAGCTTCCAGCCCGCGTGCACCAGGATGCCGGCCAGTGCGGCCACCGGCACCACCCCCAGCGCGGTGGGGAACGCCGCGGCGAACACCAGCAGCCACAGGCCGTGCAGCACCCGTGAGGCCTTGGTCTGCGCGCCCGCCTGGACGTTGGCGGCGCTGCGCACGATGACCGCGGTCATCGGCAGGGCCCCGAGCACCCCGCAGACGGCGTTGCCCGCGCCCTGGGCCATCAGCTCCTTGTCGTAGTCGGTCTTCGGCCCGTCGTGCAGCCGGTCGACCGCGGCGGCGCTGAAGAGCGACTCGGCGGACGCGATCAACGCGAAGGCGACGACCGTGCCGAGCACCCCGATCTCGGTGAGCCGGCCCAGGTCGGCGAGGCCCGGTGGCTGGATCGCGTCCAGCAGCCCGCTCACCTGGACCCGGGCGATCGGCAGGTCCAGCGCCCAGACCGTGGTGGTGGCGAGCGCCACCGCCGCCAGCGGCGCGGGCAGCAGCCGCGCGGCGGCCCGCCAGCGCGGCCACAGCACCAGCACGGCGATGGTGCCGACGCCGACACCGAGCGCGGACAGCGCGGTCGCGGACCCTACGGTGTCGACGACCAGCGAAGGCAGCGAGCCGATGTTGGCCAGCCCGGTGCCCGGCGCCTTGGCGTCCGTCAGGGCGTAGAGCTGACCGGCGATCAGCACCAGGCCGATGCCCGCCAGCATGCCCTGGACGACGGCGACCGAGATCGCCCGGAACCAGCGCCCCAACTTCAGGGCGCCCATGGCCAGTTGGAGCACGCCGGCGGCCAGCACCAGCGCGCCGAGCGCACCGATGCCGTACTCCTTGACCGCTTCGAAGACCAGCACCGTCAGACCCGCGGCCGGGCCGCTGACCTGCAGGCTGCTGCCGGGGAGCAGCCCGGTGAGCAGCCCGCCCACGACACCGGTGACCAGCCCCAGTTCGGCCGGGACCCCGGAGGCGACCGCGACGCCCACACACAGTGGGACGGCCACGAGGAAGACGACGAGGGAGGCGGTGACATCGGCCCGCAGGGTGGCCGCGCGCAGGGTGGTGAAGCGCTTCATGACCGGTACCCGCGCCTTCACAGCGGGAGGAACAGGTCGGAGGCCGGGTGGTGCGCCGCGACCATGCCGGTGTGCACCTCGTAGAACCAGCCGTGCAGCGCCACCTCTCCGGCGTCCAGCCGCTCCCGGACACAGGGGTAGTCGCGCAGCCGGGCGACCTGCTCGCGCACATGCTGCTGGACGGCCGCGGAGACCGTCGGCTCGGCGTCGTCGGGCAGTTCGTCGGAGAGCTGCTGCGCCAGCCAGTCCCGTACGGCGGGCGCGCCGGTCAGGTCCTCGCCGCGGGCCTTGGCGCCGACCGCGCCGCAGTGCGAGTGACCGCACACCACGATGTCGGCCACCCGCAGTACGCGCATCGCGTACTCGATGGTGGCGGCCTCCGCGCAGGCGGCCATGTCCTCCCGGTAGGCGGGCACGGCGTTGCCCGCGGTGCGGAGTTCGAAGAGTTCACCCGGGCGCGCCCCGGTGATCAGGGACGGTACGACCCGGGAGTCGGAGCAGGTGATGAACAGGGCGAGGGGCGACTGGCCGGACGCGAGCCGGCCGTAGGTCTCCTGTTCCTCACTCCGGTCGGCAATACGGGCCATCAGGCCCCGGGCATGCTGAATGAAGGTCTCCACGAGGAGGTCTCCTGCTGAAGAGGGGGCCACTGTGGGGTGGTGGCGTCGAATGAGAGGTGCGGCTGGTGGTGCAGGCCACCACGCCGCGCTCAGCAGCGGAAGACGCAGTGGAGTACCGGCAGCCGCTCCGGTCTTGACGCGGCCTTGGAGGAGTGGCCGGCCGGTGCGCCCTCGGACGCGCGGGACCGGTGGATGGTGTCGTGGGTGCCGTACGGCGGCAGCGGGCGGCCGGTGCGGCGGGGGACGTCGACGGAGGCGCGAGCGGTGCTGCGGGGCTGGCCGCGCTCGGCCTCCCGCTTGCTCTTCTCCTCGTTCTTGTCGTCACCGGGCTTGACGGCGGGCGGGGCGCCGGCGGGCTTCGGTGCGGCCGATGCGGCGAACGCGCTGGTGGCAGTGGCGCCCGACGCCACCGCGCCCAGCAGGAACGCCAGGACGACGCCGACGACGGGCAGCAGGATGCGGCACAGACGCGGCAGCGGCGTGCCCGCGATGCACAGGTCCTTCCTCATCCGCGCCCCCCGTTGGCGTGTTCTTGGCGTACGGCCCTGCTCCCATAGTGGAGCATCCAGGTTTCCAGTGTGATAACGAGAAATGACGCCAAGTTTTACGATTTCCCGGAATGTGTCTCACGTGGTGAACCGGCGGCCAGCGGCACCACCGCCAGCGCGAGGACACCGCCCCCGAGCGCCAACACCGGGAAGCCACCCAGCGCCACGACCGGCCCCGAGAGCAGCCCGCCGGTCGCACCGGCGAGGGAGATCCCAACGTCCACCAGCCCCTGCACCGGCGCCCGACGGGCCGGCGGCAGCGCATCGGTGACCATGGCGGTGCCGCTGACCAGCCCGAAGTTCCAGCCGAGGCCGAGGAGTACGAGTGCGGCGGCGAGCGCGGGTACGGAGTGCGGCGGTGCCGCGGCGGCGAGCAGACCGGCGGCCAGCAGCACCGGACCGCACGCCAGGGCGACCCACCGCCGGCCGATCCGGTCGACGAGCAGGCCGGTGAGCGGTGAGGGCAGGAACATCGCGCCCACATGCAGCGCGATCACCAGCCCGGCGGCCCGGGTGTCCTGTCCGTGCGCCTGCATGTGGACCGGCGTCATCGTCATGACCGCGATCATCACCAGCTGACTGAGGACCATGACGGCGGTACCGGTGGCCACCCCGCGCCGGTCGGTGCCGGGCTCCGCCCGCGGGGCGTCCTCGGCAGCCGGGGCGGCGGTGGCGGCGTCGTCCGCCTGCTGCGCCGCCCGCGCCTCGGCCAGCCGCAGTGGATCGGGCCGCAGCAGGCAGGCCAGCACCACCGCGGCCGCCCCGAAGGCCGCGACGGCCAGCAGGAACGGCCCGGCGAGCCGCGGGATGCCCCAGGAGTGGGCCAGTTCGCCGGTGACCGCGACCAAGTTGGGGCCGACCACCGCACCGAACGTGGTGGCGAACAGCACCGTGCTCACTGCGCGCCCGCGCCGGGCGGGGGAGGCCAGGTCCGCCCCCGCGTAGCGCGCCATCAGGTTGGTGGCGGTACCGGCCCCGTAGACCAGCAGGCTCAGGAAGAGCAGCGGGACACTGTCGACGGCGGCTGCCACCACGACCCCGAGGCTGCCCAGCGCTCCGGCGCCGTACCCCAGTGCCAGGCCGGGGCGGCGGCCGAAGCGGCGGCAGATCCGGCCGATGGCCACCGCCCCGAGCGCGGCCCCGGCGGTGAACAGCGCGCTGGGCAGGCCCGCCAGGCCGGTGGAGCCGAGCATCTCCTCGGCGAGCAGGGCGCCGACGGTGATGCCGGCGGCCAGCCCCGCACCGCTGAGGACCTGGGAGAGGATCAGGACCTCGAGAATGCGCCGCTGTTCGGGGGCTTCGCGGGTGGCCGGTGCGCCGTTCCGAGCCGTCATGGTTCCTTTCCGGTCGGGCCGTGTGGTGGTGCGTCGTGGCGTCACGCGGCTGCCACGGGCTCCAGCGCGGCGATGTCGGCGAGCGACAGCCCCATCTGCTGATGGAGGAAGCGCACGATGGTCCAGTGCGGCAGCGCACCCTCGTCGAACGGGCCGAACTCCCGGCAGTAGAGCGGAATCCAGCGCAGCGCCTCTTCGAGCGCCTGCTCGCGGCCCGGCTCCTGCTGGTAGTCCTCGTAAGCGATGCTGCGGTGCTCGATGAAGAACCGGCCCGGCAGGCGTTCCTCGCACAGGGCGCGGTATTCGCGGGTCTGCAGGATGAGGTAGTGCCAGATCTCGTCGATGTCCTGCTCGACGGGGAGGAACAGCCCGCCGAGGTGCTCGCGGTGCCGGGAGACGAGGTAGAGGTACCGCAGGCATTCGGTGACCTGCCGCGTCACGAACTCCCGTGAGAGTTCGGGGTTCTTGGCCGCGAAGTGGGCCACCACTTCGGTGTGCAGGGCGTCTGAGAGCAGGTCCCTGAGGTCATCGGGGGATATCGGCGGGCGGCTGGTCATGGCTCTCCCGTGCGGGTGGAGGGGCGTGGGCGGGTCAGTCGGCGTCGGTGGCGAGCCAGGCGTACTTGCCGGACCGCCCGATGGGGAGGTGCCGGCGGTGCTCGATACGGCAGCGTCGTCCGGTGAGTTCACCGAGGGCGCGCTCCAGCTCCGCCGCCTCGGCGCCCTCGATCGGCTCCCCGTCGAAGGTGGTGTACACCAGCCGTGCCTCGGTGGAGCCCGTCAGCTGGAGCTGGTGCAGGAAGATGCGCCAGGCGGAGTCACCGATCCACCGGTCCAGATCGCCCTGCGCCACCGGACCGCGCGGGGCGTCCAGCAGCTCCTTCTGCCGGCCGCAGAACTGGATGATCTTCTCCGGGTCCGGCGAGCCGTCCGAGGTGCGGACACAGTCGCCCGATCGGTAACGGACCAACGGCATATGGGGGTTGCGCACGCTGGTGACGATGAGCTCGTGGATACCGCTACCGGGGGCGACCGGGTGGAGTTCCACGCTCATCCCGTCGAGGTACGGCCAGTACTTCCCGCGCCGGTCGCTGTAGTAGAGGTAGCCGAGCTCGGTGCTGCCGAACAGGTCGATGATCGGGCAGGAGAAGTGCTGCCGCAGGAAGCGCCGGACGTTCACCGGCGTGTACTCGTACGCGTGGATGATGCTGGCCGGTGGCGGAAAATCGTCCCACAGCCCCCATTGGCTCACCTTCTGCACCAGGTGTGCCAGGTGGTACCCGGAGCAGTCGAGGTGGTACCAGCCCCGGGGGTGGTCGCGCCGGGCGGTCTCGATCTCCTGGAGCATCCGCTCCACCTCGTCGCGCTCCCACTGCGCCGGGTCGAGCCGGAGGTTGAGGTAGCAGGTGCGGTCGTCGAGCCGGCGGTCCTCCAGGGTGGGCACCGGCCGGGGCGGCACGCCGCTGCGGGCCGCGTTGACCCGTGCGACGTGCTCGGTCGCCAGCACCGTCGTCAGCGAGACGCGCCGGCAGCCGGACTCCCAGGTGGCGGAGACATCGGGGTGGGTACGCCACAACGCGTAGTAGGAGTGCAGCAGGAAGTACGGGGGCCGGATGATCTGCATCCGGGCGTGGTTGGTGCCGGTGGACAGCACGTACTCCGCCTCGCCGGCCTCCAGCGCGGCGGCCAGCCGGGGCGTCATCCAGTTGTCGGGGAAGCCGCGGGCGATCTCCGGCTTGTCCAGTACGGGGAAGTACCCCTTCGCCACCGACTCGCGGTAGAGGGGTATGTCGCGGATCTGCTCGATGACTTCGGCGGTCGGCTGACCATCCATGGCTTCCTCGTGATGGGTCGGAGAACGGTGCCCCGGTGTGGTGCGGTGCGGTGTGGTGCCCGGGAGCGGGCGGGCCGGCGGCTGGGGAAGCGCCGGCCCGCCCGTCCCGGGGGCCTCGGCTGCGGCCGGGTCAGGAGATACAGCCGGCCTTCGGCGCGGCGCTGATGCAGCCCGACTTGGGTGCGGCACTGATGCAGCCGTTCTTCGCCGCCTGCTGGGCGGAGTTGGCGGCGAGCCAGTTCTGCCAGACGGCGTCCTGGGCCATCTTCTTGATGAGCTGCTCCATGGGAACCTCCGGGAAGGGTGCGGAAAGATGTCGGGCATACGGCGCTGACCAGCGCTGATGCCCGCGGCCACTGAAGGTAAAAGTATGACCAAGTGAATGTCAATGAAAGGCAATGCGGGGGTGGGGTGAAGCGGGTGCGGTGCGCCAACTTTGGCGGAATTTCGTCGAGATGAGGGCTGCCGGCACTACGTGACGAACCGTCAGGGCGGCGGCGGGGCAAGGCGGTGGGAATCGGGCGGAACCGGTGCGCCGTGCCGGATGGCGGCGGCCGGTCGGGTGACCTGCCGAGCCGGTCCGGGGGTCGGCCGGCCCGGCCGGGAACGATCGTCACCGTGCATGCCCGCCCACCGGTCCAGCCCAGGGAGTCCGCCGTGCGCATTCTGCTCATCGCCGACGCGTTCAACAGCCTGACCCAGCGCGTCCACGCCGAACTCGGCGACGGTGGCCATCAGGTGGGCGTCGAGCTGGTCACCCGGGAGACCCCGCTCCTGGACGTGGTGCGCCGGCACGCCCCCGACCTGATCGTCGCGCCGATGCTCACCACGCCCGTCCCCCGCGAGGTCTGGTCCGCCCACACCTGCCTGATCGTGCACCCCGGCCCGGTCGGTGACCGCGGCCCCTCCTCGGTGGACTGGGCGGTCCACCTGGGCGCGGAACGGTGGGGTGTCACCGTCCTGCAGGCCAACGACGAGATGGACGCCGGCGACATCTGGGCCGCGGTCGACTGCGCCGTCCCCGAGGTCGGCAAGAGCGACCTCTACCGCAACGAGATCGCCGACGCCGCGGTCGAAGCCGTACTGGCGGCCGTCGAGCGGGTGGCGTCGGGCACCTACCGCCCGCAGCCGCAGGACTCCCTGCCGGAAGCCGCCCGGACCGGCCGCCCCCGGCCACCGCTCCGCCAGGACCTGCGCCGGATCGACTGGCACCACGACCCCACCGACACCGTCGTACGCACCCTGCGCGCCGCCGACTCCCGGCCCGGCGTACGGGACGAACTCCTCGGCGGCACCTGGTACCTGCACGGCGGCCACCCGGAGGACACCCTCACCGGCCGGCCGGGGGAGCTGCTCGCCACCCGCTGCGGTGCGGTCTGTCGGGCGACGGCCGACGGCGCGGTATGGATCCCCGAGCTACGGCCCCCACGCCGTCCCGGGGGACCCGGCACCGTCAAACTGCCCGCCACCCTGGCGCTGGGCGACCGCCTCCCCCCGCTGCCGGAGGTGCCCGCCCCGCTGGACGCCGGCGACCGCCCCCGCACCTGGACCGATATCCGCTACCGGGAGGACGGCCGGGCCGGATTCCTGGAATTCGCCTTCCCCGGCGGTGCGATGAGCACCGACCACTGCCGCCGGCTGCTTGCGGCCTACCGTCACGCCTGTAGCCGGCCGACCTCCGTCCTGGTCCTCGGCGGCCGGCGGGACTTCTTCTCCAACGGCATCCACCTGAACGTCATCGAGTCCGCCACGGACCCCGCCGCGGAGGCCTGGGACAACCTCAACGCCATGGACGACCTGGTGCACGCAGTCCTGACCACCACCGACCGGCTGGTGGTCGCCGCGCTGGGCGGCAACGCCGCGGCCGGCGGGGTGATGCTGGCCCTCGCCGCCGACGAGGTGTGGTGCCGCGCGGCCGCGGTGCTCAACCCGCACTACCGGCTGCTGGGGCTGTACGGCTCGGAGTACTGGACGTACACCCTCCCCGGCCGGGCCGGCGCCCGGGTGGCCGCCGAACTCACCCGGCGCGCCCTGCCGCTCACCGCCGCGGCCGGCCAGCGGCTCGGGCTGGTGGACCGGATCGTCGACTGCGACCCCCAGGAGTTCGCCCCACAGACCACGCACCTCGCCGTGCGGTTGGCCTCGTCGTCGGCGGTCCAGGCCCGGATCGCCGCCAAGAAGGCCGAACGGGAGCGGGACGAGACGGAACGGCCGCTCGCCGCCTACCGGGAGGACGAACTGGCCCGTATGCACCGGATCTTCTTCGACCCGGAGCATCCCCACCACGCGCTGCGGCGGGCCTTCGTCCGCAAGGAGCCGGTCACCGGCACCCCGGAGCACCTGCGCACCGCACCGGCCGGCTGAGCCCCCGGGCCCGCGGCCGGTCGCGCCGGCCGCAGGCCCCCGGGGTGTCCGTGGCTGTGCCGCCTACGGTGTGGGCTGGTACTTGTAACCGATCCCGAAGACCGTACTGATGGAGTCGCGCAGGCCCGGCCCCAGGCGGCGGCGCAGCCGGGCGATGTGCACATCGACGGTGCGGGTGCTGGACTGGCAGCTGGGCCAGACCGCGGCCATCAGCTGTTCCCGGGTGAAGGCCCGTCGGGGGTGCAAGACCAGGTGGGCGAGTAGGTCGAACTCCAGCCGTGGCAGGTTGAGTTGGCGCCCCTCGAGGAAAACGGTCCGGGCCGCGGTGTCGATCCGGATGGGCTCTTGCAGCGCCCCGTCGGGCAGGGCGGCGGATCTGCCCGGCAGTGCCGGGTCCTCACGCGGCGGGGCCAGGATGATGTGGACCTCGTCCGAGGGCAGCCGTTGCACCGAAACGGGTTCCAGGTCGTGCAGGGTCAGTTGCCACTTTCCGTCGGGAAGCCGGTCGACCGCCAGGGGTGGCCCTTCGCCGGGCCCGGCCGTCACCGGGCGGCCGAAGCCGGCTTCCGGACGCAACGCAAGCGGGGTCGTCGAGGAGTTCATAAACATGATCTGGGCCCATTCCTCTTGCAAAGCAGGCGTGTACGGACAGACATGGCGGTGCTCGACGTTCATGGGTGCTGAGGTACCTGTGCAGCCCTCGCGGCGCAGTCCGGTGCCAAGGCGTGGGAGGCGACCGGGCACTCCCCTTGCGGCTGCGCCCAGCGGGGGCAATCGCTCCGTTCGTGCCGCAGGAGCGCTCGCGCCCATGCCCGTACTCGGCCATGACGTGGTGCGGAGTCATGGCCACCGGTCCGGTCGAACGCTACATGTGATCGCGCGGTTCCGGAAAGTAGCTTCCGTTAATTTCGGTTGCTCTTGACCCGAATCCGTGCTGGGGCGCGGTCAAGTACGCGCAGGCGCGGTGGAGTTGGGGTACGGCGGGCCGGGGTGAGGGGTTCCAGGGCGCCCTCTTTCCGGCTGGTTTTGGCCGGAACGCGTCGCCGGGTGGCTGGTGAACCCCCGTGATGGCTCCCGTGTCCGCTCGTGACTCCCGCTCGCGTTCCCGACTCCCACACCCGCTCCCGGATCCCGCGCCCGCTCCCCGCTCCCGACTCCCGTTCCCGGCTTCTGATTCCACTTCCGTGTGACGGGTGGTGAAACCGGGGAATCGGAGGGGTGATCGGCGGGTACTGCCAGGTGGGGTCCACTTGTGGGGGTTCGGTGAACGTGTGAATATGCCAAATTAATGCCCAGTGTTGAGTGCGGGGTTCGGGAGGGCATAGTGGAGGGCTTCGGGAGAACGGTCGGTAAATAGTTTCTCTTTCAATTTTCGGTGTGGCGAAAAGGTGCGGAAGCAGATATTCCAGACGGTTGTTTTCGCAATGAGTTGAGGGTGAGTAGGGTGTGCCCCGCTGCCACCTGACCACTGGCAGAGGTCCAGCCGAATTGCGGCGCGGCTGGAATGCGGTGTGGGGATGACGCCTTCGTGACCGGGAGGGGACCATGGCGGCCGGCTCATTCGACGGGCAGTACGTGTGGAGTCCGGCGGCCGATGACCGCGCCCTGGCGCTGGCCTGTATGGACGTCAGGGCCGGCCGGTACCGCAGCGCGCACGAGGTGCTCAGGGAATCCCGGGGGGACTTCGAGGTGCGGGCCCACCGCTCGCTCGTCCTGGCCTCCGTGGCGGCCGACTCCGACCTGGCGGAGCGCTGGCTGGCCGAGGAGCCGGGGCCGGAGGCCGCGCTGCTGTGGGCGCGGGTGGCCATGCTGCGGGCCCTGCGCACGGCCGACGCCGGTGACCGGAGGCAGGGCGCCCTGGCCCGGATAGCGTGGTCCGCCTGTGAACGGGCCGCGAAGGAGCTGCCCGAGGACCCCACCCCCTGGGTGGCGCAACTGGCGCTGGCCCGCCTCGACCGCCCGCAGGACCCCGCGCCCCAGGGGCTGCTGACCGCGCCGCCCGGCCCGTGGTACCTCTTCGCCCACATCCTCCGGCTCGACGCCTGGCACCGCGAGGCGCACCACCGCTTCCTGTCGTTCTTCTTCACCCGCTACGGCGGATCCTCCAGCGCGAGCTGGGACGTCGCCGCCTTCCTGAGCCAGCGGGCTCCGGCCGCCTCCCCGCTCCGGCTGCTGCCGCTGGTGGCGCTGGTCGAGGACTACGACCCCTCCGCACTGCTCGCCGACCGCACATGGGAGCAACCCCAGTGGATCAGCACCGCGATGGGCATCTACCACAACTGGCTCCCGCGGGTGGCCGATTACCGCTTCACCCCGGTGTTGGACCTGTCGTATCTGGCGCACGCGCTGTACATGGCGAAACGTGAATTCGAGGCGCGGGAAGTCTTCACGGCCATGGGTCCCCATGCCGCACGTATGCCCTGGAGCGTATTCGGTGAGCCCGAAGAGCAGTTGAGCAGGGCTCGTCGATCCTGTGGACTTCCGGCACCGCACGGCGTCTGAGTCAATACCGCGTCGAACCCGCCGGAGTCACTCCACACTTTCTCCGCATCCGCCCCGGCCATTCGTACCACTCGCCCCCGTCCATTCCCCCCCCAGATTTTCCCAGAAAGGTTGCGGTAGTGTCCGAGCGCACGTCTATCACTCGCTCGAATTCCCCCCACTCCCCGGCGGATCCCGTCACCCTGGACGACGATGCGACGCTGCACGCCATGGGGTATCCGCGGAAGCTCACCCGGAGGTTCCGCGCGTTTGACAATTTCGCCATCTCCTTCACCATCATCAACATCATTTCCGGAATCTTCTCCTCCTTCGGATTCGGGATGAACGCCGGCGGCCCAGGGATCCTGGTCTTCGGCTGGATCGGCGTATCGGTCATGGTGCTGTTCGTCGGCGCCGCCATGGGCGAGATCGCCTCCGCCTACCCCACCAGCGGCGCCCTGTACTTCTCGGCCGGCAAGCTGGCCAAGCGGCACCGGGGCGCCTGGTCCTGGTACACCGGCTGGTTGAACTTCGTGGGCCAGGTCGGCGGCACCGCGGCCACCAACTTCGCCGCCGCCACCTTCATCCAGGCGTTCCTCGCCATGCAGGTGCCGGGCTACGAGGCGACCCCGCAGCAGACGGTCGGCATCACCGCGGCGATCCTTCTCCTCCAGGCGCTGGCGAACACCTATACCGTGCGGCTGGTCGCGCTGGTGAACCGGATTTCCGTGTGGTGGCTGCTGATCGGCATGGTGGTCATCGTCGCGGCGCTCGCCTTTGTGCCCGACCACCACCAACCCCCGTCGTTCGCCCTGCACTTCGTGAACAACACCGGCTTCACCAACGCGGTGTACGGCGGAATGCTGGGCCTGCTCGTCACGAGCTGGACGTTCACCGGGTTCGACGGCAGTTTTCACATGTCCGAAGAAACCGTGCAGGCAACGGTCAACGCCCCCAGGGGCATCATGCGGGCCATCACCTGCTCCGCGATCACCGGGCTGATCCTGATGCTCGCCCTGGTGTACGCAATCCGCGACTACGGCCATGCGGCGCGTGCGGACGCGCCGCCCGTGCAGATTCTCATCGACGCACTCGGGCAGAACACCGCGAAGTTCCTCCTATTGATCGTCATCGGCGCCATGCTGTTTTGCGGCCTCGCCAACATGACCAGCAATACCCGGCAGATCTTCGCCTTCTCCCGGGACGGCGCGATGCCGGGCTCCCGCTGGTGGCACTCGGTCTCCGCCCGCACCCGTACCCCCGTCAAGGCCGTTTGGCTCGCGGCGGCCTGCCCGCTGGTGCTGGTCCTGCCCGGCTGGTGGTCGCACACCGCCTTCACGGCCGTGGTGAGCGTCAATGTCGTCGGGCTCTTCCTCGCCTACGCGGTACCGATCTTCCTGCGGCTGCGGCTGGACGACTTCCGGCCCGGGCCGTGGAACCTCGGTCGCTACGGCAGGCCCGTCGCGGCGATCGCGGTGATCTGGATCCTGATCAGCAATGTGCTGTTCATGCTGCCCCAGGCCTCCCCGATCACCCCCACCTCCTTCAACTACGCGCCCCTCGCGCTGGCCGTCGTGCTGGTCATCGCCACCGTGTGGTGGTTCGCCACCGCCCGGCGGCGCTTCCAGGGCCCGGTCAGCTACGGCCGCCCCGACGAGGTCGCGGCCATGGACCTCATCTGACCCGCCCCTACCGGCGGTCCGGCCGCGCCGCGGCCGGGCCGCCCGTAACGCCACCTGCCCGTAACGCCCACGCCCGCCCGGTGCTTCCACCAGGCGCCGCGTCTCCCACCACCCCGCCTGAGACTTCTGCCCCCACCAGAAGGGACCACCGCCGCCATGCCCCCCACCGCCGAGGAATCGCACCCCACCGCCCACCACGCCCCTGCCGCGCACGACCTGTCCGTCACCACGGCCTCGGCCGACGACTGGCTCCAGGTGGCCCGGTGGGCCGCCGACGAGGAGTGGAACCCGGGCCGCGACGACACCGGCTGCTTCCACCCCACCGACCCGGCGGGCTTCTTCCTCGGTCGGCTCGCCGGCCGCCCGGTCTCCGCGGTCTCCGTCGTCAACTACTCCGACGCCTACGCCTTCCTCGGCTACTACCTGGTCCACCCCGACCACCGGGGCCGGGGCCTGGGCCTGGCCACCTGGCGCGCCGCGGTCCCGCACGCCGGAGCCCGCACCGTCGGCCTGGACGCGGTCCCCGCCCAGCAGGCCACCTACCGGCGCGCCGGGTTCACCGCGGCCCACGAGACCCTCCGCTACGGCGGACGCCCCGCCGGTGCCGGCACACTCCCGCCGGACGTCGTCGCCGTCACCGGCGCCCACCTCGACGCGGTCGCCGCCTACGACCGCCGCTGCTTCCCCGCCGACCGGCGGGACTTCGTCGCCCGGTGGCTGACCGCCCCCGGCCACACCGCCCGCGCCCACCTACGGGACGGCGAGATCACCGGCTACGGAGTCATCCGCCCGGCCCACACCGGCCACCGGATCGGCCCGCTCTTCGCCGACACCCCGCAGGCCGCCGAGGCGCTCTTCGACGCCCTCACCGCCACGGTGGACCCCGCCGACGAGGTCTTCCTCGACATCCCCGAACCCCGGCGCGCCGCCCACGCCTTGGCCACCGGGCGCGGACTCACGCCCCGTTCGCACACCGTGCGGATGTACACCGGCCCGGTCCCGCCGGCCGCCCACGAGCTCACCTTCGGCGTGACCAGCCTCGAATTGGGCTGAGGGACTGCGGGACATCCCGCAGCCCCGCTCGTGCGGAACCACCGGACCGACCAGGCTGCGAACGCGCCCGTCGGCCCCGTGGCACGTGCCACGGGGCCGATGGACCGGCGCGGTGCCTCAGTTGTTGACCGTCTGGGTGGTGGTCCCGCTGGACGGGGCGAAGCTGACGTCGCCGTTGTAGTTGCCGGTGACGAGGTGGGTTCCCTTGGGCAGGGGGCTGAACTGCGCGCTGGCGCGGCCGTTGACCAGGGACACGGTCTGGGGGGTGCGGCCGGCGATGGCGAGGGTGACGGTCCCGGTGGGAGTGCCCGTTCCGGGGGCCACCGCGGACACCGTCGCGGTCACGGTCACCGGGTCACCCGTCGTCGAGGGGTTCGGAGTGGACACCACGACCGTGGAGGTGGTCGCCCGGTTGAGGGTCTGGGTGTCGGTGCCGCTGGACGCCGCGAAGCTGTCGTTCCCGCCGTAGGAGGCGGAGATGGTGAACGGACTGCCCGTGGTGCTGGTGTAGGTGTGGGTGACGGTCGCGACGCCGCCGGACACCGGCGCGGTGACGGAGCCGGTCCCGTCGCCGAAGGTGAAGGTGACGATCCCGGTGGGCGTACCGGACGCGGTGGAGACCGTCGCCCGGATGGTGACCGACTGGCCGGACACGGAGGGGTCCGGGGTCGAGGTCACCGTGGTGGTGGTCGGGGACTTGCTGAGGGTCTGGGTGTCGGCGCCGGTGGAGGCGGTGAAGTTGGTGTCCCCGTTGTAGGTGGCGGTGATCGGGAACGGGCTGCCGGTGCGGGTGGTCCAGGTGTGGGTGGTGGTGGCGGTGCCGCCGAACAGGGTGGCTGTGACCGAGCCGGTGCCGTCGCCGAAGGTGAAGGTGACGGTGCCGGTGGGGGTGCCCGCGCCGGGTGCCTGGGCGGCGACCGTGGCGGTGAGGGTGACGCTCTGGCCGACGGCCGAGGGGTCGGGGGAGGAGACCACGGTCGTCGTGGTGGCGGCCTTGTTGACCGTCTGGGTGTCGGTGCCGCTCGACGCCGCGTAGTTGGTGTCCCCGTTGTAGCTGGCCGTGGCGGTGTACGGGCTGCCGGAGGTCCCGGTGTAGGTGTGGGTGAGGGTGGCGGTGCCGCCGGCGAGGGTGGCCGTGGCGGGTCCCGTCCCGTCGCCGAAGTTGAGGGCCACGGTGCCGGTGGGGGTGCCCGTGCCGGGTGCCTGGGCGGCGACCGTGACCGTGAAGGTGACGCTCTGGCCGGTGGCGGAGGGGTCGGGGACGGAGGTCACCGTGGTCGTGGTGGCGGCCTTGTTGATGGTCTGCGTGTCGGTGCCGCTGGAGGCGGTGAAGTCGGTGTCCCCGCTGTAGGTGGCCGTCAGGGCGAACGGGCTCCCGGACCGGGTCGCCCAGGTGTGGGTGACGGTGGCGACGCCGCCGGACAGGGGGGCCGTGGCCGAGCCGGTGCCGTCGCCGAAGGTGAAGGTGACGGTGCCGCTGGGGGTGCCGGCTCCGGGGGAGACCGGTGCCACGGTGGCGGTGAGGGTGATGGGCTGGCCTACCAGGCCGGCGTCGGGGGCGGAGACCAGGGTGGTCGTGGTGGCAGCCTTGCCGACGGTCTGGGTGTCAGTGCCGTGGGACGTCGTGTAGTTGGTGTCTCCGCCGTAGGCCGCGGTGAGGGTGTACGGGCTGCCGGAGGCCCCGGTGTAGGTGTGGGTGACGGTGGCGGTGCCGCCGGCGAGGGTGGCCGTGGCGGGGGCCGTCCCGTCGCCGAAGTCGAAGGTGACGGTGCCGGTGGGGGTGCCCGCGCCAGGCGCGACGGCGGCGACCGTGGCGGTGAGGGTGGTGGGTTGGCCGGCCACCGTGGGGTCGGGGGAGGAGACCACGGCGGTGGTGGTCGCGGCCTTGCTGACGCCCTGGCTGTCGGTGCCGTTCGACGTCGTGTAGTTGGTGTCTCCGTTGTAGGTGCCGGTGAGGGCGTACGGACTGCCCGAGGCGCTGGTGTAGGTGTGGCTGGTGGTGGCAAGGCCGTTGCTGAGCGGCGCGGTCACCGTGGCACTGCCGTCACCGAAGTCGAAGGTGACGGTGCCGGTGGGGGTGCCCGCCCCGGGAGCCTGGGCGGCGACCGTGGCGGTGACGGTGGTGGGTTGGCCGACCACCGTGGGGTCGGGGGAGGAGACCACGGCGGTGGTGGTGGCGGCCTTGCCGACGGACTGGGTGTCGGTGCCGCTCGATGCGGTGAAGCTGGCGTCCCCGTCGTAGCCCGCGGTCGCGGTGTACGGCCCGCCCGCGTTGGTGTACGCGTGGGTGACCCGGGCGACCCCGCCGGAGAGGGGGGCCGTGGTGGGTCCCGTCCCGTCGCCGAAGTCGAAGGTGACGGTGCCGGTCGGCACCCCGGCCCCCGGACCGACCGGTGCCACCGTCGCGGTGAGCGTCACCGGCTGGCCGGCCACCGACGGGTCCGGGGTGGTGACCAGCGTGGTGACGGTCGCCGCCGGCAGGACGGTGTGGGTGTCGGTGCCCGAGGAGGAGCTGAAGTTGGCGTCCCCGCTGTAGTGGGCGGTGACGGTGTAGGGGCTGCCAGTCGCGCGGGTGTAGGTGTGCGCGACGGTCACCACACCGCCGGCGAGCGGCGCCGTGATGGCCGCCGTACCGTCCCCGAAGTCGAAGGTCACGGTGCCGGTGGGCACCCCGGGGCCGGGCGGCGTGGGGGCCACGGTCGCGGTGAAGGTCACCGGCTGGCCGGTCACCGTGGGGTCGGGCGAGGAGACCACCGTCGTCGACGTGGTGGCGACGCTGGCCGTCACGGTGTGCGGGGTGGTGGCGGTGGCGGTGGTGAAGTCGGCGTCCCCGCTGTAGGTCGCGGTGACCGGGTACGGGCTGCCCGCCGTGGTCGCATAGGTGTGGTCGACCGTCGCGACCCCGCCCAGGACCGGTGCGGTGACCGGCGCGGTGCCGTCGCCGAAGTCGAAGGTGACCGTCCCGGTGGGGGTGCCCGCGCCCGGAGGAACCGCGGAGATCCGCGCGGTGAAGGTGACGTTCTGCCCGGTGGCGGACGGCTCCGGGGAGGAGAACAGCGCCATCGCGGCGGTGACCGGGCCCACGGTCTGGGTGTCGGTGCCGGTGGACGGGCCGAAGTCGCCGTCGCCGTGGTAGGAGGCGGTGAGCGTGGAGGGGCTGCCGCCCGTCGTGGTCCAGGTGTGGCCGGTGGCCGCGGTGCCGTTGGTCAGCGGCACGGTGACCGAGGCGGTGCCGTCGCCGAAGTCGAAGGTGACGGTGCCGGTGGGGGTGCCCGCCCCCGGGGCGATGGGCGCCACGGTGGCGGTGAGACCGACGGACTGGCCCGGCACCGAGGGATCGGGGGAGGAGGCGAGGACGGTCGTGGTCGCCGCGGCGGTGACGGTCTGGGCGTCGGTCCCCGTGGAGGAGGCGAACCCCGCATCCCCGCAGTAGGTGGCAGTGAGGGTATAGGGGCTGCCGGCGGTGGTGGTCCAGGTGTGGGGGGCGGTGGCGGTGCCGTCCGTCAGGGGCGCCGCCACCGGTGCGCAGCCGTCGCCGAAGTCGAAGGTCACGGTGCCGGTCGGCGTCCCGGCGCCCGGTGCCGCCGCCGCGACCGTGGCGGTCACGGTCACCGGCTGCCCGGTCACCGACGGGTCGGGTGAGGAGCCGACCACCGTCGTCGTCAACGCCGGCTGCACGGTGTGGGTTTCGGACCCCACGGAGGCGATGAAGTCGTCGTCGCCGCTGTAGCCGGCGGTGACCGTGTACGGGCCGGCCGCCCCCGTGAAGGCGTGCACGGCCGTCGCCAGGCCCTGGGTCACGGTCGCGACGACCGGTGCGGTGCCGTCGCCGAAGTCGAAGGTCACCGTCCCGGTCGGGGTGCCGTCCGCCGGAGCGCCCGGCGCCACCCGTGCGAAGAGCGTCACCTGCTGGCCCGTCACCGACGGCTCCGGCAGGTCGCTAATGGTGGTGGTGCTCGCGCCCGGGCCGACGGTCTGGGTGGTGGCGCTGCTGGAGGGGGTGAAGTCGGTGTCGCCGTGGTACGTGGCGGTGAAGGTGTAGGGGCTGCCGGCGGTGCCGGTCCAGGCGTGGGTGGTGGTGGCGGTGCCGTCCGTCAAGGGGGCGGTGACCGAGGGGGTGCCGTCGCCGAAGTCGAAGGTGACGGTGCCGGTCGGGATTCCGCTCCCGGGGGTGACCGCGGCGACCGTCGCGCTGAGCGTGACGGGCTGGCCGGGCACCGCGGGGTCCGGGGTGGAGGTGACGGAGGTGGTGCTCGCGGACGCGGTGACGGTGTGCGCGTCGGTGGCCGTGGTGGGGGCGAAGTCGGCGTCCCCGCCGTAGGTCGCGGTGACCAGGTACGGGCTGCCGGCGGTGCCGGCCCAGGCGTGGGTGACGGTCGCCGCACCGCCGACGAGCGGCACCGCGACCGGTGCCGTACCGTCGCCGAAGTCCACGGTGACGGTGCCGGTCGGGGTGCCGGCGCCCGGTGCGGTCGCGGTGACCGTCGCGGTCACGGTCACCGGCTGGCCCGACACCGAGGCATCGGGCGACACCGTGAGCACCACACCGGACGTCGCCCGGGCCACGGAGTGGTCGGCGGTGCCGGTGGAGGCGGTGAAGTCGGCGTCCCCGCCGTACGACGCGGTGAGGGTGTAGGGGCTGCCTGCGGTGCCGGCGAAGGCGTGCCCGGCGGTGGCCACCCCGGCCACCACGGCCGCGACGACCGGGTCGGTGCCGTCACCGAAGTCGAACGTCATGGTGCCCGTGGGCAACCCGGCGCCCGGCTCCACCGGCGTCACGGTCGCGGTGAAGGCGACCGGCTGGCCGGCGACGGACGGTTCCGGAACGTCGGCCACCGAGGTCGTGGTCGCGGCCGGCAGCACCGTCTGGGCGGTGGTGGCCACCGCGGTGGTGAAGTCGCCGCTGCCGTTGTAGACGGCGCTGATCGCGTACGGGCTGCCGAGGCTGGTGGTGTAGGCGTGGGTGAGCAGCGCGGCGCCGCCGGCCAGCGGCACGGTGGCCGGGGCCGTGCCGTCGCCGAAGTCGACGGTGACCGTGCCGGTCGGCACCCCCGCTCCTGGCGGCACCGCCGCGGCCGTCACCGACACGGTCACCGGCTCGCCCACCACCGACGGGCCCTGACCGGCCGTCACCGTGAGGGCGGTCGCGGTCGGGACCACGGTCTGGGACGTGGTGTTCGTCGAGGCGCTGTAGTCGGCGTCGCCGTTGTAGGAGATCGTGACGGTGTAGGGGCTGCCGCTGGTGGTGGTGTACGCGTGCACCACGGTCGCCAGCCCCGCCACCGCGTCGGTGGTGACGGTGGGGGTGCCGTCTCCGAAGTCGAAGGTGACCGTGCCGGTCGGCTCGCCCGTCGTCGTGGTCACCGTCGCGATCGCCGCGGTGATCGTCACCGGCTGGCCGACCGAGGACGGCTGCGGCGAGGCGACCACGGTGGTGGTGGTCGCCGCCGGGTTCACCGCCTGGGTGTCGGTGTCCGAGGAACCGGTGACGTTCGCGTCCCCGCTGTAGGTGGCGGTGACGGTGTAGGGGCTGCCGGCGGTGCCGGTGTACGCATGGACGGCGATCGCGGTCCCGGCGGTGACAGGGGCCAGCACGCTCGCCGAGCCGTCGCCGAAGTCCAGGGTGACGTACCCGGTGGGGGTGCCGGCACCGGCCGCGGTGGACGCCACGGTCGTCGTGAAGGTGACCGGTTCGCCGGTCTCCGAGGGGTCCGGTGCGGAGACCACCGTCGTCGTCGAACCGGCCTGGCCGACCGTCTGGGTGTCCAGCCCGGACGACCCCGCGAAGTCCCCGTCGCCGCTGTAGACCGCGGTCACCGAGTAGCCACCGGCGGCGCTGTAGGTGTGGGAGGCCGTCGCCGCGCCGCCGGTCAGCGGCACCGTGACCGTCGGGGAGCCGTCGCCGAACTCGAAGGTGAGGGTGCCGGTCGGGGTGCCCGAGGCGGGCGGGACGGCCGCGACCGTCGCGGTGAAGGTCACCGCCCCGCCGACGACGGACGGGTCGGGCGTGGAGCTCACCGTCGTCGCGGTGGTGGACACGCTCACCGCCACGGTCTGTACGGTCGTTCCGACGGACGCCGCGAAGTCCCCGTCCCCGGCATAGGTCGCGGTGACGGTGTACGGGCTGCCCGCAGTGCTGGTCCAGGCGTGGGTGACGGTCGCCAGGTTGGCGGAGACCGGTGCGGTGACGGTCGGGGAGCCGTCGCCGAAGTCGAAGGTGACCGTCCCCGTCGGGGCGCCGGCACCCGGCGGAACGGGCGTCACCCGCGCGATCAGCGTCACGGTCTGGCCCACCGCCGAGGGCCCGGCCGACGAGGTCACCGTGGTGGTGGTCGCGGCCGGTGCGACGGTGTGCACGATGGTGTCGTCGGACGGGGCGAAGTCGCCGTCCCCGCTGTAGTGGGCGGTGATGGTGTAGGGGCTGCCGGAGGCGCTGGTGTAGGCGTGGGTGACGGTGGCCGAGCCGCCGACGAGCCGGGCGGTCAGGACCGGGCTGCCGTCGCCGAAGTCGAAGGTCGCCTCGCCCGTCGGGATGCCGGCCCCGGGGGCCACCGGTGTCACGGTGACCGTCACCGCCTCGCCGGTCACCGAGGGGTCGGGCGCCGCGCTGACCGTGGTGACGGTTGCCGCCTGCTCCACACTGTGCAGTGAACTACCGCTGGAATCGGTGAAGTTGGTGTCCCCGCTGTAGGTGACGGTGACCGCGTACGGGCTCTGTGCGGCGTTGGTGTAGGCGTGGCTGGTGCCCGCGGCGCCGTCGGTGAGGGGGACGCTGACCGGCGCCGTGCCGTCGCCGAAGTCGAAGGTGACGGTGCCGGTCGGAGTGACCGAGGACGACGGGACGCCGTCCACGCTGGCGCTGAAGGTGACCGACTGTCCGGTCACCGAGGGGGACGGCGTGGTGCTCACCGTTGTCATCGAGACGGCCTTGGTGACCACCTGACTGTCCGCCCCGGCCGAGGGGTTGAAGTTGTCGTCGCCGCTGTACGTCGCGGCGACCGTGTACGGGCTGTTGGACACGTCCGGATTGGTGTGACTGACGACCGCCGTGCCGCCCTGGACCGGTACCGTGACGGGCGGGCTGTCATCGCTGAACTCGAAGGTCACGGTACCGGTCGGGGAGCCGTCGGCCGGCGCCTCCGGGGAGATCCTCGCGACGAAGGTCGTCGACTGCCCCACCGTGGCGGGGTCGGGCGTGGAGGTCAGGTCGGTGCTGGTGTCGGCCGGCTGGACGGTCTGGGCCCCGGTGTCGGCGGACGCGGTGAAGTCGGCGTCGCCGTTGTAGGTGGCGGTGACCGCGTAGGGGGTTTCGGCCGCGTCGGTGTAGACGTGGGTGGTCTCGGCGGTGCCGTCGGTGAGGGGCGCGGTGATGGCGGGGGTGCCGTCGCCGAAGTCGAAGGTGACGGTGCCGGTGGGGGCGCCCGCGCCGGGCGGGATGGCGGTGACCGTCGCGTCGAAGGTCACCGGCTCGCCCACCGTGGCGGGGTCGGGCGCGGAGACCAGGGCGGTGGTGGTGCCGGCCGGCTGCACGGTCTGGGTGGTGGTCCCAACGGACGGGATGATGTCGGCGTCGCCGCTGTAGGTGACGGTGACCGTGTACGGGCTCTGCGCCGCGCCGGTGTAGGTGTGCGAGGTGGCGGCCGCTCCGCCGGTGAGGGGGATGGTGACCGGCGCCGTGCCGTCGCCGAAGTCGAAGGTGACGGTGCCGGAGGGGGTGCCGGCTGCGGGCGGGACGGCGGTGACCGTCGCGCTGAAGGTCACCGGCTCGCCCACCGCCGAGGGGACGGGCGCCGAGGTGACGGCCGTCGTGGACGAGGCCTGACCGACCGTCAGCGTGGCCGTCCCCGTCGAGGAGGTGATGTTCCCGTCACCGTTGTAGGTGGCGGTGACGGTGTACGGGGTTTCGGCGGTGTCGGCGTAGGCGTGGTCCACGGCCGCCACCCCGCCCACCAGCGGGGCGGTCACGGTGGGGGTGCCGTCGCCGAAGTCGAAGGTGACGGTGCCGGTGGGGGTGCCCGCGCCGGGCAGGATGGCGGTGACCGTCGCGGTGACGGTCACCGGCTCGCCGGCCACGGAGGGGTTCGGCGCCAGGCCCACATCGGTGGCGGAGGTGGCCTGTTGGACGGTCTGGGTGTCGGTGCCCGTCGAGGCGGTGAAGTTGCCGTCACCGCTGTAGGCGGCGGTGATCGGGTAGGGGTCCTCGGCGGCGTCGGTGTAGGCGTGGCCCACCGTTGCGGCACCACCCGTCAACGGGGCGGTGACGGTGGCGGTGCCGTCGCCGAAGTCGAAGGTCACCGTGCCGGTCGGCGCCCCGTCGCCCGGTGGCACGGGGGCGACCCGCGCGACGAGGGTGACGGCCTGCCCGGCCAGCGACGGATCGGGGGAGGACTGCACGGTGGTGGTGGTCGAGGCGGCCTCGACGGTCTGGGTGTCCGTTCCGCTGGACGGGGTGAAGAAGGTGTCGCCGGCATAGGTGACGGTGACCTCGTAGGGGGTATCCGACGGAGCGGTGTAGACGTGGCTGACCGTCGCCGTGCCGTTCGTGAGGGCCGCCGGCACCGGGGCCGAGCCGTCACCGAAGTCGAAGGTGACGGTGCCGGACGGGGTGCCGGTCGTCGGCGGAACCCCCGTCACCACGGCCGTGAAGGCCACCGCTTCACCGACCGCGGAGGGGTCCGGCGCGGAGCTGACGGCCGTCTGTGTAGCCGCCTGGTAGCCGAAGCCGCCGGTCACGGTCACACTGCCGCCCGGGGTGGTGATGACCAGGTCGGCCGGACCCGGCGTCCCAGGAGGCGTCACCACCAGCAGCAGGGTGTCGGAGTACGCCCGGAAGGACACCGCGGGCAGACCGCCGACGGTGACGGCGGTGACCCGGCTGAGGCCGGTGCCGCTCACCACCAGGGTGGTGCCGCCCGCGATCGGACCGGTGGCCGGGCTCACCCCGGTCACCGACGGCGCCGCGGCATAGGTGTAGAGCAGCTGGTTGCTCACCCCGCCGAGGGTGGTGACGTAGACCGGGACGGTACCGGGTCCCGTGACGGGCGGAGCGGTCACCAGCAGCTGCCGGTCGGAGACCGCGGTGGGGAAGGCGACGGCGTTGCCGAAGTGCACCAGCAGCGCGGTGCTCAGGTTGGCGCCGACGAGTTCGACGACATTGCCTCCGCCGACCGGGCCGGCGGACGGGATGAGCCGCGACAGGCTGGGCCAGTACAGGTAGTAGAAGGAGCCGATGCGGGCGGTGCCGCCGGGGGTGGTGACGGTGACCGGGACCGCGCCGGTGCCCGAGGGGGTCACCGCGATGATGGTCCGGTCGTCGAGGACGGAGAAGCTCGCCGCCGGCCGGGACCCGAAGCGCACGGCGGTGGCGCCGCTGAAGTTGCGGCCGATGATGGTCACCAGGGTGCCGCCGCTATACGAGCCCTGGTCGGGGAAGACCCCCGACAGGCCCAGCAGCGTGGGCCCGTCGGTGAGGCCGGCCGGGTCGGTCAGCCGCAGCCCGGAGGTGAGGGACGGCCGGTGCAGCAGGCCGGGCAGGGCATCCAGCAGCGTGCCGCTGTCGAGCGCCCTCGGCAGGTCGGGGCCGTCCGCCGCGGTGCAGACCACCAGGCCGTCGGCGGCTCCCCGCGCCACGAGCGGGACCGGAGCGGTGAGGGTGCGGACGATCTTGCGGGACGCCGGGTCGATGACGGCGAAGCAGTTCCCGTCGCGGTCGGTGAGCAGAAAGGGCCCGCTGGGGCGTTCCGGTGTCAGCATGAGACCGTCCTCGCGTGCGTCGTCCCGGAGTTGACCGCACCGAGGGCACCTGCGGCGGGCCGCACCGGGGGAGGTGCGAAGGGCCACGCGGGGAGCGGGTGCCGTCTCGCTACCGCGGCGCGGCGCAGGCCGGTGAGGTACACGGGGCGGACCGGACGGACAGCATCCATGACGGCTCCAGACCAGCTCTCGGGCCTGGCCGCACCGTTCTGCGCGCGTAGGGGCGCCGACACGGCCGTTACCTGCATGCCTCAACGGAGGAGCGGGCTCGGGCGCCGCGTCACCACGATGCTCCGAAACTGGCAGGACGCCGTCAGCTCCCCCGGAAAGGATGGGCGGCCCACCGGAATCGGACGGACTCAGTAACCCATTCCGGTGAGGCGCAAGGCAACATTCTGACCGCGAGGTCACCCGAAAGGACCAGCTGTGCGGTGGCGTGTCCCTTTCCCCAACGGCATGTCCCTTTCCCCGACCGCGTCCCTGCGTGGCGTGCCCCGTCCCTCGACCGCACCCCTGCGCGCTGTCCGACAGGGGCCGTGCCGGCCGCCAACGGGCCCTGCGCGCAGTCCCGTTCGCGGTGTGAGGCAGAACTCATAGTGAAGATCGTCTTCCGGGCGGGGAAGGGTGCGGGCCGGCGGTACCTTCTGGTGGCAACCGGAGCCGGGCCGGCCGTCGCCGCCCGGCTCGCGTCGTCACCCTCAGAAGGAAAGCTCTTGGCACCTCACCGGCTCCGCCGCCTGATACCGGCGTCCGTCGCGCTGACCACCGTGTGCGCGGCCCTGCCGACGTCTTCGGCGTACGCGGCGGACACACCCCCCACACCCCATCTGGACGCCATCGAACGGTCGTTGCGGGAGACCTCGCCCGGCCTGGAAGGGTCGGTGTGGCAGCGCACCGACGGCAACCGGCTCGACGCCCCGACGGACGACCCGGCCGGCTGGCTGCTGCAGACCCCCGGCTGTTGGGGCGACGCCGGCTGCAAGGACCGCGCCGGGACCCGGCGGCTGCTCGACAAGATGAGCCGCAACGTCGCCGCCGCGCGGGACACCGTGGACGTCTCCTCGCTGGCGCCGTTCCCCAACGGCGGGTTCGAGGACGCCCTCGTCGCCGGCCTCAAGGCGTCCGTCGCGGCCGGTCACACGCCCCGGGTGCGGATCCTGGTCGGCGCCGCCCCGATCTACCACCTGAACGTGCTGCCCTCCCGCTACCGGGACGACCTGCTCGGCAAGCTCGGCCCGGCGGCCGACAAGGTCACCCTGAACGTCGCGTCGATGACCACGTCCAAGACGTCGCTGTCCTGGAACCACTCCAAGCTCCTGGTGGTCGACGGAAAGACGGTCGTCACCGGCGGGATCAACGGCTGGAAGGACGACTACCTCGACACCACCCACCCGGTGTCGGACGTGGACATGGCGCTCACCGGGCCGGCCGCCCGGTCCGCGGGGAACTACCTCGACACGCTGTGGAACTGGACCTGCGAGAACGCCGCCAACCCGGCCAAGGTCTGGCTCGCCACGTCGAACGGCGCCTCCTGCATGCCGGACCTGGAGAAGGAGCAGAGCGCCCGACCCGCTGAACCCACCGGTGACGTACCGGTCATCGCGGTCGGCGGGCTCGGCGTGGGCATCAGGGAGTCCGACCCCTCCTCGCCGTACCGGCCGAACCTGCCCAGCGCCCCGGACACCAAGTGCACCGTGGGGCTGCACGACAACACCAACGGCGACCGCGACTACGACACGGTCAACCCCGAGGAGAACGCGCTGCGTGCGCTCATCGGGAGCGCCCGGAGCCACATCGAGATCTCCCAGCAGGACCTCAACGCCACCTGCCCGCCGCTGCCGCGCTACGACATCCGGACCTACGACACGCTCGCGGCGAAGCTGGCCGCCGGGGTGAAGGTCCGCATCGTCGTCAGCGACCCGGCCAACCGCGGTGCGGTCGGCAGCGGGGGTTACTCCCAGATCAAGTCCCTGGACGAGATCAGCGACACCCTCCGCAGCCGCCTGGTCGCCCTCACCGGCGACAACGAGAAGGCGTCCCGGGCGCTGTGCGGCAACCTGCAACTCGCCCCGTTCCGCAGCTCCGAGAGCGGTACCTGGGCCGACGGCAAGCCGTACGCGCTGCACCACAAGCTGGTGTCGGTGGACGACTCGGCGTTCTACATCGGCTCCAAGAACCTCTACCCGGCCTGGCTGCAGGACTTCGGCTACATCGTCGAGAGCCCGGCCGCGGCGAAGCAGCTCAAGTCCGAGCTGCTCGACCCGGAGTGGAAGTACTCCCAGCGGGCGGCGAAGACCCCGGCCGGCTGCTCGGTGCCCCACACGGACTGACCGTCCGGACGGACAGCACGGACTGACCGCACAGACTGACAGTACGGACTGACCGCACCGACCCGGGCGGGAGCGGCGGGCGGCGGGCGACGGCAGCGGCCCGGAGCCGCTCCCGCCCGTGGCTTGCGCTCGTGGTTCCCGCCCGTGGCTCCCGTCCGCCTCAGGCCCCCACCGAACCGTCGATGCCCTCCCGGAGGAGGTCGGCGTGGCCGTTGTGGCGGGCGTACTCGTGGATCAGGTGGTGCATCACCAGGCGGAGCGAGACATGCTCGTCCCAGCGGGGCTGGTAGCCCGTGACGTCGAGGGAGGGGGCGGCCCGCTCGATGCGCCGGGCGTGGGCGACCTCCTCCTGCCAGGCGGCGAAGGCCTCGCTGCCGGTGGCGCCGTCGGCGTCGTAGGCCGCCTGGTAGTCGCCCTCGGGCGACCAGAGCAGCGGGACGTCCTCGTCGTTGATCACCCGGCGGAACCACGTCCGCTCGACCTCCGCCATGTGCCGGACCAGGCCGAGCAGGGAGAGCGTGGACGGCGGCATGGACCGGCGGCGCAGCTCCTCGTCACCGAGGCCCTCGGTCTTCATCGCGAGGGTGGCCCGGTGGAAGTCGAGGAAGGCCCGTAGGGTCTCCCGCTCGCCGGCGCGGACGGGCGGCGGGACGCGTTCGGTGGTCATGGTGTGCGGGGTCCTTGGGGGAGGTGCGGCGAACGGCCGGAAGTAGCGGCCGGTCCGGGGATGGGCGATGCTCTTCGGGAGTGCTCCGGTACGCACCCGGGAGTCTGCCGATGGGATCTTGCCGACTGGCGCGGGCCGCCGCAAGCGGATTTCTGGTGCTCGCGGTGGCCACCGGCTGCGCCGCGCAGGACGGGCGACCGACGCCGCCGCCGCGCCCCTCCGTACCGGGGCACTGGCGGCAGGTCTTCGCGGACGACTTCAGCGGCTCCCGGCTCAACCCCGCCCGCTGGACCACCTGTTACGACTGGAACCGGGGCGGCTGCACCAACCGCGGCAACGACGAGCTGGAGTGGTACCTGCCGGGGCAGGTGTCGGTGGCCGACGGCCGGCTCACCCTGACCGCCCGCCGCCGGGCCACCGAGGGCACCGACGGACGCCGCTACCCATGGACGTCCGGGATGGTCTCCACCGGCCGTGACCACTGGACCGCCCGGCCGCGCCACGTCTTCACCTACGGCTACTTCGAGGCCGCGATGCGGATCCCCCCGCAGAGCGGTATGCTCCCCGCCTTCTGGCTGATGCCGGCCGCCCGGCACACGCCCCCGGAGCTGGACATCGCCGAGGCGCTGGACAGCACCCAGAGCATCGATATGACCGTGCACTGGAAGGGCCCGGACGGCTCCGAGCGCACTGCGGCCGGGAGCTTCGGCCCGGTGGACTTTCCGGCCGGCTACCACGTCTTCGCGCTGAACTGGGAACCGGACGCGCTCACCTGGTACATCGACGGGGAGATCCGCTTCCGGGTGACCGATCCGGCCAAGATCCCGCACGTCCCGATGGAGCTGCTGTTCACCCTCGCGGTGGGCTATCCGACGGTGCCGCCGTCCAGCGTGGACCAGGCGCGGATGTCGGTGGACTGGGTGCGGGTGTGGCAGCACTGACCACCCGGCCGGCGGAGCGGGAGCCGCCCGTACCCGACGGGTGGGGTCACGGGCCGCCGGGCCGGCTCACGGCAGGGTGCCGGGGCCGGGCGGTCCGCCGACCGGGTGGCCGAGCATCGCCCGGGTCCTGCGGTAGAACCGCCAGCCCCGGGTACGCAGCGAATCGGAATGCGCGGCCGAGGGCGCGCCGGCACCACGGGTCCACTGGGTGAACAGCTCCGGACCGGTGTCGGACCGGACCATCAGCCGGGCGATGCGCATCGGGTCGCCGTCGGCCGAGCCGAACGCGTTGCCGACCGAGCAGGCGGAGGTCCAGCCGGCCTCGCGCGCGGTACGGCGGACCGCTGGGCTGGAGTAGCCGTGCGGATAGGCGAAGGAGTACACCGGATGGCTCAGCGCGTCCTCCAGCCGCCGCTTGCTGTCGACGATCTCGTGCCAGACGCGTTGCGCGGGCAGGGTGTCCAGCTGCGGATGGGTGACGGTGTGCCCGCCGATCTCGAAGCCCAGCGCGTCCAGGGTGGCGATCTGACGCCAACTCAGCATGGCAGCGGGCGGCAGCAGGCTCCCGTCGGGGCCGCCGCCGGGTGGATGGACGGCCCCCGTGGTGATGTAGAGCGTCGCCGGCAGGGCGCGTTCGGTGAGCAGGGGCGCCACCGTCCAGTAGAAGTCGGCGAAACCGTCGTCGAAGGTGAGCACCGCGCTGCGGGCCGGCAGCTCCGGACCGCCGCGGATCGCCGCGACCAGCCGGCGCAGCGGCACCAGGGTGAGCCCGGCGTCCGCGATGCGGTCGAGCTGCTCGGCGAAGACCCGCGGGGTGACCGTGAACGGGGCGATCCACGGCGGTGGGTCGGTGTTCACCGAGTGGTAGAGGAAGACGGGAACGACGCTCATGATCGGTCCTTTCGGACCCCCTGCGGTGGAGGTGCCGGGGCTTCCCTCAGGGGTTTCCCGGGGTGCGCTCCGGCAGGATGCGGTAGATGACCGCATCGGCGGTGCGGTGGACGACGGGGAAGTCGCTGCGGTGCGCGACGGCCCGCTTGATGTGCGCGATGGTGCCGGGCGGCAGCGCGCCGGTCGCGGTGACCTGCGCCTCCTGGGCGCGGTTGAGGATCAGGAAGACCGGGCGGGGTGGTCCGGCGCCGGTGAGCACATGCAGTTCGGAGACCGGATCGCGGCTCACCTGCCGCTGGTCGTCGGGCGCCGCCTCGGACAGCCACAGCCGGTCGTGGTACGGGTAGTCGGCGTAGGCGTACGGGAAGTAGTCGGTGGCGCCGACGATCAGGGAGCCCTCCGGGGCGTGCCGGGCGAGCCACTTGGCGGCGACGGTCTCGGACGGGGTGAAGTAGTTGACGTTCTCCTTGCCGAAGTAGGCCAGGGAGAGCGCGGCGAACAGCGTCACGATGACCACCGGGACCGCCGCGGCGCGCAGCCGCCGCAGCGGGCGGCGCAGTCCGCTGCCGTGCGCGGTGGCCAGGAGCGGCGGCAGCAGCAGGGCGGCGGCGCCGAAGGCCGTGGCGGGCAGCGCGAACAGATAGACCCGGAAGATCATCTCGCCGCCGTAGCTGTTGGCCACCGCCCACGGCAGCGGCGCGATGGCCAGCAGCGGGACGGCGGAGTGCCGCACCGTCGGCCGTAGCACCACGGCCAGCGCCGCGAAGAGGAAGACCACCGCGGACAGGATCCGGTCGGCCCAGGCGACCGCGATCTGGCCGGTGGTGGCACCGGCCAGGCCCAGCACTCCGGAGCCGGCGTTGGACTCGGGCTGGGTCAGGCCGGTCAGGATGCTGTGCAGGTTCTGCTCCAGATAGGGACGGGCCGCGGTCAGGTCCCAGGCCAGGGTCAGCGTCAGCGCGGCCAGCAGGACCGGCACCACGACCGCCCGGTTGCGGCGGGGCAGGGCCAGCAGGAGCAGCGAGCCGGTCATCAGCATCGGGGTCAGCGGATGCGAGACGACGATGACGACGATGGCCAGCAGCACCAGCACCGCCCAGCCCAGACTGGGCCGGGCCGGCTTCGGCCCGCCCTTGCGGGGCAGTCGGCGCACCACCGCCGCGATCACGCAGACGTACAGCAGGAACGCGAACGCCTGCGGTGAGAAGTAGTCCTGGCCCACCCAGGAGCAGGCGAAGAACAGGAACACCGCGCCCCAGACCAGCCGCCGGCTGCGGGTGAAGGAGCGGTAGAGCACCACCAGCGGCGCCACCAGCGCCACATTGATCAGCAGCGGGAACCAACTCGCGTAGACCGAGGGGGAGTGCATGCCGGTGTGCTGGACGAACAGGTCGTTGAGCCAGAAGAAGCCGGGCCACCGGGCGTACACCGCCAGCAGGCCGGCCTTGGTGGGCAGGGTGCCGCTGCTCAACAGCACATCGGTGACCGCCACGTGCTTCCAGGCCCAGGAGTAGCGCAGTTCGGGGTAGAGCGCGAGCGGTGTGGCGTGCAGGAAGGTGATCAGTGCCAGGACGTATCCGGCGAAGTGGAAGCCGCGGGTACGGCGGTCGCTGAGCGCGGCACAGACGCCCACGCCGAGCAGCACCAGACCGGTCCAGTAGGTGACCGGCAGGACGTGCACCAGGCCCAGGTCCCCCATCGCGCCGAGGTCGACCTCGCGCAGCGACACCAGCCACAGCACCAGCGCGACCGGCAGCGCGAGGACGGCCAGCGCATGGACGGCGGCGCGGGCCCGGGTGCGCGGTGCGGGCCGGGCGGCGGGCGCCTCGGTGCGGCGCAGCCGGCCGATGGCGTAGCCCAGGGCGGTGGCGGCCACCCCCGTGGCGAGCGCCGGTACCGTGCTCGGCGGGGACTCGCCGCCCGGGCGCAGCCCCTCGGCGACCGCGGCCGGGACGGTGTGCCGCAGATAGGTGCGTTCGCTGGCCAGCGCGGGACCGGAGCCGGAGTGCCGGGTGACGGCCGCCTTGGAGAGGCCTTCGGCGTAGCAGCGGGCGCGGAAGTACCGCCGGGTGGTGCGGGCTGCCGGCACATGGTGGCGGACCGCGGCGGACGGCTCGTACCGCAGGGTGGCACCGGGGTGTGCCGCCGAGATCCGCAGGCACAGTTCGGTCTCCTCACAGCCCAGCGGGCGGGTGCCGATCCGGCCCAGGTCGGTGCGGAAGCCGCCGGCGGCCAGTACCGCGGCGCGTCGGAAGGACATATTGGCGCCGATGAAGTTCCGTATCGGAGCGGCGTGTTGGGGCAGGCCGCGGTACGAGCAGCCGACCACCCAGTCGAACTCCGGCGGGAACCAGCCGGGGCGGCCGGTCTCCCACAGGGGGCGCACCAGCCCGCCGACGCCGAGCACCCGGGGGTCCCGGTAGGCGGCGAGCAGCCGCGCGGTCCAGTCCGGGTCGGCGGCCGCGTCGTCGTCGAGGAAGGCGACCACGTCGCCGTGCGCGGCGCACACACCGGTGTTGCGGCCGCCGGAGAGCCCCTGCGCCTCGGCGTTGGGCAGCACCCGCACGCCGGGCAGCGCCTCCGCGGCGCGCCGGGCCAGTTCGGGGCAGTGGTCGACGACCAGGAGGATCTCGTCGGCCGGGTGGTGCTGGCGCTGCACCGAGCGGACCGCGTCCAGCAGTTGCTCCCAGCGGTCGAGGGTGTAGGCGCAGATGACGACGGCCAGGCTCGGTACGGTGTGCTCGCTCGCGGCGTCCTCCCCAAAGGCGGGGGCTTCCTCGGTGACGGCCGTGGCGCGGCGCCAGGAGACCAGCGCGGAGCGGACGGCCTGTCGCATCCCGGTGCCGTTGTCGCGAAATCCGAGGGCGTTCATCGAGGGCTCCTTGTGGGGGAGGGCAGCCAGCGCGGCAGCGCGATCAGCAGGGGGAGGGCGAGCGCGCATTCGGCCAGCAGCCAGGCGGCACCGACGCCGGTGATCCCGTAGCGGGGGATCAGCCAGACGGTCAGGCCGAGCACCAGGGCGCACAGCGTCGCCTGGAGGGCCACCGCCCAGGCCAGCCGGCGGTGTGCCCTGGCCACGTCGATGGCCACGTTGAGCAGCAGGTTGGGCAGCGCCGACAGGGCCAGCAGCCGCAGCACCCCGGTGGCTTCACGGGCGTACTCGGGGCCGAAGACCGACAGCAGCCAAGGGGCGGTGACCACCAGCAGGACCACGCCGGCGGTCAGCGGCGGGCCGGTGTGCCGCAGCACCCGCCGGCCCAGTGCGCTGACCCGCGCCGGGTCGTGGGCGGACTCCACCAGCAGGGAGCAGCCCATCTGGTACGTCGCCAGGTAGAGCGTGTACGCGATGACCCACGACAGCGAGAAGTAGGCGTTCTGGGCGCCGCCCAGGGTGTCCAGCACGATCAGCGGGATGATGTTGTAGGCGGCCAGCCGGAAGAGGGCGCCGCCGTAGTCGGTGGCGGCGTAGCCCAGCAGCCGGGGCGGCATCTTCCCTTCGGGGTGCGCCCGTTCATGGGCGGGCACCGCCCGCCGCAGCAGGACGTAGTTGGCGACGGTGAGCGAGACGGCCAGCGCACCGGCCCACGACAGCAGGATCCCCGAGGTCAGCGCCCAGGTGGCGGCCAGCGCCAGCACCAGCGTCTTGACGATCGCGAAGATCGCGTTCTCGCCCAGCACCCACTTGGCGCGCCGGACCCCCGTCAGCGCCCCGTCCTGCACGATGAACAGCGCATAGCCCATGGTCCCGGCCACGAAGAACGGGGCGACCAGGGAGTCGCGCAGAAAGCCCAGCCCGGGGGCGACCAGCGGCACCAGGAGGAGGAAGAGTCCGGCGAGGACGCCGGCGCACAGCCCGGCCGCGGTGTAACTGCGCAGCAGCAGCCGCCGGGTGTGCTGGCCGGCCGAGGGCACGAACCGCACCAGCACATCGGCGAGGTTGAGCTGCCCGAACCCGGCGAGCAGGGTCACCGCGGAGATCACCGCGTAGCTGCGGCCGACGGTTTCCGGGCGGTACCAGGACGTGGCGAGCACCCAGTAGAACGCGCCCAGGGCCGCCGTCATCAGTGAACTGGCCACCAATAGGTGCCCGTTGCGCAGCAGCGGTTCGTAGGAGAACAGCGCCTTCAGCCGCCGGCGCAGCACGGCCGTGTAGGGCGCGGCGGGCAGTTCCGCGGTGCTCCAGCGAGCGGTGTGCGAGGTCATGGCGTCACGCTCCGGCGCGGCGGTAGGTGTCGTACACGCTGCGCAGATAGCCGACCGGCCCGTAGAGCAAGCCGTGCAACTCCCGCAGTGCCAGCCGGGCCGGCCACTGACCGGAGGCGGCCGAGCGGTCGCGGGTCTTGCGGGCGGCGTAGCGGATGCCGCCGGGGAGGCGGCGCAGCAGGGCGGGCAGGGCGCCGGGACGGTGCCGGAGGGCGGCGGCCAGGAAGGCGCCGAAGCCGGCGCCGTAGCCGAACGCCTGGGCCGGCAGGGCCGCGAGGTCGCGGTGGTGGCGGTGCCAGATGATGGCGTCGGGCCGGTAGACGAGGCGGTGTCCGGCGGTCAGTACGAGGAAGAAGGCCAGCAGGTCGTCGCCGCCGTACGCGGGGGTGCCGGTGCCGGTCGCCGGGTCGAAGCCGCCGAGCGCGCGCAGGATGTCGGCACGGAAGGCCATGTTGGCGCCGGAGCCGAACCGGCCCGCGGTGAACGGGTAGAGCGGGTCGTCGGGCGCCTGGTCCGACGGCCAGCTGCGCGCGGTGAACCCCTTGGCGAAGCCGCCGTGGCCCTCCAGCGCGGACTGTGCCGCGGTCTCCAGCTCGGCGGGCAGGATCAGGCCGGTGACACAGCCGACCGCGGCCCGGTCGCCGGTGGCGTCGCCCTCGTCGAAGGCGCGCTCCAGCGCGGCGATCCAGCCGGGGTCGGCCAGGGTGTCGTCGTCGGTGAAGGCGCAGATCCGCCCTCGGGCCGCCATCAGCCCACGGTTGTGTGCCCGGGCCAGACCCGCCTTGGATTCCCTCACATATCTGACCCGGGACGGATAGTGCGCGCGCACCAGCCGCTCGGCGGCGTCGTCGCGCGGTGCGTTGTCGACCACCACGATCTCGTACGAGGAGTGCCCACTGCGCAGCAGGGAGTCCAGGCACTGACGGAGCATCACCGGCCGGTTGTGGGTGGCGATGATGACGCTGACCGTCGGCCGGGCGCCCGGCCCAGGGGCCCGGACCGGAGGTCCGGCACCGGGCCCTGGCGCCTCCCGGGCGTCTGTGGTGGCCAGTTGGCGATGCGCGGCATCGGCCAACGCCTGGTACAGGCCGGCGGTGTCCCCGAGGACGCCGTCGGCGCTGACCATGCCGAGCGGGTGTCCGTGCAGCCGCACCAACGCCAACACGCGTCCGCCCGGCGCACCGGCCGCCGCGCCGCCGGGTGAGCGCAGCTCACCGGGCACCGCCAGGTCCAGCTCGACGACGTGGGCGGGGGTGTAGAGCGAATCGCGGGCGGCAAGACCGGGGCAGGCCGCTGCGGGGCGTCGGCCGAGGCCGTTCATCGCTTCCCCACACCCAGTGCTGCCGAGCGACGGCCACCGGGCCGTTCGGCGATCAGGGTGCGCAGCACGCGACGGCCGTCGGAGACCGCATGGAGATGCGAACGCCCGCTGCGGCGGGGAAGTTCCAGGCTCGGGACCTCGGCGATCCGAAGTCCCAGGCGCAGTGCGTGGGCTATCAGCTCCGCCTCGATCTCGAAGCCGGGGGCGTGCGGGTCGAGGTCGTCGAGGAAGCTGCGGCGGAAGGCGCAGAAGCCGTAGCACAGGTCGGTCAGCGTCGCGTCGTACATCCGGTTGACGACGGCGAGCAGTGCGAGGTTGCCCAGGGAGCGCAGGTGCGTCAGGTCGAGCGAACCGCCGCCGGCGATGAAGCGCGAGCCCTTGACGAAGTCGAAGCCGTTGTCGAGGAAGTGGACGTAGTGCGGGATCTCACCGGGCCACATGCTGCCGTCGGCGTCCATCATGACGATGTACTCGCAGGTCGCGGCCTGGAACCCGGTGCGCAGCGCATCGCCCTTGCCGACCCCGGTCTGCTCGACGACACGGACCGACGGCAGGCAGTGCGCCGCCATCCGCACGGTGGCGTCGTCGGAGGCCCCGTCGACCAGGAGCACTTCGTCGATCGTGGGCGGGATCTGGTTGAAGACCCAGGGGACGTTGCGCGCTTCGTTGTGCGCCGGGATGACCAAACTGACGGAGTGTCGGACCGGTGGGACGTCGGTGGAGCGCCGCATCGGAAGCGGGGCAGCGAAGCGGTCGCTGGCACGACGCAGCGGCCGGCCGCCGTCCACGGTGCGCTGGATGGTGTCCGAGGGCAAGGTGGTACTCATGAAGGACTGCCTAACGGGAGGCGGCGGGTGCCCGTGGGGCGAGACCACGGGGGCGGACCCGCGAGAGCAAGGGGTGTACGAACGCCGACGGCCGGGCCGCCGGGGCCTGTTGAGAGGCGCGGTACACCCGCACATCAAAGGAGAACGAGCAACGAGGCTGCGGTTGTGGGTGAGCGCCTGGTGGGAGCTCCGGCCGCTGTGCCTCGGACGCGAGGCGTCGGTCATTCTCGGACGCGAGAAGCGTCGACCACCACAACTGGCAAATGTGCTGTCCGTCAAGGCCGGGGACTCGGTGTCCGCGTTGCCTGCGGTGCCAGGTCTTCATGATGTGCAGGTCGTCATCGCGGGGTCAAGGGTATTTGTCCATAAAACTGCAATTTAATCTCTATTTAAGCTTTGCTGTCCTGAGGTGTGGGCGCCGTCGCTGCGTGTCCCGCCCGTCCGCTCGACGATCCGCCGGGTGATCTCCCCGGGGCGCGCCGGACGGCCGTAGTGCCAGCCCTGGGCGCAGTCACAGCCCATCTCCCGCAGCCGTTCGGCGTCCGCCGCGGTCTCCACGCCCTCGGCCGTCACCGTCAGCCCCAGCTGGTGCGCCAGTGACACCATGCCGCCGATGATCCGCCAGCCCAGCGGATCCTCACCGGTCGAGTGCAGGTCCGAGACGAACGCCCCGGCGATCTTCAGCCCGGCGACCGGAAGGGTCCGCAGGTAGGCGAGGTTGGACCAGCCGGTGCCGAAGTCGTCCACGGTGAGCGAGACGCCCATGCCCACCAGTTCGCGCAGCGCCTGGAGCGCCGGGTCCCGCGGGCCGAGCATCGCGCTCTCGGTGATCTCCAGTTGCAGCTTCCCCGGTTCCAGGTCGCTCTCCTGCAGGATCCGGTCGATGTCGGTGATCAGTTCCGCGTTCCGCACCTGCCGCACCGCCAGGTTGACGTTCATCCGCGGCGCCGCCGCGCCGAACCGCGAGGTCCACTGCGCCGCCTGGTGACAGGCCTGCCACAGCACCCACCGGCCCAACGGAATGATCAGCCCGCAGTCCTCGGCCGTGGCGATGAACTCCTCCGGGCCCAGCACCCCCAACTCCGGGTGCCGCCAGCGCACCAGGGCCTCCACCGCCACCATCACACCGTCGTCCAGCGTGCACAGCGGCTGGTACTCCAGGAAGAACTCCCCGCGGTCCAGCGCCATCGGAATCCGCATCGACATCGCGTACTGACTGACCGTGGCCGCATTGCGCCGCGGGTCGAAGAGCGTCCACCGGCCGCGGCCCTCCTTCTTCGCCCGGTACAGCGTCAGATCGGCGCTGCGCATCGCGGCACCCGGAGTGGTCGCGGAGACCGGCTGCTCCACCACCCCGACGCTGGCCCGCACCGCCAGCTGCTGACCGCCGATCAAGAACGGCGGGGCCAGCGCCCCCAGCACCGTCTGCGCCGCTGAGATGCCCTCCTGCCTGCCCTGGCAGTTCTCCAGCAGTACGATGAATTCATCACCGCCCAGCCGCGCCACCATGTGGCCCAGCGGCGCCAGGCTGGAGTGCAGCCGATCGGCCACCGCCCCTAGCAGCTGATCGCCGGTCGCATGGCCGAGGCTGTCGTTGATGTTCTTGAAGCCGTCCAGGTCCACCGAGCACAGGCCGAACCGGGCGTCCGGCTCGGGGTCCGCGAAGAGCGCCTCCAGCCGCTCGAAGAACGCCGTACGGTTCCACAGTCCGGTCAGCGGATCATGGGTGGCCTGGTAGCGCAGCCGCTCCTGGAGCCGGTGCTGGTCGGTGATGTCCTCCAGCATCGCCACCTGGTAGCGGGGCGTCCCCTCCTCGTCGCGGATCAGCGACACGGTCAGATGCGTCCAGATCACCTCCCCGTCCTGCCGGTAGTACGGCTTGTCGCACTGGAACTGCTCCCGCTTGCCCTTGATCAGCTCGTGGTACGCCTCCCAGACCCCGGGGGAGTCGTCCGGGTGCACCAGCGAGGCCACGTTCAGATGCCGGAACTCCTCTGTGCCGGCGCCGAACATCTCCTGCAGCGCACTGTTCACCGTCAGGACGTTCCCCTCCAGGTCGGCGAAGCCGATGCCCACGGCGGCCCGCTCGAACATCGCCCGGAACCGCGCCTCCGAGGCGTACAGCGCGCGCTCGGCGCCCCGGCGGGCCAGGTCCACCGCTCGCCGGATGGCCTCCTGCTCCCGTAGCGTCCGGTCGCGCAGCGCCGAGGACCAGCCCGCGGCGAAGGCGCCGGTCAGCGCGGGCCCCCGGCCGTCCGGCGGCGGCCATTGCTGGAGCAGCGCCACGGCCCGGGCGAGCACCTCGGGGTCGGTGAACTGGGCGTCGACCAGCAGCTCCCCGGCGCGCTCGGCCAGTGCGGCGTCGAACGGGTCGTCCGAGTGGGCCCGGCCGAGCAACTCGGCGGTCCGGTAGACCAGCGGGCCCAGGATCCCCGGGGTCACCATCGCGCCGTGGCCGTCCCGAAGGAGCCGGGACCAGGAATCCCGGAAGTGGACCGCGGCGGGGTCCACCCGCCCTCCGGCCGGATCGTTCACGGCCGGATCCCCACTCCCGCGAGCCCGGCGATCAGTTCGGGGTGCGGCCCCACCGACTCCGGGTGCTGCGGGCGCCACTGCGGGAGGTAGACCACGCCGGGCGCGATCAGGTCGAAGCCCTCGAACAGCGCGACGATCCGGTCCCGTGAGCGCATGGTCATCGGCGCCGACGCGCGGGCGTACAGGGCCTGGTGCTGGCGCGCCAGCTCGGGTCGGCCGCCCGGCGTCCCGTGCGAGAGCACCAGTGCGCTGCCCGGCGACATCGCCTCGCGCAGCACCCGCACCACCCGCGCCGGATCCTCCTCGTCCGTGACGAAGTGCAGTACGGCCACCAGTAGCACCGCCACCGGCTCCCGCGGATCCAGCAACTCCACGACCTCGGGCTGCTTCAGCAGGGTTTCGGTGTCGCGCATGTCCGCCTGGACCACGGTGCACCGCGGGTCGTCCACCACCATCAGCCGGCTGTGCTGGACCGCCACCGGGTCGATGTCGACATAGACCACCCGGGCCTCGGGCTGGATGAGCCGGGCCACCTCGTGCACCGGGCCGAAGGTCGGGATCCCCGAGCCGATGTCCAGGAAGCGGGTGATGCCCTCGCCGGCCAGATACTGCACCGCGCGGCGCAGGAAAGCGCGGTTGGCGCGCATGATCAGCGGCAGCTCCGGCCACAGGTCGATGGCCTGGTGCGCCAGCTCGCGGTCCACCGCGAAGTTGTGTGAACCACCGAGGTAGCAGTCGTAGACCCGGGCAACGTTCGGTGTCTCCTGGTCCGTCCCCTCGGGCACCCACCGCTCAGGTGTCATAGAGCGTCCCTCCCCTCACCAGGGATACCACGCTCCAGAAAAAGCCTCCTACTATCCCATATCCGATGCAACCGGACCAGTGGGAGGCGGGCGGCGACCGCCCCTGCGGACCGGCCGCCGGGCGGAGGTCGCGCCGACCGCCGCCGCCTCGCAGAATGGAAGACCGAGGAGCCACTATGCCCGGACGCATCGAGGACTACGCCCTGGTGGGCGACCTGCAGACCGCCGCACTCGTGGGCAGGGACGGCTCGGTGGACTGGATGTGCCTGCCCCGCTTCGACTCGCCAAGCTGCTTCGCCGCCCTGCTGGGCGACGAACGGCAGGGCCACTGGCGGCTCGCCCCCGCCGCCGGCGGCGAGTGCACCGGCCGCGCCTACCGCGACAACACCCTCGTCCTGGAGACCACCTGGGAGACCCCGGACGGCGCGGTGCGGGTCGTCGACTTCATGCCGCAGCGCGGCGCACACCCACCGCGCCTGCTCCGGCTCGTCGAAGGGCTCCGCGGCAGCGTCGAGATGCGCGGCGACCTGCGACTCCGCTTCCACTACGGCCGGATCGCCCCCTGGGTGCGGCGCACCGAGCACCACCGCATCGCGGTGGCCGGACCCGACTCCGCCTGGCTGCGCCTCGCCCCCGGAGTGCACACCTACGGTCAGGACGGCAGCACCCACTCGGAGTTCACCGTGCACGCCGGCGAGCGGGTGCCGTTCGTCCTCACCTGGCAGCCGTCCCACCTCCCCAACACCCACCGCGTCGACGCCGACCGCGCACTGTGCGAGACCACCGAGGCCTGGCAGCGCTGGACCGCGGGGTGCCGCTACGAGGGAGACTGGCGCGCCGCCGTTCTGCGCTCGCTGATCACCCTCAAGGCCCTCGCCTACCTGCCCACCGGCGGGATCGTCGCCGCGGCCAGCGCCTCGCTGCCCGAGCGGATCGGCGGGGAGCGCAACTGGGACTACCGCTTCTGCTGGCTGCGCGACTCCAGCATGACGCTGTCCGCCCTGCTGCGCAGCGGCTTCCGGGAGGAGGCGGCGGCCTGGCGGCAGTGGCTGTTGCGCGCCATCGCCGGGGACCCACGGGACCTGCAGAGCGTGTACGGCGTCGCCGGCGAGCGCCGGCTGCCCGAGGTCGACGCCAGCTGGCTCCCCGGCTATGAGAACTCCGCCCCCGTCCGCTTCGGCAACGCCGCCGTCGACCAGCTCCAGCTCGACATCTACGGCGAGGTCGTCGACACCCTCTACCTCGCCCTGCGCGCCGGCATCCCGATGGAGCGTCATGTCTGGGTGCTGCTGCGGACGTTGATGACCTTCCTGGAGAAGCACTGGCGGGACCCGGACGAGGGACTGTGGGAGGGCCGGGGCGGGCGGCGGCACTGGGTGCACTCCAAGGTCATGTCCTGGGTCGCCGCCGACCGCGCGGTCAAGATGGCTCGGGCCACCAGGCTGCCGGCGCCGGTCGAGCGCTGGCAGGCGATGCGGGACGAGGTGCACGCCGACGTCTGCGCACACGGCTACGACCCGGACCGCGGCGTCTTCGTGCAGCACTACGGCAGCCGCGAACTGGACGCGGCCACGCTGTTCATCGTCAAGACCGGATTCCTCCCGCCCCAGGACCCCCGGGTGATCCGCACCGTGGACGCGGTGCGCGACGAACTCGACCACGGCGGATTCGTCCGCCGCTACGCCGACGAGGCCGACATCGACGGACTGCCCGGCACCGAGGGCGCCTTCCTGGCCTGCTCGTTCTGGCTCGCCGACGCCCTGGCCGCGACCGGCCGCACGGACGCCGCCCGTGCACTGTTCGACCGGGTGCTGTCCGCCGCCAACGACGTGGGGCTGCTCTCGGAGGAGTGGGACCCCGTGCACCAGCGCCAACTGGGCAACACCCCCCAGGCGTTCACCCATGTCGCCCTGGTCAACACGGCTTTCCTGCTCGCCGAGGCGGCCGGGCCGCCCTGAGGCGGCCCGGCCGGCAGCACTGCTCAAGCGCTCGGGGACCTCACGGCAGGTACCGCTCGATGACGCCCGGCCCCTCCTCGGCGATCAGCCGCCTGGCCCACTCCAGGGTCCGGGGGGTGGGCTCGCGTCCGGACGCCCGGACCAGGTCCTCCGGGTCGTAGGGCCGCTCACTACCCGTGTACAGCTCGGCCGGCCGGTGCTCGGCCGGTTGGTCCTTGCCATTGCTCGTCACAGGTCCTCCTCGTGTCCGCGCCCGCCGGGTCGCCGGGACCTCGCTTGGTTCCATCATGGGACCGGCACCGGGCACCCGCACGACGTGCGCACGGCCCGGTCCCGTGCACCCGGTCAGCCGACCGGCCGCGGAGCCCGCTGATACGCCGGCGGGAACGCCTGCTCGGTCCAGATCGTCTTGCCGAGGGGCGTATAGCGCGTCCCCCAGCGCTGCACCAGCTGCGCCACGATGAACAGCCCCCGGCCGCCCTCGTCGTCGGTGGCGGCGTGCCGCAGGTGCGGCGAGGTGTGCCCGGTGTCCGACACCTCCGTCAGCAGCGTGCGGTCGCGCAGCAGCCGCAGGTGCAGCGGCCCCGACGCGTGCCGTACGGCATTGGTCACCAGCTCGCTCACCACCAGCTCGGTGGCGAACGACAGCTCCGCCAGGCCCCACTCGTGCAGCTTCCCGGTGGCCAGCTCCCGGGCCCGCCCGGCAGCCGCCGGCTCGGCGGGCAGCTCCCAGGCCGCCACCTGCCCGAGGTCCAGCTCACGGGTGCGCACCAGCAGCAGCGCCGAGTCATCGGCGCCCGGCCCGCCCGGCAGCAGCTCCGTGAGGGCCCGGTCGCACAGCTCCTCCAGTGGCCGGTCGTGCTCGGCCAGGACCCGGCCCAGCAGCTCCAGCCCCTCGTCCACGTCCCGGCCGGGGGACGCCACCAGGCCGTCGGTGAACAGCGCGATCAGGCTGCCCACCGGTAGCTCGATCTCCAGCGACTCGAACGGCAGGCCCCCGAGCCCCAGCGGCGGGCCGGCCGGCAGGTCCGGGAAGGACAGCTTGCCCTCCGGGTCGACCACGGCCGGCGGCAGATGCCCGGCCCGCGCCATGGTGCAGCGCCGCGACACCGGGTCGTAGACCGCGTACAGGCAGGTCACCCCGATGGCGGCATCGTCCGGGCCGCCCGGTCCGCCGTCCTCCGCGGCGCCGTCCTCCGCGGTCTGCCCCACCAGGTCGTCCAGCCGGCTCAGCAGTTCGTCGGGGGAGAGGTCCAGCCGGGCCAGCGCGCGTACGGTCGTCCGCAGCCGCCCCATCGTCGCCGCCGCCTGTAGCCCGTGACCCACCACGTCCCCCACCACCAGCCCGACCCGGGTGCCGGAGAGCCCGATGACGTCGAACCAGTCGCCGCCGACCCCGGCCCGGTCGTCGCTGGGCAGGTACCGGTAGGCCAGGTCGACCGCCGACTGCCCGGGCAGGTGCCGGGGGAGCAGGTTGCGCTGCAGGGTCAGGGCGGCGGTGTGCTCCCGGGTGAAGCGGCGGGCGTTGTCCAGGCACACCGCGGTACGGGTGACCAGCTCGTCGGCCAACTCCACCTCGCCCCGGTCGAAGCCCGTCGGCGCCTCGCGGCGGAAGGTCACCAGCCCCATTGCGGCACCGCCGGCCCGCAGCGGTACGACCATGCCGTGCTCGGCCCGCACCAGCCCCCCGGACGACAGGCTGCGGTACGGCAGTGAGCCGGGCGGGTACTCGATGCGGTACGGGCCGTGCCCGGCCGCGGCCGGCGGGCCGCCCACCGAGCGCGCGGCGACCCGCACCAGCGGCGGCAGCGAGCCGTTGCCCGGCTCCGGGTCCGCGCCCTCCAGCACCGACTGCACCAGGTCGACGGTGACCAGCGGGGCGAAGTCCGGCACCGCCACCTCGGTCATCTCCCGGGCGGTGACGGTCATGTCGAGCGTGGTGCCGATCCGGGTGCCGGCCGCCACCAGGAGGTTCAGCCGGCGCTGTGCCTGATAGCGGTCGGTGATGTCGAAGGCGTCCTCGCACACCCCGAGCACCTGGCCACGGGCGTCCAGCAGGCGGTAGTAGGAACAGGACCAGACGTGGTCGGGTCCCGGCTCGGCGGGCTTCTGGCCGACGAAGTGCAGGTCGAGGACCGGCCGACCGGTGTCCAGGACCTGCCGCATCACCGCCTCCAGGGTGCGCGGATAGCCCTCGGTGACGAACATGCCCTCCGGGTAGAGCTCGTCGGCCCTGGTGCCCAGGAACTCCCGCAGCGGCAGTCCGATCTCCCGGATGTACGCGGTGTTCGCCCAGGTCAGCCTGAGGTCCTGGTCGTAGATGCCCAGCCCCACCGGTGACTGGGTGGCCAGCCCGCCCAGCATCGACTGCTGGGTCTCCCACCGCTGCTGGTCGTCCAGCGCGGCGGCCACCAGCACCCGGGCCGGCTCGCCCGGGGCGCGGGCGTCGGGGGACCCGAGCAGGCAGGTGGAGAGCGCCACCGGCAGCAGCCGGCCGTCGCGGTGCCGGGCGGTGCGGGTCTCGATCCCGCTTAGCGAGGGCTCCGGCGGGCGGCCCGGCCACACCTCACCGGCCGCCTCGGCGGCCGGCAGGAACGTCTCCAGGGGGCGGCCGAGGATCTCGCCGGCGGAGTACCCCAGCAGCCGCCGGGCCGCCGGGCTCCACCCGACGACCCGGTCCCGGGCGTCCAGAACCGCGGTGGCCGCCCTGGTGACGTCGAGGGGGCCGCGGAAGTCGGCGTGCTCCGCCGCGTTCCATGCGTTCATGGCATCAACCCAGACCGGTTCCGTACGTACAGCATCGAGCCGGATCAGGGCCGGCACAACCGCGCTACCGGCACAGGGGACCCGGCGCGGCGGTGCGGCCCCGTGGTGTCGCTGGCACAGTGGGAGGGGTGTGCAGCGGGAGGGGTGAGCGACAGGAGGCAGATGTCATGTCGGCCCATGGCCCCACGACTCCGGTCCGTGGTGCTCCGTGCTGGGTCAGCCTGATGGCCCGCGACCTTGAGACGTCGCAGGAGTTCTACTCCGCCGTCCTGGGCTGGCGGTTCCGGCCGGCCAGCCTCGGCGAGGAGTTCTCGGTGGCCGTGGCCGACGGGGAGCCGGTGGCCGGCATCGGTGCCCTCGCCCAGAACTTCCAGGTCGCGGTGGCCTGGACCTCGTACTTCGCGGTGGAGAACGCCGATGACACCGCGGACCGGATCCGCGAGCGCGGGGCGACCGTGGCGGTGGGCCCGCTCAAGCTCGGCCCCGGACGCGCCGCCCTCGCCGCCGACCGCGACGGCGCCACCTTCGGCTTCTGGGAGGGCCAGACGATGGCCTGGTCGGTCGGGCAGGGCAACGCCCCGGCCTGCCTGGAGCTGCGCACCCGCGACGCGTTCGAGGCCGCCATCTTCTACGCGGAGGTCTTCGGCTGGGCCTCCGGGGAGCCCGGCGGCTGCGATGTGACCTACGAGCACGACCAGGTGATCGTCGACGACGGCACCCACACCGTCGCCACCCTGCGCGGGGGAGCAGTGGAGTCCGCACCCGACCCCAGGGTCCGGCCCCGCTGGCACGTCCACTTCCCGGTCAAGGACGTCGAGCAGGTGACCGCGGCCGCGGTGGCCGCGGGCGGCACCGTCACCCCCGTGACACCGACCGTCGACGGCTCGGCCCGGCAGGCCGTGATCCGTGACCCCGAGGGCGGTCTGTTCACCGTCACTTCGCCCTGACCCCGCCGGTCGGCGCACGCCGGACGCACGAGGACGGCCCCGTCCACCTCCCCGAGGGGAAGCGGACGGGGCCGGTGGGCACAACCTCCGTGCAGCCGGGGTCAGTTGAGCGGGTCACCGCCGGAAGTGGCGGGATCCTGGGCACCCGTCCCCGGGTCCTGGGTGCCCGTGCCGGGGTCCTGGGCCCCCGTGCCCGGGTCCTGGGAACCGGCACCCGCGTCCCCGGCCCCCGCGTTGTCCCCCGCGCCCGCGTTCGCCGCACCGGCGTCGCCGGCTCCGCCGCCCTGGGCACCCGCGTCCCCCGAGCCGCCGCCCTGGGCACCGGCGTCGCCGCCCCCGGCAGCGCCGCCCCCCGCGCCGTTGCCGCCGCCCCCGGCGCCGATCTCCGCACCAGTGGCCTTCAGCGCGTCGGTCACCGGCTGGAAGAAGGTCTCGCCGCCCTGGGTGCAGTCGCCGCTGCCGCCCGAGGTCAGCCCGACGGCCGAGTCGCCGGAGAACATCGCGCCGCCGCTGTCACCGGGCTCGGCGCAGACGTCGGTCTGTATGAGGCCGTTGACGATGTCGCCGTTGCCGTAGTTCACCGTGGCGTCCAGGCCGGTGACGGTCCCGTCGTGCAGCCCGGTGGTGGAACCCGACCGCTGCACCTTCATGCCGACCGCGGCCTCGGCGGCCTTGGTGATCTCCTTGGTGCTGCCGTTGCCCAGGTCGACCGCGCTCTGCGGCTTCGCCGCGGTGTCGTCGTAGGTGACCAGCGCGAAGTCGGTCTTGGGGAACTTGGAGTCGGCCACCGTGCCCAGCGGCTGGCCGCCGCCCTGGTCCGCGGACCAGGTCTTGGAGTCGTTGCCGCAGTGCCCCGCCGTCAGGAACGCGGGTGCTCCCTTGACGGTGACGTTGAAGCCGAGCGAACAGCGGGCGTTGCCGCCGAAGATGGCGCTGCCGCCGACCGGCCCGGCCGCCTGTCCACCGCCGCCGCCTTGCCCACCGCCCTGTCCGTTGCCGCCGCCTTGCCCACCGCCCTGTCCGTTGCCGCCGCCCTGTCCGCCGCCCTGTCCGTTGCCGCCACCCTGGCCGCCGCCCGCCGCGGCGCCGCCGTCACTACCCGCGCCGGCACCTCCGTCGCCCCCGGCGCCACCGTCACCGCCGGCCCCCGCGCCGCCGTCGCCACCCGCACCGGCCCCGCCGTCCGCGCCCTCCGCTCCGCCCGCCTCGTCACCGTGGAAGCGCTTGAACTCGCCCCTCGACCGCTTGACGGTGACCATGCCGTCACCCATCCGGCCGGTGGCCTTGGAGAGCTGGGCCATCTTCGCGCCGGTGACGGTCCGGTCGGCCAGCACCACGATCTTGTTGGTCTTCGGGTCGATCGACCACGCCGTGCCGGGCACCGAGGCGGTCTCCCGCAGCGACTGGGTACCGGACTTGAGCGCGGTCATGCTGTTGTGCACGACCCTGGCCACGGCGCCCTTCGCCCGGACGCTCGCCGCGTCGTCCTCGGACGTCACGTTCATGACCAGATGGCCGTTCGCGTCGTCCAGGTACCAGCCGGCGGTCTTGTCGCCCCCGAGGTCGGCCTTCAGGGCCGATGCCACCTGTGCGGCAGCCGGGGCGCTGAACGTCCGCAGGGCCGCGGGCTTGTCCGTGCTCGCATTGGCGTTGGGGAGCAGGATCGCCGCGCCGGCGATGGCTGCCGCGGCCGCGCCGACGATGACGCCCGTCCGCTTGTTCACGTGTCGGTGGCTCACTTGACTGACCTCCAGGGACGCACAGGAACGATGCACACGGGAGGCCGCGGTGCGTCGCGTCGGTACCCGTGTGAGGTTGCATCCAGTCCTACGTAGGTCCGTGCACCCCGGTCTCACGGCCACTCAAGGTGTGATGAATTCCGTCGTTCGCGTTCGCGACGCCCTACACTCCCGGGCCGCTCCGGGAGGCTCACGAGACGGGCATAAAGGTCAGCTGTGACCGTGCTTAAGAAAACCTCGATGGACCGGAGGGCCCGGGTAGGGAAGATTTTCCTGAGGAAGATCGGGTGGCCGGAAAGCGCCCCCGGTAGGTCTCTTTTCACGTACGGGAGCCATCGCGGTGAAGGCACTGGTCAAGCAGAAGGCGGAGCCGGGACTCTGGCTCATGGACGTGCCGGAACCGGCGGTCGGCCCGGGCGACGTACTGATCAAGGTCCTGCGTACCGGCATCTGCGGCACCGATCTGCACATTCGCTCCTGGGACGGCTGGGCCCAGCAGGCCGTGCACACCCCGCTGACCCTCGGTCATGAATTCGTCGGCGAGGTGGTGGAGACCGGCCGCGACGTGACCGAGATCAAGGCCGGCGATCTGGTCAGCGGCGAGGGCCACCTGGTCTGCGGCAAGTGCCGCAACTGCCTGGCCGGTCGCCGTCACCTGTGCCGCGCCACCGTCGGCCTCGGCGTCGGCCGGGACGGCGCCTTCGCCGAGTATGTGGCGCTGCCCGCCACCAATGTGTGGGTGCACCGCGTCCCGGTCGACCTCGACATCGCCGCGGTCTTCGACCCGTTCGGCAACGCCGTGCACACCGCGCTGTCGTTCCCGCTGGTCGGCGAGGACGTGCTGATCACCGGCGCGGGCCCGATCGGCATCATGGCCGCGGCCGTCGCCCGGCACGCCGGCGCCCGCAATGTCATGATCACCGACGTCAGTGAGTCGCGCCTGGCCCTGGCCCGCAAGGTCGGTGTCAGCCTCGCCCTGAACGTCGCCGACCGGACCATCGCCGAGGGCCAGCGCGAACTGGGCCTGCGCGAGGGCTTCGACATCGGACTGGAGATGTCCGGCCGGCCCGAGGCCATGCAGGACATGATCGCCAATATGACGCACGGCGGCCGGATCGCCGTCCTGGGCCTGCCCGCCCAGGACTTCCCCGTCGACTGGTCCCGGATCGTCACCTCCATGATCACGATCAAGGGCATCTACGGCCGGGAGATGTTCGAGACCTGGTACGCGATGTCCGTGCTGCTCGAAGGCGGCCTCGACCTCGGCCCCGTGATCACCGGCCGCTACCCGTACCAGGACTTCGACGCCGCCTTCGACGACGCCGCCAGCGGCCGCAGCGGCAAGATCATCCTCGACTGGACCGTCTGACCCGGTTCCCCGCCCACCCCGACTCCTGGAGAAATCCCCGATGTTCGACTCCGTACGCGACGAACTGCGCACCACCCTCGACGAGATCCGCGCCGCCGGCCTGCACAAGCCCGAGCGGGTCATCGGCACCCCGCAGTCCGCCACGGTGGCGGTGACCGCAGGGGGCAACCCCGGTGAGGTCCTCAACTTCTGCGCCAACAACTACCTCGGCCTCGCCGACCACCCCGAGGTCGTCGCCGCCGCCCACGAGGCGCTCGACCGCTGGGGCTACGGCCTGGCCTCGGTCCGCTTCATCTGCGGCACCCAGGAGGTCCACAAGGAGCTGGAGCAGCGGATCTCCGGCTTCCTCGGCCAGGAGGACACCATCCTGTACTCCTCCTGCTTCGACGCCAACGGCGGCGTCTTCGAGACCCTGCTCGGCCCCGAGGACGCGGTGATCTCCGACGCCCTCAACCACGCCTCGATCATCGACGGCATCCGGCTGTGCAAGGCCCGCCGCTACCGCTACGCCAACCGCGACCTGGCCGACCTGGAGCGCCAGTTGAAGGAGGCGACCGCGGGCGGCACCGGCCGCACGCTGATCGTCACCGACGGCGTCTTCTCGATGGACGGCTATGTGGCCCCGCTGCGCGAGATCTGCGACCTGGCCGACCGCTACGGCGCCATGGTGATGGTCGACGACTCGCACGCGGTCGGCTTCGTAGGCGCCGGCGGCCGCGGCACCCCCGAGCTGCACGGCGTGATGGACCGGGTGGACATCATCACCGGCACCCTCGGCAAGGCCCTCGGCGGCGCCTCCGGCGGCTATGTCGCCGCCCGCGCGGAGATCGTCGCCCTGCTGCGCCAGCGCTCGCGCCCGTACCTGTTCTCCAACTCGCTCGCCCCGGTGATCGCCGCCGCCTCGCTGAAGGTGCTCGACCTGCTGGAGTCGGCCGGCGACCTGCGCGAACAGCTGAACGCCAACACCGCGCTGTTCCGCACCCGGATGACCGAGGAGGGCTTCGACGTCCTGCCCGGCGACCACGCCATCGCCCCCGTCATGATCGGCGACGCGGCCGAGGCGGCCCGGATGGCCGAGCTGCTGCTGGAGCGCGGGGTGTACGTCATCGGCTTCTCCTACCCCGTCGTCCCGCAGGGGCAGGCCCGGATCCGGGTCCAGCTGTCGGCCGCGCACTCCACCGCGGACGTGCACCGCGCCGTGGACGCCTTCGTGGCGGCGCGGACCGCCCTGCAGGCCGAAGCCGGGGACGAGGCCGGGGCCGCGCTCGGCGGCTGACCCGGAACGGCGGCCCGGCCTGCGAAAATGGCCGCATGATCGAAGCACGACGGCTGCACATCCTGCGTGCGGTGGCCGACCACCGCACCGTGACCGCCGCGGCCGCCGCGCTCTACCTCACCCCCTCGGCGGTCTCCCAGCAGCTGGCCGCGCTGGAACAGGAGACCGGCCACCGCCTGGTGGAGCGCAGCGCCCGCGGCGTCCGGCTGACCGCCGCGGGCGACATCCTGCTCACCCACGCCAACGCCGTCCTCGCCCAGCTGGAGCGCGCCGAGTCCGAGCTCGCCGCCTACGGCTCGGGCGAGGCCGGCACGGTCACCGTGGCGTCCTTCGCCACCGGCATCGGCCTGGTCGTCGCGCCCGCGCTGACCGCCCTGGCCCGCTCCGCGCCGGGCATCCGGGTCCGCGTCCAGGACGCGGAGGGCGACGCCAGCCTGGGGATGGTCCTGGACCGGCAGGTCGATGTGGCGGTGGCCGTGGAGTACCGCGGCGCGCCCCGCGCCGACGACCCCCGGCTGACCCGGGTCGCGCTCTACGCCGAGCCGTTCGACGCGGTCCTGCCCCCTGGCCATCGCCTCGCCGGCGCCGACCGGGTCGCGCTCGCCGCCCTCGCCGAGGACCCGTGGATCGGTCCCTACCCGGGCAACCCCTGCCATGACGTGGTCGTGCTGGCCTGCGAGTACGCCGGGTTCCAGCCCCACCTGGAGCACTCCTCCGACGACTTCCGGGCGGTGGTCGCGCTCGCCTCGGCCGCGGCGGGCGTCGCCCTGGTCCCCCGCTCGGCGCTGCGCGACATGGACCTCACGGGCGTGGCGGTCCGGCCGGTCGACGGGGCGGCTCCCACCCGCCGGGTGTTCGCCGCGGTACGCCGCGGGGCCGAGGAACACCCGCTGTTCCGCCCGGTGCTCGCCGCCCTCGGGGAGGCGGCGGCGTCCCAGGGGTGAGACGGCGGCGTTCGGGTGTTCCCGTCGCGTCCTGTCCGGCCGTCCGGGGCCGCCCGTGGCAGGCTCCTCCTGGCGGCGAGGAGGCGATGCCATGGCGGGCGGACCCGGCGGACCTGGTGGCTCCGGCGGACCTGGTGGCCCCGGCCGCCCGGGCGGCGAGGCGCCCCCCGGCGGCTCACCGGACCCCTACGCGATGGTGCGCACCCGCGGCTATCTGAAGCTGCTGCTGATCGCGGCGGTGCTCGGGTTCCCGATCTGCGCCGTGGCGTTCGGCTTCCTGGCGCTGGTCCATGAACTCGAAGCGCTGGTGTACGACGCTGCGCCGCGGGCGCTGGGCCTGGCCGGCACCCCGTGGTGGTGGCCGCTGCCGATGCTCGCGGTGGCCGGACTGCTGGTCGGGCTGACGATCCGCTACCTGCCGGGCAACGGCGGCCATGAGCCGGCCGACGGGCTGTCGGTCGGTGGCGCGCCGGCGCTGGCCGCCCTCCCCGGCATCGTGCTCGCCGCGCTGGCCTCCCTCGGCCTCGGTGCGGTGCTCGGCCCGGAGGCCCCGCTGATCGCCCTCGGCGGCGGCCTGTCCGTGGGCGCCGTACGGCTGCTGAACCGGGGCTTGCCGGAGCAGGCCGTCGCCGCGCTGGGCGCCGCCGGCAGTTTCGCGGCGATCAGCGCACTGCTGGGCTCCCCGCTGCTGGGCGCGTTCCTGCTGATGGAGGTGGCAGGGCTGGCCGGCCCGATGCTGGGGATGGTGCTGCTGCCCGGGCTGCTGGCGTCCGGCATCGGTGCGCTGGTCTTCACCGGGCTGGGCGACTGGACCGGGCTCGGTACGTACTCGCTCACGCTCCAGGGCGTTCCCCGGGCCGCCGGGCCGACGGTTGCGGAGTTCTGCTGGGCGCTGGTCATCGGCCTGGCCGCCGCCTGCGCCGCGACCGGCGTCCGGCGGCTCGCGCTGCTGCTGAAGGGGCATGTGGCGCGCCACCGGGTGCCGATGACGGTGGCGACGGGGTTGGTGGTCGGGGCGCTGGCCGTCGGGTTCGCCGCCGCCACCGGCAAGCCCGCGACCGAGGTGCTCTACTCGGGGCAGTCGGCGCTGGGGTCGCTCTTCGCCGCCAGTGCCGGGTACTCGGCGGGGGCGCTGGTGCTGCTGGTGCTGTGCAAGGGGCTGGCGTACTGCGTGTCGTTGAGCGCCTTCCGCGGCGGTCCGATCTTCCCGGCGCTGTTCATCGGCGCGGCGGGCGGGGTGCTCATGTCCCACCTGCCCGGCCTGTCGGCCACGCCGGCGTTCGCGATGGGCATCGGCGCGATGGGGGTGGCGATGCTCCGGCTCCCGATGACCGCGGTGCTGCTGGCCACATTGCTGATGGGGCACAACGGGCTGACCGTGATGCCGCTGGTCATCGTCGCGGTGGTGGTGGCCTACGTCGCGACCTTGCGGTTCGTCCCAGCCACCCCGCCGGCCCCCTCCCCGGCCGCCGCGCCCGCCCCGTCGGCCTCCTGACCGGCCGTCGGCTCAGCGGCCCGGGGTACGCCCGGTCGTGGTCCAGGTGGTCAGCTGGCGCTCCGTGAAGGTGTTGATGATCCGGTCGGCCGGGACGCCGCACTCCTCGGCCCGGGCACAGCCGTAGATCTGCCAGTCCAGCTGGCCCGGTGCGTGGGCGTCGGTGTCGATGGCGAAGAGGCACCCCGCGTCCACCGCCTCGCGCAGCAGCCGGCGCGGGGGGTCCAGCCGCTCGGGGCGGCAGTTGATCTCCACCGCGGTGCGGTGCTCGGCGCAGGCCGCGAACACCTCTCCGGCGTCGAACGAGGACTCCGGGCGCTGCCGGCCGGAGAGCAGCCGGCCGGTGCAGTGGCCGAGGACGTCCACCAGCGGGTTGCCCACCGCGGCGAGCATCCGCCGGGTCATCGGCGCCCGGTCCATCCGCAGCTTGGAGTGCACCGAGGCCACCACCACGTCGAGTTGGTCCAGCAGCTCCGGCTCCTGGTCGAGGCCGCCGTCGTCGAGGATGTCGCACTCGATCCCGGTCAACAGCCGGAACGGCGCCAGCGTTTCGTTCACCTCCGCGACCAGCGCCAGCTGCTGCCGCAGCCGCTCGGCGCTCAGGCCACGGGCGACGGTGAGCCGGGGCGAGTGGTCGGTCAGCACGCACCAGGAGTGGCCGAGGTCGCGGGCGGTCGCGGCCATCGTCTCGACCGGGCTGCCGCCGTCGGACCAGTCGGAGTGCAGATGGCAGTCGCCGCGCAGCGCCTGCCGCAGCCGCGCCCCCCGCTCTCCCTCGACCAGCGGCCCGCCCGCCTCGTCCTCCAGCCGCGCGAGGTACACCGGCCGCACACCCGCCAGCGCCTCTTCGACCACCCGGGTGGTCTTGGGCCCCAGGCCCTTCAGACGGGCCAGTGAGCCGTTCTCGGCGCGGCGGCGCAGTGCGTCGGCGGACAGCTCCCCGGCCGCCGCGGCGGCCGTACGGAACGCCTGGACGCGGTAGGTCACCGCTCCCTGCCGCTCCAGCAGGAAGGCGATCCGTTCCAGCGCCTCGACGGGCTCCACCGGCGGCTCCTTCCGTGGCCCGGCCTTCGGCCCCCTCTCACGGTGCCGTACCGAGGGGGTGGCTGCCACCGGGGTGATACCGGCGGTAAATCGCCCATTTCCGCCGAGTCGGATGCCGTGTCGTTATGCGGCTATGTCCGTTCTCGGGGTGCTCGATCCGATTGCATCGGAAAGGGGTACAGTGAGTGCTGACGATTCCCTGCAAGGTGTGCAAGGCGATCGATACCGCACTCGGAATTCCGGGCGAATCGGGCGCGGTCAATCCGCCTGTAAAGGTCGCGCAACATCCGCCCGAGGGGGTGCGGGGGCGGGTTTCCCGGTGTTGTCTCGTTCGGGTGGTCGAGTGCCGTAAAAATTGACGGCCTTCAAGAAACCTCCACACCGATTACGCAGTCGGTGCATGGCCTCCGAACCCCCATCCCCCTGCTGACCTGCGCCTCAGCGGTTTGGTGCGGGATTGTCTGGTTCGTCGAGCGAGGCGCGGGCCGCGCAATGGAAAGGAAACCGAAGAAGTTGTGAAGAAGCTGCTACCGATTCATGGATGTGCGTGCACGAGAGGTAATTCGGTGGAGCGTTCACGTCCGTTTCGGGGTCGATCCGATTAGCAGCACAACCCGCCTGCATGCTTTGATCCTTCGCACTGCGGGAGTCACACCAACGGTTCCCGATTTCGGGCCCCGACTTCCGCTGCCGCGGCCGAGCCACCCACCGGACGGTTCGGGCGCAGCTTTTTTCGAGATATTCATCCGAAGGGAAACATCATGAACTCCACCCCCCAGGTTCAGACCCAGGAAATCTCCGACGCCGACCTGGACAACGTGTCCGGTGGCCTCGTCGGTGGCGTGCTCGGCACCGTGACCGGCACCGTTGACTCCGTCGCCCCGGTTTCGGGCGTCGTCAACAACGTGACCGGCCTGGTCAACGAGACCACCGGCGTGAACACCGGCGCCGTGACGAACCTGGCCGCCGGTCTCTGAGACCCGCCTGTGCCGCCCGGCGGCACAGCCGGCTTTGAACGGTGACACCGGCAGGTCGGCGACCCCTCCTTGCCGACACGCCGGGCCGAGTGCCCCGGAACCGCCCGGCCACGTCCGGGCCCCGGGGCACCCGGCCGCCACCCGTGGGACAGTCCATCGCAGTTGAGGGAAGAGTGTCGTGCAGTTCCGCCAACAGGCCCTTTCCAAGCTGCAGTCGCCCGAGGAGATCGACCTTCCGGTGCGCCTCGCCCGCCCCCAGGGCTGGCTGGTGCTGACCGTGACGGTCCTCGTCGTGATCGCCGCCGCCTTCTGGGCGGTGACCGGCACCGTCTCCTCCACCCTCACCGCGTCCGGCATCCTCACCCACGGCCAGGGCAGCTACATCCTGCAGAGCCCCGTGGCCGGCCAGGTCACCGCGGTCCTCGCCGCAGAGGGCAAGCCGGTGGCCGCCAACACCCCGGTACTGAAGGTCCGTACCCCCCGCGGCACCGTCGTCGTCCGCAGCCTCGCCGCCGGCCGACTGACCAGCATGGTCGCCTCCATCGGCGCGGTCGTCACGACCGGCGCCGACATCGCCTCCGTCGAGCGCGTCGCGCACTCCGGCGACCCCCTGACGGCGACCCTCTACGTACCGGCCGACCGCGCTGCCACCGTGCCCGTCGGCGCCTCGGTCGACCTCACCGTCCAGTCCGTGCCGAGCCAACAGTACGGCGTACTGCGCGGCCGGGTCAGGGCCGTCGGCCGGACCGCCCAGACCCGCCAGCGCATCGGCGCCTACCTGGGCAGCAGTCAGCTCGGTGAGCAGTTCTCGAAGGCCGGACCGCCCGTCGCGGTCCTGGTGCAGCTCGACGCCGCCCCGCACAGCAGGTCCGGCTACACCTGGTCGACCTCCGACGGCCCGCCCTTCACCCTCGACTCCATGACGCTGGCCAGCGGCGCCGTCCACCTGGCCGCGCAGCACCCGATCGATTGGCTGCTGCCGTGACCGCACCGAACGACACCGCGGCCCCGCAGGCACCGCTGCCCCCGGCGGGCCGCGGCCGGCACCGCCCCGAGCCCGCCCCCGGCGCCCGCCGCCGCACCCGGCGGGAGGAGCCCGCCCCCAAGGCCGCGAAGACCAGGACCGTCCGCACCCCCACCGTGCTCCAGATGGAGGCCGTGGAGTGCGGTGCCGCCTCCCTGGCCATGGTGCTGGCCCACTACGGACGCCATGTGCCGCTGGAGGAGCTGCGGATCGCCTGCGGCGTCTCCCGGGACGGCTCGCGCGCCAGCAACCTGCTCAAGGCCGCCCGTAGTTACGGCCTCACGGCCAAGGGCATGCAGATGGAGCCGGCCGCGCTCGCCGAGGTGCAGGCCCCGGCCATCCTCTTCTGGGAGTTCAACCACTACGTCGTCTACGACGGCGCGGGCCGCAAGCTCGGCCGCAAGGGCGTCCACATCAACGACCCCGACAAGGGCCGCCGGTTCGTGCCGATGGAGGACTTCGACACCAGCTTCACCGGTGTCGCCCTGGTCTTCGAGCCGTCCGAGTCCTTCCGCAAGGGCGGCCGCAAGCCCGGCGTCCTCGGCGCGCTCCCCGCCCGGCTGCGCGGCACCACCGGCACCCTGCTGGCCGCCCTGCTCGCCAGCCTGCTGCTGGTCGCCGTCGGCGCCGCGGTGCCCGCGCTCAGCCGTACGTACATCGACATGTTCCTGATCGGCAACCAGACCTCACTGCTGGGGCCGCTCTTTGCGTCGATGGCCGCGCTGGTCGGGCTGACCGCCGTCCTGACCTGGCTGCAGCAGGCGAACCTGCTGCGCGGCCGGATCATCTCCTCGACCCTGACCAGCGCCCGCTTCCTGCGCCACCTGCTCAGACTCCCGGTCACCTTCTTCGCCCAACGCAGCCCGGCCGACCTGGTCCAGCGGCTGCAGTCCAACGACGCGGTCGCCGAAACCCTCGCCCGCGACCTCGCCGCCGCCGGTGTGGACGGCATCGTCGTCGTCCTCTACGCCGTCCTGCTGTGGAGCTACGACCCCCAACTGACCGTCATCGGCGTGGGCATCGCGCTGCTCAACGTCGTGGCGATGCGGATCGTGGTCCGGCTGCGGGCCACCCACACCGCCAAGCTCCGGGCCGACACCGCCCGGCTCACCAACACCTCCTACACCGGCCTCCAGCTCATCGAGACGATGAAGGCCACCGGCGGGGAGAACGGTTACTTCCGCCGCTGGGCCGGCCAGCACGCCACCACCCTGGAGGTCCAGCAGCGGCTCGGCGTGCCCAGCTCCTGGCTGGCCGTCGTCGCACCCACCCTGGCCACCCTCAACAGCGCGCTGATCCTGTGGATCGGCGGCCTGCGGGCGATCGAGGGCCATATCTCCATCGGTCTGCTGGTCGCCTTCCAGGCGCTGGTGACCCGCTTCACCGCCCCGATCACCCGGCTGAACGGGGTCGCCGGGCGGATCCAGGACTTCGCCGCCGACGTGGCCCGGCTCAAGGACGTCGAGTCCTTCCCCGCCGACACCCTCTACGCCCGGCCCGGCTCGGACGCCGACACCCGCCGGCTCACCGGCCATGTGACGCTTGAGGACATCACCTTCGGCTACAGCCCGCTGGACAAGCCGCTGCTCACCGGCTTCTCCCTGGCCGTCGGCCCCGGCCGGCAGGTCGCCCTGGTCGGCGGCTCCGGCAGCGGCAAGTCCACCGTCTCCCGGCTGATCTCCGGCCTCTACAGCCCCTGGGAAGGCACCATCCGCATCGACGGACAGCGCCTGGAGGACCTCTCGCGCAGCGCGCTGGCCGCCTCGGTCTCCTTCGTCGACCAGGACATCTTCCTGTTCGAGGGCACCGTCCGCGACAACGTGGCGCTGTGGGACCCCTCGGTGCCGGACGACGCGGTGATCACCGCCCTGAAGGACGCCGCCCTCTACGACGACGTCATCGCCCGCCGCCCGGACGGCATCTACAGCCGGGTCGAGCAGGACGGCCGCAACTTCTCCGGCGGCCAGCGGCAGCGGCTGGAGATCGCCCGCGCCCTGGTCCGGCGCCCCAGCATCCTGGTCCTCGACGAGGTCACCAGCGCCCTGGACGCCCAGACAGAACAGACCATCATGGACAACCTGCGGCGCCGCGGCTGCGCCTGCGTCGTCATCGCCCACCGGCTGAGCACCGTCCGCGACAGCGACGAGATCGTGGTCCTCGACCACGGCGTGGTCGTCGAACGAGGCCGGCACGAGGACCTGGTCGCCGCCGGGGGCGCCTACGCCGAGCTGGTCAAGGAGCACTGAGGTGTCAGCCATCCCCCCGTCCGCGGTCGCCGGACCGGGCGAGACCGACGCGGTCACGCACGCCCTGGGCGGCCTCGGCGCGCCCGTCGACTGCACCGGGCTGCGCAGCGTCCCCCTGGAAGGGCCGCACGTCCTGTGGCTGGTCACCGGCGGTGCGCTCGACCTGTTCGCGGTCGACGCCGCCGCCGAGGGCCACTGGCACTTCCTGGGCCGGCTCGAGGCCGGCACCCTGCTGCTCGGCCCGGTCCAGGGCCCCCAGCACACCCTGCTCGGCCGCCCCGCGCAGGACTGCCGGCTGCATCGGATCCCGCTGCGCGAACTGCCCCGGTACGACTACGGCGACCAGGGCGGGTTCACCGACACCGGGTCGTACGGCTTCGTCGGCGACCACGGCCACGACCCCGCGTACGGCGGCCAGGGCGAGGCGCCCTCCCCCCTGGAGCACGCCTTCGCGCTGGGCACCGCCCGCGGCCTGGGCGTGCTGTTCGAGGCCCCGCTGGACGGCCGGCCCGGCGATGACGCGGTCGCCGACGACGACATCCTGTGGATGCCGGTGCCGCCCGGCAGTGTGCAGTACGGCGCCTCCTACAGCGCGGAGGCCGCCGCCGACCTGCTGGTGGACCCCGACCTGTGGCAGCGGATGGTCAATCAGCAGTACCGGCTGCTGTCCGCCGTCGACCGCTGGATCGAGCAGCTGGAGCGCGCCCACGAGGACCGTACGGCCGCCGGCATCAAGGCCGGCGAGGCCGTCCGCGAACGGGCCGACCAGGCGCTGCTGGCCTCCATCGGCCGCCAGGACCGCGCCGGCCGGGGCGGCGAGGGGGCCGACCGGGCCGGCGCCGACATCACCTACGCGGTCTGCCGCGCGGTCGCCGGGGCGGCCGGGATCACCCTCACCGACCCGCCCAGGGGCGGCGCGGTCAACGACCGCCTCACCCCCGTCGAGCAGATCGCGGTCAGCTCGCGGATCCGCACCCGCGCGGTCAAGTTGACCGGCTCCTGGTGGGCGACGAACGCCGGCCCCCTGGTCGGGCACCGCGCCAAGTCCGGTGCCCCGGTCGCGCTGCTGTGGCGCCGCGGGCGCTACGAGGCGGTCAACCCGGCCTCCGGGCTGCGGATCCGGATCGGCAAGGACAACGCCGACGAGTTCGAGCCGCGGGCCGTCATGTTCTACCGCCCGCTGCCGGAGCGGCCCATGACGATGTGGCGGCTGATGCTCTTCAGCCTCCGCGGCAGCCGGGCGGACCTGCGCAATCTGGCGCTGAGCGGACTGGTGACGGTCGGGATCGGCGCGCTGGTCCCGCTCGCCACCGGCAAGGTGCTGGGCGTCTACGTACCCGCCGCCGAGCGCAGCCTGATCGTCCAGGTGTCGCTGGCCGTCATCGTCACCAGCGTGGTCTCCGCCGCGTTCATGCTGCTGCAGAACCTCACCGTGCTGCGGATGGAGGGCCGGATCGAGAGCGTGCTGCAGCCTGCGGTCTGGGACCGGCTGCTCCGGCTGCCGACGAAGTTCTTCACCGAACGCTCCACCGGCGAGCTGGCCGGCGCCGCGATGGGCATCAGCACCATCCGGCGGGTGCTGTCCGGGATCGGCCCGGTCGCCGTGCAGTCGACCACCGTCGGCGCGATGAACCTGGTCCTGCTGCTCGTCTACAGCGTGCCGCTGGCGCTCGCCGCGGTCGGGATGCTCCTCGTCATCGGGGTGGTCTTCCTCGCCCTGGGCCTGTGGGAGGTGCGCTGGCAGCGCCGGCTGATCACCCTCACCAACAAGCTCAACAACCAGGCGTTCCAGACCCTGCGCGGGCTGCCGAAGCTGCGGGTCGCCGCCGCCGAGAGCTTCGCCTACGCGGCCTGGGCCCGGGAGTTCGCCCGCTCCCGCGAGCTGCAGCAGAAGGCCGGCCGGATCAAGAACCTCACCACCGTCCTCAACGCGGTCTACCTGCCGCTCTGCTCGCTCACCATGTTCATGTTGCTGGCCGGTCCGGCCCGCGGCAGCATGTCGGCCGGCTCCTTCCTCACCTTCAACACCGCGGTGACCATGCTGCTGACCTCGGTCACCCAGATCACCGGCGCCGCCGTCGCGGCCGCCGCCGCACTGCCGATGTTCGAGCAGATCAAGCCGGTGCTGGAGGAGGCACCGGAGGTACGCGGCGGCAGCTCCCAGCCCGGCACCCTTACCGGTGGCATGGAGGCCAAGAAGCTCTCCTTCCGCTACACCGACGACGGCCCCCTCGTCCTCGACGACGTCTCCTTCCGGGTGCGGCCCGGTGAGTTCGTCGCCGTCGTCGGCCCCAGCGGCTGCGGCAAGTCCACCCTGCTGCGGCTGCTGATCGGCTTCGACCGGCCCACCTCGGGCAGCGTGCTCTACGACGGCCAGGACCTCGGCGCCCTGGACCAGGCCGCGGTGCGCCGCCAGTGCGGGGTGGTGCTGCAGAACGCCCAGCCGCTGACCGGCTCCATCCTGGACTGCATCTGCGGCGCCGAGTCCTTCAGCCAGGAGGAGGCCTGGGCGGCGGCCGAGATGGCCGGTCTGGCCGAGGACATCAAGCGAATGCCGATGGGTCTGCACACCATGATCGCCGGCGGGGGCGCCATCTCCGGCGGCCAGCGGCAGCGCCTGATGATCGCCCAGGCCCTGATCCGCCGCCCCCGGATCCTCTTCTTCGACGAGGCCACCAGCGCCCTGGACAACGAGACCCAGCGGATCGTCATCGACAGCACCCGCAAGCTCAGCGCCAGCCGGCTGGTGATCGCCCACCGGCTGTCCACGGTCATGGACGCCGACCGCGTGATCGTCATGGAGGAGGGCCGGATCGTCGAACAGGGCGCACCGGCCGAACTGCTCGCCGACACCGGCGGCCGGCTGCACGACCTGGTGCGGCGCCAGATGACCTGACTTCACCGGCCGCTGCCCCGACCCCGGCACCGGCCGGGGTAGCGACCCCGGTACAGGCCGGGCCCCGGGCCGGTCCCGGCCGCCCGGGGACACCGCCACCCGGTCGAGCCGTTCCCGCCATCCCCGTCACCCACCGCATATCTTGCAAAGCAGTCAGCGGACGGAGAATGAGATGGCACAGGCCAGAGACCTGTTCGAGGCAATGCCGCCCGACCGGCGCCGGCGGCTGACCGACCTCGCCCAGGAGGTCTCCCTGCCGCGCGCCACCCGCCTCTTCGAGGAGGGGCACCGGGCCGACCGGTTCTGGATCATCCGCAGCGGCCGGGTGGCGCTGGACCAGCGCGTCCCCGGCCGACAGGCGGCGGTGGTGGAGACCCTCGGCCGCGGTGAACTGCTGGGCTGGTCCTGGCTGTTCCCGCCCTACCTGTGGCACTTCGGCGCGCAGACCCTCGGCCCGGTGGAAGCGGTGGAGTTCGACGCCACCGTGGTCCGCGCGCTGTGCGAGTCCGACGCGGTGCTCGGCCGGGCGATGTACCGCTATGTCGCCGAGACGGTCGCCGACCGGCTGCACGGCACCCGCACCCGGCTGCTCGACCTCTACGGCCCCCAGGGCAGCGGCCTCGACCCGTGAGGCCCGCCGCTCGGTGGTGACCGGTGACAGCCGGGTCTGTGCCGCAGCACGCTGCATCCGCCCCGGGCCCGCCCGACAACCGCGCCCATGACCGACCTCGCTCGTAGGTTCGCGCCCCAAAGCCCGTGCCCGAAAGCCGCCGTCCCGAAAAGCCGCCGCCGTCCCGGAACCGTCCCCCCGGCCCGGCCGACTACCTGTGCCGGGTCGCGACGGCGGCCCGCGGGCCGGGGAGCCGGCCGGCGAAGGCGAGGGAGAAGAGCACCATGCGTCCTGGGAAGTTGTGCGGTCTTGCGGTGGTCGTCGCGGTGGCCACCACGGCGTGCGGCGGCGGAGGGGGCGGCGGTACCGGCGAGGACTCCAGTGCCTCCGGGCGCGGCGGCTCCGGGTTCCCCGTACGGGTCACCGACTGCAAGGGCGCCCCCACCACTTTCTCGTCCCCGCCGCGCAAGATCGTCACCAGCAACGCCGCCGCCCTGGAGATGCTGCTCCGCCTGGGCGCCGGCGACCGCGTCATCGGCACCGGGTTCCCGCCCGGCAAGGGCGCCCTGCCCGGTGAACTGGGTGCGCAGGCACAGCGGGTGCCGGTGCTGGGCAAGCACATCATCCCCAAGGAGAAGCTGCTCGGATCCGGCGCCGACCTCTACATCGACACCTTCGCCGCGATGGGCGCCATGGGCGGAGCGGGCGACGCCCCGACCCCCGAGGAGTTCCGGGCGGCCGGGATCAAGCACCTCTATCTGGCCTCCACGGCCTGCGCCCCGATGGCCGCCGCGCCGCAGCGCGACCTGTCCGGGGTGGAGCGCGACATCGAGCGGCTGGGCGCGGTGACCGGCACCGCGCCGCGCGCCAAGGAGCTCGTCGCCGGGATGCGTGCGAAGACCGCCGCGGTGCACAAGGCCGTCGGCGCGGTCCCGGAGAAGCAGCGGCCGACGTACTTCCTCTTCGACTACGACGCCGGCACCAAGCAGCCGATGGCCGTCTGCCGCAAGCAGGTCGCCAACGCGGTGATCACCCAGGCCGGGGCGCGGAACGTGTTCGACGGCTGCGACGGTGACTTCAAGCCCGTCTCCTGGGAGGACGTGGTCGCCAAGGACCCCGACTGGATCCAGCTCGCGGTGCGCAACCGGGGCGACGCCGCGGCCACCGACCAGGCCTTCGACCAGGCCGCGGCGTTCCTGCGGGACTTCCCCGCCACCAAGGGGCTGACGGCCGTCCGCAAGGGGCACTTCCTGCGGATCGGCTCCGAGCGCACCACCATCGCCGGGGTCCGCAACGCCGACACGGTCGAGGAGATCGCGCACACCGTCCACCCGGACCGGTTCCCGGCGGCGCACCGGTGACGCCGGTGAAGGAGGCGGCACACCCCGTCGCGGAGGCGGGCGGACGGACCGGACCGCGCACCCCGCGGGCCGGACTGCTCGCCCTGGCCCTCGGCGTCGGCCTGGCCGTGGCGCTGACCGCCGCCGTCGCCCTCGGCCCGACCGACCTCGCCCCCGGGCACGTCTGGTCGGTGGTGCTCCATCGGCTCGGCGGGGCCCCGCCCCGGCCCGGCACCGACGACCTGATCGTGTGGCAACTCCGTGTGCCGCGCGCCCTGTTGGCAGCGCTCGTGGGCGCCGGGCTGGGCCTGGTCGGCACCACCACCCAGGCACTGGTGCGCAACCCGCTGGCGGACCCGTACCTGCTGGGCATCTCCAACGGTGCCTCGCTCGGCGCGGTCGCCGCGATCGTGCTGGGCGCCGGCGCCGGGGGCGCGCTGGGACTGGGGCTGTCGGCCGCCGCCTTCGCCGGGGCGCTCGGCGCGTTCGCGCTGGTGTGGTGCATGGCCCGGCGCGGCGGGGGGTTCTCGCCGCTGCGGCTGGTGCTGGCCGGGGTGGGCATCGGGCAGTTCCTCTCCGGCTTCACCAGCTACCTGGTGCTCCAGGCCGGCGATGAACAGCAGACCCACAGCGTGCTGTTCTGGCTGATGGGCAGCCTCAGCGGAGCCACCTGGAGCGTGCTGGGGCTGCCGGCGCTGGCCGTCGCCGGCGGGCTGCTCCTCCTCCAGGCGCGCGCCCGCGCCATGAACGCGCTGACCATGGGCGACGAAACGGCGGCCGGGGTGGGCGTGGACGTCACCCGGCTGCGCCGGGAACTGTTCGCCGTCACCAGCCTGCTGACCGGCGTCCTGGTCGCGGTCGCCGGGGCCATCGCCTTCGTCGGCCTGATGGTGCCGCACCTGTGCCGGCTGGTCATCGGCGGCGACCACCGCCGGCTGCTGCCGCTGTCCGCGCTCACCGGGGCGCTGCTGCTGGTGGTGGTGGACGTGGTGTGCCGTACGGCCATGGACACCCAGGAGCTCCCGGTCGGCGTGGTGACGGCGATGATCGGGGCACCCGCCCTGCTGTACGTCCTCGACCGGCGGATGGCGGTGGGCCGGTGAACGTCGACATCGAGCAGCTGGACGTCGGCTACGCCGGCCGCAACGTCGTCGCCGGGGTGCGGCTGATGGCCGCTGCGGGCGAGATCGCCGGGCTCGTCGGCCCCAACGGCAGCGGCAAGTCCACCGTCCTGCGCACCGTCTACCGCCATCTGCGGCCCACCGCCGGGCGGGTGCTGCTCGACGGGACCGACCTGCGCGACCTCACCCCCGGGCAGACCGCGCGGCGGGTGGCCGCGCTACCGCAGGAGCGCGGCAGCGACTTCGAGCTGACCGTGCACGAGGTGGTGGCGATGGGCCGCACCCCGTACAAGCGGGCGTTCGCCGGCGAGGACCGGGCCGACCGGGAGGCCGTCGCGGACGCCCTGGCCGCCGTCGGCCTGGCCGGCCAGGGCGCCCGCCGGTTCTCCGCGCTGTCCGGCGGCGAACGCCAACGGGCGCTGCTGGCCCGGGCGTTCGCCCAGGACCCGGACGTCCTGGTGCTGGACGAACCCACCAACCACCTCGACGTACGGCATCAGGTCGAGCTGCTCACCCTGCTGCGCGCCCAGCGCCGCACCACGCTGATCTCGCTGCACGACCTGAACGCCGCGGCCTCCCTGTGCGACCGGTTGCATGTGCTGCACGCCGGCCGGCTGGTGGCGTCCGGGCCGCCGCGCGAGGTGCTGACGCCACAGCTGCTGGCCGAGGTCTTCGGGGTGCGCGCCGCGGTGACCGACCATCCGCTCACCGGCGACCCCCTGATCGCCTTCGACCACCGGGAGGCCCTGCCCGCCGCCGTGGACGGCTGACCTCACCCCACCACGAAGTGGCTCGGCCGGCCCTCCCGCAGCACCGGCCGGCCGAGCCGCTCGGCATCCGCCCTGCGCATCAACTCCCGCCGACCGTCGGCGTGTTCGACCACGCAGGAGTGCCACGGCGTCACCCACACATCGGGGGCGTCCAACAGCCGGATGCCGAACTTCGCCGAGCCCCGCGGCTGCGGATGGATCGACAGCCGGAAGGCCCCCGGGTGGTGCGCGGCGACCAGTTCGCCCCAGGCGGTGCTGCGCTGCATCACGCCGTACGCCCGCCGCCGGCAGTCCCGTTGCAGCGCCGAGCGGGTGCCCGCGAAGGACGCGGTGTCCTCGAAGAGGAACCGGGTGATGCCCTGGTACAGCCGGCGGGTCGGCTCGTCGCACCGCGTCTGCGCCCGCAGGCTCTCCAGGGACGGGGCGTGCTCCGCGGCGACCAGCGCCCGCTTGGCGTCGTGCGAGAGCTCCGCGCCGTACACCTCGCGCAGGTCGAACACGTCCAGCCGGGTCAGCCCCTCGGCACGGATCAGCGCGCGCAGTGCATCGGCGTAGGCGTCGATGGCGGGGTCAGGCACCCCGATCAGGTCGCTGAAGACGTGCCCGTCCGAGCAGATGACCACCCGGGCGCCGGGCGGGTGGACGGCGGCGACCCGGGCGCACAGCGCGTCCAGGAAGCGCAGCGCCAGCCGTTCCCCCTCGTCGGGCAGGTGCCCGAGGACCTTGGCAGGATTGGGCGACTTGCAGGGGAAGCCGGGCAGGGTGAACCGGATCGGCTCACCGGCCGCCACCGGGCCCGCGAGCTGCCGCAGCTGCGCGGGGAAGTCCTCCGGGCGCTCCTGGTGGGCGGCGTCCAAGGTGCGCCGGTACGGCAGCAGCGTCGCGAGCACCTGGGCGCAGACGTCCTGCTGGGTGGGTGACAGGCCCGGGCGCGGCCGGGCCGGGCTGGTCAGCACGCGGCGACCGGCCCGTGCGTCACCGGGCAGCCACCACGCCGCCCGTAGTCGACCGGCAGCCGGTCCACCCCGCGCGCCAACACCGCGGGGATCCACCGGAGTTCCTCGTCCGGGGCGGCCGGCTTGAGGTCCGGCAGCCGGCGCAGCAGGGTCCCCAGGGCGATCTGGAGTTCGATCCGGGCGAGCGCCGCGCCCGGGCAGAAGTGGATGCCGTGCCCGAAGGCGAGGTGCGGGTTGGGGGAGCGGTCGAAGTCCAGGGCGTCCGCGTCGGCGAACCGCTCCGGATCGCGGTTGGCCGCGCACAGCGACACGATCACCGAGTCGCCGGCCGGGATCCGGGTCCCGTGCAGCTCGCTGCCCTCGGCGAAGAACCGCCAGGTCGTCAGCTCGAAGGCGCTGTCGTACCGCAGGAGTTCCTCCACCGCACGGGGCAGCAGCTCCGGGTCGGCGGCCAGCTCCGCGAGCCGCTCCGGGTGGCGCAGCAGGGCCACCAGGGCGGTGGTGATCTGGTTGGTGACCGGCTCCTGGCCCGCGACCAGCAGCTGGAAGACCATCGAGTCCAGCTCCTCCGGCCCGAGCCGGCCGTCGTCCCGCGCGGCCACCAGCCGGGACAGCAGGTCGTCGCCCGGCTGCCGGCGCTTGGCGGCGACCAGGTCCGCGATGTACCGCTGCAGCCCGCGCAGCCGCGCCTCGTACACCGGCCGGCCGGGATCCTCCGGCCCCACGGGCTGCACCACCTTGCCCCAGTCCCGGTCGAAGCGGGCGGCGAACTCCTCCGGGAGACCGATGACATCGGCCAGCACCTGGAAGGGGAAGTGCGCGGCGAACGCCTCGACGAGGTCCACCCGGCCGCCCTCCGGCAGCGCGTCGAGCAGTGCGTCGGCCCGCTCCTGGAAGCGGGGCCGCAGCGCCGCCACCCGCTGCGGGGCGAAGGCATCGGTGATCAGCCGGCGCATCTCGGTGTGCCGGGGCGGGTCCTGGTGCAGCAGGTGCACCTGGAGCTGGGAGTGCTGCGGCTCGGGCATGATCGAGGCGCGGGCCCGCCAGGCGGCGTTGCCGCGCGAGTGGTGCTTGCCCAGCCGGGGGTCGGTCAGGGCCTGCTGTGCGGCTTCGTACCCGGTGACGAGCCAGGCGCACACCCCGCTGGGGAAGCGCACCCGGTGGACCGGACCGCGCGCCCGCAACTCGGCATACAGGGGATAGGGATCGCGGGTGTACTCCGCCCCGTACAGCTCGACGGGATCGGGCCATGCGGACATGCATCCTCCTCAACAGTGCTGGTCTACGACGAACCGCACCCGAACGGCACGGCGTTGGAGAGGTCGGACACCGCGCCCGTCGAGTTCCCGCCGCCGGCGGGCAATTCGGCGGGCGCGCCGCGCACCGGCGGTCCGCTGCCGGTCAATCCCAGATAGTCGGCCCCGCGGCCCGGCGGGTTCCGGCCGGGACGCGGGACAAACCTCACGCCCGCGAGGCCCCCAGATCGGCGCTCCGGCGCCGCCCGGTAGTGCCACCATGACGCGATGTCCAGCTCCCCGGCCGACCGCAGTCGGTCCCCGCTCGCCCAGGCCGTCCGACGCCTGCTGCCCGCCCGGACGGTGCTCGCCTTCGTCGCCCTGTTGGCGGTGCTCTTCGCCCTGTCGTACACCGCCGGCGCCCTCGCCGGGCCGGTCGCCCCCGGACTGCACCCGGCCGGCGGCACCGGCACGAAGGACCCCGCACCCGACGACGACATGGGCGGTATGCACGGCATGGGCGCCGGCGCCCCCCGCCCGGTGACGGTGGGGACGGCAGCGCGATGAGCCACCCGCGGTCCGCACCCGGCACCGGCCCCGCCACCGCGGCCCCGGCGCCCGCCCGCACCACCACCCTCACCATCGGCGGCATGACCTGCGCGGCCTGCGTGGGCCGGGTCGAGAAGCGGCTCGGCCGGCTGGCCGGCACCACCGCCTCGGTGAACCTCGCCACCGGCCGGGCAACCGTCAGCCACCCCGCCGAGGTGTCCGTCGAGGAACTCATCGGCACCGTCGAGGCGGCCGGCTTCACCGCACAGCGCCCCGAGCCCGAGCCCGCGGACGGCCACCGGCCCACCGGCCGGCCGGACCCGCAGGAGACACCGGACGACGACCGCGCCGAACGCCACCGGCTGCTGCTCACCGCGCTGCTCTCGCTCCCCGTCCTGGCCCTGTCGATGGTGCCCGGCTGGCAGTTCCGCAACTGGCAGTGGCTGTGCTTCCTGCTCGCCGCGCCCGTCGCGGTCTGGGGCGCCGCGCCCTTCCACGCCCGTGCGCTGCGCGGCCTGCGGCACGGCGCGGCCACCATGGACACCCTGGTCTCCCTGGGCGTGGCGGCGTCCTTCGGCTGGTCCACCTGGGCGCTGTTCCTCGGCGGTGCCGGGGCCCCGGGGATGACCATGCCATTCAGCCTGCTGCCGACCGGGGGCGACGGGAGCGCCCACCTCTACCTCGAAGCCGCCGTCGGCGTACCGCTGTTCGTCCTGGCCGGGCGCCGGATGGAGGCCAGGGCCCGGCGCGGCACCGGCTCCGCCCTGCGGGCGCTCGCCGAACTCGCCGCCAAGGACGTGGCCGTACGGACGGACGACGGTGAGCGGCGCATCCCGGTGGAGCGGCTACGGGTGGGCGACCACTTCCTGGTGCGCCCCGGCGAACGGGTCGCCACCGACGGCACCGTCGTCGAGGGCAGCTCCGCGCTGGACCTGTCGCTGATCACCGGCGAGAGCCGTCCGGTGGAGGCCGGCCCGGGCTCACCGGCGGTCGGCGGTGCGGTCAACTCCGGCGGCCTGCTGGTAGTACGCGCCGACGCGGTGGGCGCGGACACCCAACTCGCCCGGATCACCCGGCTCGTGGAGGACGCCCAGACCGGCAAGACCCGCATCCAGCGGCTCGCCGACGCGGTCGCGGCGGTCTTCGTACCCGCCGTCCTGACCGTCGCGGTCAGCGTCCTGGGCTTCTGGCTCGGCGCCGGAGCCGACCCGCAGGCCGCACTGACCGCGGCGGTCGCCGTCCTGGTCGTCGCCTGCCCCTGTGCGCTAGGCCTGGCCACCCCGACCGCGCTGCTCGCCGCCACCGGCCGCGGCGCCCAGCTGGGGATCCTCGTCCGCGGCCCCGAGGCGCTGGAGCGGCTGCGCCGCATCGACACCGTCGTCCTCGACAAGACCGGCACCCTCACCACCGGCCAGATGGGCGTCACCGCCCTCACCGTCCGCCCCGACGGCCTCGGCCCGGCCACTACCCTCCGGCTGGCCGCCGCCGTCGAGCAGGGCTCCGAACACCCGCTGGCCCGCGCGATCACCACCTACGCCCACGACCGGCACCCGGACCAACCCGTGGCACCCGTCAGCGCGTTCCTCTCCACCCCCGGGTACGGCGTACAGGGCACCGTGGACGGCCACCACGTGCGGCTCACCCGCCCCGGCGACCTCTCCGGTCTGCCGGCGCCGCTCGCCGACGCGGTACGGGCCGCCGAGACCGCCGGGCACACCGCCGTCCAGGTCACCGTCGACGACACCCCGGAGGCCGTCCTCGCCGTCGGCGACGCCCTCCGCCCGGACGGCTACCGCGCGGTGGAACACCTCCGCCGGCTCGGCCTGCGGCCGGTGCTGGCCACCGGCGACCGCACCGCCACCGCCCGGGCGGTGGCCGGCCACCTCGCCATCACCGAGGTGCACGCCGAGGCCCGTCCCGAGGACAAGGCCGCGCTGGTCCGCACCCTCCAGGAGCAGGGCGCCCGGGTCGCGGTGGTCGGCGACGGCGTCAACGACGCAGCGGCGCTGGCGCTCGCGGACCTCGGCATCGCCATGGGCAGCGGCACCGATGCCGCGATCGGCGCCGCCGACGTCACCCTGGTGCGCGAGGACCTCCAAGCCATCGCCGACGCGGTCCGGCTGGCCCGCCGCACCCTCGGCACCATCCGCGCCAACCTCGCCTGGGCGTTCGGCTACAACCTCCTCACCGTGCCGCTCGCCGCCGTCGGCCTGCTCAACCCGATGCTCGCGGCCGCCGCCATGTCCGCCAGCTCCCTCCTCGTCGTCGGCAACAGCCTGCGGCTGCGGGCCTGGCACCCCCGCGGCGGAGTGGGGCGGCCCGCCCGCCGCCCCCACACCCCTCGCACCGGCCCCCGTTGGGAGACCACCTCATGACCCGGCTTCCGTTCCCCGCCCTCGCCGTACCCGTGCTCACCTGCCTGGCGACCCTGGGCGCGCTCACCCTGTGGACCGCCACCGGCAACGCGGGCAGCCCGGCCAGGATCAGCGTCGCGGAGGGCACCGTATGGATCCCGTCCGGCGCGTCGGCGGCCGGCCGACCCGCCGGGACGGGGGCGTCCGGCGGGGCGGGCCCCGAGTCCACCGCGGCGTTCTTCACCCTCCGCAACACGGGCGGCGCCCCCGACGTCCTCACCGGGGTCACCGGACCCGCCGGACACCGCGCGATGCTCAGCCGCACCGTCGACATCGGGCACAACGCCCGGAGCATGGCGATGGTCCGGTCCGCCACCGTGCCGGCCGGCGGCACCCTGCGGATGACCCCGACCACCGTGGACATCATGATCAGCCCGGCGCCGACCCTCGCGCCCGGCGACCGGCTCACCCTCACCCTCCACTTCCGTGACGGCCCTCCGCGGACCGTGCGGGCCCGGGCGGTACGGCCCGGCGGCTGAGACCGGCCCGTACCGACCGCGCCGCCGGGACGTCACGGAGGTCGGCCGGCCCGCACCCGCACCCGCTGCGGGTCGGTACCCGCTCCGGTGCCCCGCCGCCGGGCGCACTTCGGCACGAGGCACAGGGGGTGGCGGTCCGATTCTCGTCGTCGTAGAAGGTGATCTGCTGAGGGCCGAGGGCGACCCGCCACACCGGGGCGACGACGTCACCGACCGAGGAGCCGCCGGGCCGGACGCCGAGCGGCGCCGAGCCCATCCGGTCGAGCACGGTGAACCGGGTGGCGGCGGACCAGCAGGGAACCGTGATCCACCCGCCGGGGTCCTTGTCGTGCGGAAGGACGCGGTGGCCACGGTCGTCCTTCTGGGCGTTCACGAGGTCGCCGGGCACGTCCTCGCTGACCCCGTCGGCGAACGACTGGTTCGTCGCGTACCCGACCCCGAGGACCAGCGCGATGACGACCACCACCCCCAGGCACCCGCCGGAGGACTCCGGCTCGCCGACTGCCCCGCTCCGGTGCTCGCTCACGGCTTCGCGGTTGGGCCGGCACCGGCTTCGTCGGCTCGGCCGCAGCCGACTGTGGGTGGGTCCGGCCCGCCCCGTACACCGGGGCAGGCCTCTCACCCGTCAGGCCACCGCACTCACGAGCGCCCGCGTCCGCCCGCCCGGCTCCGACCGCCGGCCCGGCTCCGACCGCCCCGCCTCGGTCGGACCGTCCAGCGGCCCCTCGGCGCCTCCCTGTTCGGCATCCGTCAGCAGCGCGACCAGCGTCTCCCGGGCCCGCGCCACCCGCGACCGTACGGTCCCCACCGGGCAGCCCATCACCCCCGCCGTCGCCGCATAGGGCAGCCCCAGCAGCTGTGTGAGCACGAACGCCTCCCGCCGCTCCGGCACCAGCGCCGCCAGCAGTTCGGCCAGCGCGATGCCCTCGTCGAAACCGGGGACACTGCGCGGCTGCGCCCGCTCCGCCGCCGACTGCCAGTCGTCGGTCGCGGCCAGGCGGGGCCGGACCGCGTACGACCGGATCCGGTCCGCCACCACCCGCCGGGCGATCGTCAGCAGCCAGGTACGCGCCGACGACCGGCCCTCGAACCGCGGCAGGCTGCGCAGCGCCCGCACATAGGTGTCCTGCACCAGGTCGTCGGCCGCCTGCGGGTCGCCGCTCAGATGCGTCACATAGCGCCGCACATCGAGCTGGGTGGCCCGGACGAACTGCTCGATCGCCCGCTCGTCACCGGTGCGGGCGGCCAGTGCCCAGCCTGTCACCGCCTCGTCATCCCGCACAGCGCGACCGCCCCTCGCCGGCCCCGCACCCGTCGGGGAGGATGGCGGCATGCTCTGCTCGCGCATCCGCACGGCCCTCTCCGCCCGTCTCGACGGGGAGGAGCTGCCGCCCGGCGTCACCGCCCGACGGCTCGGCGACCACCTCGCCGGCTGTACGGACTGTCGCCGCTGGGAGGCACAGGCGCGAGCCCTGGCGGCCCGCCTGGACCGAACCGAGGCGCACGACGGCCGCGGCCTGCCGGACACCGGGCGCGACGACGGGGCGGCCCTCGCCGCACTGCTCGCCGGGCTGCGGGCGGCCTCGGTGGGGACGGGCACCGCGGGGCCGCACACGGGCGGCGACCGAGCCGGCTGACCGGCCGGCGCACGAGCCCGTACCGGCCGGGGCACCGGTGCCGGACGCCGGCAGCCGCGTTCCCGGCGTCCGGGCAGGGGGCATCATCAGGGGTCTTGTGGAGTCCATGGGAGTCCTTCGCATGATCCGGCACCCGCCGCTCGGGGCGGTGGTGACCGGTGACGTCGGAGCCGGCTCCCGGCGCGTACGCAGCGCTCGCCGCCCCACGGCGGGCTCCCCGTCCAGGGCCGGGCGCCCGGCGACCGACCCGCGTACGTGCGGTCAGCGCTCAGCGCCCGGAAGGAACGAAGCCTCCGCAGCGGAGATTCCCGCAAGGGGACTCCCGCAACGAAGCTCCGCAACGAAACCTCCGCAAGGAAGCCTCCCCAACAGGGGCTTCCGCAACGGGGCTATCGCAAGAGGGCCATCGCAACGGGGACTTCCGCAAGGGGTGATCCACCGTGGGGACAGGGGCAACGGGTACGCGCCGGGCGGAATCAGCGGGCGGACCCACCCACGCGCCCGCCATCCAAGGAGGTCGCGCAGGGGCCGCCCGCGGATGCCGCGTTCATGGACGGATCGTCCACGGGCGGCACTTCCACCGGCTCGGGAATTCGGCCGTGCTGTCAGCCGACAGCCGGCTCATGCGGCGGACCCCGCAGCGACATCGCATGGGCCAGCAGCAGCCTCCGGACCGCACGCCGCGGCTCCTGCCGGGCGGCGCGCACCACGGGCCGGACGGTCGGCAGCACCCTGCGCAGGACGAGCACCAGCGGCGCGAACAGCCGCGCCGACACGCTCCGTACGAGCCGGAACGCCGCCCGTTCACCACCCCACAGCCACCCTGCGCTGAGCAGGGCGACCAGCAGGTGGGCCGCCATCATGCCGAGCGCACTGCCGTGCGCCATCGCGCCGGCCGCCGCGCTGCCGTGCGCCATCATGCCGGTGCCGCCGCCCGGATGCGCCGACCCCGGCATCCCGGGCATCCCCGGCATCGCCGGGTCCCCGGCCATCCCCGGCATGGTCGCCATCTGTCGGTGCATCAGCCGGAGCATCCGGTCGGCACCGCCCTCGGACGCCGGCATCGACTGCGCGCCGCACATCCAGGCCGCCGCCCACTGCCGGGCGAGCGACAGCCGTGTACCGGTCCCGCCGGACGTACCGGCCACCGCCTGGCCGAACGAGAAGGCAGTGTGCAGGGCGGCCTGGGTTCCGACGGTGAGCAGCCCCACCAGCACCGGGCCGCGTTCCCGACCCGCGCAGCACCACGCGCCGGCCGCGGTGACGACCGCGGCCGAGAGCAGCATCCACGCGGGGACCGTGGCATCCGACATCACCACGTGTCCCAGCGCGGCGAGCAGCACACACACCGCCGCGAACACCGCGGCGCGTAGCCCCCTGAGAAACCGCCCCGCATCCATGACAGGCCCATCGTCGCACCCCGGCACCGGAGCCGAGCGGGAGGGTCACCCCAAGATCACTCGCGGCAGCGCGAGCGACCCGGGAAGACGCGCCTTTCCGGGCCGCCGCGAGCCGCAGCGGGCGCCGGGAAGGCCCCACGGTCAGGCTCCCGTCGTCAACCGGGGCGGATGATCATCAGGACCGTCACCACGGCCCAGAGCAGGTTGAACACCCCGGTGAGCATGGCCAGCCGACCGTGCCACTGGAGAGGAGGAGTTTCGTCACGGCCCGTGGCTTCTCGGGCCCGGTTAGGCCCGGTTGTCGGGGGTGGTGAGGCCGGTGGGTCAGGAGGTCGTCGGGGCCGTCACCGGTGGGGCACCGTGGGCGCTCCACACCACGCCCCGCCGCTCATGGGCATCAACTCCTCGACGGCGTACGCCACTTGGGGTCCCGCCTCGCGCTCCAGCAGATACAGACCCAGATCCAGATCCAGACCGGAGGTGACGCCGCGCCGGTGACCAGATCGCCGTCCTCGACGACCCGAGCCCGTACGGCGGTCACACCGGCCCCGGACAGCAGGGCCATCCCATCGTGGTGCGTGGTGGCCCGCCGGCCTTCCAGGAGCCCGGCCATGGCCAGCAGGAGCGAGCTGCCGCACACGGTGGCCGTCGTCACCTCGGGGCAGACCATCGCCGTCCCGAGGGGGCGCGGCTTCAAGCGCACCACCGGGGTCAGCCCGCACACCTACCGGCGGACGTTCCGCCGGCGGCCGGACGCGTCAGGAGGGGCGGGGGTGCAAACCCGGCAACGCGGTGTGGCGTAGCCGGGCGACCGCCGTCCGTGCGGCGGCCCGCGGTGAGTCGCGGGCGGTGCGGGGCCGCCGACGGTGCGTCAGGACAGGCCGCGCCACAGGTCCGGGCCGAACACCTCGTAGTGGATCGCCCCGGCCGGTACGCCGCGGCGCAGCAGGGCACCGCGTACGGCGCGCAGGAACGGCAGCGGGCCGCACAGGTACGCGGTGAGCCCGTCCGGAAGCTCCAGCGCCCCGATGTCGGCGTGCCCGGCCGCGACGTGCGCCGTTCGGTCGTCCGGCGCCGCGTCGTGCCCCTCCTCGTACCGGTCGTGCCCCTCCTCGTACCAGAGGTGCAGCCGCGCGTCCGGCAACGCCGCGACCAGCAGCCGCTGTTCCTCGCGCAGCGCGTGGTCGGCGGGGCTGCGGTCGGCGTGTACGACGGTGAGTGGGCGGGGCGACCCGGTGGCGACGAGATGGCCGAGCAAGGCCAGCATCGGGGTGCTGCCGATGCCCGCGGAGGCGAGCAGCAGCGGGCCGTTGCCCTCGGGCAGGACCAGGTCCCCGCAGGGGGACGACACGGTGAGCTCGTCACCCACCCGGGCGTTGCGGTGCAACCACGAGGACACCTCTCCCTCGGGGCGGGGGGCCGCGCCGAGGGCGGTGTCCGCCGCCTCCTCTCCGCGGGTGTCCGGCACCCGTTTGACGGTGATCCGCCACTGCGGGCCGCCGGGGGCGGCGGAGAGGCTGTACTGGCGGATCTGGCGTGCCCCGTCGGCCAGTTCGGCCTGCACGCTGACGTACTGGCCCGGCCGGAACGGCGCGGCAGGTCTTCCCTCGGTGGGGCGGAGGACGAGCGAGATGACGTCGGCGGTCTCCTGGTACCGCTCGGTGATCACCATCCGGTGCCAGACCTGGCCCTCGGCGGTGCCCGCCTCGCGGTAGAGCCGGGCCTCGATGGCGATCAGGGCGTTGGCCATCAGCCAGTAGACCTCGTCCCAGGCGGCGGCCACGGCGGGGGGCAGCGCGGCGCCGAGCACCTCGGCCATCGCATCGAAGAGGTGCTGGTGGACGACCTTGTACTGGTCGGAGGTGATGCCCAGCGACGTGTGCTTGTGGGCGATCCGCGCGAGCAGGGCGTCCGGGCGGGCCTCGGGGTGGTCCAGGAGCAGGCCGGCGAAGGCTGCGAGGGCGCCCGCCAGGGCCTTCTGCTGCTCCCCGTTGGCCTGATTGCCCCGGTTGAAGAGGTCCCGCAGCAGCTCGGGGCGGGCGGTGAAGAGCCTCCGGTAGAACACCTCGGCGATCTCGCCGAGGGCCGTCTCGACGGTGGGGAGGGTGGCGCGAAGGACAGGAGCGGACTGTTCGGAGAGCATCGCGGCTCCTAATTGGTAAATGATCTGCGTATTTAAAGTCGTGGTTGCGGCATCGTTGCGGCTGCCGGCGGCGCTGGTCCGAAGCCCTTGCCGCCGGTCGGTCCGCGCCGGAACGCTCGTCCGTCCACCCGTCCGCCCGGCCGCCGCCGGGTCAGTCGGGGCGGTACCCCACCAGTCCGACCAGCACGGGGCCGGTCGGTGAGGACACCAGTTCACGGACCGTCAGCGGGTCGAGCGTGGCGTAGAAAGCCTCCTGCGCGTCGCGCAGGGCGCCGCGGAGTCGGCAGGCGGCGCGGAGCGGGCAGGGGGGAGCGCCTTCGCAGGCGACGACCTCGCCCTCGCCCTCGAGTTCGCGCACCAGCCAGCCGACCGAGGCCTCCCGGCCCAGCCCGGTCAGCTCCAGGCCGCCGCCCCGCCCTCGTCGCGCCTCGACCACGCCGAGGTGCTGCAGCCTGCTGACCGCCTTCGCCATATGGGCGTAGGGAACATCCATCACCTCCGCCACCTCGCGTGTGGTCATGGACCCGCCCTGATCGGAGACCGCCAGGCGCATCACTGCTCGGAGCGCCAGATCGGTGAACTTCGTCAACCGCACGCTGCGACGCTAGCAAATGCGCATGTTAGATTCCTATTTGAACGTCGGGCATGGTGGTGTGGCATGCGTCATAGGGGAGGGGTGGCGGGCCGCGGTCAGGCGGGCAGCGGTCCCTTGTGTAAACGGGTCTGAGGGAGAGTGGGGGTGTGCGGCCTCATGATGGCTGATGGCGCATGGTGCCCTTGAGGCAGATGAGGTTCGAGGCGCTCATGGCGCACACCGGGTGCATCGGGCGCATCGGGCTCATGAGGGTTCGCGGCAGCGACAGTTACGTATCGGATGGTGGCAAGTGATGGGCGACGGACGGTCAGGCCGCACCGAGGTGACCGGGGCCCCGGTCCCGCATCTCCTGTGTGACGCCAAGGCGCTCGCCGCGCTGGGCCCCGCCCCGGCGGGTGCGCTGTGGCGGCTGGCCGAGCCCGGACGGCAACTCGACGCCAACCTCGTACACATCCGGCCGGCGGAACGTATCGAGCCGCACATCGAGCCGGACCTGGACGTCCTGCTGTTCGTCGTCGCCGGCGACGGCACCCTGGGTACGACGGGTGAGCCGCAGCCGCTCACCGAAGGGGGGCTGGCCTGGCTCCCGCACGGATCCACCCGGAGCATCACTGCGGGCGAGGCCGGCCTCTCCTTCCTGACGGTCCATCGCCGCCGTCCCGGCCTGCAGATCCGGCCGCCGGCGCCGCCCGGCGACTGACGGTGCGCCGCGGCCGGTGCGTGCGGGGCGGCAAACGGGCGGCCCGCACGATGGCCCCGTCAAGGCGCCCCGCGCGATGCCCCCTCCTGAGGGCGACCATCGGCATGTTGTTTGCACGCCAGGGCGAGCCGCACGCCGACGTCCGCGACCGCAGGGGTTACAAAGGCCGCGTGCACGACAGCGACGAAACAGCGGTTCCCGAGTCCGATCCCGGTCTGTGTGATCTGTGCGGCGGATTCATCCCGTCCGACCTGCAGATCTTCTCCCTGGTGCCGGACTCCTCCGTCATCCACCCGGACGACCCGGGCCAGGACGGTCAGCGGCTGCTGGCGGCCTGCAGCCCCGAACACCTCGCCGAACTCCAACAGCAGTACCGGCAACGCCCCTACGTCAACGAAGAGCTCTGGTCGGGCAAGATCGCGCGCGCTCTGCGTGCGCACCCCGAAGGGCTCGACGAGGAACAACTCGTCCACGCCACGGGCCTGAACTTCATCCAGATCGAGCACACCCTGTCCTGGGAGAGCGAACGCTTTCTGTGCCACCAGATCGGCGAGGGTGAGGATGAAGGCCACCCCGAAGCCCAGCCCGATGCCTGCCCCGAAGCCCAGCCCGATGCCTTCCCCAGCGGCCGTCACGATGGACACGGTGAGGACCGCACGGGGCCGGACGACGGCACGGGCGGCGGGTGGCGCGAGGGCGGCTACGGAGGCGGGGACGGGGGCGGGCCCTGACCAACGCGCTCGCCCCCGCGGGCGACGAACCACCACACCCCCCCCGCGGCGTGCAGCTCCGGCCCGGTGTCGGGGCGGCGGTCGGCGCAGGCGGGTCAGCGCGCCACGATCACCGCATAGGCGATGAAGAAGGCCGCGCAGAGTACGACGACGATGGCGAGAACGGTGACCGGCCCCTTGGCCCAGCCGCGCGACTGGGTGTCACGAGGGCCGGTTTCGGAACCCGTGCTGTCCTCGCCCGGTGGGGTCTCGCCCGGCGGCACACCGCCCTCGGCGCCGAGGCCAGGGGGCTCATGCGCATTCGGATCCGGGTGCTGATTTCCGATGCTCATTCCGGACACCCCTTCCGAGCGTATTCCGTCCGCATTCGCTGGGTGCATTTCGTGTATTCCGCGCGTACGGAGCGCGGCGACAGGAATGAATCCGCGGACAGGTCTGAGGCCCGCCTCACTCCGGGGCCCGCCAAGGGGCCTACCAATAATGTCGTCGGCCGAAGACCGCATGGCCCATTGCGCCCAGGACCCACAGGACCAGGCCGATCACGGCAAGAATGATGCCGATGGTCCACAGAATGGCAATTCCGGTCAGGAACCCGATGATGAGCAAGATGACTCCGAGAACAATCATGATGCTCTCCGATCTCGCATGGGACGGCATAGGGCTGCATGAGCCGCACGGGGCCGCATGAGCCGTATGGGGCTACAGCGGAATGCATTCGGCTGTTTCACTTATCCATCTCACTGTGATCCTCGCCCGCCGCGAGGGCAACCGCTGGCAGCGTCACCCCCGTCCGCGCGCACCGCACCGCACCGCACCGCACGGCCCGGGCCAACGGCGCCCTTCCGCTGTGCGGCACCCCGCCTCTGTGCGCCCCGGGCCTCCCGCCGCCGTCACGGCCGTGGCGGTCACGAGCGCTCCCGCCCGATTCGCGCGCACCGGGCCGCCGAGGTGAAGTGAAGGGGGCGTCCGCAAGGGATGAGGAGGCCGATATGCAGCACGCCGAAACTCCCGAGGAACCACGGAGAAGGTCCCCCGCCCCTTCCGCCGCCGGCCCGCCGACGCCGCCCGCACACCACGGCGATCCGCAGGCGCCGGACCGGGACCCGGACCGTGGCGGCGCCGGCCACCCGCCCATGAAGCTCACCGAAATGGCGCGCCGGAAGGCCAAGCAGGCCATGGAGAAGCTCAAGCCGCACGGGGCGCACGAGTCCGACGGCCCCCACGACCGATGACGCCGGGACACCGCGGCGTGAGCGGCGCGGACGGTTCGGTACCGCTCAGCCGGACGCGCCGGACGCTTCGGCATGGCGCAGGAGAGTCAGCGAAAGGAACGAGGGCCCATGCAGATCGCATTCCTGGTGGCGCCGCACGGTGTGGAGCAGGTCGAGCTGACCGAACCCTGGCAGGCCGTTCTGGAGGCGGGCGACGTTCCCCATCTGGTCTCCACCCGGTCCGGCCGCATCCAGGCCTGCCATCACCTGGACAAGGCGGACACCTTCGCCGTCGACCGTACGGTGACGGAGGCAACGGCCGCCGACTACGGTGGCCTGGTCCTGCCGGGCGGCCTCGCCAATCCGGATGCGCTGCGCATGGACCAGAAGGCCGTGGCTTTTGTGCGGGACTTCTTCGACGCGGGCAAGCCGGTCGCCGCGATCTGTCATGCGCCCTGGACGCTCATCGAGGCCGATGTCGTACGGGGACGTACGCTCACGTCCTGGCCCAGCCTGCGGACCGATATCCGTAACGCCGGCGGCACCTGGGTCGACGTGCAGGTCAACGTCTGCACGGCCGGCCCCAACTCGCTGATCACCAGCCGCAAACCCGGCGACCTAAAAGCCTTCTGCGCCACGCTGGTCGCGGAGTTCTCCTAGGAGTGTTTGAAAAGTTGAGAGAGGCTGTGAATCCGGCATAACCTCACGGAATGGTGCAGAGTAAGGCAAGTGACGTCGACGGCTACCTGAATGAGGTTCCTGAGGAACGCAGGGCCGCGCTGGCCAAGGTGCGGCAGCTGTGCCGGGAGGAGCTGGTGGGCTTCGACGAGGTCATGGCGTACGGGATGCCCGCATTTGAGCGGAACGGCGCCTGCGAGATCGCTTTTGCCAGCCAGAAGCAGTACATCTCCTTCTATCTCATGCGCAGTGACGTCCGTGAGGCGTTCGAGGAGCGGCTGGCCGGGCAGGACATGGGTAAGGGCTGCCTGCGGTTTCGCAGGCCGGAGAGCATTGACTTCGGCCTGATGCGAGATCTGCTCAAGGCCACTGCGGCCCGCCCCGGCAAGATCTGCTGACGCTGCCAGGCACCGGGGTGCTGCCTGAGACGAGCCGGCAACACGGAGCGATCTTGGAATGCCTCGCGGGGATCTGACGGAGGAACAGAGGCAGGAGGCAGGAGGCAGGGTCCGCCCCGGCGGACGAGTGCCCTCGCCCACGTGGCGCCGCCCCGCCTCGGGCGGCGCACGGTCGCCGCTGACCAGCCCGCCCACCCGCAGGCCGCCCCGGCCCTCTGCCGCGCGCAAGCGCCCCGGTCCGGGGGACCATGGAAGCACTGCGGGGCGCAGGGGTGCGGGCCGCAGCGTGAAGCCGGTGGGGCCGCACGCCGGGTTCGCAGGGCGGAGGGAGTGCCTGGGATGAGTACCGCCGATCCCTTCGGTTCCGCCGGCAAACCGCCGCTGCCGGGCCTGTCGCCGCGCAGTGGCCTGCTGGACCTGCTCAGCGTCGCCGCGGTGGTGCTGGACGCCGAGGGACGGATCGTGCTCTGGAGCCCGCAGGCCGAGACGCTCTTCGGGTACTCCGCACAGGAGGCGCTGGGCCAGTTCGCGGGGCGGCTGCTGGTCCACGAGCGGCACCTGGACCTGGTGATCCGACTGTTCACCGAGGTGATGGGCACCGGCCAGAGCTGGGCCGGCGCCTTTCCCGTACGGCACAAGGACGGCAGCACCCGGCTGGTGGAGTTCCGCAACATGCGGCTGCTGGACGACCGGGGGGACTACTACGCCCTGGGCATCGCCACCGACGAGGCGGTGCTGCGCCGGGTGGAACGCGATGTGGCGTTGTCCACCCGGCTGGTCTCGCAGTCCCCGATCGGCCTGGGCGTGCTGGACACCGAGCTGCGGTACCTGGCCGTCAATCCGGCGCTGGAACGGATGAACGGCGTCCCCGCCGCGGAACACCTCGGGCGTTCGGTCCGCGAGGTGCTGCCCTTCCTCGACGTACCGGCCATCGAGTCCGCGCTCCGGCAGGTCCTGGCGTCCGGTGACCCGCTGCTCGACGCCGATGTGGTGGGCCGTACCCCCGCCGACCCCGACCACGACCACGCCTGGTCGGTCTCCTACTACCGGCTGGAGGACCCCGGCGGACGGGTGCTGGGGGTGGCCGCCCTGGTGATCGACACCACCGACCGGCACCGCGCGGACGAGGTCGCCGCCCGGGCCCGCAACCGGCTGGCGCTGATCGCCGACGGTTCCGCCCGGATCGGCACCACGCTGGAAGTGGAACGCACCGCCCGTGAGTTGGCCGAGGTCGCGGTGCCCCAACTCGCCGATGTGGCGGCGGTGGACGTGCTGGACGCCGTGCTGGGCGACCGTCGCCCCACGGTGCCCAGCGACCGGCCGGCGCTCTTCCGGGCCCTGGCGGTGCAGGCCGCCTACCCCACGGAGGCGATCCGGGCGGCCGACCCGGTCGGCCACCTCTCGCGCTACGGGGCGGACCGGCTGGTGACCGAGTGTGTGCGCACCGGCCGGCCCATCCTGGTGCGGAACGTCGGCGAGGGGGACCTGCTGCGCATCGCCCGCGACCCGGAAGCCGCCGCCCTGCTCGCCCGCGCCGGCATCCACACCTTCCTCACCACACCGCTGATCGCCCGCGGCGAGGTCCTCGGCGCGCTGGGCCTCACCCGCGCCCGCAACCCGGAGCCCTTCGACGAGGACGACCTCACCCTCGCCGGCGAACTGGCCGACCGCGCCGCGGTGTGCATCGACAACGCCCGGCTGTACCAGAGCCTGCGCAACACCGCGGTCACCCTGCAGCGCAGCCTGCTCCCTGACCGCCCGCCGCAGCAGCCGGGCCTGGAGATCGCCACCCGCTACCAGCCCGCCGGCACCACCAGCGAGGTCGGCGGCGACTGGTTCGATGTGATCGCGCTGATGGGGGACAAGACGGCGCTGGTGGTGGGCGATGTGATGGGCAGCGGCATCGACGCCGCCACCACCATGGGGCGGCTGCGCACGGCCACCTCCACCCTCGCCGACCTCGACATCCCGCCCACCGACGTGCTCCGCCACATCGACAAGATCACCGCCGGGCTGCAGCAGTACGCCACCTGCGCCTACACGGTCTACGACCCCCATGAGGCCGCCTGCCGGATCGCGGTGGCCGGCCATCTGCCTCCGGTCCTGATACGCACCGGCCGGCCGCCCGAGCTGCTCGACCTGCCCACCGGCGTACCACTGGGCGTCGGTGGCGTCCCCTTCGAGGACACCACCTTCGAACTGCGCCCCGGCGACCAGCTGGTCCTCTACACCGACGGTCTGGTCGAGACCCGCCACCACACCATCGACGAACGGCTCGGCCACCTCCTCCACCTGCTCGACAGCCCGGACCGCTCGCTGGAGGAGACCTGCGACCGGCTCCTGGACGCGCTGCGCGACCCCGAGGACCACGACGACGTCGCGGTCCTCATCGCCCGCCCCAGACCCTGATCGGCCTGATCGGCCTGACCGGCCTGGCCGGCCCTGCCGAGCCGGTCGCGCGGTCCGCTCCGGGCCCGGGGAGACCGGGGCGAACGCCGGACGGGGCAGGCGATGGGGAGCCGGCCGGGACCGGCTGGGTATTCCGTTTGGGATCTTCACGAGCCCGAGGAGATCCCCAAGAAGCGCTCTAGTGCTGCCAGCTCACGATGTCCACGGAGTCGTTGGTGAACGGCGGCTCTTCGAGGGGCTGGCCGGGAAGGAGCGGACGGATGCGTTGGCCGTCGGTGTCGATGAGCAGTGCCACGCCTCCGGTGTGGTTCACCCAAGAGGACACGTTGTTGGCGGCGCTGGGACCGCCGGACCCGAACATCGGCAGGGCGCGCAGGTCGACCTGGTACCCGGCGCCGATCCCGTACGCGGGGCCGCTGCGGCCGTAGTCGCGGTACAGGCACAGGGTGCCGGGCGGGCAGGGCGCGCCGTCCAGGAGCATGACCACGCCCGGGGGCAGCGCGGCGGCGGACCGCTGCGCGGCCGGGGCGGCGCTGGCCTGGGCCGGCGCGGACCCCAGTGGCAGTACCAGGGCGGCCACCGCCGCTGCCGCCGCGGCGGCAGTCCGGGCGAGTCGGGTGCGGCGTGTGGAGTGGGTGCTCATCTCGTCCTCCTGGAGCGGCCGGGCGCTGGGTCGGCCCGGCGTCGGCGGGACTCTCTCCGTCTCGCCCGTCGACTACGCAGAGCGCGCGCACGATGACGCAAAGTGAATCGGCTGGCCGGGACCTCGCTCTTGTCGCGGTCATCGGCGCGCCGGCGCGCCGATGACCTGCGGGGGAGCGGCGTCCGCCGGGGTACGGGCACACCGCGCACCCCAGTTCACCGCGGGCGTGCCGTCCCCCACAGGGAGGATCGGGGAGGCCGGGGCGCACGCCCGGCCCGGAGGGCGCACCACGGGCGCCCGCCGCGGAAGCGGGCCGGGAAGGGGCCCGTCACGAGGTGACGCGCCGGGAGGCGTACTGGTCGATCAGCTTGCTGCGAGTGGCCTGGAGGCGGTGCGCGAGGATCTCGGTGATGATACGCACCACCCGCAGGCCGAGGGCCGGTTCGCTCTCGCAGAGCGCCCGTACCGCCGCACCGTCGAACTCGTAGGCGCGCACCGGGCTGAACGCCTCGGCGCCGAAGTCGAAGCGGTGCGGTGCGAACAGCCAGGACCAGCCGAGCAGATCGCCGGGCCCGAGCGTCGCGACCGCCACATGGCGTCGCCCGGGGACGTTGAGGTCGAGCGAGACCGACCCCGAGCGCAGCACCCAGAACCGGTCGGCGGTGCCGCCCTCCTCGAAGATCCTGGTGTCCTGCTCGAAGTGGACCTCATGGGCCAGCGCCATCAGCCGGTCGCGGTCGGCGGCCGGGAGTGCGGTCAGCAGGCGCGTCGCGGTGGTCATGGCCGAGCCTCCTCGCCGACGGGCAGGCCGCGGGGGAGGCACCGGCGGGCGCGGGTGCTGCGGCCGTCCTTCTCCTTCCATTGGAACCGCGGTTGCCTCCGGGGGCACCCCGGCGGGAGAGCCGGCGCCGCCGGCTACGCGGCGGTGCCGTACAGCCGGAACCAGACCCACTTGCCGTGCTCGCCGAGGGGGGCCACGCCCCAGGCACCGGCCAGCGTGTCGAGCAGGTCGAGCCCGCGCCCGCTCTCCAGGTCCTCGGGGTGCCGCTCGCCGCAACGGATACCGCAGTGCAGCTCCGGATCGCCGTCGAAGACCGCCCCCACCAGACAGTCCTCGGCCTCGTCATGGACGATCGCCACCAGCACCAACGGCCCGCTGGCGTGCCGGACCGCGTTGGCGATCAGCTCCGACAGCAGCAGGGCCGCCGCCTCGGTCGGTGCGTCGGGCCCCGTGACGGCACGGTCCAGGACGCGCCGGGCCTGTGCGGCGGCGCGCGGATGCCGGGGCAGCACGGCGGTGGCACCGTTCTGGGTGAAGGCGACGGCGAGCAAGTCCCACACACCTCCCAGTGTCCGCGGGCCGGTACGGCCCGTTGAGGGGCCCGCCTCCAGCGTGACTGCTGCCAAGAGCCCCCGGGCATGACCTTGGCGAGGACTTCGGCATGACTTTCGTCGCGGTCCCGGCGACCGAGGAGGGGTGCGCCCGGCCCGCGCGGAGCAAGCCGAGGCCGCCCCGGCCATGGCAGCGATGCGGGGGCGCCCGGCCCGCGCGGAGCAATCGGACGCCGGTGGAGTGTTGCGCCGCGCCCCAGCGACGGCGGCGGCCTACCTTTCGTCTCGCTGCCGACGAGCCCTCTGGACGGTGTGTGATGGTGATTCAGGTCCTGGTCGTGGACGACAGCGAGATCGTCCGGCGCGGGCTGAGCGAGGTGATCGAGTCCAGCGGCGACCTCCATGTGGTGGCGCAGGCCTGGGACGGGCGGAGCGCGGTGGCGGAGGCGCGGCGCTGCACCCCGGACGTGGCGCTGGTGGACATCCAGATGCCGGGGATGGACGGTCTGGCGGCGACCCGGGAGCTGCGGGCGCTGCCGCGTCCGCCCCGGGTGGTGATCCTCACGACCTTCGGTGACGACGCGTACGTGGACGAGGCCGTACGGGCCGGGGCGGTCGGCTTCCTGCTGAAGGACACCCCGCCGGAGGACCTGGTGCGCGCGGTCCGCCAGGTCGCCGGGGGCAAGGCGACCCTGGACCCGGCCGTGACCGGGCGGGTGCTGCAGACCCTGGCCGAGCGGGTGCCGGCGCTCACCGCGGCGGAGAAGGCCGCCCTGGGCGCGCTGACCGACCGGGAGCGGGAAGTGCTGCGCCTGGTGGGGCGGGGGCTGTCGAACCTGGACATCGGGGCGGCCCTGCACATCACGGAGGGGACGGTGAAGGGGCAGGTCAGCCGGCTGATGGCGAAGCTGGGCGCGGACAACCGGGTGCAGCTCGCACGGCTGGTCTACCGCGCCGGGCTGGAGCCCTGAACCGGCGGCGGGAGGTGGACGCGGACCTGGAACCCCTCCTCGTACGGGCCGGCGGTGAGGGTGCCGCCCAGGAGCGTGACCCGCTCGGTGAGCCCGATCAGGCCATGGCCCCCACCGGGTGGGAGCTCCGCCGGCGCGGGCCGGGTGGCGGGGCCGTTGGTGACGGTCATCCCGACGCCGTCGAGTTGGCAGACCACGGAGAGCGTGACCTCGGCACCGGGGGCGTACTTGGCGGCGTTGGTGAGGGTCTCCTGTGCGATCCGGTACAGGGCGCGCCGCACCTGGACGGGGAGGGTCTCCGGGTGGCCCACGACCTCCAGCCGGGCGCGCAGCCCCCGCTCGTTGGCGCCGGCCACGAGGGGCGACAGCGAGGTGGCATCGGGCTGCGGCGCCCGTGCCGCCGGCCGCCCGGGCGTGAGGACCCCGAGGATCTCGCGGAGCTCCTCCAACGCCTGGTGGCCCTCGCTGCGGATCTGCTCGGCGGCGTCACCGACGGCCGGTGCGGACCGGGCCAGCGGGCCCACCTTCAGGGCGCTCGCGGTCAGCACGATGTGGCCGACGCGGTGGGCGACCACATCGTGCATCTCGCGGGCGATCCGGGCCCGTTCCTCGGTCCGGGCGCGCTCCACCAGCAGGTGCCGTTCCCGTTCCAGGGCCGCCACCTCGGCCCGGGCGGCCGCGACCAGATCGCGGCGGACGCCCACCGCGTACCCGACGACCAGCGGGCCGAGGATCAACGCCAGCACATAGCCGGCCTCCCTCGGGTCGGGCGGGGCGTGCCCCGCCCAGAGGGCACCGAGGCCGACGGCACAGCCCGCCAGTCCGTAGCCGACCAGGGTGCGGGCCGCGCGGGAGGTGGCCCCGACGGTGTACAGCGCCACCGCGAGGGCCGCCGGGGTGAACGCGACCAGATAGCCGGCCAGCACCACCACGCAGACCGGGCCGGGCTGCCGGCGGCGCCACCACAGCACCGTGCCGACGGCACCGGACGCCACCGCGACGACCGGGGTGGACGCGCCGCTGAGCAGGCCGTTGGACGGTTTGACCCAGGCGTCGGCGACCCCCAGGGCCACGACCACCGCGGTCAGTGCGGCGTCCAGGTGCCGCGCCGACCAACGGGCAGGGTGTTCTGCTGCCACCCGGCCACCGTAGGCGCCCGCCCGCGACCCCACATCCCGCCACGCGACGCGCACCCCACGACGGGTCTCTCCCCCCCCCGCAGGGCCTGGTGAGCCCACGAGAATCCGAAAGGAGCGCCTTGACCAACGGATTACCGGACAGCCCTCAGGGCCGGGGACCGATCACCCGCTCACCGTCCCGGACGGTGAGCGCCATCGCGGGGCAGACATCGGCCGCGTCCAGCGCCCGCTCGTCCTCCTCGATCCGGTCGTGCAGCGGCCGGGCGTGGGCGCCGTCGACGACGAAGAGGTCCCCGGCGATAGCGGCGCAGGAGCCCGAGGCCATGCACTGGTGCGGGTCGATCTCGACTCTCCAGGTCACCTCGGCTCACCACCCCACCGGCATGACCCGCGGGCCACGTACCAGCATCTGGCTCTTCCACTCCACATCGCCGGCCAGGTGCAGCGTCGGGAAGCGGTGGAGCAGGGCACCCAGGGCTTCCTGCAGTTCCAGGCGGGCGAGCGGGGCGCCGAGGCAGTGGTGGACGCCGTGGCCGAAGCCGAGGTGCTGGTTCCCGGAGCGGGAGATGTCCAGCCTGCCGGGGGCGTCGAAGCGCAGCGCATCGCGGTTCGCCGCACCGACCGCGACCAGGACCGGGGTGCCGGCCTTGACCAGCGTGCCGCCGACCTCGACGTCCTCCGTGGCGTAACGGGGCATGCTTGCGCCGCTGCCCAGCGGGACGAACCGCAACAACTCCTCGACCGCGCTGCCGATCAGCTCGGGCCGCTCGCGCAGCAGCGCGAGCTGTTCGGGGTGGTCCAGCAGGGCGAGGACGAAGTTGGGGATCTGGGTGGCGGTGGTCTCGTGCCCGGCCACCAGGATGCCGACGCAGAGATCGATGAGTTCGAGTTCGGTGAGCCGGTCGCCGACGTCCCGGGCGTCGATCAGCGCGGTCATCAGGTCGTCCTGCGGCGCGCGCCGGTGCTCCTCGATCAACTGCCCCATATAGGCTCGGAGTTCCTCCCGATTGGCGTCGAACTCCGCCGCGGTCAGGGAGCTGGTCGACAGCGCGGCATCGCTCCACTCCCGGAAGCGCGGCCGGTCCTCGGCCGGGACGCCGAGCAGTCGGCAGATCACCGCGACGGGAATCGGCAGCGCAAAGCGGTCCACCAGGTCCACCGGCGGTCCGGCGGCCTCCAGCTCGTCGAGGAGCTCATGGGTGAGCGCGGTGACCTGCGGCCGGAGTCGCTCGACCTGACGGACCGTGAAAGCCTTGGCCACCAGCGTGCGCAGCCGGGTGTGGTCGGGCGGATCCATGCTCAGGATGCCGCTGTCGCGGCGGCCCTCGGACTGCCGGGGCTCGTCGTGCCGGGTGCTCTCCGCGCGGCTGAAGCGCTGGTCACCGAGGACGAAGCGGGCCTCGGCGTAACGGGTGACGAGCCAGGCCGGATCGCCGTACGTCATCCGTACCTTGAGCAGTCCCGGACGGTTCCGGGCCCGGTCGTACTGGTCGGAGAGCTCCAGGCTCTCGGCGATATTGAAGGGGTAGGAGAGGGGTGCCGTGTCAGCTGTGGTCAAGGTGACCTCCCTTGTGTAAGCACCTGCTTACACAAGGTAGATCGGCGCCCCGGAGTGGTCAACGACGTATTGCGGCCGTCATGGTGACGGACCGACAGAGAGGAGCGTGACAGGACGTGGGGGATACCTCGCAGCACGGTACGGCGCAGGTACAGCACGGCCCGGGCGCCCAGGGCACCCGGCTGCGGCTGCTTGACGCCGCGTCGGAGCTGTTCGCCGAGCGCGGCTACGAACGGACGACGGTGCGCGACATCGCGGCCCGCGCCGGGGCCAACCAGGCCCTGTTGTTCCGCTACTTCGGATCGAAGAAAGCCCTGTTCGGAGAGGTGATGGCACGGGGTGGGCAGGAGCAGCTGCGGACCACGCCCGCCGAGCAGCTCTTCGAGGTCGCACTGCGCGGCATGCTGGCCGAGGGCCGGTCGGGCGGTGACCGCTCGCTGGAGGTGTGCCTGCGGTCCATCGGCGGCAGCGACGAGATCGCGGAGGCGCTGCGGGGGTTGGGGGAGGAGTACGCGGAGGTGCTCGCCACCCTCTCGCCGTCCGAGAACGGCGGCCTCCGCGCCGATCTGGCGCTCTCCTGGCTGCTCGGAATTGGCTTGATGCGAGTGGTCGTCGGCAAGGAGCCGTTGGCGAGCGCCGACCCCGACGCGGTCTGCGGGCTCGTCGCCGACGCCCTGGGGCACCTGCTGGAGACGCCGCCGAAGGCCGGGCCGGCGGGAGGCTGAGGCCCCTCTGTGGGTGGGCGGCCCGTCGGTCGGGGCCGGGGGCGCCTGCTGCGTTCCGGTGATTCCCCGGCGGGTCGCCCATATGCACACAAAAATCACTTTATCGTCGCTTTTGCAGAGAATATTCCTTTTCTGCAGAGTCGAGTGAAGGTGGAATCATGCTCCGTTCGATCCCTCGCGGCCTCGCAGTGGCCGGTCTGACCGCGGCGGCCCTGGTGGTGCCGACGGCAGGCGCCGCCCTCGCCGCACCCGCGGCCACCAGCACGCCGGCACCCGTGTGCTCCGGGCACGCCTGCGACCGGGCCCACCACGGCAACCGGCACGACAACGGCATCGGCCGCTCCGGCCACAACGGTCACAAGGGTCACAAGGGCCGTGACGGCTATGACGACTTCGGCCGGGACGGCCGCCGCGACGGTTTCGGCCGCGACGGCTACGGCTACGGCCGCGACGGGTACGGACGTGACGGCTACGGACGCGACGGCTACGGCCGGGACGGTTACGGGCGCGACGGCTACGGCCGCGATGGCTACGGGCGCGACGGCTACGGCCCGGGCCGGGGCGGTCTGTTCGGCCTCGGTCTGCTCGGTCTCCTCTGATACCCGTCGGACCGTCAGGCAGGGGCCCGGGGACACCCACCCGGGCCTCCTGCGTGCCGCCGCCCGGACTCCGGCCGGCCGGCCCCTCGCGCGCCGTACCGGCCGGACCGTCGCGACCAGCGGGGTGAGGAACACACGATCGGTGGAGTGGGCATGTCACCATCCGTCAGACGCAGAAGGATCCCGCGGCGGTCCGCCGTCACCCTGGCCGTGCTACTGGCCGTCGGCGTGGTCCTCACCGGCCTCGTCCAGGCGGCGCCACCGACCCCTTCGCCGCCACCGGCGAGTCCGGGCGCACTCGACCCCCGGGCCGCCGCGATCCTGGCGAAGCCGGCGTACCGGCACGCCCAGTGGGGCCTGTTCCAGCAGAATCTGGGGACCGGCAAGGTGGTGCAGTCCCGCTACGCCGACCAGTTCTTCATCCCCGGCTCGACAGCCAAGCTCTTCGGCGTCAGCGGCACCTGGCGCACCCTGGGCGGCGGCCACCGCTTCGTCACCCCGATCCACGCCGTCGGCCGGCGCCGCTACGGCACGCTCAGCGGCAACCTCGTCCTGGTCGCCCAGGGAGACCTGACCCTCGGCGGCCGGACCCGCAAGAACGGCACCGTGGCCTTCACCGACATCGACCACACCTACGCCAACCTCATCCCCGGAGCCACCCTCACCCCACAGAATCCGCTGGCCGGCATCGACGAACTCGCCCGCCAGGTAAGGGCCTCGGGCATCCGCCGGGTCAACGGCGACGTCCTCGTCGACCCGCGGTTGTTCCGGCCCGACCCGGAGCTCGACCCCACCCCCACTCCGCTGATCCTCAACGACAACGTCATCGACCTGCTGACGACGCCCGGCTCCGGGCCCGGCGCCCCCGCCGGCCTGGAGGTGCGGCCCAAGGTCGCGCCGTACCGGGTCACCTCGACCGTCCGCACCGTCGCCAAGGGCGGCCCCACCGACATCGACGTCACCGCCTCCCCCGACGGCACCCGGATCCAGCTGTCCGGCACCATCGCCGCGGGCTCCGCCCCCACCCTGCGGATCTCACCGGTCAAGGACCCCAACGCCTTCGGCCGGACCGCCCTGATCGAGGCGCTGCGGCGGGCCGGGGTCCAGGTCACCGCGAACACCACCGGCCCCAACCCCGCCGGCCGGCTGCCCCGTTCCTACCAGGGCGTGCCCACCGTCGCCCGCTACACCTCCCCGCCGTACGCCGAGTACGCCGAGCTGATCCTCAAGGTGAGCCACAACCTCGGCGCGAACCTCGGGCTCTGCCTGATGGCCGTGCACGCCGGGAGCACCGACTGCGAGGCCGGATTCCCGGTGCTCGCACGGTTCCTGGACACCGCGAAGGTGGACCGCAAGGCCGTACAACTTGAGGACGCCCGGGGCGGCAACCCCAACGACCGGACCACCCCGCGGGCCCTGGCGCAGATCCTGACGTACTGGCAGCACACCCCCGAGGCCCGGCGCTTCCGCGAGGCACTGCCGGTCCTGGGGGTCGACGGGACCCTGGCGGACTCCTGCCGGCACTGTCCGGCACGCGGCAAGGTCTTCGCCAAGACCGGGACCGTAGGGGGTGGAGACGCGCTCAACGAACGGCTCGCCGTCGGTGCCGAGACCATTGCCGGCTACCTACAGACCGGCAAGGACCGCTTCGACGTCTTCTTCGTCGGGGTCAACGGCGCCGCCACCGCCACCGCCGACGTCAACGAGATCCTCGGCATCGCCAACGACGTCGCCGATGTCGCCGCCTACCTGCAGCAGAAGAGCGCCGGCTGAACCGGAGCCGGCGCCCCTGCCGCACCCCGCCCGGCCGCTGGCCTTTAGGCCGCCCCAGCCGTGCCAGCGGTCGCTCTAGATGCAGCCGCTTGCGGCCCTTGTCCATGTTGACCAGCACCCGGCCGGCCTCCCAGAGGTACTAGGAGGCGGTGGACACCGGCTGGGCGTCCGGGCGCAGGGTGCCGATGACGGCGGGGTCGGGCCGGGCCAGCAGCACGGTCGCCGTTTCGGGAAGCGGTGGTTTCAACATCCGGGAGACCCTTCGCCGTTGAGGTGGTCACCGGGCACGACCGGTGTGCTGCCGCGTCACCGCTCCGCGGCTGGTGACGGCATCAAGCCCGGCGGTGCCGGAATGTTCCACAGGCGGGCGGGGTTGCCATTCGTGATCACGCTTTCGACCGGCTCGCGTCCGCCGGACGCGAGGAGGAGGGACTCTCTCGTGCAGCACCCCGCTCCCCACGCCCCCACCCCGCCCGGCGGGTACCCGCTCCATGACCGGACCGTCGTCCTCATCGGCGGAGCCTCCGGCATCGGGCTGCGGGTCGCCCGGCGGGCCACCGCAGCCGGCGCGCGGGTCGTCCTGGGCGGCCGGACCCCGGAGAGGCTCGCGGGCGCGGCCGAGGCGCTGGGGAGCTCCGCGCGGTGGCGGACGGTGGACGTGACGGACCCCGCTTCGGTGGCCGCCTTCTTCGATGAACTGGACCGCGTCGACCACCTCTTGACCACTGCGGGTTCCTACCGGGTCGGTCCCTTAAGGGAGTTGAGCGAGGAGGACGCGGCGAGTCCGTTCACCGCCAAGTTCTGGGGGCAGTACCGCGTTGTCCGGCAGGCTGCTCCACTGCTGGCACCGGACGGCTCAGTGGTGCTGATGTCCGGCGCGGCGGGTGCCCGGCCACCCGGCCCGGCACCCGCCTACGCGGCGTGCAACGCCGCCGTCGAAGGCCTCGGTCGCGGGCTGGCGGTGGAACTCGCCCCGGTCCGCGTCAACGTGGTCTCCCCGGGCACCGTGGACGGCAACCTCTGGGCGCACCGCCCGGCGCCCGACCGCGAGGCGAGCTTCGCCCAGTACCGCAGGGACACCGTGCTGCAGCGGCTCGGCACCGAGGACGAGATCGCCCACGCCGTGCTGTTCCTCTTCACCAACGGCTTCACGACCGGCTCGACGCTCTACCCCGACGGCGGGTACACCCTGCGCTGACGCCGCCGGCGCGGACCGGCAGGTGGTCCGTCGTCAGGCTTCCAGGCGGGCGGGCCGGGCGGGGCGGGCGGCCGGGACCGCGTTGCGCGGCGGCAGCACATCGGGGGCCCGGTGCGGCCGGAGCGCGGCGAGCGCGGTCTCGGTCTCCTCCATCAGGCAGTGGTACGAGACCAGCCGCTGCCACTCGGGGTCGGCGACGCCGGGGACGGTGGCGGCGCGCTCCGTCCAGAGCCGCACCAGGCCCGCGTACAGTGGCGTCTGCCGGGCGACCTCGGCGGTGATCCACCGGGGCATGGCGCCGGGATGCGGGAGGGAAGTCTGACCGTGACCTGCGACGGTGCCGGAGGTAGGGACGCTCATGGACGTAGAAACGATTCTTCGAGCCTGGGGTCACTGCGTATTTTTCCGGCTCCCCGCACATCCGTCGCGGAGGTGGGGAACAACTCCCGCGAATATCACCTCATGCAGTGATCTATTGCGGAGAAGCGGTCCAATCCGGACGAAAAAAACGTTGTCGCTGACATGGAACCGAGGGAGTTGTGGGAGCGCCATGCGGTACTCGCACAGGCGTTTTGCAGCAGCGATGACGAGGTCCGCCGGACGCAGGGACTCCTCGACGAGGCCGAGGCCCGCCGCTCGCGGACCCTGGCCGCCTTCGCCGTGACCGTCGGCAGCGATGCGGTGGTGGCGGACCTGCTCGGCCTCGAAGAACGCGAAGTCCGCCTGGCCCGCCGCACGGTGGGCAAGGACGACGCCCGCGCGGTCGCCCAGAGCCTGCTGGCCGAGTCGCGTGAGCAGCAGCCCGCGCCCGAGCCGGCGCCGGCGCCCGAGCCGGCTCCCGCGCCCCAGGCGACGCCCCACCCCGCAGGTCCGGCCGCCGCGCCCCCGGCGCCGCCGGCCGCCGCCCAGGCCGCGCCCGCACCGCAGACCGCTGCGCCCCAGGCTCCTTCCCCGCACCTCACCGCACCGCCGATCGCCGACCCCGCCTGGGCGCCGGCGCTCGATGCGATCCTGATGAGCAGTTGGCACGCGGGGGTCGACCTGACCGCCCTCGCCACCGAACTCGGCCTGGACGTACGGCTGCTGGTCGCCCGCGCCCAGCAGCTCTCCGCCGAGAGTCGGCACACCGCCGCCGCCGCGGACCGCACCGGGCGGCACCGCCGGATGGCCAAGCTCCAGTCACCGCAGACCGATCACACCCCGCTCGCCTGGCGGGAGAGACCGTCGCAGCCGCCGCGCGAACACCACCCGCGGGAGCAGTACGAGCAGGAGTCCTGGAAACAGCAGCCCTACCAGAACTACGAGTCCCACTCGGGCTACCCGAACTACCAGAGTCACCAGAACTACCAGGACTACCAGGTCTACGAGGGGCCCCAGCAGCCCTCCCCGCCCACCTGGGACGCCAACGCCATCACCGCCGCCCAGCACGACTGGGACGGCATCCTCAGCCAGTGGGAAGCCACCACCCCCACCACACCGCCGCTCAGCGCGCCGGGAAATGGCAACACCCCCACATGACCACCCCCTCGGGGCGGCCTCGGGCACCGTTACTTGACCGCTTCTCGCGCCGGCTTCGGAGCCCGGCCCCTTCGCGCCCGCCTCGGGCGCCGGCCCTTCGCCGGCGGCGTCGGCACCGGCCCCCACCGCTTCCACGGCGTCGATTACAGTGGCGGTGAGCCGTGACTGGCGCTGGGGTGGAGTACCACCGGGGAGCGGCTCGGCCCCGTATGGCCACTGCCGCGCGCCTGGGCGATCCCGTACGACGCCCAGGAGTGCCGATGTCCCCGACCGCCCGCTTGATGGAGGGCACCGCCCTCGCCCGCAGCATCCTCGAACGGACCGCGGAGCGCGCCGCGGCCCTCACCGAACGGACCGGCCAGGCCCCCTGCCTGGCGACCGTCCTGGTGGGTGAGGACCCCGCCTCGGTGACCTATGTGCGGATGAAGCGCAACCGCTGCGAGAAGGCCGGTATCCGGTCCCGGCACCTCGCACTGCCCGCCGCCACCACGACCGCGCAGCTGGTCGAGACCCTCACCGAGCTCTCCCACGACCCCGGGGTGCACGGCATCCTGCTCCAGCACCCGGCCGGCCCGCACATCGACGAGCGCGCCGCCTTCGAGGCGATCGCCCCCGAGAAGGACGTCGACGGGGTCACCTACCACTCCTTCGCCACGATGAGCTTCGGCGAGGACGGCTTCGCCTCCTGCACTCCTGCCGGGATCCTCGCCCTCTTGGACCATTACGGCGTCGAACTCGCTGGCAAGCACGCCGTGGTGGTCGGGCGCAGCGCGATCCTGGGCAAGCCGGTCGGCATGCTGTTGCTCGGCCGCAACGCCACCGTCACCTACTGCCACTCCCGCACCGCCGACCTCGCCTCGCTCACCAGCCAGGCCGACGTGCTGATCGCCGCCGTCGGCCGGCCGCACTTCCTCACCAGTGCCCACATCAAGCCCGGTGCGGTGGTCGTCGACGCCGGCTACAACCCCGGCAATGTCGGCGATGTGGATTTCGAGGCGGCCGTCGCCCGCGCCTCCCTGGTCACCCCGGTCCCCGGCGGCGTCGGGCCGATGACCATCGCCACCCTGCTCAGCCAGACCGTGGACGCGGCGGAGCGCCGGCTGAAGGCGGTCTGACAGACCGGAGCAGGCGGCCGGAGCAACGGGCCGGAGGACCGGGGCGGGGTAACGGGCCCGGAGTGGACGGCACTTGGCCACGCCTGCCGGTGGCTGTTCCCCGGCCGCTGGGCAGGACAACCGCCAGTGGGGCGGGGCCGGTGTCGGGTGGTTGTCGGCGGTGGTCGTGATCTGTCGGTGATCTGTCGATGGCCGGCGGGACATTGGAGCTGGTTGGCGCCGGACATCAACGGCACCGGCCACCAGCACCGCATCGTCCCGACCTCATGGAACGGGCTCCCGGCGTGACCTGCCGGGTGTCCGCCCAGCGGTCCACGATCAGAAGGGAAGCCCCCATGCCCCCTGACGTCACCATCATCGGCGCCGGGCTCGGCGGCCTCACGCTCGCCCGCGTCCTGCACGTCCACGGAATACCGGCCACGGTCTACGAGGCGGAGCCCTCCCCGGCTGCGCGTTCGCAGGGTGGGATGCTCGACATCCACGACTACAACGGACAACTCGCCCTCGAAACAGCCGACTTGATGGACGAGTTCCGTGACCTGATTCTGGCGGGCCGCCAGGCCATGCGGGTCCTCGACCCGGACGGGACCGTCCTGTTCGACAAGGTCGACGACGGCATGGGGGGACGCCCCGAGGTGCTACGCGGCGAGCTGCGACAGATCCTGCTCGACTCGCTCCCGGCCGGCACCGTCCGGTGGGGGCGCAAGGTCAGCGGCGTTCGTAGCCTCGGCGAGGGGCGCCACGAGGTGACCTTCGCCGACGGCAGCACCGTCGCCACCGGCCTGCTGGTCGGCGCGGACGGCGCGTGGTCACGGGTCCGGCCGCTACTCTCCACCGCCACACCCGAGTACGTCGGCAAGTCGGTCGTCGAGACGTATCTCTTCGACGCCGACACCCGGCACCCAGCCGCCGCAAAAGCGGTCGGCGGCGGGTCGATGATCGCGCCCACGCCGGGCAGGGAGATCTTCGCTCACCGGGAAAGGGGCGACACTCTGCACGCCTATGTGGGGCTGTCGGAGCCGCAGGACTGGTTCGCCGCCATCGATTTCGCCGATGCCGCCGCGGCCACCGCGCGGATCGCGCGGGAGTTCGACGGCTGGGCGCCAGAGCTCACCGCGCTGATCACCGACGGCGACATCGCCCCGGTCCTGCGTCCCCTCTACGCTCTGCCGGCCGGGCACCGGTGGGACCGGGTGCCCGGAGTGACCCTGCTCGGCGACGCCGCCCATCTCTCGGCCCCGAACGGCGAAGGCGCCAACCTGGCCATGCTCGACGGCGCCGAACTCGGCAAGGCCCTTGCCGTGCACCCCGACGACGTCGAGGCCGCGCTCACCGCATACGAGCAGGCGCTGTTCCCCCGCAGCGCCGAGGCTGTCACCTTTGAAGGTGTCGAGGCCCACGGGGTCGACTCCGACAACGACACAGCCCACGGCCTGATCTCCGCGTTCACCCGGCACGAGCAGTCCCCCTAAGGGATGCGCCCCGGGTGTTCGCCATCGACGGGCCTCGGGCACCGACGAACCGGCCAAGACGAGGCGCGGTCCCGGGTCACCTCCTCGCGTCCGAGGCCGGAGGGACCTGGAGCCGATACGCGGCCGTCGACCGCACACGGTCACCGGCCGGCCGTACTCCACGGGAGCTGGCGACAGCTGGAGGGGAGTGTTCACCAGCACCGAGGCCGGGGGCCGTGGGCAGGCCGTGGGCAGGTGGTGGTCAGGTCGTGGCCGGCGGGGTGGTGCGGGCGAGTGCGCGGCGGTGGCGGAGGAAGGGGCGGGGGCGGTTGAGGGCGAGCACGGCGGTGGTGGTGCCGTTGCGTTCGTAGCAGGCGAGGAAGCTGCGGTCGTCGGGGGAGCCTTCGAGGACGCGCACGGTGTCGGCGGGTCCGCGGCGGCCGGCGAACTGGAGGCGTACGCCGTACTGGTCGGACCAGAAGTAGGGCGGTGCCCGGTGGGTGGTGACCGTGCTGCCGGCGAGGAGGTTGCGGGCGGCCACGGTGGCCTGTTCGGTGGCGCTGGTCCAGTGCTCTGCGCGGTTGCCGGAGACCTTGGCGACGTCGCCGACGGCCACGATGTGGGGGATCGGGGTGACGCAGCCGGCATCGCAGACGACGCCGTCGTCGAGCGGCAGCCCGGAGGCGGCGAGCCAGTCGGTCTGCGGGCGGACGCCGATGCCCACGACGACGGTGTCGGCGGGGAGTTGCCGGCCGTCGGTGAGCTCCACGGCGGTGATGCGGCCGTCCGGACCGGCGCCGTGGAGGCGGGCGACGCCGGCGCCGGTGCGCAGGGTGACCTTGTGGTCGGCGTGCAGGGCGGCGCAGATCCGGGCCATGTCGGCGCCGAGTTGGGGGAGCAGGGGGAGCGGGGCGGCCTCGACAACGGTGACCTCGTGGCCCAGTGCGGCGCAGGAGGAGGCCACCTCGGCGCCGATGAAGCCGCTGCCGATCACCACGACCCGGGACGGGCCGCGTACCAGGTCCGCGCGCAGCGCGCGGGCGTCCTCGAGGGTGCGCAGGGTGTGCGTACCGGCGGGGGCGGGGCCGGGGAGGCGGCGGGGCGTGGCGCCGGTGGCGATGACCACGCCGTCCGCCGTCAGGGACCGGCCGCCCTCCAGGAGCACGGCGCCGGCAGCGGTGTCGAGTCCGGTCGCGCGGGTGCCGAGCAGCCAGGTGACGTCGAGCTCGGCGATCTCCTCGGCGTCGGCGAGGGCGAGTTGGTCGGGGCCGGTGGCGCCGGTGAGGAAGCCCTTGGACAGCGGCGGCCGGTCGTAGGGAGGGTGCGGCTCGTCCCCGACGATCGTCAGCCGGCCGTCGAACCCCTCGGCGCGCAGGGCCCGTGCGGTGTACAGCCCGGCGAGCGAGGCCCCGATGACAGCGACCGACCTCATGCGGCGGTGCCCTCCTCGGCGGCGGCGTGGTGGACGTTGATCACGCCGGCCCCGACGGTCACCGGGTGGGTGCGCACCGCCCGGCGCGCGGGCAGGCAGGTGGGCGCTCCGGTGCGGAGATCGAATGAAGCGGCGCCCAGCGGGCATTCGACCAGACACCCCTCCAACCAGCCGTCCGCGAGCGAGGCGTCCTGGTGGGTGCAGGTGTCGTCGATGGCGTACAGCTGCCCGTCGGCGTGGAAGACGGCAATCGGAGGAGCGGTATCGATGCGTACGGACTCGCCCGCGGGCAGATCGACGAGAGGGCAGACAGGAATCACAGGACCCCCCTGTTGCTGTTCAACATCATCGAGTTTCGCGTTGCGCACGATGGAGCGTTATGCGCAACAGAATCCAACCGGGGGCGGTGTGCGTCAAGCGGTCCCCGGAAATGCCGGCCATGCGACACCGGACCCGCGACCGGGCTCCCGGGCGGTGAGGTCCCACCCATGACGGACATCGTGGAGGAGCGGGCGGAGCGCAGGACTACGAAGGGGCCCGCGGCCGTCGTGCAGTCGGTGGACCGGGCGGTGACCGTGCTGGAGATCCTGGCGCGGCTCGGCGAGGCCGGGGTGACCGAGGTCGCCGACGAGCTGGGCGTGCACAAGTCGACCGCGTTCCGGCTGCTGGGGGTGCTGGAGAGCCGCGGGCTGGTCGGGCAGGAACAGGAGCGCGGCAAGTACTTCCTCGGCGCCGGCGTGCTGCGGCTGGCCGGCGCGGCGGCCGTCCGGCTGGACATCTCCCAGGAGGGTGCCGCGGTCTGCCGTCGACTGGCCGACGAGCTGGGGGAGACGGTCAACATCGCGGTGCTGGAGGGCGACGCCGCGGTCAACATCATGCAGGCCCGCGGCCCCGCCTCGGTCACCGCCCAGAACTGGCTCGGCCGGCGGACGCCGCTGCACGCCACCTCCAGCGGCAAGGCGCTGCTCGCCCATCAGCCCGCGCCGGTCCAGAACGCCGTGCTGGGGCGCGCGTTGCCCCGGCTCACCGAGCGGACGGTCACCTCGGCCGAGGCGCTGCGCCGGGAGCTCCGACAGGTCGTCGCGCAGGGGTTCGCGCTGGCGGTGGAGGAGTTGGAGCTGGGACTGCGGGCGGTCGCGGCGCCGGTGCGGGCGCACGACGGCGCGGTGATCGGGGCGCTCAGCGTATCGGTGCCGGCCTACCGGCTGGGCGACGCGCGGCTGCCCGCGGTCGTCAAGGGCACCGTCTCCGCGGCCGAGGAGCTCTCCCGGCGGATGGGGTACGCCGGTTGAGCGGCTGACGGACGGACCGCAGGTGCGGGGCCGGGGCGGTTGCTCCGGCCCCGCAGGTGTGTCCGGAGAGTGCCGGCAAGGGTGTCGGCAGGTGTGTCCGGGGGCGTAACGAGCCTTTTACCGGCCGTCGGCACGAACCTCTTGACGGTGCCGAGACGGCGTTCCCACTATGTCTCTCGTGGCGCAACCGGTCGTGCAGTGCGCAACACCGAGGGGGTAGGCATGCCACACGAGGTCCCTGCCGTCGACCGCGGCGCAGCACGGCGTCCCGGCCGGGCCGCGGACGATCCCGGTGGCCGCCGAGTTCCTGGCCGCGTCTTCCCACCCCCCCATGTGATCCGGTAACGGCGTTTCCCGTCGACCACCCCGACCAGCAGGAGGAGGGGCATGTCCCGTACGCCCGCAAGCAGTTCCCGTGTGGTTGTCATCGGCGCCGGCATCGTCGGCTGCTCCCTGGCCGACGAACTGACCGCCCGCGGCTGGACCGACGTCACCGTCCTCGAACAGGGCCCGCTGCCGGCGCCCGGCGGGTCCACCTCGCACGCCCCGGGGCTGGTCTTCCGGACCGGCCCCTCCCGGACCATGACCGCCTTCGCCGCCTACACCGCCGAGAAGTTCGGCGCCCTGGAGGCCGACGGAGCGCCCTGCTTCCTTCCCGTCGGCGGTCTGGAGATCGCCACCACCGAGGCGCGCTGGGCCGACCTGCACCGCAAGGCCGGACTCGCCGTCTCCTGGGGCGTCCGGGGGGAGTTGCTCACCCCGCGGCAGTGCGCTCAGCTGTGGCCGATGCTGGACGAGACCGTGCTGTACGGCGGGTTCCACACCCCCGACGACGGCCTGGCCCGCGCCGTGCCGGCCTGCCGCGCCCAGATGGCGCGGGCCGCCTCCCGCGGGGCCCGCTTCCTCGACCGGCACACCGTCACCGGCATCGAGCGCGCCGACGGCCGGGTCACCGGCGTGGTCACCGACCGGGGCACCTTCCCCGCCGACCACGTCGTCTCGGCCGCCGGCTTCTGGGGCCCGGTGATCGGCGCGATGGCCGGGGTCGACGTCCCGCTGCTGCCGCTCGCCCACCAGTACGCGACGACCGCACCGCTCCCCGAGCTCGACGGCGCCGTCCCTGCCCCGGGTACCGAGGCGATCCGGCCGATCCTCCGCTTCCAGGACCGGGACCTCTACTTCCGCGAACACCTCGACGCGGCTGGGGGCGGCCGGCTGGGGATCGGCTCGTACGCCCACCGCCCGCTGCCCGTCGACCCGTTCACCGTCCCCGCCTACGACGACCTTCCCCCGAGCTCTCGGCTGCGCCCGAACGGGGGGAACCCCCGCGCCATGCCGTCCTCGCTGCCCTTCACCGAGGAGGACTTCGCGCCCAGCTGGCAGGACGGCATCGGGTTGCTGCCCGCGCTGAGCCGGTCCGCGGTGGCCGACGGCTTCAACGGCGTCTTCTCCTTCACCCCGGACGGGATGCCGCTCCTCGGGGAATCCCGTGAGCTGCGCGGATTCTGGCTCGCCGAGGCGGTCTGGGTCACCCACTCCGCGGGCGTCGCCAAGGCCGTCGCCGAGTGGATGACGGACGGGCGGCCGGAACTCGACGTCCACGAGTGCGCTCTGCACCGCTTCGAGGACGCCCAGCGCTCGCCCGCGTACATCGCCGACCGCGGGGCCCAGAGCTTCATCGAGGTCTACGACGTCATCCACCCGCTGCAGCCCGTGGCACAGCCCCGGCCGCTGCGCACCAGCCCCTTCTACCCGCGCCAGCAGGAGCTCGGGGCGTACTTCCTGGAGGCCGGCGGCTGGGAGCGCCCGCACTGGTACGAGGCCAACGCCCCGCTCACCGAAGGCCTCCGCCTGCCCGAGCGGGACGCCTGGTCGGCGCGCTACTGGTCGCCGATCGCCGCCGCCGAGGCGAAGGCGACCCGCGAGCGGGTGGCCCTGTACGACATGACGCCGCTGCGCAGGCTGGAGGTCACCGGGCCGGGCGCCCTGGACTTCCTCGACCGGATGACCACCAACAACCTCCGCAAGAAGGCCGGTGCGGTCACCTACACCCTGCTCCTGGACGAGACCGGCGGCATCCGCTCCGACCTCACCGTCGCCCGTCTGGGGCCCGACCGCTTCCAGGTCGGCGCCAACTCCCCGGCGGATCTCGACTGGTTGCTGCGGCACGCCCCCTCCGGGGTCCAGATCCGCGACCTCACCTCGGGCACCTGCTGCATCGGCGTCTGGGGACCGCTCGCCCGCGACCTCGTCCAGCCCCTGACCCGCGACGACTTCTCCCACGAGGGCTTCGGCTACTTCCGGACCCGGCAGACCTACCTCGGCCACGTCCCGGTCACCGCGATGCGGCTGAGTTACGTCGGCGAGCTGGGCTGGGAGCTGTACACCACCGCCGACCTCGGGCTACGGCTGTGGGACACGCTGTGGGAGGCGGGCCGGGCGCACGGTGTGATCGCCGCCGGCCGTTCGGCCTTCAACTCCCTCCGCCTGGAGAAGGGGTACCGCGCCTGGGGCACCGACATGACCGACGAACACCAGCCGTTCGAGGCGGGCGTCGGCTTCGCGGTGCGCAGGGACAAGGAGTTCATCGGCCGCGACGCCCTCACCGACGCCCCGGTCACCCGGCGGCTCACCCCGCTGCTCCTCGACGACCCCGCCGCCGTCGTCCTGGGCAAGGAGCCGGTCTTCGTCGACGGCGTCCCCGCCGGCCATGTCACCAGTGCCGCCTACGGCTACACGCTCGGCCGGTGCATCGCCTACGCCTGGCTGCCGCCGCTCGCCACCGGCACCGGCGTGCACATCGAGTACTTCGGCGCGCGGGTCCCGGCGACCGTCGCCGAGGAGCCGCTCTTCGACCCGAAGATGACCCGCATCCGCCGCTAGGGCGTTACCGGACCCCGCTCCCTGATCCACGAAGATCCAAAAGAAACGCCCTGGGTGCGTGCCCGACGCCGCGAGCCCGCGCAGCCTGCAGGGCGCCGACGTGCACTTCGAGGGGGTGGGGAGAGCGTCGCCGACCCGGCCCTGACCGGCACCACCGCGCACCCGATCGGCCTCTTCGACCCCGCCCGGCGCTTCGCCGGGGACCCGCCCGGCCCGCCGCCGCACCCGCCTGAGGAGTACGCACGTGACGACCACCCCGCTCTCCCCGAGCCTGATCACCACCCTCGCCGGCCGCTACTACACCGACCCGGAGATCTTCCGGCGCGAGCAGGAGCAGATCTTCGAGCGGCTGTGGTGCTGCGCCGTGCGCAGCGCCGACCTGGCGAAGCCGGGTGCCTTCCGTACCGTGCAGATCGGCCGGGAGAGCGTGCTGATCACCCGCAACCGCGCGGGCGGGCTGCGCGCCTTCCTCAACGTCTGCCGGCACCGCGGCGCGCAGCTGTGCACCGAGGAGTCCGGCGAGGTCCGCCGCACCCTCCAGTGCCCCTACCACGCCTGGACCTACGACCTCGAAGGCCGCCTGGTCGCCGCCCCCAACCTCCAGCGCATGCCCGACATCGACCGCACCGAACGCGGTCTGGTCCCCGTCCCGCTGCGCGAGTGGCTCGGCTACGCCTGGGTGTGCCTGGCCGACGATCCACCGTCCTTCGAGGACAGCGTGATCGGCGCGGCCACCGAGCGGCTGGGCGACCCCGCCGCCATCGAGCACTACCGCACCGAGGGGCTCGCCCTGGGCAAGCGCGTGCGCTACGACGTGCGCGCCAACTGGAAGCTGATCGTCGAGAACTTCATGGAGTGCTACCACTGCGCCACCATCCACCCCGAACTCACCGACGTACTACCGGAGTTCGCCGATGGATTCGCCGCCCAGTACTACGTCGGACACGGCGCCGAGTTCGCCGAGGAGGCCGCCGGATTCACCGTGGACGGCAGCGCCGGCTTCGACCGGCTGCCCGGCATCGACGACGCCCAGGACCGCCGCTACTACGCGATCACGGTCCGGCCGCAGGTGTTCGTCAACCTCGTCCCCGACCACGTCATCGTGCACCGGATGTTCCCGATGGCCCCCGACCGCACCGTCGTCGAGTGCGACTGGCTCTACCTGCCCGAGGTGGTCGACTCCGGTGCCGACCTCTCCCGGTCCGCCGAGCTCTTCCACCGGGTGAACTCCCAGGACTTCGCCGCCTGCGAGCGCACCCAGCCGGCCATGAGCTCCCGCGCCTACCGCCACGGCGGGGTGCTGGTGCCCAGCGAGCACCACATCGGCGCCTTCCACCGCTGGGTCACCGACCTCCTGGCGGGTGGGTGAGGGACGGGTGGGTGAGGGGCGGGCGCGCGGGGCACCGGTGGCTCCGGAGCCCGCCGTGCCCACCAGCGTCGACCCAGCCACACCGAATGGTCCGACCACACGCCCGGTGTGACATAGTTTGAGCAGAGGAGCATGAGGGCCGAGCCGGGGAGTGCTGGATGTCCGCCGAATGGCGACCTGTGCGGCAGTCGCGCACACATGAGCTGGTGCTGGAGCGGATCGAGGAGCGGGTCCTCGCCGGCGAGCTCAAGGCCGGTGACCGGCTGCCCCCCGAGCGTGAGCTGGCGCCGATCCTGGGCGTCAGCCGGTCCGCGCTGCGCGAGGCGCTGCGGGTGCTGGAGACCATCGGGGTGCTGGTCGCCCAGGCGGGCCGCGGCCCGGATGCCGGGGCGCGGATCGTCCGGAACCCCGATGACGCGCTGGGCCGGCTGCTGCGCCTGCACTTCGCCCTGGGCAGCTACAGCCTGCACGACGTGCTGGAGGCCCGGGTGGTGCTGGAGCGGTCCAGCTTCGAGGCGGCCACGGAGCACGCCGCGGCGGCGGACCTCGACGAGGTCGAGGAGCTACTGGACCGGATGCGGCGGCCCGAAGTGACCGTCGCCGACTTCAACGACCTCGACACCCGGTTCCACGTCGCCATCGCCCGCTGTTCGGGCAACCAGCTCAACTCCACCCTCACCTCCGCCGTACGGGAGTCGGTGCGCCCGCTGATCCTGCGGGCGCTGGAGACGGCGGAGGACTGGCCGGCCACGGCGAGCGCGCTCAACGCCGAGCACACCGAGCTGCTGCGACTGGTGCGGGCGGGCGAGGGCGCCCGGGCCGCCGACCTGGTCGAGGAGCACATCCGCGGTTTCCACGGCACGCTGGTCGACGAGACGGCCGAGGCGGCCGAGGCGGCCGAGACGGCCGAGGCGGCGGAGGCGGCGGAGGCGGCCGAGGAGCGGGCGGAGGAGAGCGGAACCGGGACCGCGCCGTAGACCGCGCCGTAGATGGGGGTGGAGACCGGGGCGCTGACGAGCCGGGGGACCCCCCCCGCCGGCCCGCGTCCCTGACGCCACCCCGCCGTGCCGCTACGGCAGCATCCAGGACAGCGCCGGAAGCGACTGCAACCACACCAGGACGCACAGCACCGCCAGCATCGCGACGCTGTAACCGACGACCTTGCGCAGCAGGACCCGCTCGGTGCCGGGTTGTTCCACCGCGGTGGCCGCGATGGTCAGGTTCTGCGGGCTGATCAGCTTGCCCACCACGCCGCCGGTGGTGTTCGCCGCGACCAGCAGCGTCGGGTCGAGGCCCGCGGCCTTGCCGGCGGTCTGCTGGAGCGTGGCGAACAGTGCGTTCGAGGAGGTGTCCGACCCGGTGACGGCGGTGCCGAGCCAGCCGAGCACCGGGGAGAGCGCGGCGAAGAGCCCGCCGGCGGCGGCCAGCCAGGTGCCGATGGCGAGGGTCTGTCCCGACTGGTTCAGTACGTAGCTCAGCGCCAGCACGGTGGCGACCGTGGCGATCGCGCCCCGCATGGCCACCACGGTGCGCCCGGCGCAGGACAGGCCCGCGCGCAGGCTCATCGGGAAGCGGTCGGCGTCCTCGGCGCGGCTGTAGACCAGCATCACCAGGACGCCGGAGAGCAGGAGCAGGGTGCCGGGGTTGCCCAGCACCTCCAGCTTGTAGACCGCGCTGGCCGCCGGTGAGCCGTCGGGGGCCAGCAGGTCGCCGTACAGGCCGGGCCAGTTGAGGGTGAGGGTGCAGCGGCCCAGCAGCTCGGGCAGGTGGAGGGCGCCGACGTCGAGCTTGGCGACCGCGAAGACCGCGATCACCAGGGCGTACGGCAGGACGGCGAGGGTGGTGCGGCGGCCGGTCAGCGGTTCGGGCGCCACCTGGGAGCGCGCCTCGTCGGGTGTCGTGGGGGTCCACAGGCGCAGCATGAGCACGGCGGCACCGAATCCGGCGAGCGCGGCGACGACGTCGGTGAGTTCGTAGGCGAAGTGGGCCGAGCACCAGAACTGGGCGAGGGCGAAGACGGCGCCGGTGACCAGGGCGACGGGCCACAACTGCCGCACCCCGCGCCGCCCGTCGACGATGAAGAGCAGCAGCTGCGGGACGAAGAGGGCGAGCAACGGGCTCTGCCGGCCGATGACGGCGGCGAGCTGTTCGGCCGGTATGCCGGTGAGGTTGCCCGCGGTGGTGATCGGGATGGCCATGGCGCCGAAGGCGACCGGCGCGGTGTTGGCGACCAGCACCGCCACCGCCGAGGTCACCCGTGGCAGCCCGAGCGCCATCAGCATGGCGGCGGTGATCGCGACGGGTGCACCGAACCCGGCGAGGGCCTCCAGCAGACCACCGAAGCAGAACGCGATCAGCATGGCCTGGATGCGCAGGTCGCCCCGGCCGACGGAGTTGAAGCAGCGGCGCAGATCCTCGAACCGCCCGCTGACCACGGTGAGTTCGTAGAACCAGAGGGCCGACACCACGATCAGCATCACCGGGAAGAGCCCGAAGACCAGACCCTGTCCGGCGGACAGCAGGCCGAGGCGCAGCGGCATCCCGTAACCGAGGACCGCCACCAGGAGGGCGGCCAGCAGGGCGCCGAGGGCGGAGTGCAGCGCGGGGCGCCGGGCCGCCATCAGGAGCAGGAAGAAGGTGGCCAGGGGGACCAGACCCAGTAGTGCGGTGGCGGTGAGGCTGTGCCCGACGGCGGTCACATCGGGGGTGTAGGCCGCCAGGACGGCCGGGGGAGTGCTGGCCACGGAGTGCTCCTCATCGAGTTCTGCGCGCGCCCGGCCGCCGGAACGTCCCGTTCCCGGCGGGTGCGGCGCCGTGTGGCTGACGGATCGGCCCTCAGTAGCCCATCGAAGATGTCGCATGTCAATAAGGTCGGACCAAACCGCTCCTGCACTTTCCTTCTTCGGTCCGAAGCGAGTATGGTCGGACCATAAGCGCGAAGGAGGCTCCATGCGCATCGCACTCTTCGCCACCTGTCTGGGAGACACGCTCTTCCCGGAGGCGGTGAAATCCACCGCGGTACTGCTGGCCCGCCTGGGCCATGACGTGGTGTTCCCGCCGCGGCAGACCTGCTGCGGCCAGATGCATGTCAACACCGGCTACCAGCGCGAACCGGTCCCGCTGGTACGGAACTTCGCCGAGGAGTTCGGTGACCCGTCGATCGAGGCGGTGGTGATGCCGTCGGGATCCTGCGCGGGATCGGTCCGCCACCAGCACCAGATCGTCGCCGAACGCTACGGGGACGCGGCCCTGTGCGCCGGGGTCGCCGTCGTGCGGGCCAAGACCTACGAGCTGTCCGAGCTCCTGGTCGATGTGCTCGGCGTGACCGACGTCGGCGCGTACTTCCCGCACCGGGTGACCTACCACCCCACCTGTCACTCGCTGCGGATGCTGCGGGTCGGCGAGAAGCCGCTGCGGCTGCTGCGCGCCGTCGAGGGGATCGACCTGGTGGAGCTGCCGGAGGCGGACTCCTGCTGCGGCTTCGGCGGCACCTTCGCGGTCAAGAACGCCGGGACCTCCTCGGCGATGCTCCAGGACAAGATGCGGCACATCCGCGACACCGGGGCCGAGGTGTGCACGGCGGGCGACTCGTCCTGCCTGATGCACATCGGCGGCGGTCTCTCCCGTCTCCGGTCCGGCACCCGCACCCTGCACCTGGCGCAGATCCTCGCCGCCACCCGCACCACGCCCTACGCCCTGACGGAGGTGGCCCGATGAGCGCCCCGAGTCGCAGCACCTTCCTCGGCATGCCGGCCGTCCCGCCGCGCTCCCCGTACGGCACGGGCCATCTGCGCGGCGAGCGGGCCTTCCCCCAGGCCGCCCACGACGAGCTGGCGAACCCGCAACTGCGCCGCAACCTGGGCAAGGCCACCCACACCATCCGCGCCAAGCGCCTCGCCGTGACCGGCGAACTGCCCGACTGGGAGCAACTGCGGGACGCCGGCTCGGCGATCAAGGCCGACACCATGAACCGGCTGCCCGAACTGCTGGAGGAGCTGGAGCGCAAGGTCGCCGAGCACGGCGGCACCGTGCACTGGGCGCGCGACGGCGTGGAGGCCAACGAGATCGTCACCAGGCTGGTCCAGGAGACCGGCAGCGACGAGGTGCTCAAGGTCAAGTCCATGGCCACCCAGGAGATTGGCCTCAACGAGCACCTGGCGGAACAGGGCATCGCCGCCCTGGAAACCGACCTGGCCGAGCTGATCGTGCAGCTCGCCGACGACCGGCCGTCGCACATCCTGGTCCCGGCCATCCACCGCAACCGCGAGGAGATCCGGGAGATCTTCCTCAGCCGGATCCCCGGCGTCGACCCCGAGCTGGACGCCGAACCCGCCCAACTGGCCGCCGCGGCACGGCTGTTCCTCCGTGAGAAGTTCATGACGGCCAAGGTGGCGGTCTCCGGTGCCAACTTCGGGATCGCCGAGACCGGCACCCTGTCGGTGGTCGAGTCCGAGGGCAACGGCCGGATGTGCCTGACCCTGCCGGAGACCCTGATCACCGTCATGGGCATCGAGAAGGTACTGCCGCGCTTCCAGGACCTGGAGGTCTTCCTCCAACTGCTGCCGCGCTCCTCGACCGGCGAGCGGATGAACCCGTACACCTCGCTCTGGACGGGGGTGACGCCGGGTGACGGGCCGCAGCGGTTCCACCTCGTCCTACTGGACAACGGGCGCACCGCGGCGCTGGCGGACCGCATCGGGCGCGCGGCGCTGCACTGCATCCGCTGCTCGGCCTGCCTCAACGTCTGCCCGGTGTACGAGCGGACCGGCGGCCACGCCTACGGATCGACCTACCCCGGCCCGATCGGCGCGGTGCTCACCCCGCAGTTGGCCGGGATGGACGAGGCCAAGGACGACCCCAACAGCTCGCTGCCGTACGCCTCCAGCCTCTGCGGCGCCTGCTTCGACGCCTGCCCGGTGAAGATCGACATCCCGTCACTGCTGGTAGAGCTGCGGCACCAGCACACCGAACAGGCGGGCACCACCCCGGAGAAGCTGGCGATGAAGGCGGCGGCCGCGGTCATGAAGCGGCCCGGGCTGTACACGGCCGCCCAGCGCGCGGCGGGCCTGGGGCGTGCACTGGCCGGGCGGGACGGCACCTTCCACCGGCTGCCGCCCCCGTTCGACGGCTGGAGCGACAGCCGCGACACCCCCGCCCCGCCCCGGCAGTCCTTCCGCTCCTGGTTCGCCTCCGCCGAGGGCGCGGCCACGATGCGGGCGGCGGCGGAGAGCGGCTCCGGGCACACCGACGACCCCCAGCAGGAGGCACCGTGACCACCACCGCACGCGAGACCGTCCTGCAGCGGGTCCGGGACGCCCTGGCCGGCGACCCCCGGCCCGAGACGGCCGTCCCCCGCGCCTACCGCACCGGCCGTCACCTCCCCGACCAGGACCGCCTCGCCCTCTTCGTCGACCGGCTCGTCGACTACCGGGCGCAGGTCCACACCTGCACCGCCGACACCACCGCGGCGGTGCTCGCCGAGGTGCTCCACGCGCGCGGCGCCCGGAAGATCGGTGTGCCCCCGGGGCTCGATCCGGCCTGGCTGACCGCGTACGACGGCCAGGTCGTGACCGACTCCCCGGACGTGCCGGCGCCCCGGCTCGATGCGCTGGACGGTGTGGTGACCGCCTCCGCCGTCAGCTGCGCCGAGACCGGCACGATCTTCCTCGACGGCGCCGCGCCGGACCAGGGGCGGCGCGCGCTGACGCTCGTTCCCGACCTGCACGTGTGCGTCGTCGACGGGTCGTCGGTGCAGACCGGCGTGCCCGAGGCGGTGGCCCGGCTCCTGCCGGAGCACCCCATCACACTGATCAGCGGCCCCTCGGCCACCTCCGACATCGAGCTGGAGCGAGTGGAGGGCGTACACGGCCCGCGCGTCCTGGAGGTGGTGCTCCGCACCGACGTGTGAACGATCTCGTCGCCTTCCCGCGCGACCGTCGAAGGGCGGGAGCTCCTGCACCGGTCATCCCGGTGGCGCCGAGACCCGCTCAACCGAACTGTTCCAGCGCGCCGCCGAACGTCCCGCCGCCGTCCTCGCCCGCATCCTGGTCATCGAGCTCACCGTCGCCGTCACAGGGCAGCGAGCCACCGCCGGGGACGGGGGCGTACCCGCCGCGATCAGCCGCAGAGCCAGCCGTCACCTTCATAGCATCGAGTCCGCCGACCGGCGGCCGGACCACGCAACGACCGAGGGGCTACGGGGACTTACAGAGGAGTTCACGCTGACGCCCCGTCCGTGCAACGTCAGCCGCGACAGCGCCACCGGCCAGTTCACGTTCGACTGGAATGAGTGACCTCTACGGCATCTAAGGGATCACCTAGATCCGCTCCACCCTGCCCACCTCTCCACGGTGAGGTCCATACCGTCGACGCCTTCTTCGTCGTCATCCTGGAGGGCGCCGACTGATCGCGCCCTCGCAGGCTGCTACGCCACCCCGGTACCGGTCTCCGGCGAGGGCCGGGCCCGGTCGATCGTCCGGGCCGGTTCGATCGTCCAGGCCCGCTGCGACCGCCATGCCGCCGAACTCCTCGATGACGGCCACCATGTCGCCGAACGACCCGATCGGGTGCTCTGCCCCGTCGAGCACCGGTACGCGGGACTGCATGACGTACCGTCAGGGAAGGCGGGTGCGGCGGGCGGTGGGGTGGCGTCTGCCGTGTAGCCTGCGCATACGGCCCGGTCGGCAGTGCCGGTCGGGGCGGCGACAGTTCACGAGCGGGGGAGCGAGCGGATGCAGTCGGGGCGGGAGAAGGCCTACACGTACCTCAAGGACAACGTGCTGACCGACCCCGAGATGCAGGACCGGTTCCTGTCCGAGCAGGAGATCGCGGACCGGATCGGCGTCTCCCGCACCCCGATCCGCGAGGCCCTGTTGCTGCTCGCCGCCGAGGACCTGGTGCGGCTGGTGCCCAAGCGCGGTGCCCACATCGCCCCGCTGTCCGGTCGGGAGATCACCGAGCTGATGGACATGCGCCGGCTGATCGAACGCTTCGCCGCCGCGCACACGACGGCCGCGGGCACCGCGCCCGTCGAGGAGATGGCCGTCGTCCTCGCCGAGCAGGAACGGTTGTGCGGTGCCCAGCGCGTCAAGGAGTTCATCGCCGCCGACCACCGCTTCCACGCCGCCCTCGTCGGTGCCGTCGGCAACTCCTTGATGAGCCGTCAGTACGATGCGCTGCGCAGCCGCCAGACCAGAGCCGGTGTGATCGCGCTCTACCGGGCCGGCCGCCACCAGGACGAGGTGCTCACCGAGCACCGGCAGATCCTGGACGGACTGTCGGCCGGGGACGCCGCGGCCGCCTGCGCGGCCATCGACCGTCACCTCCGCGCCACCCAGCGGATCCTGCTGGCCGCCTGACCGGCCCCGCGGGAGCCGGTGCTACAGCCGCCGGTTGTCCAGCACGGCCACCGCCCGTCGTACCCGCGCTGTCTCCTCGATGTCCGCCTCGGCCACCAACAGCTCAGGTCCGCCGCCCAGTTGGGCCCGCACCGTGCCGTCCGGGCCGACTAGTGTGCTGTGCCCGACGCCGGTCGGCGCCGCCGTGGGTTCCTCCGGGTCGGCCCCCGGCCCCGCCCCGCACTGGTCAACGGCCGCCAGCCAGACCGTCGCATCCAGGGCGCGGGCCCGCACCAGCAGGTCCCACTGCGCCTGCTTGCCCGGCCCCGCCGCCCAGGCCGCCGGCAGTACGGACAGCGCCGCCCCGGCGTCCGCATGCGCCCGGAACAGCTCGGGGAACCGCAGGTCGTAGCAGGTCGCCAGGCCCACCCGCACCCCGTCGACGTCGAGGGTCACCACCCGCGAGCCCGCGGCGACGGTATCGGACTCCTTGAACCCGAACGCGTCATAGAGGTGGATCTTGTCGTAGGACTCCTCGACCGTGGGTCCGGTGGCCAGCAGGGTGTTGGCGACCCGGCCGTCGGAAGCCGGGGTGAACATCCCCGCCACCACGGTCACCCCCGTCTCACGCGCCACCGCCCGTACGCCCTCGGCCCACGGGCCGTCCAGCGGCTGGGCCACCTGCCCGAGCGGCACCCCGAAGCGCACCATCGACGCCTCCGGGAAGACCACCAGCCGTGCCCCGTCCCGCGCCGCGCGCCGCACATGGTCCTGTACGGCCGCGAGGTTCTCCTCCGGGTCGGTGGTGGCGGTCAGCTGGCACAGCCCGATACGCATGCGATCCCTCTTCCCTCGTGCTCCTGTCGAGCCGATTCTCGCCCCGCGGGGCACGGAACGACAGCCCGGCCCGCGGGTGGCGGGCCGGGCGTGCGCACGGGATCCCCCGCGGGTGGTCAGGCCGGTGCCACGGCCCCTCCGGTGCCCGCGACCTCCTCCGGGCGCAGCAGGGCGGCGAGCCGGTCGGCCGGCAGCAGCCCCCGCTCCAGGACCAGCTCGGCGACCCCGCGCCCGGTGGCGAGGGCCTCCTGGGCGATCGCCGTCGCGGCGGTGTACCCAATGTGCGGATTGAGGGCGGTGACCAGGCCGATGGAGCTCTCCACGCTCGCCCGCAGCGCCGCGGTGTTGGCGGTGATGCCGGCCACGCAGCGCTCGGCGAGGGTGCGGCAGGCGGCCCCCAGGTGGGTGATGCTCGCCGAGAGGGAGTGCAGGATGACCGGCTCGAACGCGTTGAGCTGGAGCTGGCCCGCCTCGGCGGCCATGGTGATGGTGACGTCGTTGCCGATCACCTCGAAGGCGACCTGGTTGACGACCTCGGGGATCACCGGGTTGACCTTGCCCGGCATGATGCTCGAACCGGCCTGGACCGGCGGCAGGTTGATCTCTCCCAGGCCCGCGCGCGGCCCCGAGGACAGCAGCCGCAGGTCGTTGCAGCTCTTGGAGAGCTTGACCGCGATGCGCTTGAGGACGCCGGAGACCTGGACGAAGGCCCCACAGTCCTGGGTGGCCTCGACGAGGTTGGCGGCGGTCACCAGCGGCAGGCCGGTGAGGGCTGCCAGGTGGCCACGGGCCGCCTCGGCGTAACCCTTGGGGGCGTTGAGGCCGGTGCCGATGGCGGTGGCGCCGAGGTTGATCTCGTGGATCAACAGCACCGCCTCAGCCAGCCGGCTCTGGTCCTCCTCCAGCATCACCGCGTACGCCGAGAACTCCTGGCCGAGGGTCATCGGCACCGCGTCCTGGAGCTGGGTGCGCCCCATCTTGAGGACGTCGCGGAACTCCTCGGCCTTGGCGGCGAACGCCTCGCGCAGCACGCCCATCGCGTCCAGCAGCTCCCGTACGGCGATCACCGTGGCGACCTTGACCGCGGTCGGGTAGGCGTCGTTGGTCGACTGGCTGAGGTTGACGTGCTCATTGGGGTGCAGATGGCGGTAGTCGCCCTTGGCGTGGCCGAGGAGCTCCAGCGCCCGGTTGGCGATCACCTCGTTGGCGTTCATGTTGGTCGAGGTGCCGGCGCCGCCCTGGACGACGTCGACGATGAACTGGTCGTGCAGCCGGCCATCCTCGCGGATCTCCCGGCAGGCGGCGGCGATGGCGTCGGCCCGCGCGGTGTCGAGCAGCCCGAGGTCCTGGTTGGCCCGGGCGGCGGCCTCCTTGACGGCGGCGAGGGCGTTGATCAGGTGCGGGTAGGCGGAGATCGGCGTACCGGTGATGGGGAAGTTCTCCGCGGCGCGCAGGGTGTGCACGCCCCAGTACGCGTCGGCGGGTATCTCGCGGTCGCCGAGCAGATCGTGTTCGCGGCGGTGGGCGGCGGCAGTCATGGTGCGGGTGGTCCTTCGTGAGCTGGGTGATGCTGGGGAGGGGAGGGGAGGGGAGAAGCCGGGCGGGCGTCCGGTGAGTGAACGGGCGCGTCCGCACGGGATCTGATGCTGCGTCAGAGAATTGCGGCGGTGCCGTCACCGTCGGCGGCGGACCGGGGGAGGGCCAGCGCTCCCGCCGCCCGCAGTTCCCCGACCGGGGCGCCGCCCCCGAGCACCGGGGCGGTGGCGAAGGCGGCGAGGACCGCGGGGTCGACGCCACAGCGGGCGAGTGCCGCCGCCGTCACCGGCATCCGGGCCCGGTCACCGCCGTCGGCGATCTTCACGCCGACCGCCCGCCCGTCCGGGAGCGCCGCGATCTGTACGCCCTCGAAACCGTCCTTGGCGAGCAGTCCCGGTACGGCGTCCACCAGCCGTGCGGTGTCCCGGCCGGCGCCGGAGACCATCTCGGGGTGGCTGCGCATGGCGTGCGCGACCCGGCCCTCGGCGGTGTCCGGGGCGGCCGTGGCGAGCCGGGCCGCGGCCCGGGTCAGACCGTGCAGGGAGACGGCGAACAGCGGTGCGCCGCAGCCGTCGACGGTGACCCGGGCGATGCCCTGGCCGGTGAGCTCGGCCACCGTCGCGGCGAGCTCCCGCTGCAGCGGGTGCTCCGGATCGAGGTAGCTGTCCAGCGGCCAGCCCCGGGCGCGGGCCGTCAGCAGCATCGCGGCGTGCTTGCCCGAGCAGTTCTGCACGAGCCGGCCGGGCTCCCGGCCCTGCTGGAGCCACCGGTCGCGCACGAGGGGCCCGTACGGAAGGTCGGGGACGTTCCGCAGGTGCTCCTCGGTCAGTCCGGCGGTGGCCAGGATGCGCCGGGCGGTGGCCAGGTGGCGGTCCTCGCCCGAGTGGCTGGCCGCCACCAGGGCCAGCGCCTCGTCGTCCAGCGGCGGCAGGCCCGCGCGCAGCAGGCCGACCGCCTGGACCGGCTTGAGCGCCGAGCGCGGATAGCAGGCGGCCTCGATGTCGCCGGCCTGGAACGCCACGCTCCCGTCGGCCGCCAGCACCACGACCGAGCCGTGGTGGACGCCCTCGACGAGGCCTCCGCGCACCATGTGGGCGACGGGGGCGTGGGCAGGTACCCGGACCTCGGGCGGGGCCGTCGGGGGGCGGTGCGGCAGGGTGGTGCGCTGACTCATGATCCGTTCTCGGTGTTCTCGGTGGCTTCGGTGGCTTCGGTGGCTTTGGTGTGCTGGGCGCTTCGGGGGCGTGGGCGAGGGGCTGCGTCCGGCGCGGCCGCGGGCTGTCGGGGGCCGCTCTGCGTCGCGGGGGGTTCGCTCACGCCTGCTCCTCGTCTTCTGCGGAGGGGGCCGTGCGGTGGGGCGGCCGCACGATGGTGGTCAGCGTCGTCTCGACGCGCGCGAGGTGGTGTGCCATGGCTTCCGCGGCATCGTGCTCGGAGCTGTCGACCAGCGCCTCGACGATCGCCCGGTGCTCGCGGTTGGCCTGCTCGCGCCGTCCACCGAGCTCGTTGAGGAAGGCCGACTGGCGGGCCAGCGCATCGCGGATCTCCTCGATGACCCGGCGGAAGACCGGGTTGCGGGCCGCCTGGGCGACGGCGAGGTGGAAGAGGGTGTCCATCGCCACCCACGCCGTGGTGTCGGTCTCCTGCTCCATCCGCTCCAGCAGGTGAGTCAGCTGGTCGAGGTCCTCCGGGGTGCGGCGCACCGCCGCGTACCCGGCCACCGGGATCTCCACATGGCGGCGGACCTCCATCAGGTCGCTGGCCGCGTAGTCGCCGAAGGTGGGGTCGGCGACCGCGCCGTCGGAGACGACGAAGGTGCCCTTGCCGGTGCGCGAGACGGTCAGCCCCATCGTCTGGAGGGCCCGCAGCGCCTCCCGGAGCACGGGTCTGCTCACTTCCAGGCGACGGCAGAGCTCGGCCTCCGAGGGGAGCTTGTCCCCGACGGCGTACTCGCCCCGTTCGATGGCACCGCGCAGGTGCGTCAGCACCGCTTCCATGGCGCTGATCCGCCGGGGCATCCCGCTGGCTGTCTGGCTGTCTGACAGGTTCACCCGGGGATCGTCGGATCCGGTGGGGGGAGATGTCAAGAGGCGGGACGGTCTCCGCGCAGATCCAGCATGGAGAAGACCTTGTCGTAGCGGCGGCCGCCCATCTTCACGAAGTCCGGCAGCCGGCCGTACTCGCAGAAGCCCAGGGAGCGGTACAGGCCCAGTGCCCTGGTGTTGTCGGCCCGGGTGTCCAGGGTGAGGACCTCGATCTCCGCCTCCCGGGCGTCGGCGACCAGGGTGCTGGTCAGCGACCTGCCGATGCCCCGGCCGTGGACCTCGGAGGAGACCGCGATCTTCTCCAGGTCGGCGTGCTGCCGGCTGGTCGGCCGGGCGTAGCGGAGCCAGTAGCCCAGCCCCACCAGCCGGGGGCCGAGGTAGGCCGCGCGCAGCGCGCCGTCACCGGCCCGCGCCGCCCGCAGGACGCGGCCGACCAGCTCGGCCACCTCGTCGGCCCCCGGCGGCTCGGTCCAGCCGAGCGACGCACCGGCGCCGACCAGGTCCGCCAGGATCCGGTGCGCCGCCGCGGCGAAGCCCGCCGCCCGCTCGGGGTCGGCGGTCAGCTGGGCGACATCGAGGAGGACGGGCCCGGCCTCGTCGGTCGTCGGGGATTCCATGATCGTTAGCCTAGGTGGCCGGGAGCCGCCTCCGCAGGGGATCCGGAAGATTACGCCCGGCGACCGCCCCCGGCCGCCGCCCCGGCCGGGGTCAGCACGCCTCCGCCCACCGGTAGCGGTGTTCGGGGCGGCCGGTGTCGCCGTACCTCAGCGTCAGCGTGATGTGACCGCTGCGCTCCAGGTGCTTGAGGTAGCGCTGTGCGGTGGACCGGCTGACGCCGGAGCGTTCGGCGACCTCGTGGGCGGACAGTGGACGCCCGGCCTCGTCCAGCACCTGGCGGATCAGGCCCACGGTGGCAGCGGAGTGCCCCTTGGGGAGTTCGGTGTGCGGGGACGCGGTGGTCCGTAACGCGCCGAAGATCCGGTCGACCTGCTCCTGGCCGGCCTCACCGCGACCGCGCACGCCCGCGACCGTACGGCGCAGCGCGGCATAGCCGTCGAGCTTGGCGCGCAGCCCGGAGAAGCCGAACGGCTTGACGAGGTACTGCAGCGCCCCGGACCGCATCGCGTCCTGGATCGTGGCGACATCGCGGGCCGCCGTCACCATGATCACGTCGATGCGGTGGCCGAGCAGCCGCAGCCGGCGTAACAGGGACAGCCCGGTCTCGTCCGGCAGGTAGTGGTCCAGCAGCACCAGGTCGACGGGGGTGCGCTCCAGAGCGGCCAGCGCCTGGGCGGCGGTGTGGGCACGGCCGGCGACCCGGAACCCGGGTACCTGGGAGACATACGCGGCGTTGATCTCGGCGACGTGGAAGTCGTCGTCCACGACCAGGACGTCGATCATCGCGGCTCTCCGATCGCCGTGGGGCTCCGCACGTGGCGGCCCTCCGGCCCACGTCTCCCGGCCGCGGCCCCGGCCGGCTCCGCGCCCCCGTCCTGCAGGGTGAGCGCCTCGGGCAGGACGACCGTGAACACCGCACCGCCGCCCGCGCGTGCGGTCACCCGGGCCATCCCGCCGTAGCGCTCGGCGAGCCGCCGCACCAGCGCCAGGCCTATGCCCCGGCCGCGGACGGGTAAGCGCCCGCCCGCCGGGGGCTGCGCGGCCTTGGTGGACCAGCCCTCGGCGAAGATCCGCTCGCGGAGCTCCGGCGGCACCCCCGGCCCGGTGTCCGACACCCGCAGTACGGCGGTGGCCCCCTCGGCCCGCAGCTCCACCTCGACGCACGGGTCGTCGCGGCGGTGCTCCGCGGCGGCGTCCAGGGCGTTGTCGATCAGATTGCCCAGGACGGTCACCAGGTCGCGGGGGTCGACCACCGCGTCGGTCAGCAGCGTCGACGGCGACACCCGCAGGGCCACCCCGCGCTCGGCGGCGATCGCCGCCTTGCCGACCAGCAGCGCGGACAGCAGCGGATCGGACACCCGCTCGGCGATCTGCTCCGCGGACGCCCGGTGGGCGCCGGCCACTTCGGTGACGAACTCCAGGGCCTTGTGGTGCCGGCCCAGTTCGAGCAGCCCGCGCAGGGTGTGCAACTGGTTGGCGTGCTCGTGGTCCTGCGCCCGCAGGGCGTCCAACAGGCCCTGGGTGCCGTCCAGTTCACGGCACAGCAGCTCCAGCTCGGTACGGTCCCGGAGGGTCACCACCGCCCCGCCGTCCCGCGTCGGCACCCGGTTGGCGATCAGTACCCGGCCGCCGCAGACGGCCAGCAGGTCCGCCCCGGCCACCCGTCCGGCCAGCACTTCGGTCGTCCGGCCCGGCGGCAGTACGTCCTCCAGCGCCCGCCCCGCGGCATCCGCGCCGAGCCCGAGCAGCCGCCCGGCCTCGTCGTTGACCAGCCGGATCCGGCCCCGGCGGTCGAAGGCCACCACGCCTTCCCGGATGCTGTGCAGCATCGCCTCGCGCTCGGCGAGCAGCGCGGAGATGTCGGCGAACGCGACCCCGTGCGTACGCCGCCGCAGCCTGCGGGAGAGCGCGACCGCGGCCAGCACCCCGACGGCCAGCGCGGCACCCGCGTACCGCAGCACGGTGGGGAGGGTGCCCAGCAGCCGGCCCCGGACGCTGTCGTAGGCGATGCCGACCGAGACCGCGCCGACGATCCGGCCCCGGGCGTCGCGCAGCGGCACCTTGGCGCGGGCCGAACGCCCCAGCGTCCCGGTGTCGATCTGTCGTACCTGTCGGCCGGCGAGGGTGCGGCTGGGGTCGGTGGAGACGTGCCGGCCGATCTGCGCGGTGCGGGTGTGCGACCAGCGGACCCCGTGGGTGTCCATCACCACGACGTACAGTGCGCCGGTCGCCCGGCGGATCCGTTCGGCGTCGGCCTGCACCGGCCCGCGGGGGTCCGGTGGGGTGCCGGCCAGTTCACGGGCCAGGTCGGGGTCGGCGGCGGTGGTCTGGGCGATGGACAGCGCCCGCCGCATCGCCTGGTCGTCGAACTGCGAGCTGAGTGGGGCCAGGAACAGACCGGTGGCGAGCACCAGCACTCCGGTGGTGAGGGCCACCTGTGCCGTTAATACCTGCGCGAAGACACGCCTGGGCCAGTGGATCCGCATTCGTCATCCTTTGTTGTTGGCCCTCCGCATCTGCGTGGAACCTACACGTCGCTGTCGCCTCGGGGGCCCGCACCGTAAGCCCTCCGTGAGCGCCCGCCCACCCTATGGTGATCTAGAAGTTGTTCTAGCGTGAGCAAAACGAGCACAACAGTGTCTGCGGTCACAAGGGCAGCTTGCGCTCAGAAGGCTGCGCCGTGGGCGGAGTCGCTCCTAGCCTCCCGGCCCATGAGCAGCCACACCAGCCCCGCGATCGAGCTGCGGGGAACGAGCAAGGCGTTCCGGACCCCGTCCGGTGCGTTGCACACCGCGGTCCGGGATCTGGATCTGGTCGTCGAGCGCGGTGAGTTCGTCGCCGTGGTGGGTCCCACGGGGTGCGGTAAGTCCACCACGCTGACCCTGGTCAGCGGGCTGGAGGAGCCCACCGAGGGCGAGGTGCTGGTCGCCGGTGAGCCGGTACGCGGTATCGGCGGCACGGTCGGGTTCGTGTTCCAGCAGGATGCGCTCTTCCCCTGGCGCACGGTGCTGTCGAACGTGATGGCGGGCCCCCGCTTCCGCGGGGTGCCCAAGGCGCAGGCCAGGGAGCGGGCCAGGGAGTGGCTCGCCCGGGTCGGGCTGGGGGCCTTCGAGGACCGCTATCCGCACCAGCTCTCCGGCGGCCAGCGCAAACGGGTCGCGCTCGCCGCGACCTTCGTCAACGACCCCGAAATCCTGCTCATGGACGAGCCGTTCTCCGCCCTCGACGTCCAGACCCGTGCGCTGATGTCGGACGAACTGCTGGAGCTGTGGTCGGGCACCGGCGCCTCGGTCGTCTTCGTCACCCATGACCTGGAGGAGTCGATCGCCCTGGCCGACAAGGTCGTGGTGATGACCGCGGGGCCGGCGACCGTCAAGGAGGTCTTCCGGATCGACCTGCCCCGGCCCCGCCGGGTCGAATCGGTGCGGCTGGAGCCCCAGTTCATCGAGATCTACCGGGAGATCTGGTCCTCGCTCGGCGACGAGGTCCGCATCACCCGCGAGCGGGGTGCCGCCGATGTCGCCTGAGACCGCCTCCGCCCCCGCCCCCGCCGCACGCGTCAAGTCCTCGCCCGGCGACGGCCGTTCACGGCAACGGGCGCGCGCCGCCCGCAACCACCGGATGCTGGTCCACGGCACCCGGGTGCTGCTGCTCATCGGGCTGCTCGGACTGTGGGAGGGGCTGGCCCGGGCCGCCGTGATCGACCCCTTCAACTTCTCCATGCCCTCGAAGATCTGGGACCAGATCAGCCAGTGGGCGCTGCACGGCACCCCGCAGGGTCCGCTGTGGGAGCAGATCTGGTACACGCTCTACGAGGCGCTGCTCGGCTGGGTCATCGGCGTCCTGGTCGGTGTGGTGCTGGGCCTCACCCTCGGCCGGATCCGCTTCCTCGCCGAGGTGCTCGGCCCGTACATCAAGGTGCTCAACGCGCTGCCGAGGATCGTGCTCGCACCGATCTTCCTGATCTGGTTCGGCCTCGGACCGGCCTCCAAGGTCGCCTCCGCCGTCGTCCTGGTCTTCTTCCCGGTCTTCTTCAACGCCTTCCAGGGCGCCCGGGAGGTCGACCGCAACCTGGTGGCCCACTCCCGGATCCTCGGGGCCGGTGGCCGGCAGGTCACGCTCCAGGTCGTGATCCCCTCGGCCACCTCCTGGATCTTCACCAGCCTGCACGTCAGCTTCGGCTTCGCGCTGATCGGCGCCATCGTCGGCGAGTACATCGGCGCGACCAAGGGGCTGGGCCTGCTGGTCTCGGCCTCCCAGGGCACCTTCAACGCCGCCGGTGTCTACGCCGCCATGGTGATCCTCGCCGTGGTCGCCCTGCTCGCCGAGGCGCTCCTGGCCTTCGCCGAGAAACGGCTCTTCCGCTGGAAGCCGGCCGACCCCTCCGCCGAGCGCTGAACTCCCGTATCCCGTACCTCCGTCGACCGACCAAGGACACCACCATGCGTACGCCCCTGAAGCTCACCGCCGCCGCGGCCGCCACCGTGCTGGCTCTCACCACGCTCACCGCGTGCGGGGACGGCGGTTCCGCGGAGGGTGCCGCCTCCGACGACCAGAACGGCAAGGTCAAGATCATGGTGGGCGGCCTCGACAAGGTCATCTACCTGCCGGCCAGACTCACCCAGCAGCTCGGCTACTTCGAGGACGAGGGCGTCCACGTCACCCTGCTCACCGAACCGGCCGGTGCGCAGGCCACCACCTCGCTGCTCGCCGGCGACGTCCAGGGCGTGGTCGGCTTCTACGACCACACCCTCGACCTCCAGGCCAAGGGCAAGCAGGTGGAGTCGGTGGTCCAGCTCGCGCATGCCCCCGGCGAGGTCGAGGTGGTCTCCCACAAGGCCGCCAGCCAGCTCACCTCCGCCAAGGACTTCAAGGGCAAGAAGCTCGGGGTCACCGGCCTGGGCTCGTCCACCGACTTCCTGACCAAGTACCTGGCGGTCAAGAACGGCGTGCGGCCGGAGGCGTTCACACCGGTCGCGGTCGGCGCCGGGCAGTCCTTCCTCGCCGCCCTCCAACAGGGCTCGATCCAGGGCGGGATGACGACCGACCCGACGGCGGCACGGGTGGTCGAGAAGAACCTCGGCAGGGTCCTGATCGACATGCGCACGCCCGAGGGCTCCCGGCAGGCGCTCGGCGGTCTGTACCCCTCCTCCAGCCTCTACATGAACACCGACTGGGTGAACAGCCACAAGGCCACCGTGCACAAGCTGGCCAAGGCCTTAGTGCGGACCCTCAAGTGGATGTCCACCCACACCCCCGAGCAGATCGCCGACAAGATGCCGTCCGACTACGCCCAGGGCGGCAAGGAGCTCTACGTCAAGGCGATCAAGGACACCCTGCCGATGTTCACCAAGGACGGGGTGATGCCGGCCGATGGGCCCGCGACCGTCGAGCGCGTGCTGAAGGCCTTCAACCCCGTCCTCAAGGACGTCACGGTGGACCTGAAGAAGACCTACACCACCGAGTTCGTCGGGAAGCCCTGACCCCGCGGCCCGGACCGGCCCGGCTCAGACGAAGTTGATCTCCGCCCGGGCCAGCAGCGGGTCGTCGACCAGCTGCCACAGCGGTACGGCGTAGTTGCCGAGTCCGTAGCGGCCGCCGAAGTGCAGCCCCAGCACCCGGTGGTCGGCCAGGTCGATGACGGGGGAGCCGCTGTTGCCGCCCAGCGTGGAACAGTCGTGGCCCATGACGTTGCGGCCCGCCACCAGCTCCGTGGTGGTGCCGGGCTGCAGCCGTTTGACGTTGTAGACGTCCATGAAGATCCGCCGCATCGACTCCGGTTCGTTGCGCCGGCCGTCGTACGCCGGGTAACCCACGCAGTACACCGGCCGCCCGGGGAGGTCCGCGGGCCCGTCCGCGGCCACCGCCAGCGGTGTGGGCAGCGCCGCCGCACCGGCCGGTGGTGCCACCCGCAACAGAGCCAGGTCGACGTCGTGGTGGATGCCCAGGACCTCCACCACGTCGAAGGACGGGCCGCCGTCCGCCGGCGCGCCCCCGTACTCCTCGCCCATGTCGACCCGGGCGGCGATGCCCGGCTGGAAGGTCCAGCCGCGGCCGTCGCCGCGGGTGAACTCCGCCGCCACGTGACGGTTCGTCAGCACCACGTCCGGGCCGACCAGGAACGCGGTGCCGAGCCAGTCCAGACTGAGGTGGCCGGTGAGTTCGACCCGGCCGACCCGTGCGAAGGACTCCCGGATCGCCGCCCGGTGGCCGTCCAGGACCGCCCAATCGCCCTGCTGCGGCGCGAAGTCGTGGTCCTGGACGAGGATCGCCGGCCGCCCTTCGAGGAGCACGATGGCCTCCATGCCGAAGGACTCGTCGTCGCTGATCTCCTCCGCACGCCCCTCGGCGAGCTTCTCCAGGCCGCTGACGCCCGCCGACAGCACCCGGTTGCGCTCCTGTTGGGCGAACTGCGCGATCTGCCCGGCGGGCAGCTCCTGCGCCGGCAGCTCCTCCAGGGACTCCGGGATCTCCCAGGACAGCCCGTCCCGCACCCGCGCCGCGACCTCCCGCAGGTCCGAGAAGACCTGCTCGGGACCGGCCGCCACCGGTGATCTGCTAGCTCCATGCATCTGGCCCTCCATGGCCGCTGGGGCCGCCGCTACGGCGCCGCTTGTGCCGCGACGATCTCCGCATGGACGGCGGGACTGCCGGCCTCCAGATGCCGCAGCACGCGGTGCATCTGGGTGCCGACATTGACGAAGGCCGTGCTCCGGCCCTGGAACTGCACGTTCTCCACCCGGCGCGTGCCCCGGTGCAGGGCCACCACCTTCCAGTCGTCGGTGAGCACCGGAGAGCCCGAGGACCCGCCGCGGGTGTCGGTGAAGTAGCGGACGTCGTGCTCGTCCGCCTCGTAGACCAGGTTGTTGCGCAGCGCCACCCGCTTCGGGCGGCCGCCGGGGTGCTGGATGATGTTGACCGCGACGTAGTCGCCGCGGGAGACCGTGAGCGGCCGCTCCGCCAGCCGCAGCACCGGCCGGGCCGGGCAGGCCGCCAGCCGCAGCACCGCGTAGTCCAGCGTGGCGTCACAGGCGGCCAGTTCGCTGACGGTGGCCTCCTCGGTCTCCACCTCGTCGGTGTCGAAGTCGAAGCGGGCCGTGCTGTGCCGGGCCTGGAGGTGCAGGTCCGCGTCGTCGGCGAGCGGGCGCCCCGCGCCGGTGCCCGCCCTGGCGTTCACCACATGGTGGTTGGTGACCAGCAGGTCCGGGGCGATCAGCCAGCCGGTGCCGGAGTGCGGGAAGCCGTTCGGCTGGAGCGGTGCGCCGCCCTGGTACGGGGGCACCTTGATCCGGGCCACCGCCCCGCCCGCCCGCTCCCCGCCGCGCAGGAAACCGATCGGGACGGTGTCGTCCCGGTGCACGATCTGCTCCTCGATCTCCCCGCCCGGGCCCGCGGGCACCTCCGGCTCCCCGCCCGCCGTGCGCGCCACTTCATCCAGGGCCCGCTGGAAGACGGCGAGCGGGCCGGCCTCGGTGGTCTCCGCGACGGCGTTGCGCAGCCAGATCTCCAGCGGCACCGAGCCGTCCACCAGTCGCTCCACCCGGTTCATCGCGTTGAGGTCCGAGTGCACCTGGCGGCCGGGCGCGGGGTGCAGCGGCAGCGTGCCGCGGTAGCGGGGCATGATCCCGTCGAGCAGCAACGGCCGTACCGAGGGGTCGGCGAGTCCGGTCTCCACCGCGGCGTCCAGCACCTGTCTGATCCCGTCCGGGGAGAGGTAGGCGCTCATCGGGCGGCCCGCTCCGCTCCGGCGCCCCCGGGTCCCGGTGCCCGGTCCGCCGGCCGGAACGCCGTCGCGCCGCCACCGCTGCCCGCGCCCATCGCGGCGGCCACCCCGGCGGCGATCTCACCGCTCCGGTCGGGCACCGCCAGCAACCGCCGGGCCAGCGCGTCGAGGGTGCCCCGGTCACGGGCCAGCCGCAGGATGCCCGCGATGCCGGTGGGGGCGCCGCCGGCCTGCGGCCGGGTGGGGCCGGCCGCGTCGTTGAGGATCTCCATCACCCGTCCCAGCAGCGCCGGTTGGCGGCCGGTGGCCCGGCGCATCGCCGCTCCCAGCTCGTCCAGCGTCTCGTCGTCGTGCGGCAGCCCCACCACCTCCAGCGCGTGGTCCAAGGCCCCTGGCGCCCGCTCGTAGATCTGCGAGGCGACCGCACGCACCAGCACCGGCCGCTCGGCCAGGACCGCATCGGGCACCTCCTGGAGCCGCTCGGCGAGTTGCCGGTCGGCCTCCTGTCCCGCCGCGGCGCCGTCGGCGGTCAGCCGGGCCCGGGCCAGCAGCGCCCCCATCGCCTCCAGGTCCGCGCCCAGGCCGGCCGCGAGCTCCTCCGCCGCCCGCAGCACACGGTCCGCGCCCCGGCGGTCGCCGGCCTCCTGGGCCAGCCGGGCGGACAGCAGCAGCAGCTCCAGCTGCCGCTCCCCGCAGCCGGCGCGCTCCGCCGTGCCGAGGGCGTCCGCCACCGCCTGCCGGGCCTCCGGCCGCCGCCCGAGCCGGTTGAGCGTCTCGGCGAACAGCGCATGCAGCGGACTGCACGGTGTCCAGGGCCGGCGCCGGCCGATCCGTTCGTACGCCGCCTCGGCGAAGCCCTGGGCCAGCAGGTCCTCCACCTCGCGGGCGGCGATCCGCTCCCAGTCCTCCTGGTCGGCGCCGGCCGTCACCCGGTCGGGAGCCCCGCCGCCGAGCCGGGCGGTCAGCAGCCCCGCCGCCCGCGGCGTCATGTCCTGCTGCGCGCCGGCCAGGAACCGCTCGACGCCCGGTAGCCAGCGCTCCTCCACCGAGCGCGGGTCCTCCTCCAGCCGCAGCCGGTGGTAGATCTCCTCGGCCCGCGCCTCCAGCCCGTCCCGCGCCGCGTAGTGGTCGACCGCCCGCCGCTCGATTGCGCGCATCACCGCCGTACGGTCGCCGCCCGGCAGCCGCAGCATGATGGCCCGCACGTCCCTGCGGTAGCGCACCGCGTCCGGCCCCACGGGCTCCACCATGTCCAGGCGGCTCAGCTCGCCGAAGAGCGCCCGGGCCCGCTCCGGCGTCGGCACCCGCAGCCCGCACGGCTCGGCCAGCACGTCCCTGACCAGCTCCGGAGTGACGACCCGCAGCGCCAGCGCCGGGTGGGCGAGCCGGCGGACGTCCGGATCGGCGATATGGCTCAGGATCCGGTCGTAGAGGATGCCCTGCACCAGCATCTGGTCGACCCGGCGGAGGACCTCGCGGCGGCGCTCGGGCAGGCTGCGGATCAGCTCGCCGGCCCGCCCGGCCGTCGGCCCGGCGAGCGTGGCGGCCCGCGCGGCCAGCTTCAGGCTGAGCGGATGGCCGCCCACCCGGTCGGCCAACTCCCGCGCCACCAGCGGGTCCTGGATCCCGCAGGAGACCAGCACGCCCACCGCTGCCTCCCGGTCCAGCTCACCGAGCTCGATGTCGAGCGGCGTCAGGGTCTTCGCCGGATGGTCGACCGGCGCCCGCCCGGAGACGATGAACCGCAGCCGCGGGTAGACGCTCCGCAGCGACTGATAGATCGCCCAGGTCCGGCCCAGCGCCGGCGAGCCGCGGTACTGCGCCGCCTCGAAGGAGTCGATGACCACCACGAGGGGCGGGTCCGGCTGACCGGGCGAGGACTTGCCGTCGGCGACCGCCCGCACCAGGACGTCGGCGACCCGCCGGATCAGGCCGGACTCCTGACCGGTGGCCCGGAGCTGGTACTCCTGCGAGGAGCTGCGCCCCAACACCGCCCGGGTGGTGGCGAGTTCCTGTAACTGGGTGACCCGGTCCTGCCCCTCGCGCTGGCTGCGGGCGGCCTCCTGGCCCTCCTCCGCCAGGGCGTCCAGCTCGGCGCGTCGGGCGGGGTATTGGATGCCCAGCTGCCGGGCGGCCTCGGCGATCAGGGTGACCGGCTCCTGGAGGGAGAGCGTGGGCCGCTCGAAGTCGATGTACACGAAGGGGAAGCCGTCGGCCCGGTCGCGGGCGCCGCCGAGCACGAAGGCGGCCAGCAGGGTGCTCTTGCCCATCCCGCCGGGCCCGTGGACGACCAGTGGGGGCACCGGTCCCGGCGGAGCCTCCGCCGGCGACCGTACGGACGCCGGCTCCCCGCCGGGGCCCTCGACGAAGCGCCGCAGCTCCCGCAGTTCCCGGCCACGCCCCTGGAACGGCTGCCGCACCAGGCGCTCCAGCGGCTCCAGCAGCCGGGCCCGCTCCAGGGCGTGCTGCAGTGCGGTGGGATCCGGCAGCCCGCTCACCCGCGGCACCTGGGCGAGCCAGAGCACCGCCTGGAGGGCGTCGGCCAGTTCGTCGGCGGTCAGCCGGTCCGTCGCCGGCGGGTTGCCGAACAGGTGGGCCAGCGCGAAGCGCTCCGGACCCGGCTCGGCGGGCAGGCCGCCGATGTTGCTGGCGAGGACCCGCCGGGCGGCCTCCGGACCGGCCAGGCCGCGCAGCGCCCGCTCCCGGACATCGGCCTTCAGCGTCCACTCGGGCCGGTCCGGCCGCCCCAGGGTCGTACAGTCGTCCACCAGCTCCAGCAGCGCCCGGCCGGTGGCCCGTCGCTCCCCGGGGAGCCGCAGCAGCCGCGGATCGAAACGGGCCAGCAGACAGGCCGCCTCCCGGTAGGCGCGGCGGGTGTACGAAGGGTCATGGCCCCGGTCGCCGGTGCGCAGCGCCTCCCGCAGCCGGGCGGCGAACACCTCCCGCAGCCCGGACGGCGCCGGACGGTCAGAGGGACCGGTAGACACGGACCGCTCCCTCCGCCGCCGTACAGACCCGGCGCATATAGCTCTCGCCGCTCCCGGCCTGCTCCTCGATGGCGTGCAGCACCTCTTCCAGCGCGACCTCCACGAGCTCGTCGACGGAGGCGTCCCGGCCGTCGGCGGCCGTCAGGGGCTCCGGCGGCGCCTCGTGGAAGACCTGCTCGAAGAAGCTGCGCAGCTCCTCCGGACCGGCCACCCGCGCGGTGTCCCAGCACATGTTTCCCCGCAGGTCGTAGGGGAGTTGACGCATCGAGCGCCCGTAGCCGAGCAGCACCAGCCGGGGTGCCTGGTCGCCCCGCAGCGCGGCGTGCTCGTAGATCGCCAGGGCGAGCTGCCCGATGAAGTCCCACACATCGGAGCTGGGGTCGAGCTTGTCGCACTCGTCGAGGACCAGCCACAGCCGCTCCTCGGCGGCGGTGGCCCGGCCGGCCACCCAGTGCGCGGCCTCGTCGGTCGACGGCAGCGGGTCATTGAGCCCGGTGGGGTTCAGTGGGGAGACGCCCGCGCGCGGATCGGCCACGAACTCGGCCAGGCGCCGTACGACCGTGGCGGCGGTGGAGGTGCGCGACAGGGTGACCCGCACCGGCCGGAAGCCGCTGTGCTGGCCGATGTGGCGCAGGAAGTTGTAGGTGTACGAGCGGCCGCTGTTCGGCTCGCCGTCGACCAGCAGGATGAGGGTTTCGGGGTCGGCGACGAACCGGCGCAGCGTCTTGCGCAGGTCCTGCCGGCCGATGAACGCCTCGGTGCCGTTCTTCAGCACGCAGGTGCGGAAGGTGTCCTGCGCGGTGTGCGCACGGAAGTCCTCGCGCAGCCGGGCCAGGAAGTCCCGGGCCTTGCCGACCTCGGGGAGCACCGCCAGCCGGTCGACCGTGGTGAGCGCCTCGACCAGCCGCAGCTGGCCCTCGATGCCGGCGCGCGAGGCATGCACCAGGGACCGCGCGTTGTCCGCGCTGACCCGCGTCAGCGGCAGCGCGGAGACGAACGGTGCGGGAAAGCCGTACTGGGCGAGCTGGGCGTGCGGGTCGGTGGTGTCGAGCAGGTAGTCCTGCGCCCAGGTGGTGACCAGGTCCCACTCCGTTTCGGTCAACGGCATCGCGCACCTACCCGGCGCCGTCGGCGCCGTCGCCGAAGATCCGCAGCACCGGCTCCCTGACCCGGCGCTGGGCCAGGTACTCGGTGACGCTGTGGTGGTTCCGGCTGTCGTTGGTGACCAGCAGATCGGTGATCCGGTCCGGCGGGGTGTACTCGGGCCGCAGGGTGTGGTCGAGCGCCACCAGGTCCCGCAGGTCTGAGGCGTTGTGCCAGGCCGCCACGCCCGTCGGAACGGCCGGCGGGTGCGCCAGCTGGTCCTGCACCTCGGAGATCGCCAGCGGCGAGCCAACGGTGACCAGCAGCTCCACCGGGAGCCCCTGATCCCGCAGCACCTCGTAGGCGAGGACGGTGCCCAGGCTGTGTCCGACCACCACCACCGGGCCCCCGTCCAGGCCGTCCAGCGCCTCCTTGACCACCGCGCGCATCGCCGGCCCTGCCCCGCCGAAGAAGTAGGCGTGGACGTCCTTGAACGTGTGCCGCACCAGCATCCGGAACAGCGCGGTACGCCCCGGACGCTGCAACGGCAGTGCCTCCAGCGGGAGTTCCGCGGTGGGCTCCCCGGCCTGGTCCGCCCCCTCGGCCCGGGCCAGGGTGTCCGCGAGGTACGTCATGTCCCGCAGCCAGTCCGCCAGGGCGTGCTCGTCCGGGGCGGCCGGCTCGTCCAGGGCGGCGCCCGCGGCCTCCCGCCGCCCCTCCAGCGCGGCACCGGCAGCCTCCTGCCGCGCCTCGCCGAGCGTCCGGGCCACGAACGCGTCGGCCGGTTCGGGCTCGGCCCCCGCGGGCCCGGCCGCCGCCTCCAAGGCCGCCGCCTCCAAGGCCTCCGCCGTCTCCGGCCCGCCGTCCAGCGGGTCCGCACCCCCGTCGGGCAGCGGCTGCGGATAGCGCACCCGGGCCCAGTACGCCATCCGCGACGCCTCGCCCATGTCCCGGCCGAACAGCGCGGTGTCCCACTGGGACTTCAGCAGGTCCGGACGGACCTTGTTCCCGTTCCCGTGGACGTAGACGACGCTGGGGGGCATGGTGCTTCCTTCCGTTGCAGGGCGGCCGACACGCCGCGGAAGCGCTCGTGGTGGCCCGCGCGGTCGGTGCGGGTGCCGGGGGACCCGGTCCCGGCCGGCACCCCGCCCGCCGGTGACGGGTCTGAGGGGATCATGTGATCACCGCTTCCCAATGGCGGTGACCGCCCACCGGCGGCCCCCGCGAAGCCACTCGAACAGCCGGGCGCGTCGCCGCCGCGCGGCCTTCCCCGACGTTCCGCGCCGTACGCCGCTCCTGACCCGAGCCCCGCTGCACCGTCACCGGGGCGGCCCGGCACAGCAATACGGGACGCGGCCCGGGGGCCGCGTCCCGTCGTCGGTGGCGCTCAACTCAGTCCGCAGGGTAGATGTCTCCGCCCCGCATCATGCTCTCCTGCTCGCTCTGGGACTGCAGCCGGCGGGCCTTCTCCTGGAGCCGCTTCCGTTCGTCTGGGTCTTCGGTGTGCTCCGCCGCCGCCTTCAGTTCCTGGGCCTTGTCGCGCATCTGCTGGATGCGTGCGCGGGCTTCTCCTGTGGCACTCATGATCCGTCCTCGTCGTCCTTCCCCGCGCGTTACGGCGCGGAGCTGCCTCTACCAGCGAATCAGGACCGGGCGCCGACGGCACGTCGGAGGGTCACTCTTCGAGATCCCGCAGGAGCTGACCGCGACGCAACGCGGCCGTAGGGGCCCGCCCGAGCGCGGCACGCCCGGGCGGCACGGCGTGTCTCCACCGGATGGCCTTCCTGAATGGCGGGAGCGGCCAAGAGGGACGTTGGCTGTGGGCAGCAGCTCAAAGTCCGCTGAGTGTCAGCGCTACTGGTGTTTGACGCTCCCCATCGTTCAGTGGAGTCCCTCCATGTCATCCGAACCAGCACTTTGTGGGGGCGACGCCGACCTGTCATCGACAGAACACGGCGAGCACATTCCGCCCCCCACACCTGAGAAGAACTCGGCCCGCACCCTCTTGTGGGAGGCGGTCACCCACCGGCCACTGGAGGAAGTCGCCGCGCTGGTGGAACTGCTCAAGCGCAGCGGTGACGTCCCCAACCCCGGCGACGAAGCCCTGCGACTGGCCGTCGTCTCCCGTCCGGTGAGTGATGTGGCTGCGCTCTTCGATCTGCTCCAGGCCGCCCCGAACACCGTGGAATCGAGCCGGGACGCGCTGCGCGCGGTGGCCGTGGGCAGATCCGTCGAGGAGGTGGCGCAGCTGATCGAGCTGTTCGACCGGACCGAGGACGGCGGCACCGCCTCCTACGGGAGCACCGCTCCCTACGGAAGCACCGCTCCCTACGGAAGCACCGCTCCCTACGGACTGTCCGACCCCTTCCCGCCCGCCCCCGCCGGCCCCGTCGACCCGGAGCCGACCGCGACCATGCACGTCCTCGACCCGGACGTCCGCCCCCTGGGCGCGCACGCGGCGGGCGGCCGGCAGGAGCCCGCACCGCAGCAGCAGCGCACCCCCTGGTCGCACCGGCCCGCGGGCACCATGCCACAGCCCGGCGCCCCGGCGTGGGCCACCCAGCGGGAGGAGACCCGGCAGCCTGGCTACGCCGTCCCCGGCGTGCTGCGCTCCGTGCTGCGCTGGCCCGCGGCGGCGGCGCTGGCGCTGTGCGGGCTCGGCCACCTGCCGGTGCACGCCTCCCACCTGCAGGGCGCCCAGGCGGCGGCCGGCCTCTCGATGGCCGTCGCCGTGATCTACCTGCTGCTGGCGGGCTGGTTGGCGATGCACGACACCGCCCTGGTCTGGACGGTGAGCGCCGCCGCGGCCATGGTCATCATCGCCCTGCACGCGCTGTCCCGGGCCGGTGTGCTCAGCCCGCTGGGCGGCGGTCTCGGGGAGATCGGCATGTGGCCCGAACTGCTCGCGGTGGCCCTGGCCATCGTCAGCGCCGGGCTCGCGGGCGCGGCGCTGCTGAGCCGCCCCCGGCGGATGGGTCCGGCCCCGGCGGGAGTGTGAGCGGCCGGCGGGCACACCGCACCAAGGGCGCGGGCCGGGACCGACAAGGTCCCGGCCCGCGCCCTTGTGCTGCGCACGCACGGTGCGGGCCCTCAGGTGTGCGGAGCGCCGTAGTACCCGGCCAGCAGCCGGTGGTACGCGTCGTCCCCGAGGTGCCTGCCCCGGTCGAACTCCGGGGCGTCCTCGATCTCCTTCTTGGTACGGGCGAGATAGATGGTGCTGCGGTCGGGGTCGATCGACGAGATCACCCCGGCCGGCAGCAGGATGTGCCGGCCGAAGAGCCACACCCTGGTGTCCACGACCAGGTAGGCGGCACCGGCCTCGTCGGAGTGCGCATCGACGGTCCCGACCGTGCCGTCGATCGCCTCGACGGTGAAGCCGGTGAGATCCGTCCCGGCACGGTGGCCCACGCTGTCCCGGTAGCCCCAGATGCTGTCCGTCACGGGAACCTCCCTGCTGCCCGACGGGCCGAGCTGCGGTGTGTCCCTCCCGGCTCCATCATCCCTCCGGAGCGCGGACGGGCGCCCCGCCGACGGTCACTCCTTGGACGAGTACCGGTGCAGGATCCAGGCGGGCAGCAGGAACCAGCAGACCGCGAACCAGCCGACGAGCCCGGCGACGATCCACGGCACCGCGGGCGCGTGACCCGTCGCGATCCGCAGGATCAGCAACAGCGCCGAAGCCACCGTCGCCAGCAGCAGCACGATCCCGACCAGGGACAGCCGCGAGGCCCACACCACCGTTTCGGGCTTCAGCCGGTGGCCGGTGACCAGCCGGTGGAAGGTCACCGTACCGATCAGCGCGCCCGTCGTCGCCGCGCCCAGCAGCACCGTCACCACATAGATGGCGGTGTCGGCCGACCCGAGCGTGGCGAACCTCGGGGTGAAGGCCACGGTGAGCAGGAACCCGAAGAGGATCTGCACACCGGTTTGGACGACCCGCACCTCCTGCAGCAGCTCGATCCACCGCCGGTCGGCGCGCTCCTCCGGCGACTCGTTGCGGCCCGCGGACGTCTCCCGCGGTCCCAGCGACGGCACCCGGCCTCCCCGGCTAGGTCATCTGGCGGGTACGGAACGCCAGCCGGTCGTCGCTCACCTCCACGAGGACCTGGTCCCCGGCCGAGAGCGCACCGTCCAGCAGCAGCCGCGAGAGCGCGTTGTCCACCTCGCGCTGGATGGTGCGGCGCAGCGGCCGCGCCCCGTACTCGGGCTGGTGGCCGCGGCGGGTGAGCCAGTCCACCGCCTCCGGGCCGAACTCCACCGAGATCTCCTGCGCGTGCAGCCGGCGGCGGGTGCCGTCCAGCAGCAGCGTGGTGATCCGCCGCAGCTGCTCGTCGGTCAGCCGGCGGAAGACGATGATCTCGTCGAGCCGGTTGAGGAACTCCGGGCGGAAGTGCTCCCGCAGGCTGGCCAGCGCCCGCTCGCGCGCCCCGTCGCCGCCCTCGGCGCCCGCGGCGTCCGGGCCGAAGCCCAGCACCCCGCGCCCACCGCTGAGCGCGTCGGAGCCGAGGTTGCTGGTCATCACGATGACCGTGTTCTTGAAGTCGACGGTCCGGCCCTGGGAGTCGGTCAGGTGCCCGTCGTCGAGCACCTGCAGCAGCATGTTGAAGACGTCCGGGTGGGCCTTCTCCACCTCGTCGAGCAGCAGCAGCGAGTACGGGTGGTGGCGCACCGCCTCGGTCAGTTGGCCGGCGTCCTCGTGGCCGACGTATCCGGGCGGCGCCCCCACCAGCCGGCTGACGGTGTGCCGCTCCTGAAACTCACTCATGTCCAGCCGCACCATGCGGTCCTCGCTGCCGAACAGCGCCTCCGCGAGCGCCCGTGCCAGCTCCGTCTTGCCCACCCCGGTGGGGCCCAGGAACAGGAAGCTGCCGATCGGCCGGTTCGGGTCGGACAGCCCGGCCCGCGACCGCAGGATCGCGTCGGAGACCGCGGTGACCGCCTCCTCCTGGCCGATCACCCGGGTGCCGAGCCGCTCCTCCAGCCTGAGCAGCCGCTCCTTCTCCTCCTGCGTCAGGCTGCTGACGGGCACCCCGGTCTGCCGCGAGACGATCTCCGCGATGTCCTCCGCGGCGACCTCCACGATCCGGCCGTCGCCGCTCGGCCGCGTTCCCTGTGCGGCCTCGATCCGCGAGGTGAGCTCGGCGATCCGGTCCCGCAGCTCGGTGGCCCGCTCGTACTGCTCCGAGGCGACCGCCTGGTCCTTGTCCACCGCCAGGTGCTCCACCTCCCGCTCCAGGGCACGGACGTCGGTGGTCTTGGCGCCCGACCGCAGCCGCACCCGGGCACCCGCCTGGTCCAGCAGGTCGATGGCCTTGTCGGGCAGGAACCGGTGGGTGATGTAGCGGTCCGAGAGCTCGGCGGCAGCGGTCAGCGCCTCGGGCGTGTACCGGACCTGGTGGTGGGCCTCGTAGCGGTCCTGCAGCCCGCGCAGGATCTGCACCGTGTCGGCCACGGTCGGCTCGGGCACCAGGATGGGCTGGAAGCGACGGGCCAGTGCGGCGTCCTTCTCGATGTGCCGCCGGTACTCCTCCAGGGTCGTGGCCCCGATGACATGCAGCTCACCGCGTGCCAGGGCGGGCTTGAGCATGTTGCTCGCGTCCAGCGAACCGCCGTCGCCGCTGCTTGCGCCGGCCCCCACGACCGTGTGCAGCTCGTCGATGAAGATGATCAGCGAGTCCGGGTGCGCCCGTACCTCCTCCATGATCCCGTTCAGCCGCTCCTCGAAGTCCCCGCGGTAGCGGGTGCCGGCCACCACCGCCATCAGGTCGAGGGCCACCACCCGGCGCCCCGCGAGGGTGTCCGGCACCTCGCCGTCGGCCAGCCGCTGCGCCAGCCCCTCCACGATCGCCGTCTTGCCCACGCCGGCGTCGCCGACCAGCACCGGGTTGTTCTTGCCCCGGCGGGAGAGCACCTCGATGGTCTGCTCGATCTGCTCCTCACGGCCGATCACCGGGTCGATCCGGCCCGCCCGGGCCAGGTCGGTCAGATCGCGGCTGAACTTGTCGAGGGTCGGCGTGTCGTGCTGGGGCACCGCCCCGTGCTCACCGCCCGGGTGCTGGGACCCGTGGCCGCCCTGCGGGTGGCCCGCCTGCGGTTCGAAGTGCGCGAGGTTCAGGATGCGCCCGGCCGCCGAGTCCGGGTTGGCCGCCAGCGCGTCCAGCACGTGCTCGGGGCCGATGTACGAGGCGCCGTTGTCCCGTGCCAGCTCGTGCGCGCCCAGCAGCGCCCGCTTGACCGCGGGCGTCACGGCCACACTGGACTGCTTGGGGCCACTGCCCGCGCCGCGGTCGATCTCGGCCGCCAGCGCGTCGGGGTCCGTCCCCGCCTGCCGCAGCAGGGTCCGGGTCGGCTCGGCAGCCAGGGCCGCCCGCAGCAGGTGCTCGGTGCCGAGCTCGGAGCTGCCGTGCTCGGCCGCGTAGGCGGCGGCGGAGGTCACCAGGTCCCGGGCCGGCCCGCTCATCAGGCGCGCGATGTCCGCCTGGTGGGGCAGCGGCTGCCCGGCCGTACCGTTCCCGGACTGCGGACCGCCGCCGAAGAAGCGGGCGAGGAACTCACCGAACGGGTCCGGGCCGTAACCCTCCGGACCCACGGATCCTTTGCTCATGTGTGTCCGTTCCGCCGCCGCGGAGCTACCGCGACAAGCTGCCTCGTCGGGGGTGTCGGGCCGGTCGGGTGCCGTGTGCCGCCCCTCGTGTGCTTCCTTCCGGCGGGTCCCGGCGGGCGGGCCGCCGGACGCCACTCCACTGCTTAAGGATCGGGTCGAACGGGGCCGTCCGCACCCGGGCGGGTGAGCCCGGAGCCGGGGCCCTGCGCGCCGCGCCGCCCGCACGGCCCGCGTCCGTGCGTCGGCCGGGGACCCACCGGCCGGGGCGGGCCCGGGCGGCCGGTCACATCTCCCGGTGGATACGGGCCAGATCGGTGGCCAGCGCATCGAGCCAGATCACCGAGTCCAGCAGCAGCGCCGCGGACACCGCCCGGGCCTCGCGGTCCGGGCCGTGCCGCGGCACCGGCGGGGCGACGGCCAGCAGGGCGCGGAGGTCGGGTGGACGGGGCGGTGCGTCGGGCGCGGCGTGGTCCGCGCACAAGTGGGCAGCCAGCGCACGGTAGTCGGCCGCCGTGTCGCCCGCCGCCCGCCGCAGCCAGTCCCCGACCTCGTACGGGGTGATCCGGCCCGGACGGCCGGGCAGCAGCCGTTCGCCGCGCCGGGCGTCCGCACCGGCGACCAGCACCGCGGGCCAGTCGGGCTGCGGGCCGTTCCGGTTCTGCGGCTCGCTCTGGTACTGGGCCCAGCTCTCCTGGGCGAGGAGCAGCGCACGGTTGATCGCGAGGATGCCGGCACCGCCGTCGTCCCTCTCGCCGGCCGTGCCGGTACGGTCCAGGACCCGGCCGGTGGTCCGGCCGATCCCCTCGGCGACCGCCGAGCACACCGCCGCCATGCTGCGCCGGACCTCGGGGCCGGCGCCCCGCGGCCAGGCCACCAGCCCGCAGGCCAGCCCGATCAGGCTGCCGGCCAGCACGTCCTCCAGCCGGACCGGCGCGAGCTGCCAGGTCACCGGGGAGACCTGGGCGAACAGCACCGCCACCACCAGCGTGAACCCGCCCTGCGCCCAGGCCAGTCCGCGCAGCGGCCCGGCGGTGAACGCCAGCAGCATCACCAACGGCAGCAGCACCGCGTACACCGGCGGCCGGTCGTGCACCAGCGCCAGCAGCCCGCCGGCCAGCACCGCGCCGGCCAGCGTCCCGATCAGCGCCTGCCGGACCGCCGAGCGGGTCTCCAGGCTCGTCGTACGGGTCAGCGTCAGCGTCGCCAGCAGCACCCAGAAGCCGTGCTGCAGGTCGAGGAGCCCGGCCACGGCACGGGCCGCGGCCAGACCGAGCGCGAACCGGCAGGCGTTCTGGAAGATCACCGAGCGCGGGGTGAGGTGGGCGGTCAGCCGCCGCCACCACAGCTCCGTCGGGCGTGCCCGGGCGTAGGCGAAGGAGTGCCCGGCGGGGTCCCGGTTGACGGTGCGGTCACCCAGCAGCAGCCGGGAGGCCAGCACCAGCACCACGGCGGCGTCGGCGGCCTGGACGACCAGGGAGCGGCGGCGCACATAGACCAGCCGGTCGTCGGCGCCCAGTCGCTCCAGGCTGTCCAGCGCCCGGTGCGAGCGCACCGGACCCAGCTCCTCCTCCAGGGCCGCCGCGGACGGCCCCTCGCCGGGCCGCAAGCGCCGGCCCTGCCGGAGCGCGCCGGCCGCCCCGCGGGCCGCCGCGCCGATGGCCTCCAGCAGCACCACCGTCTCCGGCCGGTAGGCGGAGTGCGCGCCGGCCGCGGTGTGCAGGGCGTCGAGCCGGGCCAGCAGGGTGCGGACCGCCTCCGCGGCGTGCGCCATGGCCTTGTGGCGGAGGGTGGGGGAGGCCGGCTGGTCGGCGGGCGGGACACGGGAGGGGCGCAGCGCATCGGCGGCCGCCCGCGCCCGGGAGAGCACCGGCGCGGCAGCCGGCCCGCCGCGGTGGTCCGCCAGCGCCGCGGCGGCGTCGGCTGCGTCGGCCAGCAGCAGCCGGAGCGGCGGGGTGGCCGGTTCCGGCAGCAGGAAGCGCTGGGCCAGCGCGAGCAGCACCGCACCCAGCACGAAGCCGAGCAGCCGCTGGTCCAGCGCCTGCGGGGCGTACGGCGGGAAGCACGGCAGGATGTACAGCAGCTGCATCCCGGGCGCGGCGCCGGCGATCCGCGGCCCGGTGGTGCCCGCGTAGGCGACCAGGAAGCCGATCACGAGCATCCCGAGGACGGCCGCCCAGGTCTGCACGGCCAGCAGGGTGCCCAGCGTGATCAGGGCCAGGCCGGCGGGGACCGCGGTGAGGGTGGTGGCGGCCCGCTGGCGCCCGGACCCCGGGATCCGGGCGAGCGCGCCGAGCGAGACCACGGTGAAGGTGGCGTAGACCGACATCACCGTCCGGTCCAGCCCGTAACGGCAGAGGTAGAACGCCACGCAGGACGCGGTGGTCACACGGATCGCATTGCCGATCACCGTGCGATGCCGTGCGGAGACTCCCTGCCGCGGTTCCACCCCTCCACTATTGGTCAGCGGACCGGGCTGTGCACCGCGCGCCGGCCAAGGGGGGAGGGGCCGTGGCGCGCCGCCCTCCGCTACGGCAGGTGACCGCCGCCGCGGTCGGACCGCGGACCCCGCGGCCGCCCCGAGGCGGCCGCTGCGCCGGGTGTCCTTGTCGGGCTGCCCGGCAAGGGGCAGGCGGGAAAGGGCAGTTGTGCGCGCGTGGGGCGAAGGGCGGCGGACGCGGGACCGTACACTCACCGGGTGACGGAGACGACGGCCGGTGCGGTGCCCGCCGGCAAGAGCGAGCGGCCGGCGCTGCCGGCGACCGGCTGGGCGGTGCTGGGGCTGCTCTCCTTCGGGGAGGAGCTGTCCGGCTACGACCTCAAGAAGCGGTCGGACCGGTCGCTGCGGCTGTTCTACTGGAGCCCGTCCTTCAGCCAGGTCTACGGCGAGCTCAAACGGCTGGAGCGGGTCGGTTACGTCAGCTCGCGGCAGGTCGCCCAGGAGACCGGCAACCGCGACAAGCGGGTCTACGTGATCACCGACGAGGGCCTGGCGGCGGTGCGCCACTGGGTGCGCGAGGCACCGGTGGAACCCCCGGTCCTCAAGCACGGGGTGATGCTGCGGCTGTGGCTCGGGCACCTGCTGGAGGGCGAGCGGATGCGGGAAGTGCTCGGCCGCCACCGGGAGTACGCCGAGACCATGCGGCAGCGCGCCGAGCTGGACGCTGAGGGCGCCCGCACCGGGGGCACCGGCGCGCACCCCGCGCTGGTGCTGAAGTGGTCGGAGCGGTTCTACGCCTGTGAACGCGATCTGGCCGACGCGATGTTGGCCGACCTGGACGCACTGGAGCGCGGCGCGGAGCCACGGGATGCGTGAGTCCCTGGGGTTGCCTACGGGGCCGCGGCTGCGCCGGTGGGAGCCATCCGATGCTCCCGCCGTCCTGGAGGCGTTCGCGGAGCCGGTGATGGGGCGGCAGGCCGATGCACCCGTCACCACGCTCGCGGAGGCCGGGGCGTGGATCCGGCGGCGGCAGGAGCAGTGGTACCGCGCGGTGGCCTACGGATTCGCCGTCACCGATGGCGCCGGCACGGCACTGGGCGGTGTCGCGGTCGGCGGCCTCGACCTCCGGCACGGCACGGGGTGGATCTCCTACTGGACCACCTCCGCAGCCCGCGGCAGGGGCGTGGCCACCCACGGCTGCCGGGCGCTGGCCGACTGGTGCCTCGCCGATCTGGGGCTCTTCCGGCTGGAGTTGGGGCACCGCCTCGACAACCCGGCTTCCTGCAAGGTCGCCCTCGCCGCGGGCTTCACGGCCGAAGGCGTACAACGGCAGAAACTGGCCTACGACGGCGTCCGCTACGACGTCGAGACGCATGCCCGACTTGCGACGGACCCGCGGCCGGGAGAGGCCGCGTCGCGCGGATCACGCGGGGCTCGCGGGGCCACATGATCCGGACGACGCACCCGCGTGGCCCCGGCGCGCCGGTCAGCCCGTCAGGACCCGGGCCCGGCAGTCGGCCGGTGTGCCCCAGGCGTCGCGCAGCGGGCGGGCCTTGCGGATCCACAGGGAGAGGTCCAACTCCTCCGTGTAGCCGAGGGCGCCGTGCAGGTGCAGGGCGGTGCGCGCCGCGGCGTAGCCGGCCTCGCCCGCCGCGACCTTCGCCGCCGCCACCTCCCGGCCCGCCGACGGGGCGCCTGCCGCCACCGCCAGCGCCGCCGCGTACACCAGCGGCTGGGCGAACTCCAGCCCGAGGAGGGCGTCCGCCAGCCGGTGCTTGACCGCCTGGAACGACCCGATGGGCACCGTGAACTGGGTGCGCTGCCGGACGTGCGCCACCGTCGCCGCCAGCAGCGCGCGGCCGAGGCCCAGCGACTGTGCGGCGGTGAGCAGACGGGCCAGTGCGGTGGCGTACGCGACGGCGGCGGGCACCTCGGGGCCATGGGCGAGCGGGGTGCCGCCGAGCGGGCGGGCCAGCCGGCGGGTCGGATCGGACGAGGGCTGCACGGGCCCGTGCCGGTCGGTGCGGTGGAGCCGGTCGTCCCGGACGACCAGCACCGCATCGGCGGCGTCCGCGTCCAGCGCGTACGGCGTCCCGGCACAGAGGCTGAGCACCGCGTCCCCGGCGGCGATCCGCGGCAGCCAGCCGCCGGCCGCGCGGTCGTCGCCGAGCCGCGCCAGCAGCGCCGCAGCGGCGACCGTCTCCACCAGCGGCCCCGGTACCGCGTGCCGGCCCAACTCCACGAAGGCCACAGTGAGTTCCACGGCGAGCGGACCGGCTCCGGCGTCCGGCTCCGGCACGGCGAGGCCGAACACCCCCGCCCGGGCGAGCCGCGCCCACAGCGCGCGGCCCGGCTCGTGCTTCCCCGCCGCCCAGGCCCGCGCCGCCTCCACGGTGCCGGACGAGGCCAACATGCCGTCCAGCGTCCGGGTGAACTCCCGCTGCTCGTCGGTCAGGAGGAAGCGCATCACCGGCGTCCCTTCGGCAGGCCGAGCAGCCGCTCGGCGATGATGTCGCGCTGGATCTCGTTGGTGCCGGCGTAGATCGGCCCGGCGAGCGCGAAGGTGTACCCCTCCGCCCAACTGCCGTGTGCGGGGGCCTCGTCGGCGTCGTCGGCGAGCGCACCGCCAGGACCCAGCAGGTCCAGCGCGGTCTCGTGCAGCGCGAGGTCCAGCTCGGACCAGAAGACCTTGTTCAGGCTGGGCTCCGCGCCGAGGGAGCCACCGGCCGTCAGTTGGGACGCCTGGGCGTAGGTGAACAGCTGGTAGGCGCGGGCGCCGATCAGCGCATCGGCCACCCGGTCACCCAGGGCCGGCGCGGCCCCCTCCGGGGCGGTGCGCCACAGCGCGGCCAGCCGCCCGGCGGCCGCCAGGAACCGCCCCGGGCTGCGCAGCGTCAGACCGCGCTCGTTGCCCGCGGTGCTCATCGCGACCCGCCAGCCCTGGCCGGGCTCGCCGATGACGTCCGCGTCCGGCACGAACACCCCGTCCAGGAAGAGTTCGGCGAACGCGGGCTTGCCGTCCAGCCGGCCGAGCGGGCGCACCGTCACGCCCGGCGCGTCCAGCTCGAACATCAGGTACGTCAGGCCCTCGTGCGGCCGGGCGGTGTCCGCCTCGCTGCGGAACAGACCGAAGGCGCGGTCGGCGAAGGCCGCCCGGGACGACCAGGTCTTCTGCCCGTGCAGCAGCCAGCCGCCGTCGGTCCGGACCGCCCTCGCGCGCAGCGACGCCAGGTCCGAACCGGCCTCCGGCTCCGACCAGGCCTGCGCCCAGACGACCCGGCCGCCGGCCATGGGCCGCAGGACGCGGGCGCGCTGCTCGGCGGTGCCGTGCGCGAAGAGGGTGGGGGCGAGGAGGTTGATGCCGTTCTGGCTCACCCGGCCGGGGGCGCCGGCGGCCCAGTACTCCTCCTCGAAGAGCAGCCACTGCACCAGCGAGGCGTCCCGGCCGCCGTGCTCCTCGGGCCAGGAGACCACCGCCCAGCGGTCCTCGAACAGCGTCTGCTCCCACTCCCGGTGGGCCGCGAAGCCCTCGGCGGTCTCCAGCGACGGCAGGGGGACGGAGGGCACCTGGGCGGCGAGCCAGCAGCGGGCCTCCTCGCGGAACTCCCGGTCCGCGGCGGAGAGGTCGAGGTCCATCAGCCCTCCGCTTCGCGCGGGGAGCCGGGGCGAGCCACGGAGTGCCGGCGCATCGCGGCGATGTCCATGCCGCCCAGCGGGTCCGCCGCGGTTTCGGCGTTATGGGCGTGGGCGAGGTGGTGCAGCCCGAACACCGAGTCCAGACCGCTGTGCAGGCCCTGGAGGTCCTCGGCCTGGTTGACGGCCCGCTTGGTCAGCGCCAGGCCGAGCCGGGGCATCTCCGCGATCCGCAGCGCCAACTCCCGGGTCCTTGCGGCGAGTTCCGCCCGCGGGACGACCCGGTTGACCATGCCCACCTGGTACGCCCGCTCCGCGGTCATCCGGTCCCCGGTGTAGAGGAACTCCTTGGCGATGCGCGGGGGCATCACCCAGGGGTGGGCGAAGAACTCGACGCCGGGGATCCCCATCCGTACGACCGGGTCGGCGAAGAAGGCGTCCTCGGAGGCGACGATCAGATCGCAGATCCAGGCGAGCATCAGCCCGCCCGCCACACAGGCCCCCTGGACCGAGGCGATCACCGGCTTGGGAAGTTCGCGCCAGCGGCGGCACATGCCCAGGTAGACCTCCGACTCGCGGGCGAACCGGCTCTCCGCGCCCGTCTTGTCGGAGTGGTCCCACCACAGTCCGGCCGTGCGGTCGAAGGGCAGGTGGGCGTCGCGTTCGGGGGTGCCGATGTCGTGGCCCGCGGAGAAGTGCCGGCCGGCGCCGGCCAGTACGACGACCTTGACCGCGTTGTCCTCGGCGGCGCGGTAGAAGGCGCGGTCGAGGGCGTAGGTCAGCGCGGAGTTCTGGGCGTTGCGGTAGTCCGGGCGGTTCATGGTGACGGTCGCGACCGGCCCGGTGCGCTCGTAACGCACCGGCTCGTCGTCCTGGGTGGCGGGCATCCACCCCTCCTTCCCTAACAAGTGTTTGGTAGATTAACGTAGGGCCAGGAGCAGCGTCGAGGCCCGGGCGCCGCACACCCGGGCACCAGGGCACCCGCCGAAGGAGGCCCGCCCATGACCCCGCCCGTGCCCCCGCCCGGCTATGTGCCCGGCCACCGGCTGCTCGCCGGCCGCACCGCGGTCATCACCGCGGCCGCCGGTGCCGGCATCGGCGGCGCCACCGCCCGCCGCTTCCTGGAGGAGGGCGCCCGGATCGTCCTCGGTGACGCCCACGCCCGGCGGCTGGGCGAGAGCGCCGCGGCGCTGGCCCGGGAGTTCGGCGACAGCGCCGTGGCCGCCCTGCCCTGCGACGTCACCGACGAGGACCAGATAGCCGCCCTCTTCGACCTGGCCGAGGAGCGGCACGGCCGGCTCGACATCGTCGTCAACAACGCCGGGCTGGGCGGCACCGCCGACCTCGTCGAGATGACCGACGCGCAGTGGGACGCGGTCCTCGGCACCACCCTTACCGGCACCTTCCGCTGCACCCGTGCCGCGCTGCGCCGGATGCGGCGCACCGGGCGCGGCGGCGCGATCGTCAACAACGCCTCCGTGGTGGGCTGGCGCGCCCAGCGCGGGCAGGCCCACTATGCCGCCGCCAAGGCCGGGGTGATGGCGCTGACCCGCTGCGCCGCTCTGGAGGCCGCCGAGTTCGGCGTACGGGTCAACGCGGTCTCGCCCAGCCTTGCCATGCACCCGCACCTGGTGAAGGTCACCACCCCCGAGCTGCTGGCGGAGCTCACCGAACGGGAGGCCTTCGGCCGCTGGGCCGAACCCTGGGAGGTCGCCAACGTCATCGTGTTCCTGGCCGGCGACTACGCCTCGTACATGACCGGCGAGACCGTGTCCGTCAGCTCGCAGCATGCCTGACCAGGCGCGCCGCCGGGAGCTGCTCGCCGCCCGGCTCGGCCCCCGCGAGGCCCTCGAGACCCTGGTCACCGAGTCGTTCCGGGAGATCGACCGGCACCGCGCGGCGGTGGTGATCTACCAGGAGGAGCCCCGGCACCTCGCTGCCCGGCAACCCCGCTTCGGCTATCTCGCCGACGCCCGGCGGCACTTCGCGCGGGCCTGGCTGGGCACGCTGGAGCGCGGGGTGGCCAGCCAGGTCTTCCGCGCCGATCTCGCCCTCCGGCTGACGTACCGCTTCTTCCGCGACACCGTCCGGGTCGCCGCGTCGTGGTACCGGCCGGGCGCACAGCACGGCCCCGAGGAGATCGCCCGCCCGTGCCTGTCGATGGTGCCGGGCGGCATCGCCTTGCGGATCTGACCGGTACCTCCGCAGAATCTGACCAGGGAGACAGCATGCCCGAGGCCTATATCGTCGAGGCGGTCCGCACCCCCGTCGGCAAGAAGGGCGGCGGCCTGTCCGCCGTGCACCCCGCCGACCTGGGCGCCCATGTCCTGACGGCGCTGATGGCGCGCTCCGGCGTCGACCCGGCCGCCGTCGAGGACGTGGTCTTCGGCTGCCTGGACACCGTCGGACCGCAGGCCGGCGATATCGCCCGGACCTGCTGGCTGGCCGCCGGGCTGCCCGAGGAGGTCCCCGGCGTCACCGTCGACCGCCAGTGCGGGTCCTCCCAGCAGGCCGTGCACTTCGCCGCCCAGGGCGTGCTCTCCGGCACCCAGGACCTGGTCGTCGCCGGCGGCGTACAGAACATGTCGCAGATCCCGATCGCGTTCGCCAGCCGGCAGGCCGCCGCTCCGCTGGGCCTGGCTGAGGGCCCGTTCGCCGGCTCGCGCGGCTGGCGGGACCGCTACGGCGACGCGCCCGTCAACCAGTTCCACGGCGCCGAACTGATCGCCGCCCGGTGGCACCTCTCGCGCGTCGCCATGGAGGAGTTCGCGCTCCGCTCCCACCAGCGGGCGCTGCGGGCCATCGACGAGGGCCGCTTCGACCGGGAGGTCGTCCCGTACGGCGAGGTCACCGTCGACGAGGGCCCGCGCCGCACCACCTCCCTGGCCAAGATGGCCGCGCTGCCTCCGGTGGTCGAGGGCGGCCGGCTGACCGCGGCGGTCTCCTCCCAGGTGTCGGACGGCGCCGCCGCGCTGCTGCTGGCCTCCGAGCGCGCGGTGGCCGAGCACGGCCTGACCCCGCGGGCCCGCATCCACCACCTGTCGGTGCGCGGCGAGGACCCGATCCGGATGCTGTCCGCGCCGATCCCGGCGACCGCACACGCCCTGAAGAAGGCCGGCATGACGTTGGGCGAGATCGACCTGGTCGAGATCAACGAGGCGTTTGCGCCCGTGGTGCTGGCCTGGCTTGAGGAGACCGGCGCCGACCCCGAACGGGTCAACGTCAACGGCGGCGCCATCGCCCTGGGCCACCCGCTCGGCGCTACCGGCGCCCGGCTGATGACGACCCTGCTGCACGAACTGGAGCGCACCGGCGGCCGGTTCGGGCTGCAGACCATGTGCGAGGGCGGCGGCCAGGCCAACGTCACCATCATCGAGCGGCTCTGAGGGACGGGCGGCAGCGGGGTACGCAAGGGGCCCGCTCCGGCGGTGCCCGCCCCCCCGCAGCAGGCTCACTCCGCCGTGCGGTAGTGGTACTCGCACAACTCCCGGAAGCCCGCCCGTTCGTACAGCCGCAGGGCCGGGACGTTGTCCCGCTCCACCTGGAGGTACATGGCGTCGGCACCGTGTGCACCCGCCCAGCCGGCCAGTGCGGCGAGCACCTGCCGGGCCGCGCCCCGCCCGCGGGCCCGGGGCAGCGTGGCCAGATCGAACACGCCCGCCCAGCCGGTGTCCAGGACCGCACGACCCACCGCGACGACCTCGTCCCCGAGCACCGCGCAGGCATAGGCGGACGGGAGCGCCACCCGGTCCAGCAGCTCTCCCTCGGCGCGAGCGTCCCCGGCGGCACCGGTCACCGCCTGCCGGGCCATGCGCCACGCCCGCGTCGGACGGTCCGCCCGTCGCACCCGCACAGGGGTCGCACCCGCGTGCTCCCGTACCCGTGCCACCGGGGCCACCTGCAACGACACCGCGCTGTGCCGGCGGTAGCCACGGGCCGCCAGGACGGCGTCCAGCCCCTCCGGGCCGGCCGCCGGGGAGATCTGGAACCGCGCGACCCCACCATGACCGGCGTAGAACTGCTCGGCCTGTAGCACCCCGCGCAACACCGCGTCCGGCCCGGAGGCCCCGTGGGGCAGTACCGATCCCACCCACCAGGCACTGCCGGGGGCGCGGCGCAGCCACCACCCGTCGATCCGCTCGACCTGCTCTGCCGGCTGTGCCCGGGCGGCCCGCTCCTGGAGGCCCCGCACCAGCTCCGAGCGGTTCCCGACGGTCTGCACCGACCCGCACGCTCCTTTCACCGAACCACCAGCCCACTGGCTCACCAGCCCACTGGCTCACCGGCTCACCAGCCCACCGGCTCACCGGTTCACTTGCCCACCCAGCCCACTGACGGCCCGGCCAGCCCGCCGGGGCCACCCCTGATCCTGACCCATCGGGCCCCGCCCGGGAAACCCCCGGCGGCCTGCGTCAGCCGGCGCCTCACCCACCTCGCGCCGGGGCGGGCAGTGCGCGCAGTGCCCGGTCCGCCTCGGTCATGATCCGGTCGATCAGCTCCGCGCAGGACGGCAGGTCCTCGACCACCCCGGCGACCTGGCCGGAGGCCATCACCCCGAGGTCGGTGCGGCCCTCGACCATGGCGGCCCGCAGCAGCATCGGGGTGTTGGCCGCGAGCAGGACCTGGCTCCAGGACAGTTCCTTGCCACGGCGCATCGCCAGGCCGTCCCGGACCAGCCGCGGCCAGCTCAGCCCGGACAGCCTGCGGAACGAGGCGGCATGGCGCACGGCGCGCAGCAGCCCGGCGGTCCGACCGGACCGCTCCAGCGCCGTCACCAACTCGCTGCGCAGCATCCGGTGCGGCAGGCCGTCCACCGCGGTGGTGACCGTGACGTCCTTGGCGGCGGCCTGCAGATAGCGGTCCTGTACGGCGCGCGGCACGGTGCTGTCGGAGGTCAGCAGGAAGCGGGTGCCCATGGCGACGCCGGCCGCGCCGTAGGCGAGCGCCGCGACCAGGCCGCGGCCGTCGAAGAAGCCGCCCGCGGCGATCACCGGGATGTCCACCGCGTCGACGACCTGGGGGAGCAGCACCGTCGTGGCCACCTCTCCGGTGTGGCCGCCGCCCTCGCCGCCCTGAACGACCACCGCGTCGGCGCCCCACGCCGCGACCTTCTCCGCGTGCCGGCGGGCCCCGACCGACGGGACCACGACCACGCCGGCGTCCTTGAGCTCGGCGATCAGCTCCCGCGAGGGCGCGAGCGCGAAGGAGGCCACCCGGACGCCCTCCTCGACGATGACCCGCACCCGCTCGTGCGCATCGCCCGCGTCGGCACGCAGATTGACCCCGAAGGGCGCGTCCGTACGGGACTTCACCTCCCGCACCGCCTGCCGCAGTTGACCGACCGTCATGGTCGCGGAGGCGAGGATGCCCAGGGCGCCGGCCCGGGCGGTGGCCGAGACCAGCCGGGGCCCCGCCACCCACCCCATCCCGGTCTGCACGATCGGGTGGCGGATTCCGACGAGTTCGGTGAGGGCCGTCTCCATCAGGCCCCGACCTCCCGCTCCCGCAGGCCCTCCGGGTCGATCACCTCGTGGATCAGCCGGAGCTCGGCGGGGGTGGGCTCCCGGGTGAGCGGTGGGTCGTCCGGCATCGCCAGCGGGAACGACGTGGCAGCCGTGACCTCCTCGACCGTCACGCCGGGGTGCAGCGACACCAGCCGCATGGTGCGGTCCGGCGTCGCGAAGTCGAACACCCCCAGGTTGCTGACCACCCGCGGGATGCGGTGGTACCGCATCGCGGACGGCCCGGCGGCGGCCGCGCGGTCGTGACCGACCCCGCTGACCATGTCCACCTGCTCCACGAAGACCCGGCGGGAGTGCCGGGGCACCCAGTAACTCGTCGGGTTGTTGAGGGTGTTGACGGGCGCGCCGCGCACGCCGAGGAGCTGGCGCGCGGGCCGCTCCCAGTCGCCGATGCAGGAGATGTTCTGGTTGCCGAACCGGTCGATCTGGGCGGCGCCCATCATCACGTGCCGCCGGCCGCCGGTCACCATGGCGAGGTGCCGGCGGTACGGCAGCCAGCCCTCCGGCGCCCCGTCGGGCCCGACGAGCAACGCCTCGCCGTCGGTCATCAGCAGGTCCGGCGCGAAGGTCCGCCGGGCCAGCCGCGCCCCCAGCGCCGGGATCAGGCCCATCGGGCTGGCCAGCACCTCCCCGTCGCCGCGCCAGGCCTCGGCGCAGGCGAGCACGCAGTACTCCGCACGGCTGGTCATCGGGTCTCCTCCTGCCAGGCCTGGACGGCGGAGCGGTAGGCCGCTTCGCCGGCCCCGGACAGAAAGCGCTCGGCGAACTCCGGCCAGGGCGTGGTCGCATAGAGCCGTTGGAACGCCTCGTCGCGGTCGTAGTCGGGCACACAAGAGGTGAAGTGCGCTCCGTACGGGGCCTCCACCACGCCGGTGACCGTGTGCCGGCTGATGAGGAGGGTCTGCGGTACGGCCTCCCGGAAGTCGTCCACGATCCGTTCGCACGAGACGTACGCCGCGTCGGCGGCTGCGCAGAACAGGTCGTCGAAGTACGGGTCGGGGCCCAGGTACTGGCCGTTGCCCAGCCGGTCGGCGCGGTTGACGTGCACCAACGCCGCGTCCATCCGCAGCGCGGGCATCGCGACGAAGGTCTCCCCGTCCGGGTAGGGCGAGGTGACGGTGCGCAGCGACGGGTTCACCCGCATCACGTCCGAGCCGAGTCCGGCGCGCACCGGTAGGAACGGCAGCCGGTTGGCGGCGGCGTGCAGCCCCCACATGAACATCGCCTCGTCGACCTCCCGCAGCGTGAACGCGCCGCGCTGGCGGGCCGCGCGGAAGTGCGGCTCCAGCGGGATGGAGTCCAGCGTCGCGAACGGCGCGACCAGCTCCCTGATCCGGCCGGCGGCGGCGAGCAGGCCCACGTCCGGACCGCCGTACGAGACCACCGTGAGGTCGCCGATGCCGGACCGGAGCAGCGCCCGCACCAGCGCCATCGGCTTGCGGCGCGAGCCCCAGCCGCCGATGCCGAGGGTCATCCCGCTGCGGAGGCGGGCGACGACGTCTTCGGGCGTCATGGTCTTGTCGGTCATCGGCGGGCCTCCGCGCCGAAGGTGTCGCGCACCCGGTCGGCGACGCCGCTGAGGTTCGCCTCGAAGGTGAAGCCCTGCTCGAACCGGTAGCTGCGGTGCACATCGACCGGGTCGATGCCGTTGAGCGCGGACTTGGCGAGACGCAGCAGGGTGCCGTCCTTGCGGGCGATCTCCCCGGCCAGCTCCCGTGCGGCGGCGGCCAGTTCACTACGGGGGACGACCCGCCACACCGATCCGTGCGCCTGGAGTTCGGCGGCGGTGGCGGTGCGTGAGGTGTAGTACAGCGTCCGCATCAGATGCTGGGGGACCAGCCGGGCGAGGTGGGTGGCCGCCCCGAGCGCGCCCCGGTCCAGCTCCGGCAGGCCGAAGGTGGCGTCGTCGGCGGCCACGATGGCATCGGCGTTGCCGGCCAGCCCGATCCCGCCGCCCAGACAGAAGCCCTGCACCGCCGCCACCACCGGCACCGCGCACTCGTAGACCGCCGAGAACGCCTCCGCACAGCCGTGGTTGGCGCCGACCAGCGCGTCATGGCCGCCGGTGGCGGCCTCCCGCTGGATCTCCTTGATGTCGACGCCCGCATTGAATCCGCGCCCCTCGGCGGCCAGCACCACGCAGCGGACGCCGGGGTCGCGGCCGGCCGTGCGTACGGCGTCGGCGAGGGCGTACCAGCCCCGCACGGGAAGGGCGTTGACCGGTGGGAAGTCCATGGTGACGACCGCGACGCCCGGTTCGGGCCGGGAGGTGGAGACACCCATGAGCAGATCAGCTACCTTTCCACCAAGCGTTTGTTAGGTAGCGAAGTTAGCAGCGGAGGGCGCGCTGCGGGAGGGGTGCCGAATGAGCCTGACCCTCGATCTGTCCGGGCGGCTGGCCGTGGTCACCGGCGGCACCCGCGGGGTCGGCGCGGGCATCGCACGCGCCTTCCTGCAGGCCGGCGCCGAGGTGGTCGTCTGCGCCCGCCGCCCGCCGGACGCCCCGGTGCGGGCGGCCGGCCGCACCGCCCGCTTCCGCCCCCTGGACCTGCGCGAGCCGGCGGCCGTACGGGAGTTCTTCGACCGCATCGCCACCGAGTACGGCCGGCTGGACTGCCTGGTCAACAACGCCGGCGGCACCCCGCACCGGCTGCTGGCGGACGCGGCCCCCGAGCGGCACGCCCGGGTCCTGGACCTCAACCTCACCGCACCGCTGACCGCCTCCCTCGCCGCCTACGAGGTGCTGCGCAGCGGGCCCGCCGGCGGCTCCATCATCATGATCGGCAGCGTCAGCGGCAGCCGCCCCTCGCCCGGCAGCGCCGCCTACGGGGCAGCCAAGGCGGGGCTGGACCACCTGGCCCGTTCGATGGCGGTGGAGTGGGCGCCGGCCGTCCGCGTCAACACCCTCGTCCTCGGCATGGTGCACACCGAACTCTCGGACCTGCACTACGGCGACGCGGCCGGTGTCGCCGCGGTCGGCGCCACCGTGCCGCTCGGGCGGCTCGCCGAGCCCGCCGAGGTCGGCGAGGCCTGTGTGTTCCTCGCCTCCGACCGCGCCGGATACCTCACCGGCGCCAGTCTGCTCCTGCACGGCGGCGGGGAGCGCCCCGCCTTCCTCGCCGCCGCCACCGCCCACCACCCCGTCACCGCCCCGAGCGCCAGGGAGAGTTGAGATGACCGGAATCTGCACCGGGCGGGTCGCCGCCGTCACCGGAGCCGGCCGCGGCCTGGGCCGAGCCCATGCGCTGGCGCTCGCCGCCGAGGGCGCCCAGGTCGTGGTCAACGACCTCGGCGTCTCGGCGTCCGGCACCGGCACCTCCGCCGGACCCGCCCAGCAGGTCGTCGACGAGATCCGCGCCCGGGGCGGCCGGGCCGTCCCGCACACCGGCGACATCACCACCTCCGACGGCGCCGCCTCGCTCCTGGCCACCGCCCTGGACGCCTACGGCCGCCTCGACGCCCTGGTGAACAACGCCGGGTTCCTGCGCGACCGGATGCTGGTGAACCTCGAGGAGGACGACTGGGAGGCCGTGCTCCGCGTCCATCTCACCGGCCACTTCCTGCCGTTGAAGCACGCCGCGGCCCACTGGCGGGCGGAGGCCAAGGCCGGCCGGGCGCCGCATGCCCGGGTCGTCAACACCAGCTCCGGAGCCGGGCTGCTCGGCAGCGTGGGCCAGGGCAACTACTCCGCTGCCAAGGCCGGCATCCTCGGCCTCACCCTCGTCGCCGCCGCCGAACTGGCCCGCTACGGCGTCCAGGTCAACGCCATCGCCCCGGCCGCCCGCACCCGGATGACCGAGCAGGCCTTCGCCGCGCGGATGGCACCCCCGGCCGAGGGTGCCTTCGACGCCATGGCCCCGGACAACGTCTCCCCGCTGGTCGTCTGGCTGTCCTCGTCCGCCAGTGAGGGGGTCACCGGGCGGGTCTTCGAGGCTGAGGCCGGCCGGATCACCGTGATGGAGGGCTGGCGCCCCGGCCCCACCGCGGACAAGGCCGGCCGCTGGACCCCGGCGCAGGCCGGCGACACCGTCCGCACCCTGCTCACCACCGCCGAGCCGCCGCTGCCCGTCTACGGTGCGCCCTGATCCCCCTGGGGTCCTTCGCGGTCGGGCCCGCCCGGCCGCCCGGCGCCCCCGTCGCTCAGCCCCGCCAGACCGGCCGCCCGGGCCAGCAGCTCGACGAGCATGTCGAAGGTGAGCACGCCGGTGAAGGTGTTCCGCTGGCTGGGGTGGTAGCAGCCCAGGACGTGCAGCGGGGGCAGCCGGTCGGTGGCCGGCAGCGTCAGGTGCACCCCGTGGCCGAAGGCGGGGCGGGGGCGGGGGAGCGGCCGGCCCGCCTCGGCGAGCACCGGCAGCAGCGCCTGCCAGCCGAACCCGCCCAGTGCCACCACCGCCCGCAACCCCGGTCCGAGCAGCGCCAGTTCGGACGCGAGCCAGGGGCTACAGGTCCGTCGTTCGGCGGGCGTCGGTCGGTTCTGCGGCGGGGCGCAGTGCACCGGCGCGGTGATCCGCACCCCGTACAGCTCCAGTCCGTCACCCCGGTGCGTCGCGGTGGGTCGGGAGGCGAGCCCCACCGCGTGCAGGGCCGCGAACAGGACGTCGCCCGAGGCGTCGCCGGTGAACATCCGGCCGGTGCGGTTGCCGCCGTGTGCGGCCGGCGCCAGGCCCACGACGGCCAGCGCCGCGTCCGACGGGCCGAAGCCGGGCACCGGCCGCGCCCAGTACTCCTCGCCGCGGTACGCCGCACGCGGATGGGCCGCCACCTCCTCCCGCCACGCCACCAGCCGCGGGCAGGCGCGGCAGCCGGACACCTCGGCGTCCAGTTCCGCGAGCCCGCGGCAGCGCGGTGCGCGGTGCGCGGGGAAGGCAGCGTCGTCGCGGTCCGGCGGTGGCCCGGCCGGGTCCGTCTGGTCCATACGACCACGCTATGCCTGCCGAGGCACGGGAAAGTGGTCCCGGCGGCGTCCTACCGCTGCCCCGGCCACGCGGTGCCGGGCCGGCCGGCGAGGTGGGCCGGCGGCGCGAGGCCGGCCGGCAGGAGCGGGTCCGGCCGGAGCGGGCCCCAGGAGGTGTGGAGCGGGAGCACCCCTGCCCACAGACCGAGTTCGGCGTCGGGGCCGTCGCCGTCGTCCGGCGGTCCGGTGCGGACCTTCACCGAGGCCTCGTCGAGCGGGAGGGCCAGCAGCGCCGTCGCCGCCAGCTCCTTGCGGCTGGGGCGGCGGGCGTAGTCCCACTGGCCGGGAGCGGCCTGTTCGGTGAGGCAGCGCAGACCCGCGAGCTTCTCCTCCGGATCGGTCACCGGGCGCGGTGTCCCGAACACCATCGCACTGCGGTAGTTGACGCCGTGCTCGAACACCGAGCGGGCCAGCACCAGACCGTCGACATGGGTCACCGTGAGACAGACCTCCGCCCCCGGCGAGGCGGTCAGACTGCGGCTGGCCACCGACCCGTGGAAGTACACCGTGCTGCCGTCCGCGCCGTACACGGTGGGCACGACCAGCGGGGTGCCGTCGACGACCACCCCCAGATGGCAGACGAATCCGGCGGACAGCACGGCGTCGAGCGCGTCTCGGTCGTGCCGGCCCTGTTCGCGCAGGCGGCGGTGGCGGGTGCGGTCGGTCTCCGCCAACCGCCGGGGAGAGGCGGGGGAGGGAACGGCATCATCGGCTGATTCCATGGAGAAGTGTCTATCGCATGCCTAAATTCGTTGTCTATGGCAATGGAGGCAACGGATTCGGTTGTCTGTCGGGGGTGTTGCTGGCGTGGTGGGTGGCGCGGTCCTTGGGGTGGCGGGGGAGTGCAAAGCGGCTTGAACCAGGGCTGGTTGATCCGTGGTGCGGTCAAGTCCCCTTCTCAGGACCTGTGTTGTGTGACATATTACTGACGTGCCCAAGAGACACGGACACCACCTGGACGTTTCCGATGTTGTCGTCGTCGGGGCCGGCGTGGTCGGCGCGGCCTGCGCCTACTACGCCGCCCGGTCCGGCCTCTCCGTCGCCGTCGTCGACCGCGGCGCCGTCGCGGGCGGGACCACCGGCGCCGGCGAAGGCAATCTGCTGGTCTCCGACAAGGAGCCCGGACCCGAGCTCGACCTCGCGCTGCTCTCCACCCGGTTGTGGCGCGAACTGGCCGACGAGCTCCCGCCGGAGATCGAGTACGAGACCAAGGGCGGACTGGTGGTCGCCGCCGACGAGCCGGGGCTGTCCGCCCTGCGCGCCTTCAGCCGGGCCCAGGCCGCCGCGGGCGTGGACCGCACCCCGCTCCCGGCCGGTCGGCTGCGGGACGTCGAGCCGCACCTCGCGCCCGGCCTCGCCGGCGGCGTCCTCTACCCGCAGGACGCCCAGGTCCAACCCGCCCTCGCCGCCGCCCATCTGCTGCGCGCCTCCGGCGCCCGGCTCCACCTCGGCGCGGAGGTCACCGCCGTACTGCGCGGGCCCGGCGGAGCGGTACGCGGGGTACGCACACCCCGGGGCGACCTGCTCGCCCCCGCGGTCGTCAACGCCACCGGCACCTGGGCCGGGCGGCTCGCCGCGCTGGCCGGGGTGACCGTCCCGGTGCTGCCGCGCCGGGGATTCGTACTGGTCACCGAGCCGCTGCCGCGGGTGGTACGGCGCAAGGTGTACGCCGCCGACTACGTCGCCGATGTCGCCAGCGGCTCGGCGGCGCTGCAGACCTCCGCCGTCGTCGAGGGCACCCCGGCCGGGCCGGTGCTCATCGGGGCCAGCCGGGAACGCGTCGGCTTCGACCGCACGCTCTCGGCCGAGGTGCTGCGCCGCCTCGCCGCCCAGGCCGCCGCCCTCTTCCCGGTGCTGGCCTCCGTCCGTGTGCTGCGCACCTACCAGGGCTTCCGCCCGTACCTCCCGGACCACCTCCCCGCCATCGGCCCCGATCCCCGCGCCCCGGGCCTGCTGCACGCCTGCGGGCACGAGGGTGCCGGCATCGGCCTCGCCCCGGCGACCGGCCGGCTGATCGCCGCCGCGCTGACCGGCGCCGCCGCGCCGTTGGACCCCGCTCCGTTCCGTCCGGACCGCTTCACCGAGAGGAGCCCGGTATGACCCGTCGCCGCACCCCCGCAGACCTCGTACGCGCCACACCGGAACCGGCGTTCGAGATCAGTCTGGACGGCCGCCCGCTGTCCGCGCTGCCCGGGCAGAGCATCGCCGCCGCGCTCTGGGCGGCGGGCGTGCTCTCCTGGCGGACCACCCGGCGGACCGGCCGGCCGCGCGGCGCCTTCTGCGGCATCGGCTCCTGCTTCGACTGCCTGGCCACCGTCAACGGCACCCCCAACCAGCGGGCCTGCCTGGTCCCGGCCCGGCCGGGGGACGCCGTCACCACCCAGGAGGGACACGGGCGTGCCGACCTCGCCGTCTGACGCCCCGCCCGCCGTCCACGACCTCGCCGTCGTCGGAGCCGGTCCGGCCGGGCTCGCCGCCGCCACCGCCGCCGCCGAACTCGGCCTGACCGTGGCCCTGATCGACTCCGCCGCCCGCCCCGGAGGCCAGTTCTACCGGCAGCCCGCCCCCGGCCTCGGCGCCGCCCGCCCCCAGGCGCTGCACCACTCCTGGAGCGCCTTCGCCCGCCGGGCCGCCCGGCTGGACGCCCAGCTCGCCGCCGGCCGGGTCCACCACTACGCCGACCACCACGTCTGGGCCGTCACCCGGGACGCCGACGATCCGGCGCACTGGACGGTGCACGCGGTGACCGGGCCGGACGGTGCCGCGGGCCCGGCGGTCGGGCCGACCGCGCGCACCGTGCTGCTCGCCACCGGCGCCCACGAGCGTCAACTCCCCTTCCCCGGCTGGACGGTGCCGGGCGTGATCGGTGCGGGTGGCGCCCAGGCGATGCTCAAGTCCGGGCTGGTCCTGCCGGGCCGGCGGATCGTGGTCGCGGGCAGCGGACCGCTGCTGCTCGCCGTGGCCGGTGCGCTGGCCGCCGCCGGCGCCACCGTGCCGGTCGTCGCCGAGGCGAGCGGCTACCGCGGCTACGCCCGTACGCCCCGCGCCCTGGCCGCCAACCCCCGCAAGCTGCTCGAAGCGGCCGGACACACCGCCACCCTCCTCCGGCACGGCGTCCGCCTCCGCAGCCGCAGCGCGGTCACCGCCGTGCACGGCACCGACCGGGTCGAGGCCATCACCCTGAGCCGGCTCGGCCGGGACTGGCGCCCGCTGCCGGACACCGGGGTGCGCATCCCCTGCGAGGCGCTCGCCGTCGGCCACGGCCTGGTGCCGCAGCTGGAGCTGGCGACCGCACTGGGCTGCGCCACCCGCCGTACGCCCGACGGCGGGCACGCCCTGATCGTCGACGACCAGCAGCGGACCACCGTCGGGGGAATCTGGGCGGCGGGGGAGACGGCGGGCGTCGGTGGCGCCGAACTCGCCTTCCTGGAAGGCGAGGTGGCGGCACGCTCGATCGCCCGGCGGAGGCCGGGCCGGGCGCTGCGGCGGCGCCGTGACCGCCTGCGCCGGTTCGCCGACGCGATGGCTCTGGTCCACGCCCCGGGCCCCGGCTGGTCCCACTGGCTGCGGGCGGACACCGAGGTCTGCCGCTGCGAGGAGGTCAGCACCGGCCGGATCCGGCAGGCGGTGGCGGACCTCGGCGCCCGCGACCCCCGCACCGTCAAGCTGCTCACCCGGGCCGGAATGGGCTGGTGCCAGGGGCGGATGTGCGGCGCGGCCGTCGAGCACCTCGCGGGCGACGCCGCCGCCGGGCCCGGCCGCCGGCCCCTCGCCTGTCCCGTCGTCCTCAGCCACCTCATCGACACACCCGGGCCGCCCGAAGGCGGCACCCGGGCCGACCACCAACCGTAAGGAGAGCTCGTATGGCCGCCACCCGCACCCGTCCCTGGCACGGCATCATGGTCGCCACCACCCTCCCGCTGCGCGACGACCTCTCCGTTGACCACGACGCCTATGCGGCCCAGGTCGCCCGGCTCCTCGCGGCCGGCTGCGACGGCGTGGTGCCCAACGGCTCGCTCGGCGAGTACCAGACCCTCACCGACGACGAGCGGATCCGGGTCGTCCGTACGGCCGTGGAGGCGGCCGGCGGCGACGGCGACCGGGTGATGCCCGGCGTCTCCGCCTACGGCAGCGCCGCGTCGCGCCGCTGGGCCGAGCGGGCCGCCGAGGCGGGCGCGGGCTCCGTCCTGCTGCTGCCGCCCAACGGCTACCGGGCCGATCAGGCCGCGGTCCGGGCGCACTTCGCCGAGGTGGCCGCGGTCGGGGTCCCCGTCGTGGCCTACAACAACCCCTTCGACACCAAGGTCGACCTCACCCCGCAGCTGCTCGGCGCGCTCCACGGCGACGGCAGCATCGTCGCCGTGAAGGAGTTCAGCGGGGACGTCCGCAGGGCGTACGAGATCGCCGAAATCGCCCCGGACCTCGACCTGTTGATCGGTGCGGACGACGTGCTGCTGGAACTCGCCGTCGCCGGGGCGGTCGGCTGGATCGCCGGCTACCCCAACGCCCTTCCCGCCTCGTGCACCGCCCTCTACCGGGCCGCGGCCGCCGGCGACCTGGACACCGCGCTGCCCCTCTACCGCGCGCTGCACCCGCTGCTGCGCTGGGACTCCAAGCCCGCCTTCGTCCAGGCGATCAAGTTCTCCATGGACCTCGCCGGCCACCACGGCGGCCCGACCCGGCCGCCCCGCTTCCCGCTCACCGACGAGCAGGCGAACACCGTCCGCGCCGCCACCGAGAAGCTGCTCGCCGACGGCCACCACTGAGAGGGGCAACGATGCGCACCCGCCATGTCTTCCACGCCGTCGACTCGCACACCGAGGGCATGCCCACCCGCGTGATCACCGGCGGCATCGGCACCGTCCCCGGTGCCACCATGGCCGAACGCCGCCGCCACTTCGCCGCGCACCGGGACGACGTCCGCACCCTGCTGATGAACGAGCCGCGCGGCCACGCCGCCATGAGCGGTGCGATCCTCCAACCGCCGACCCGCCCCGACGCCGACGTCGGCGTGCTGTTCATCGAGGTCTCGGGGTTCCTGCCGATGTGCGGACACGGGACGATCGGGGTGGCCACCGTCCTGGTGGAGACCGGCATGGTGCAGGTGCACGAACCGGTCACGACCGTACGGCTGGACACCCCCGCCGGCCTGGTCACCGCGCGGGTGGCGGTGACGGACGGGGCGGCCACCGCCGTCACCCTCACCAACGTCCCTGCGTTCTGCGCCGGCCTCGACCGCAAGGTCACCGTCCCCGGCTACGGCACGCTCAGCTACGACCTCGCCTACGGCGGCAACTTCTACGCGATCCTGCCGCTCGACAGCGTCGGGCTGCCCTTCGACCGGGCCCGCAAGGACGACATCCTGGCCGCCGGGCTCGCGCTGATGGCCGCGGTCAACGCCACCGACCGGCCGGTGCACCCCGAGGACGAGGCGATCGGCGGGCTCAAGCACGTCTACTTCGCCGCGCCGGGCTCCGACGCCACCCGCTCCCGGCACGCGATGGCCATCCACCCGGGGTGGTTCGACCGCTCGCCGTGCGGCACCGGCACCTCGGCCCGGATGGCCCAGCTGCACGCCCGCGGTGAGCTGACGCTCCATCAGGACTTCGTCAACGAGTCCTTTATCGGCACGGAGTTCACCGGCCGGCTGATCGGCGAGACCACGGTCGGCGGGCGGCCCGCGGTCGTGCCCACCGTCACCGGACGGGCCTGGTTGACCGGTACCGCGCAGTACTTCCTCGACCCGGCCGACCCCTTCCCCGCCGGGTTCCAGCTGTGACCGCCGGGCGGCGCCGGGCGCCGGGCGCTCCCGTCGGGGCCCTGCCTGCCGGTTTGCGTAACGTGACATTGTACGCTGGCACTTCGCGCCGACTCGAAGGGGCATCCGGAGGGCCATCATGGGGGAACTCAAGCACCGCAGTCTGGTCACCGCTCAAGAACGGCTGCGCGACCAGGTCGCCCATCAGCTGCGTGCGGCCCTGATAGCCGGTGAACTCCGGCCGGGCGCCGTCTACTCGGCCCCCGGCCTCGCCGCGGACTTCGGGGTCTCCGCGACACCGGTGCGCGAGGCCATGCTCGACCTGGCCCGTGAGGGGCTGGTCGAGCCGGTGCGCAACAAGGGCTTCAGGATCACCGAGGTCAGCGAGCGCGATCTGGACCAGTACACCGAGATCCGGGCGCTGATCGAGGTCCCCGTCGTCGGCCGGGTCACCCGCACCGCCACCCGCGCACAGCTCGAAGCGCTCCGCCCGACCGCCGAAGAGATCGTCGCCGCGGCCCGCGCCCACGACCTGATCGGCTACCTGGAGGCCGACCGCCGCTTCCACCTCGCACTGCTGGGCCTGAGCGGCAACGACCGGCTCGTCGAGACCGTCGGCGACCTGCGCAAACGGTCCCGTCTGTACGGCCTGACCCGGCTCGACGAGCGCGACCAGCTGCTGCCGTCCGCCGAGGAACATCTGGAGCTGCTCGCTCTGATGCTGACCGGGGACGCCGAGGCGGCGGAGGCCTGTATGGCCCGCCACCTCGGCCATGTCCGTCATCTGTGGGCGCAGGGCGGCGAGGCCGCCGCGGTGCCGCCCGCGCGGGCCGCGCACCAGGGCTGACCGGGCCGGGCGCGCGGGGCGGCGCCGGCCGGTCAGGCGGGCGCGGAGAGCAGTCCGTCCATCCACTCCTCCACCGCATCGGCGGTGCGCGGCAGGGCCGTTGACATCAGGCAGGCACCGTCCGCGGTGATCACCAGGTCGTCCTCGATGCGGACCCCGATGCCGCGCAGTTCGCGGGGCAGCGTCTCGTCGTCGGGCTGGAGGTAGAGGCCCGGTTCCACGGTGAGGACCTGGCCCTCCGCAAGGACCCCGTCCAGATACTGCTCCGCACGGGCCCGGGCGCAGTCGTGCACGTCGAGCCCGAGCATATGGCCGGAGCTGCACAGCGTGTAGCGCCGGTGGAGGCCGCTGTCGGCGGTGAGCGACTCCGCCGCGGGGACGGGCAAGACGCCCCAGTCGGCGAGGCCCTCCGCGAGCACCGCGGAACAGGCCCGGTGGAAGTCGCGGAAGCTCGCACCCGGCCGCAGGGCGGCGATCCCGGCGTCCTGAGCGGCCAGCACCAGGTCGTAGACCTGCCGTTGGACGGGGGAGAAGCGCCCAGACAGCGGCAGGGTGCGGGTGAGGTCCGCGGTGTAGAGTGCGTCGGTCTCCACGCCCGCGTCGAGCAGCAGCAGCTGCCGTGGGTCGAGCGGGCCGTCATTGCGGGTCCAGTGCAGTACGCAGGCGTGTGCTCCGGCCGCGGCGATGGTCTCGTAGCCGGTGCCGTTGCCCTCGGCGCGGGCCCGCAGTTGGAAGACGCCCTCGATCCAGCGTTCGCCCCGGGGATGCCGCAGCGCGGCCGGCAGCGCGCGGACGACGTCCTCGAAGCCGGTGACGGTGTGGTCGACGGCCTGCTGTATCTGGCCCACCTCCCAGGGGTCCTTCACCAGCCGCAACTCGGCCAGTGCGGAGGCGAGTTCGGGGTCGCGCGCGGCGTCCCGGCCGGGCGGGAGGCGGGGCAGATCGGCCAGATGGGCGCAGCGGACGCCGGTCAGCCGCTCGGCCTCGGCCAGGTCGGGGCGCCGGCCGACCCAGAACTCACCGTACTTGCGGTCCCGGTAGAACTCCCCGCCCTCGTCCCGGGGGGACCGCGGCCGGAGGTACAGCACCGGCTCGCCGTCCGGCTCCAGCACCAGGACGTGCCCGGACTGGTCCTCGCCGGTCAGCCCGGTCAGCCAGGCGTAGGCGCTGTGCGGGCGGAAGCGGTGGTCACAGTCGTGGGAGCGCACCTTGAGCCCGCCGGCCGGGACGAGCAGGCGTTCGCCGGGGAAGCGGGCGGCCAGCCGGGCCCGGCGGCCGGCGAGCCGGTCGAAGCCGGGGACGCGCGAGTCGTCGGGGAGCGGGGTGGCGGCCCAGCCGCCGGTCATGAAGCGGGCGAGGGCGTCCGACACCGGCAAGTCATGGCTGCCGGTGTGGAGTTGGGCGGCACGCAGGGGCACGGGGAACCTCCGGGGAAATGCGCGATGACCTTTTCCTGAAGCCTTGTCAGTGCAATTTCACATTACTATGTTATGGGTCACACCTTGTGGGGTGAAGGCCCCCCTCGCCGTGAACCCCACTCAACCCCCCACCCCCGCCCGGAGGTTCAGGTGGCCCACTCGCGCTTCCCGCGCAGACTCCTGCTGACGGCGACCCTCGTCGCCGCACTCGCGACCCCCCTCGCCCAGACCGCCGCGGCCGCCCCCCGGCACCCGGCGCCGGCCGCCCACCCGCACCCGCCGAAGGCCGCACCGAAGCCCGCGCACCGGCCCGCCGACAACCCCCGCGACCACGCCCAACGCCTGGCCACCGCCCCCGCGTTCACCACCGCGGCCCCGGCCCCCGCGCCCCGCGCGCTCACCGCGTACGGCCGGATCCCCGGCCCGCGGACCGGCCCCGCCGCCGCTCACCACACGGAGCCGGCCGTCGCCCCCTGCACCCTCGACGGCATCACCGGGCTGAGCCCCGACCGGTTCGCCGACTTCCTCGCCGACCCCGCGGTCACCGCCGACGGGTGCCTGCGCGACCTCATCTGGAAGTGGGACCCGCGGCTGATCCCCGTCATGTCCGACGCCCACGTCCAGACCGTGGCCCGGCGCATCGCCTCCCTCGCCGCCGGCCACGACGGCAAGAACACCGGCCACCTGTACGAGATGTTCACCTACCTGCACGCGGTGGCCTACCACGACTTCTCGCACGACGAGATCGACACCACCGACGCCCCGACCGTCCAGGCGATACGCGCCGCGGCCGACGCGTTCAGCGCCGCGGCCCACACCTTCGACACCACCCGGGCCAACGCCGACACCCTGCGCGAGGCCCTCTACGCCGTCAGCGGGCCGGGCGGACGCCAGTACCAACTCGGCCTGGTCCAGAAGGTCCTGGCCACCATGGACCCGGCGCACACCGCCACCCACCACGACCCGGCCTGGGGCAACGCCGCCTTCGCCGCGCTCTCGCTCAACTACCTGGGCGTCTACCCCGGCAACCAGGACACCGGGTTCCGGGCCGCGGTCACCGGCGACCCCGCCTACCGCGCCGCCTTCAAGGCCTTCGCCGACTACACCCACCTCAAGGGCACCGCCAACGCCTGGGTCGTCCGCGACGCCCTCGGCGAGTACGGCAGGTTCGGCCAGATCGACTCCCTCAAGGCGGCGATCACCGCCGACCTCGGCGCCCTGCTGCCCACCACCGTCCGGAACTTCGGGGAGGGCAGCGAACCCTGGGCCAAGGTCGCCTCCTGGCTCAACACCTTCGACGCCTGCAAGCCCTACGGCGTCTGCAAGGACGACATCGAGAAGCGGATCTTCCCGTACACCTACTCCTACGACAACGGCGCCCTCAAGGTCCGCACCGCCCTCGACCGCGCCACCGTCGACCAGCTCTACTATGCGTCCAAGCAGGTCAGGGCCCAGTTCCACCGGGTGCTCGGCACCACCGAACCGCTGGCCGGCGACCCCAACACCACCCTGACCATCGTGCTGTACGCCTCCCGCGCCGACTACGAGGTCTACCACCCGCTGCTCACCGGCATGGGCACCAACAACGGCGGTGTCTACATCGAGCGCGGCGCCACCTTCTACACCTACCAGCGCCGCGTCCCCCAGGACTCCTCCCTCACCCTCGAAGAGCTCTTCCGGCACGAGTACGTCCACTACCTCAACGGCCGCTTCGCGGTACCCGGTTTCTTCGGCGAAGGCCCCTGGTACGAGGGCGACCGCACCACCGCCATGGACGAGGGCAGCGCCGAGTTCTTCGACGGCTCCACCCGCGACGACGGCATCGCCGTACGCAAGTCCCTGGTCCGCGACATCATCGCGGACACCTCCGGGGGCGGGCCGCGGATGACCGTCAACGAACTGCTGCACGCGACCTACGACCACGACGGGTTCCGCTTCTACTCCTACGCCGGAACCTTCTTCGAGTTCCTGTGGCGCGACCACCCGGCGAAGCTCCAGGAGATGTACCGGTACCTGCGCGCCGACGCCCCCGCCGCCTTCGACGCCTGGCGCAACCAGCAGGGCGCGGACACCGCCCTCCAGCAGCAGTACGACGCCTTCCTCGACCAGCAGATCGCCCGCGTCGACGACCTCTTCGTCCCGCACACCGTGTTCGTACCCGACCAGGAGCTGACCCTCGCCGACGCCGCGGGGGTGCAGAGCGCCTTCACCAAGGCCACCGCCAACCCGCCGACCTGCAAGGACACCGGGGACGCCGAGCACGGGCGGTTCGTCTGCACCGGCCGGATCACCGCCAACCTCGGCAACTCCGGCAGCGCCGACCAGGTCTTCAAGGACATGTCCGAGACGGTGGACTACTTCCTGCTCGACCGCGCCAGGCCCGCCGCGACCAACTTCGCCGATATGAACTGCTCCTTCGGCCCGACCACCATCTGGTCCACGGGCAAGGCCGGCACCTCCGACTTCAGCTGCGAGGGACCGCTGCGGCGGTGACCGGCCGGACCCGGTGCAGTGGGGTCAGGCGTCCGGCAGGTCCAGCCGTCGGGTCGTGCCCGGCGCGATGCTGAACGTCCGGTCCCGCAACCGCACCCGCACCGCCGCGTTCTCCGACTCCGGCACCGCGATCCGCACCTGCTCGTCGCGGATGCGCAGGTCGATGTCCCAGTGGCGGCGGTAGCGGATGCGGACCCCGAACACCGACAGCTGGGGCAGCGGTGCCGGGTCCAGCCACAGGGTCCGGTCGCGGGTCTCCAGACCGGTCAGGCCGCGCTGCACCAGGTCCAGGGTGCCGGCCATCGCCCCCAGGTGGATGCCCTCCGCGGTGGTGCCGCCCTGGACGTCCGCCACATCGCCGGTCAGTGCCTCCTCACAGTACGTCCAGGCGTCCGGCCGCTGGACGCGGGCCAGCACCCAGGCGTGGACCAGGGCGCTGAGGGTGGAACCGTGGCTGGTGCGGCGCAGGTAGTACTCGACGGTGGCGTGCCAGATGTCGTCGTCGAGCGGAGCGCCGAGCCGGGCGAAGACCGCGGACAGCTCGGCGGGGGAGAAGAGGTAGCCGAGCATCAGCACATCGGCCTGCTTGGAGGCCTGGAAGCGATTGACGGTGTCCCCCTCGGCCTCCAGGATGCGGTCCAGCCGCCGGATGTCGCCGTAGCGCTGCCGGTACCCCTCCCAGTCCAGTTCGGCGAGGTCCTCGTAGCCCGCGAACTGGCTGATCACGCCCCGGTGGTAGGGCACGTGCAGCAGATGCGCGACGTCCTCCCAGCGCTCCGGCTCGTCGGGGGTGAGCTGGATGTGCTCGTAGAGCTGCCGCCGGTGGGCCTCGGGCAGGGTGCGGCACAGCTCCAGGGCGCGCAGCAGCACCCAGGCCGCGGTGACGTTGGTGTACGCGTTGTCGTCCACGCCCGGCTCCGCGGCCCCGGGGTAGCCGTCGTGGTACTCGTCGGGGCCCACCACCCCGCGGATGCGGTACCGGCCCAGCACCGGGTCCCACACCGCGGCCGAGGCCCAGAACCGGGCGATCTGCAGCACCATTTCGGCGCCCCGGGTCTGGAGGAACTCGGTGTCGCCGCTGGCCTGCCCGTACTGCCAGACGTTGTAGGCGATCGCCGAGCCCACGTGGTGCTGGAGGCGGGAATGGTCGGGCAGCCAGCGGCCCGACCGCGGATTGAGGTGCAGTTGCTGGGTCTCCTCGCGCCCGTCACCGGCGCTCTGCCACGGGTACATCGCCCCCGCCCGGCCCACTTCCTCGGCCGCCAGGCAGGCCGCCGGAAGCCGGCGGTAGCGGTAGTTCAGCAGCGCCCGGGAGACCTGTGGCAGGTGCAGGTTCAAAAACGGCAGCACGAACAGCTCGTCCCAGAAGACGTGTCCGCGGTACGCCTCCCCGTGCAGGCCCCGCGCCGGCACCCCGACGTCGAGCTCTGCGGTGTGCGGCGAAAGCGTCTGCAGCACGTGGAAGAGGTGCAGCCGCAGGATCCGGCCGGCGTCCCCGGGCACCTCCAACTTCGCCTGCCGCCACAGGTCCTCCCACGCGCGCCGGTGCGAGGCCAGCAACTGCCGGAAGTGCGGGGCCCGGGCCACACAGTCCACCGCCGCGTGCCGGGGGCTCTCGATCGCCGGGTCACGGGAGGTGTACAGGGCCACCGTCTTGTCGACCACCGCCGTGGCGCCCGAGGTGACCGGGAGCGCCAGCGTCTGGCCGGCCCGCAGCACGGAGAGTTCCGGCCGGGGGGTCACACCGCGGCCGGGGGTGGCCCGGACCCGTTCGGCGAGCGCGATACGGATGTCCGAGTCGAGGGTGCGGCAGCTCAGCCACACCGTGCCCGGCCCCTCGCTGCCCGTCTCCCACCCCCGCAGATGCTGGTCGGCCAGCCCCCGGTAGCGCTCCACACCGGCATTGCGCACCGCACCGTCGATGCCCGACTCCACCTCCACCGCCCCCGCCCATCCGCCGGCGGTGAACGAGGTGCGCTGCACCGCCAGATGGGGCTCGCCCATGTGCACCAGCCGGCGCTGCTCCACACCCAGCCGCCGGCCCTGCTCGTCGACGTACACCGTCCAGCGGGTCAGCGTGCCGTGCCGCAGGTCCAGGCTCTGCCGGTGCTCGGTCAGCTGGGTGTGGCCGGGGAAGAGCCAGGGGCCGGGGTCGGCGTCGGTGGGGCGGATCCGGTAGCGCAGCGGGAGCCAGTTGGGCAGGTTGACCATGTCCTCGTTCTCGACCGTGCGGCCCGCCACCGTGGAGGAGAGCCGGTTGTAGCAGCCGGCCGCATAGGTACCCGGGTAGTGGCCGGACCCGGACAGAACCTCGGAGGCCGCGCCGCGGGTGACGAAGTAGCCGTTGCCCAGCGCGCAGAGCGTCTCGCGCAGCCGTTCCGCGCCCGCGTCGTACCCCTCGTACGTCCAGGTCCAGGCGCGGGCCCCGGTGGCCGGCATCAGCCCTCCCCGGACGTCAGCAACTCACCGGGGTCGGCCACCACCACATCGGCGCCCCGGCGGCGCAGCGCGGCCGCGGTGGTCGGCCCCACGGCCCGGTCCACGCCCACCACCAGGCCGAACCCCCCGCGCCGGCCCGCCTCGACGCCGGCCAGCGCGTCCTCCACGACGGCGGTGTCCTCGGGCGGGACACCGAGCCGGCGGGCCGCCTCCAGGAAGAGCGCCGGGTCCGGTTTGCCCGGCAGCCGCAGCCGGCCCGCCTCCTTGCCGTCCACCACCGCGGCGAAGAACGGGAGCACCTCCGCGGCGGACAGCAGCTCGGTGGCGTGCCGGGACGCCGAGACGGCGGCGCACGGCACCCGTGCGTCACGCAGCGCCGCCAGCAGCCGTACGGTGCCGGGCCAGGCCACGATGTCGCCGGCCCGCAGTCGCGCGGTGAACAGCTCCTCCTTGCGGGCCGCGACGGCGTGCACGGTGCCGGTGCCGGGGGCGTCGCCGGGCTCGCCCAGCGGCAGATCGAGGCCCCGGGACTCCAGGAACGCGGCCGCCCCGTCCAGCCGGGTGCGGCCGTCGACATGACGCAGGTACTCCGTCACCGGGTCGAAGGGGCGCTGCCCCGCCGCCGCCAGAGCGGGATCGAAGGCGCCCTTCCACGCCGCGGCGTGCACCCGGGCCGAGTCGGTGATGACCCCGTCCGTGTCGAAGACCACCGCCCGCAGCGAGTGCAGACAGCCGGCCAGGGGCGAGGCGCCAGTCATGGTGACGGTCCGGTCATGGTGACGTTCCGTTCGTCGCTGTCCTTTCCATGGCACCACGGCTGGAGGCCGGGGGCGCGCCGCACGGCCGGCCTTGGCGGGCGCCGCGGGGCGGGGTGACCATGGAGGGGCCACCCGGAACGGGGGACGTCCAGCGGAAGGCGGTGGCGGCCATGGTGCGGCCCCTGGTCGTGGGCGTGGACGGCTCGGACCCCGCCCTCCGGGCGCTCGACTGGGCGGTGGACGAGGCGGCGCTGCACGGCCTGGAGCTGCGGGTGGTGCACGCCGCCGTCCGGGAGCGCTCCGCGTGGGCGTCGGCGACGGACCTGGAGCGGCCCCGTGCGCCGGACCCCGCACAGGGCCTCGTCGCCACCGCCGTGGCGCAGGCCCGCTGCCGCCGCCCGCACGTCGAGGTCACCGGCGAGGTACGGGCCGACGCCCCGGTCACCGGTCTGCTGCGCGTGGGCCTTTCGGCGTCCGCGCTGGTCCTGGGGTCACGCGGGCACGGTGAACTCAGCGCCCTGCTGTTGGGGTCGGTCGGGCTGGCGGTGGCGTCCCGGGCCCGGTGCCCGGTGATCGTGGTGCGCGGTGACCCGGCCGGCCTGGCGGGCACCCACCGCTGTGTGCTCCTCGGCGTCGGCGAGCCGTGGCAGGCCTCGGAGGCCGTACGGTTCGCCTTCCGGGAGGCGGCGGCCCGGGACTGCCTGCTGAAGGCGGTGCGCACGTGGCGCTGCCCGGCTGCTGAGCGGGCCGGGTCGGCCGGAGCGGCCCCGGCCGACCACGAGCGGCAGGCGGCGCAGCTGCTCGGCCGGGCCCTCGGTGAGGCCGCCGCGGCCTACCCGGAGGTGACCGTCCGCCGCACCACCGTCGAGGGCCCGGCCCACAAAATGCTGGTCCACCGGGCCGCCGCCGCGGATCTGCTGGTCGTCGGCGCGGGCAGCCGGCACGGGCACTTCGGGCTGCCGCTCGGCCGGGTGGCGCACTCCGCCCTGTGCCACGCCGCCTGCCCGGTCGCGGTCGTCCCGCAGCGCGCCTGACCGGCGCCGGGTCAGGCGAACGGTGCCAGGACCTCGCGCTCGGTCCGCCGCCGCACCCGGTGCGTCAGCACCGACAGCCGGTGCGAGACCAGCGGCCGCACGGGCTGCGGCGACCGGATGCGCCGGGCCGCCGCGGGCAGTTCACCGAGGTCGTCCGCCAGCCGCCGCCGGGCCTCCGCCAGCCGGCCGCGCGGCGCACAGCGCTCACCCGCCCGCATCCGCGGCTCCAGCAGCGGTGTGCTGTCCGCCGGCGGCGGCTCGTCGGCCAGGCCGATGACGTCGAGGCAGCCGGGCCGACGGAAGACCTGCTTGCGGCCCGGCGCGGTCACCTTCGCCGCCGACAGCTTCATCACCGGCCGCCCGTCGTAGGCGACCAGCTTGTACGCCGAGTCCAGATAGGGGGCGTCGGCGCTCACCCCGACCCGGGTGCCCACCGCATAGATGTCGATCGGCGCGCCCGCGGCCACCAGGTCATGCACGGCGAACTCGTCGAGCCCGCCGCTGGCCACGATGCGCACCTGCGGCAGGCCCGCGTTGTCGAGCATCGCCCGTGCCCGGCGGGCCAGTTGGGCCAGATCGCCGCTGTCCAGCCGGATCGCCGAGCCGTCCCCGCGGCCCAGCGCGGTCAGCACCCGTGCCGCCGCCGCGACCCCGGACGCGGTGTCATAGGTGTCCACCAGCAGCGTCACCGGCCCCGGATGGCAGCGTGCGAAGGCGGTGAACGCCGCCTCCTCGTCCTCGAACGCCTCGACGTACGAGTGCGCCATGGTGCCGACCGCCGGCAGGTCCTCGGCGTGCGCCGCCGCGACATTGCTGGTGCCCGCGAAGCCGGCCATCGCACCGAGCCGCGCCACCTCGTGGGCGACCTCCGTGCCGTGGGTGCGCCGCAGCGAGAAGTCCACCACCGGGTGCCCCCGCGCGGCGAGCACACACCGGGCGCACTTGGCGGCGATGGCGGTGCGGTAGCTGAGCTGGTTGAGCACGAACGACTCGACGAGCTGTGCCTGCGGCAGCGGCGCGGTGATCTCCAGCAGCGGCTCGTTGGCGAAGATCACCCGGCCCTCCGGCACCGCCCGGACCTCGCCGGTGAAGCGCAGGTCCCGCAGCGGGGCCAGCTCCCGGGCCGGCCGCCGGAGCGCCTCGGCGAACACCTCGACGTCCTCGCGCCCCACCCGGAACCCCGCCAGATGGTCGAGGACCGCCTCGACGCCCGCGGCGACCAGGAAGCCCCGCTCCGGCGGCAGGGCCCGTACGAAGCAGCTGAAGGTCGCCGGCCGCTCCATGCCCTCCCGGAGGTACGACAGCGCCATGCTCACTTCGTACAGGTCGGTGATCGTGGCATCCGCCATGAAGGGCTCCTTCCAGGGCCGGGACACCGGCCCGGCGCCGCGCCCCGGCTCAGCCCAGGGCGCTCGTCCAGCCGTAGGCGATGCGCTGTTCGCGCCGGGGCGGTGCGGCGCCGACGCCCACCAACTCGTCGTCCGCGACCCGGAGTAGCTGCCCGGCCAGGTCCTTCAGCGCCCGCCCGGCCGCGATCTCGTACCCGATCTCCGGTACGTCCGGGTCGTCGGGGCTGCACCGGGCCGTGCCGTGCCCGGTGAAGGCGGCGGTGGCGGTACGGAGCACCACGCGGGCCGTGGTCGTGCCGCCCTCCTCGACGAGGGACAGGCAAACGGGCCACTCGACTGTGTTCGCCATGGCGCACCTCAGCTTCCCGACGGGCGGCTTGTGTCCTCTACCGTCATCATCCGCCTTCTCACTCGTGCGGCACCACCGCCACCGGGCACGGAGCGTGATGGACCACCGCCTGGACGACGTGGCCGATCCGGGGCGTCGGCAGCAGGTGGCGGTGCCGGCGCCCGACGACCAGCAGCGCCGCGTCGGCGGTGTCGTGCAGCAGCGCCGGCGCCGGGCTCTCCATCTCCACCCGCGCGTCCACCACCAGGTCCGGGTACTTCTCCCGCCACGGGCGCAGCGCCGCGGCCAGCTCCTGCCGGGCCGTCTGCGCGGCGTCCTCGGCGGCGTACGGCTCCACGCCGCCACCGCGGTTGTAGGCGTAGGACGGCAGATGCCGGCCGTGCACGGCGCGCAGCGGGACACCGCGGCGGGCGGCGCTGTCGAAGGCGAAGGCGAGCAGCGCCTCGCAGGGCTCGTGCAGGCTGACGCCGACCACCACGTCCCCGCCCGGTCCGCCCGCCGGGGCGTCCAGCCGGGCGCGGACCAGCACCGCCGGGGTGCGGGTGTGCGCCACCAGTTTCAGCCCCAGCTCGCCCAGTACGTAGCGCGACATCGGGCCGAGGTTCTGCGAGCCGAGGACCAGCAGGTCCGACCGTCCGGCGGCCTCCTTGAGGGCGTCGTAGGGGTCCTCGGCCACCAGCTCCCGGTCCACCGGGAGGTCCGGGTGCTCGGCGCGGACCGCCGCCTCGGCCTCGTCCATCATCCGGTGCGGCCAGAAGTTCTGGTCGTCCTCCTCGGTGACGGGGCCGGCCTCCGGCTCGGGAGCGAGCAGCACCCAGGCGTGCAGCAGCCGTAGCCGCGCCCGCCGCAGCTGTGCCTCCTGCGCCGCCCACCGGACGGCGGACAGGGACTCCGGCGTACCGTCCACGCCGGCGGTGATGACGTCCTCCATCGCCTCGCTCCTCTCCTCCGCCCGGCCGTGGCCGGACCGGGTGAACCGCTCTACCTCCAGCGTCCGCCCAGGGCCGTACTCCGTGCACGGCGACCGGGGGCTCAGGCCGGCCGGCGCTGGTCGGGGGAGCCGCCCATCATGCGGAGCATGTCCCGGCCGCCGGTCCGCAGGAACCGGACGACCAGGACGGCGGCGAGGAGGAGGAAGGCGATGTTGAGCCAGGTGGTGTAGTTCCAGGAGACGCCCGCCATCGGGATGCGGGCCTGGGACCGGCTGGGCACCAGGCCCAGCGCGCCGAAGAGGAACTCGACGGCGTAGCCCGCCACGACCATCGCCGCATAGAACGTGGCCAGCAGGAAGAGGGACATCCTGGCCCCGTAGTACTTCCGGTAGATGTTCAGGATCGGCAGGATCAGTAGGTCGGCGAAGATGAAGGCGACCACCCCGCCGAAGCTGATGCCGCCGTGCCACAGCACCACCGCCAGCGGCACATTGCCGATGGAGCAGACGAACGAGGCCATCGCCACCAGCGGGCCGACCAGCGGTCCCCACAGCTTCGCGGCCAGCGGGTGCCCGTCGAAGAAGAACGCCTGCCAGAAGCCGTCCGGCACCCAGGCCGCGATGGCCCCGGCGATCAGCAGGCCGATGACCAGGTCCTTGAGGATCGCCGCCCACTCCATGACGAAGACATGGGCGGTGGCGGTGAACCCGGCGGCGGAGCCCAGCCGCCGTAGGAAGGTCCCCTCCTGCCGCACGGACATGTCCATCGCGGCATGCCCTTCCATCGCACCGGCCAGCCCCCGGTCGGCCTGCTGCCGGGCCTGGCCCAGCAGCCGCTCGCGCAGGAAGAGCCGGAACAGCACGGCCAGCAACACGATCATCAGCGGACCCCCGACGAACTCCGCCGCGGTGAACTGCCACCCCATCAACAGGGCCAGGATGACGCCCAGTTCGATGACCAGGTTGGTGGAGGCGATCTCGAAGGCCATCGCCGCGGTGAAGTCCGCCCCCTTGCGGAACAGCGACCGGGCCAGCGCGACCGCGGCGTACGAACAGGACGAGGACGCCGCCCCCAGCCCGGCGGCCAGCGCCAGGGTGCGCGGACGGTCGTCCCCGAGCGCGCCGACGACGGTGGACCTGCGCACCACCGCCTGGACCACCGCGGACAGCGCGAAGCCCAGGATCAGTGCCCAGGTGATCTCCCAGGTCATCGATCCGGCGATGGACAGGGCGTGCGTGAGCGCGGACATCGGGCGATGCCTTCCGTGGCGGGGCGGAGGGCAAACGCACCCGGCGGCGCCCGGTGCGCCCACCGGACGCGGCGGGGCCGCCTCACACCCGCCCGTGGGACCGCTGAGCGCGCCGGGACAGCGAGTCGATGACCACCGCGACCAGCAGCACCCCACCGGTGATCATGAACTGGACGGCGGTCTGGATGCCCATCAGGGCCACCCCGGAGGCGATCGACTGGATGACCAGCACGCCCAGCAGCGCGGACCAGGTCCGGCCGCGGCCGCCGAACAGACTGGTGCCGCCGATCACCGCGGCGGCGATGGCGTCCATCAGCAGATTGCCCGATCCGGAGGTCTGGCTGGCCGAGGTGACCCGGGAGGCCAGGAACAGCCCGCCGATCGCGGCCATCGTCCCCGACACCATGAACACCGAGATCCGCACCAGGTCCACATTGAGGCCGGTGCGGCGGGCGGCCTCGACGCTGCCGCCCACCGCGAAGATCATCCGTCCGTAGGGCGTACGGCGCAGGACCTGGTCGAGGCCGACCAGGAAGACCAGGAAGATCAGCAGGGCCAGCGGCAGGCCCTGGAACTGGTTGAGCACGGCGGCAGCGGCCAACGAGATCACCGCCAGCGCCGCGGTCCGCAGGGCGATCTCGCCCATCGTCCGGGCCGGCACCCCGGCGGCCCGGCGGCGCCGGACGCCCTGGTACGACGCCAGGAAGTACCCCGCGGTGCCCAGCGCCGCCACGCCGTACGCGGCGGCGACATGGGTGAAGTAGTAGCTGGTCAGCATGGCGACCAGGCCCTGGTCGTCGAGGTTGATGGTGCCGCTGGGGCCCAGGATGTAGAGCATCAGGCCGTTCCAGCCCAGGAGTCCGGCGAGGGTGACGACGAAGGCGGGCACCCCGACCTTGGCGAAGAAGAACCCCTGGAAGGCGCCGATCAGGCTGCCGGCCAGCACCGCCGTCAGCAGCGCCAGGCCCTCCGGCACGCCCTGGTTCACGTTCAGCACCGCGAAGGTGGCCGCGGCCAGCCCGCTCACCGAGCCCACCGACAGGTCGATCTCGCCGAGCAGCAGCACGAAGACCACGCCCGTCGAGATCAGGCCGATCCCGACGATGTCCACGCTCAGGCTGGAGAGGTTGCGCGGCGAGAGGAAGTTCTTGTTCAGGCTCTCGAAGATGATCCACACCACCAGCAGCCCCAGCACGACCGGAACCGAGCCGAGCTCGCCGCTGTGGAACCGCCGCCGCAGGACCTGGAGGGGGTTCTGCCGGCCCCGCCCGGACGGGGGCCGGCCGTCGCCGGCCGACCGGTTCCTGCGCAGCGGCAGCGTCCACGGCCGGCTCACCACTCCACCTCCCGGCCCGGCGCCGAGCGGCGGCTCACCGCGTTGTCGGTGGCCCCGGTGATGGAGGAGATGATCTGCTCGTGGGAGGTGGTCATCACATCGAAGAACCCGTTGTTACGGCCCAACCGCAGCACCGCGATCCAGTCCGCGACGGCCTTGACGTCCCCCAGGTTGTGGCTGATCAGCAGCACCCCGAGCCCGCGGTCCCGGGCCTGCTCGACGAGGTCGAGGACCTGCGCGGTCTGCTCGATCCCCAGGGACGCGGTGGGCTCGTCCAGCAGCACCAGCCGGGGCTCACCGAGCAGCGAGCGGCAGATCGCCACGGTCTGCCGCTGGCCGCCGGAGAGCGAGGCGACCGGCATCCGCACACTGGGCAGCCGGATGGCGAGGCGGTCCAGCAGCTCCAGGGTCCGCCGCTCCATCTCCACCTCGTCCAGCAGACCACTGCGGCGGATCTCCCGGCCCAGGAAGAGGTTGCCGACCACATCGAGGTTGTCGCACAGCGCGAGGTCCTGGTAGACGGTGGCGATGCCCAGGTCCTGGGCCTCGTGCGGCCGGGAGAGGTGCACCGGCCGGCCCTTCCACTCGACGGTGCCGGCATCGACCGGGTCGACCCCGGCGATCACCTTGATCAGCGTGGACTTGCCCGCGCCGTTGTCCCCCACGAGTGCGACGACCTGGCCGGCCCGGATCTCCAGATCGACGTCCGCGAGGGCCTGCACCGCGCCGAACCGCTTGAAGATCCCGCGCAGCGCCAGCAACGGCGGTGCTGCCATGGGGCACCTGCCTTACCTGGTGAGCCCCGCCCGCGCACAGGCGGCGGCGTACTTGGGGGTGCAGATCTGGTCGATGGTGTACATGCCGTGCGCGACGACGGTGTCCTTGATGTGGTCCGCGGTCACCGGCACGGGCGTGAGCAGCACGGCCGGGATGCCGCGGGTGGTCGGGCTGTTGACGTGGTGGGTGGTCAGGCCGTCCAGCTTCTTGCCGCGGGCCAGCGCGACCGCCATGGTCGCGGCGGCATCGGTCTCGGGCTTGAAGGGCTTGAGGACGGTCATGTACTGCTCGCCGGCGACGATCCGCTGGACGGCGGAGAGTTCGGCGTCCTGGCCGGTGATCGGCGGCAGCGGTGTGATCTTGGCGGCCTTGAGGGCGGCGACGATGCCGGAGGCCAGCCCGTCGTTGGCGGAGTAGACCCCGGCGATCCGGTCGGCGCCGAGCGCCGAGATGGCCGCGGACATATTGGCGTTGGCCGCCTCCGGACGCCATCCGGCGGTGCTGTAGGCCTTGCCGATCCGCACCTTCCCCCGCAGCACGGCGAGCGCCCCCTGCTTGAACCAGGCGGAGTTGGGGTCCGTCGTCGCCCCGTTCATCATCACGATCTCGCCGGTGCGCGCCTTGGGGCCGAGGGCCTTCAGCAGTGCCTCGCCCTGGAGCCGGCCGACCTTGGCGCCGTCGAAGGAGACATAGCCCGACACCGGGCCCTCCACCAGCCGGTCGTAGGAGACCACCTCGATACCGGCCCGGCGCGCGTTCTCGACCGGGGTGCGCAGCGACTTGGAGTCGGTGGCGTCCAGGATCAGCACGTCCGCCTGTTTGGTGATCATCGCGTCCATCTGTTGCTGCTGGGTGGCCACATCGTGCTGTGCACTGACGATCTCCACCTGGCACTCGGGGCACAGCTGGTGGATCTTCTTGTCGATCAGCGGCTTGTCGAAGTGGTAGAAGCGCGAGGTGTTGTCCGGCAACAGCACACCGATCCGCGGGGCGCCGTGCGAACCCGCGCCGCCCCCGGTACGCGCCCCGCCGGCCTCCCCGCAGGCCACCGGTCCGGCCACCAGACACAGCCCGGCCAGCACGGCGGCGCCCCGAAGCCGTGCCCTCACCACCGCCACCTCCTCACCCGTCCGCGGCGCCGAGCCGTTCGCCCGGCTGCAGGCCGATCTCGCTCCACACCTGCTTGCCGCCGCTCAGCGGCACCGAGCCCCAGGACGTCGACATCGCCTCGACCAGCAGCAGTCCGCGGCCGCCGGTCGCCTCCCAGTCGACGCTGGTCGGCTTGACCGGGGCCCGTGGCGAGGCGTCGTTCACCGCGACCCGCAGCCGGTCGGCGGCGAGCGTCAGATCCAGCTGCACCTCACCCTGGGTGTGCGCGATGGCGTTGGTCACCAGCTCGGAGACCACCAGCAGCGCCACGTCCATCTCCTCCGTCACACCCCAGGTGCGCAGGGTGCGGGCGGTGAACCGGCGGGCGTGCATCACGGCGTCCGGCAGCCGCCACACCGCCCAGCGGGCCCGGGTCGGGCGGACCCGCATCCCGTCGTAGCGCAGGACCAGCACCGCCACGTCGTCGTCCCGCCGCTTGGCGCTGCCGAGCAGGTCATCGGCGAGCCGCCCGGCGTCGGCGGGGTCCGCCGCCCCGAGCACCTCGCGCACCCGGCGCATCCCGTCCTCCAGCGGGAGGCTGGCGGACTCGGCCAGGCCGTCGGTGAGCAGTACTACGACGGTGCCGGGCGTCAGCCCGACCTCGGTCAGCGGGAACTCGCCGTCCGCGGCCACCCCCAGCGGGGGCCCGCCCTCGACTGTCATCTCCTCGGTGGAGCCGTCCGGGTACCGCAGCAGCGGCGGCAGGTGCCCGGCCCGTACGAACCAGGCCAGGCCCTCCTCCATGTCCAGGTCGACGTAGCAGCAGGTGGCGAAGAGGTCGGTCTCCATGCCCAGCAGCAGGCGGTTGGCGTGCGCGATCACCACATCGGGCGGATGGCCCTCCACCGCGTACGCCCTGATGGCCGTGCGCATCTGGCCCATGATCGTCGCGGCGCCCGCACTGTGCCCCTCCACATCGCCGATGACCAGTGCCACATGGCCGTCGGAGAGCGGGATGACGTCGTACCAGTCGCCGCCCACCTCGAGCCCCATGGTGGCCGGCAGGTAGCGGACCGCAGCCACCCCGCCGGCCAGCTCCGGCAGTTTGCGGGGCAGCAGGCTGCGTTGCAGCATCGTGGCGAGCTCATGCCCGGCGTCCAGCGCATGGGCGCGCACCAGGGCCTGCCCCACCAGGCCCGCGGTCGCGGTCAGCAGCGACCGCTCCTCCGGCCCGAACCGGTGCTCGGTCTCCCACCCGATGAGACAGACCCCCACGATCCGCCCCTCGGACGGCAGCGGCAGCACGGCCAGACCGCCGGGGCCGATGCCTGCCAAGCCCGGTTCGAGTTCGGCCCCCGTGGGCCAGACCGCCACATGGCCGCCGCGCAGCACGCTCTCCAGCGTGGGCAGCGCATGGCAGGAGGCGTCGGGCCACTCCGAGCGCCACTCGGCCTGCCAGGTCTCGGGCCAGTACTCGGGCTCCGGAGGGTGGAGCAGGGTCACCACCAGCCGGTCGGCCTCCAGCTCCGCCACCGCGACCCGGCCGGCGGACAGCGGGGTGCGCAGCGTGGCGACCACGGCACGGCTGACGTCCCGGACGGTGGTGGCGCCGGCCAGCGCGGCCGACAGCCGCTGCACCAGGGAGACCTCGTCGGCGCTCGGCCGCAGGTACGAGGCGTCCGCCACCACGCCGAGCATCCGCTCCGGCATCCCGTCGGCGCCGACCAGCACCCGGCAGCGCAGCGTCAGCCAGCGCAGTTCGCCGTTGGGACGGCGGATGCGGAACGACAGCTGCTGGGCGGCGACCGGTACCCCGCCCGGCTCGACGATCGACATCAGCGCGGGGATGTCGTCCGGGGCGGTGCGCTCCAGCAGGGTCTCCACCCGCCGGTCGAACTCCTGCGGGGGGATGCCGAACAGCTCCAGCACCCGGGTGTCGGCCGCCATCCGGCCGGTGTGCAGCACCAGGGTGAACGCGCCGCCGCGGAGGGTGTCCAGGCCCGGGCCGAGCAGCGACCGGTGCTCGGTCCGCGCCATCATCCGTGCCGCGACCGCCTCCAGGCCCGCGGCCACCTGGTCGGCGTGCAGCTCCAGCAGCTGGCGGCGGTCGGCGTCGAAGGCCTCCGCGGTCGGCTCGACGACGACCAGGCAGCCCAGCCGATGGGGGTCCCCGCCCAGCGGCAGCACCCCGACCGAGACCTCGGCCGGCGGGGCCCCGGCGGGGCGGCCGTCCTCCGGGACGGGGGTGGTGGCGGGAACCAGGACGTCGTCCGCGGCGAGTTCGGCGGGGCCGAGCCACTGGGGGGCGCCGGTGCGGAAGGCGGTGGCCACGGGGGAGTGGCCGGACAGCGAGTAGCTCGTCGGCAGTGCGTAGGGGTCGCCGGAGTCTCCGACCATCTCGGCCAGCTGAAGATCGCCGCCCCCTTCGGCCGGCACGTAGACAGCGGTCAACCCGGCCCCGGAAGACCCAAGGACCCGCGCGGTCACGTCCTGCACCGCCTCCGTACGGGGGAAGCCGTCGTCATAAGCCACGGTCGCCGTATCCGCCCTCGGGGCCAGGGCGTCTACCCCGCCACCGTCTCATCGGATATTTCGTAACTTACCGTCTTCACTCCATGGTGCGGCATGCACGGAGACGGCAGCCAGTCGGCAGGACCGCGCCCGACGGCACGGTGGGTGAGCACCGGATCGCCCGCGGTGAGGTGACCCCCGCCTTTCCGGTCAGCCGGGGATCAGCACCGCGGCGCCGTGCACGCGGTCCGCGGCCAGATCGGCGAGCGCCTCCGGGGCGCGCCGCAACGGATAGGGGCTGACGGTGACTTGGATGCCGACCCGGGCCGCGGTGGCCAGGAACTCCCGGCCGTCCTCACGGGTGTTGGAGGTGACGCTGCGCAGATTCCGCTCCTGGAAGAGGTGGCGCTGGTAGTTGAGGACCGGGATGTCGGTGAGGTGGATGCCGGCGACGGCGAGGGTGCCCGACCGGTCCAGCGCCTCCAGCGCCACCGGCACCAGATCGCCCACCGGCGCGAAGAGGATCGCGGCGTCCAGCGGCTCGGGCGGTCGGTCGTAGGCGTCGCCGGCCGATGCCGCACCCAGGCCGAGCGCGAGGGTCCGGGCCTGCTCCGACCGGGTCAGCACATGCACCGTCGCCCCCTCGGCCAGCGCGATCTGCGCGGCCAGGTGCGCCGAGGCGCCGAAGCCGTAGAGGCCGAGCCGGCCGCCCGGGGGCAGCGCGCTGCGGCGCAGCGCCCGGTAGCCGATGATCCCGGCGCACAGCAGCGGTGCCAGCTGGGTGGCGTCCTGGGTGTCCGGCAGCGGATAGGCGTAGTCGGCCGGGACCAGGGCCGCTTCGGCGAAGCCGCCGTCGGCGTCCCAGCCGGTGTAGCGGGACGCCGGGCAGAGGTTCTCGTGGCCGGCGCGGCAGTACCGGCACGCGCCGCAGGTGTCGCGCAGCCAGGCCCCGCCGGCCCGGTCGCCGAGCCGGAAGCCGGTGACCGCGGACCCGGTCGCCGCCACCCGGCCTACGATCTCGTGGCCTGGTACGGTCCCGGGGCGCCGGGGTGCCAGATCTCCCTCGGCCAGGTGCAGGTCCGTACGACAGACCCCGCAGGCCTCGACGTCGAGCAGCAGGTCGTGCGGGCCCGGCTCGGGCAGGGGGCGCCGGACCGCCGCCAGGGGGCCGGAGCCGATCGGGCCGGGCCGGTGGACGGACCAGCCGGACACCGTGCCCGAGCCGGCCGCTACCGCGGATCCGGCCGTGTGACCAGCCATGTCTCCAGGATGGCGGCCGGGTGGCAGGCCCACAAACGGGGGCGGACCGCCCCTGCCCGGCCGCCTGTGCCTAGGCCTGCGGATCCTCCGTCAGGCCCCGGAGTCCCGACGTCGGTTGCCGGAGCCGCCACGGCCCCGGCGCACGGCCCGGCGGAGCGCGGACAGCCACCGCCGCAGCCGGCAGCGGGACCGACGGCGGGCGGCCGGGGCGGCCGGGGTGGTCGGGGCGGCGTCGGGTTCGGCCGTGGCGTCGGTGGTGGGATCGGCCGTGGCTTCGGCGGTCGGGGGCGCGGTGCCGGGGGCGTCGTCCGGCGGCCCGTCCGGCTCCGGCGCGGGGTGGTCGGGGCGCTCCGCGCCGGCCTTGCGGTCCGGTGCGGGGGCGGCGTCGGGGTCGGTCCTGGGGCGGGGGGTGGTGCGGGCGGCCTCGGCGCGTACCAGTGCGCCGAGCGCGGCGAAGATGTCGAGGGGCATGCCGGAACTCCTGCGGTGCGGACGTCCAGAGCGGATGACGGCAGGCCGCGCTCGCCCCTGGGCCCCTTGCGGGGTGGGGTGCGGGCGTACGGCCGGGCCCGGTCAGCAGCGCAGAACGGTCACCCGTGGCGGCGGTCCGGCAGCGGCGGCCGGGACGACCGCCCCGGACGTGACGGGCCCCGGCGGGGCGAGGGCCGGCGCGGCGGCCGACTCCCTGAGCGCCTTGCCGCCGGGGCCGGTCGGGACCTGGTGCCGCAGGTGGCAGGCGGACGCCTCGCACATCCGTCGGAAGCCGTGGCCCGGTTGCTTGGTGCCGTCTCCGCCCGACGAGGCGGCGACCGGCGCCGCGGTGACGCAGGGCAGCGCGGCGGGAGCGGGCTCGGCCGGGGCGCTCGCGGGTGCGGGGCAGCCGCCGGCGGTGGCCGCCGGCGCGTCGGGGGCGCCGGCGGCCAGCGCGGTGTGCAGCAGGGCCAGCAGCGTCAGGAGCAGCAGCACACGCCAGGCGCCCGTTGCCGCGGAGCGGCCGGTGCTGACGGTGTCGCGCATACGGATCTCCCAACGCTCTTCCAGGAGGGGATCCCCGGGAAGGCATCGGGGCACTCCGGAGAGAGCGGAAAGACACCGCAATTCCACTCGATCCGGCTATGTGCCGTACGCATGCGCCCGAATCGGATATGTCTTATCTGATCCGACCTGTCGGTTTCTGTGTCAGTTCTCCGCGGTGGCCCGGCCGTAGTAGTGCGAGAACCGTTCCAGCGGCTCACCGTCCGCGTTCCACGGCCAGTGGGTCGCGACGCCCTCGGTGGCCCGCAGGACGGCCGCGGACTCGGTGATCCGCGCGGACTTGATCAGCGCAAAGGCGAGCAGATTCAGATCGGCCAGCGCCTGGGCGTGCCGCAGGAACCCCGGCTTCGGCCAGTAGTGCGTCGCCTGGTCCAGCGCCCTGGTGGCGTCCGGGCGCCGCCAGATCTCGCCCGCGCCCAGCGCGTCGAGCCCACCGGGTGCCAACGCCCGCAGATGCGCACGGACCAGGGCGGTCAGCTCCAGACCGGCGGCCGGGGCGTCCAGCGGCATGGCGTTGCGGACGCCGTCGAGAAGGTCCAGCACCAGGGCGCTGGAGCCGCACTCGTCCGGCGACAGGTAGCCCAGCGCCTGGAGGTGGGCCTCCCGGTTCCACGGGTCGCGGGCCTTGATCTCGCGCCATACGGCCGAGAGTTCGCTGGAGGGCCGCTGTTCCCGCCGCAGCACGGCCAGCTGCAGCGTCCACGGCGTGGGGTCGGCCGGATGCAGTTCAGCCGCCAGCCGGCAGGCCTCGCGGGCCTCGGACAGGTCGACGGCGGAGCCCGGCTGTCCGGCGTGCAGCAGGTCCGACCAGGCGTGCAGCAGCAGGGCGTTGGGGGCCTTGGGGCTGTGCTGCCGCCAGATGCCGGGCAGCGCCCGGCCCGCGGACCCCGCGAGCACCCGCATCCGGTGGGCCCGGCGGTCCCAGTCCTCCCCGGCGTCGTCGATCACGTCCCCCATCAGCGCCATGACGGCCGTATCGAGCGAGCCGCGCGCCCAGCACGTCTCGACGCGCCGCCGGACCTGGCCCAGCGCGGCGTCGTCGAGCTCGGGCAGCAGGTGGGCACGGCTGCCCTTGCGACGTCTGAACACGGGCATGGCGTGCAGGCCTTCCAGGAAGGTGGGGGGCGGAACGGGTACACGGCACTGTACGGGCGGCGGCGTGCCTCGCACACCGCCGCCCGTAGGGGCAATCGCTCGCTAGTGGGTGGTGACCGCCGTGCGCTCGGCGCCGCGGCCCAGCCGGTCGCGCACCAGGGAGATGCCGACCACGAGCATGGCCACCAGCACCGACAGCAGCACCTGGATCCGGCCGCCGCCGGGGCTGTCGTCGGTGAGCATGTAGACCAGCACGAACGAGATCATCGCGATCGTCGCCCAGGTCAGGTACGGGAACAGCCACATCCGGACGAGCAGCTTCTCGGGGTTCTCGCGCTGGATGATCCCGCGCATCCGCAGCTGCGAGAAGCAGATGACCAGCCAGACGAAGAGCGCCACCGCACCGGAGGAGTTCAGCAGGAACTGGAAGACGGTGTCCGGCCACAGGTAGTTGAAGCCGACCGCGATGAAGCCGAAGAGGACGGAGGCCACGATCGCGGCCTGCGGCACGCCCCGGGTGTTGGTCCGCGCGAAGGCCTTGGGCGCGTCGCCGCGCTGGCCGAGCGAGAAGGCCATCCGGGAGGCGGTGTAGAGGCCGGAGTTGAGGCAGGAGAGCACCGCGGTCAGCACGATGACGTTCATGATCTGGCCGGCGTGCGGGATGCCGATGGTGTCCAGGGCCGCGACGTACGAGCCCTTCTTGGCGATCGAGGGGTCGTTCCACGGCAGCAGCGAGACGACCACGAGGATCGAGCCGAGGTAGAAGATGCCGACCCGCCAGATGACGCTCTTGGTGGCCTTGGTGACCGCGCGCTCCGGGTCCTCGGACTCACCGGCGGCGAGGGTGACGATCTCGCTGCCCATGAAGGAGAAGACGACCATCAGCACACCGGTGAGGATCGCGCTCGGTCCATGGGGCAGGAAGCCGCCGTGCGAGGTGAGGTTGCCGAAGCCGGTCGCCGCGTGGTGCGTGCCGGGCAGCACACCGAAGATCGCCAGGCCGCCGAGGACGATGAACGCCGCGATGGCGACGACCTTGATGCCCGCGAACCAGAACTCGAACTCACCGAACGACGAGACCGAGGCGAGGTTGGTGGCGGTGAGGACCACCATCACGATCAGGGCCCAGGCCCACTGCGGGACGGCCGGTACCCAGCTGGTGAGGATCGCCGCACCGGCGGTCGCCTCCACGGCGAGCACCACGACCCAGAAGAACCAGTAGAGCCAGCCGATGGAGAAGCCGGCCCAGCGGCCGAGCGCCCGGTCCGCGTACGCGGAGAAGGAGCCGGAGGTCGGGTTGGCGGCCGCCATCTCACCGAGCATCCGCATCACGAACACGACCAGCGCGCCGACCAGGGCGTACGACAGGAGGATGCCGGGGCCGGCCGCGGCGATGCCCGAGGCGGAGCCGACGAAGAGACCGGCGCCGATGACCCCGCCGACGGCGATCATGGACAGATGGCGGTTCTTGAGTCCGGACTGCAGTCCTGAGTGCCCCGGGGCCGCACCGCCGCCGGGGGGAGCGGGCGGAGCGGCCACATGGCTGGAGGGAGGAGTAGTCATCATCGACATCCGTTGAGGGTTGGAGGGGTCATGCACGGGGTGACGCTGCGATCGCCTCGGTGAGGGGACGCACGACAGGGCCGGGTGCTGGCAGGCGGCGATCATGGCCCTGACGCATTGCGAAGCGGAGGCCCAGGGCCCCGGTCCTCGGATGCTTGCGCGGGTGGGGGAGCGCGCTTCGCGCGGCCACGCTGATGGCCCGTCCTCCTCGTGAGAGGTGAGCCGCATCACGTCCGGTATTGGATTTGCGTCAGCGTATGTGCCGGTGACCGGTGGCGTATTTGTAAGAGACGACAAATTCGTCCCCGATGGCTGTGCGGTCGGCCAATGCATCCTCCGGGAGATGCGGACTCGCTCCCTGCAGATCACCGCTGGTGCGGGCGCACAACGTGGTCTGGCAACCATTGGTCCGGCGGACAGCCGCCGCGGACTGCCCGCGCCCTAGCGTGAGTTCGGCCCACCTGGACCCACACCACCAGCGCTGTGCGACAGCAGCGGGACGGGGGACGAAATGCCGGATGAATGCACCGCGGATTCCGCGGCCGAGCCCGATCGGATCGTGGTGATTGGCGCCACACCGCTCGCCCGACGGGTCTGCGCCGCCGTCGCCGCGAGCGGTCAGCGGGTCGAGCACCTCCCCGCGCCGGACGACCGGGACCTGCGCCGGGCGCTCGCCGTCCGCCCGGCCGGCGTCGCCGTCCTGGTGGGCGACGACCTCGCCGCGCTGCGCCACGCGCTGGCCGTACGGCATGTCTGCGGCACCGTACGGATCGTCGTCACGGTCTTCGACCGCACCGTGGGCGGTCAGCTGCGGTCGCTGCTGGGCCACTGCGAAACGGTCTCCCCGGCCGGCCTGCTCGCGCCGACCCTCGCCGGCCTGTGCGTCGACCCCGACGCGCTGGCCGTACGGACCGACGGGGACGGTGCGGTCGCGGTCCACCGGCGGGACGGGCGGCTGGTGGAGGCGGCCTGGCGCCCCGGCGCGGCCGCCCGGCGGCGGGCGCTGTGGGGCCGGCTGCGCGGGCAACTACAGCCCCACGACGCGGATGCCCGGCTGCTGCTCATCGGGCTGTTGGGCATCGTCGGCGTGCTCGCCCTGGACTGGCTGTGGCTGGTCGGCGTCCTGCACACACCGGCCAGCACCGCCTTCCTGGAGGCCTCCCGGGTCGTCGCGGGGGTCGGTCCGGCCGCACCGCACCCCGGCCATCCCGGCTATGAGGTGGCCTCCGGGGTGGCGATGCTGGTGACGGTGGGGTTCACCGCGCTGCTCACGGCCGGCATCGTCGACCGGCTCTTCGGCCCGCGGCTGGTCGGGGTCCTGGGGCCACGCGTGTTGCCCCGCTCCGGGCATGTGATCGTCGTCGGTCTCGGGCAGGTGGGGCTGCGGCTGTGCCAGACACTGCGCCGGCTGGGCGTCCCGGTCGTCGGCGTCGAGCGGGAACCGACCGCCCCCAACCTCCGGCTGGCCCGGTCGATGGGGATACCGGTGGTGCTGGCGCACGGCGAGGACCGGGCGGTGCTCGCCCGGCTCGGGCTGGCGCGCGCCCGGGCGTTGGCCGCGGTCGGCTCCGAGGAGCTGGACAACGTCGCGGTAGCGGTCGCCGCCCACGGGGTCGCGGCGGACGTCCGCGTGGTGCTCCGGGCCGGGGAGGACGAGGCGATCGCCGAGACCCGGTCACTGCTGCCCCTCGGGCTGACCCGCGACATCAACCGGACCAGCGCGGCCTATGTCGTCGCCCATCTGACCGCCCGCCCCGGGGACGCCGTACCGCACCACGTGGTGGCCGCCGCCGACTGCGACTACGTCGGCCTGCCCGGTCACGGCCTGGTCGCCCGGCCCGTCCCGGCCGGCGACGACTGCGGCCATGTGCCCGGGGGAGAGCACACCGCCCCGGTGCGGGCGACGGCCTCGGGCGTCAACGGTGCACGTCGCGTGGGGGCCCGCACGTCATGAGCCAGGGCGCACCTCGGCCATGACCGGCACCTCCTGCTCGGTCCAGATGATCTTGCCGGTGGGGGTGTAGCGGGTGCCCCACCTGCTGGTGAGCTGGGCGATGATGAACAGCCCGCGCCCGTTCTCGTCGGTGGTCCGGGCATGGCGCAGATGCGGGGCGGAGCTGCCGGTGTCGGAGACCTCGCAGATCAGGGTGTCCTGCCGGATCAACCGCAGGGTGATCGGCCCGGCGCCGTGCCGGATGGCGTTGGTCACCAGCTCACTGACCACCAGCTCCGTGGTGAACAGCAGCTCCTCCATGCCCCATGCCGCGAGCTGCCGGCCAGCCAGCGCTCGGGCGCTGCCGACCACGGCCGGGTCGCTGGCCAGGTCCCAGGAGGCGACGTGGTGGGCGTCCAGCGCGCGGGTGCGGGCCAGCAGCAGCGCGGCGTCGTCGGACGGCGGGCCGGTCAGCAGCGCCCTGACGGCGTTCCCGCCGATCTCCTTGAGCGACGGTCCGGGCGCCGCCAGCGCGCTGCTCAGCCGGGACAGCCCGACGCCGATGTCCCGGTCGCGGGTCTCCACCAGCCCGTTGGTGTAGAGCGCGATCAGGCTGCCCTCGGCCAGCTCCACCTCCGCCGCTTCGAACGGCAGGGAACCGAGGCCCAGTGGCGGTCCGGCGGGCAGATCGGGCAGCTCGACGGTGCCGTCGGGCTCCACGAGCGCGGGCGGGAGGTGCCCGGCACGCGCCATCGCGCAGCGCCGGCTCACCGGGTCGTACACCGCATACAGACAGGTCGCCCCCATGAACGTGGCGGCCACGCTCGCGTTCTCGCTGTCCACTGCCGGGTCGCCGCCGTGCGTCTTCACCAGGCCGATGACCAGGTCGTCCAGGCGAGCCAGCAGCTCATCGGGTGGCAGGTCCAGGTTGGCCAGGGTGCGGACGGCGGTGCGCAGCCGGCCCATGGTGGCCGCCGCGTTGATGCCGTGCCCGACCACATCGCCGACCACCAGCGCGACCCGGGCCCCGGACAGCGGGATCACATCGAACCAGTCGCCGCCCACCCCGCTCGGGGCGTCCGCCGGAAAGTACCAGGACGCCACCTCCAGCGCGGATCCGCCGCTCAGCTCGTGCGGCAGCAGGTTCTTCTGCATCATCCGGGCCGCGGTGCGCTCGCGGGTGAAGCGCCGCGCGTTGTCCACACATACCGCGGCCCGGGCGACCAGCTCCTCGGCCAGCCGCACGTCGTCCGCTACGAAGGGCCCCAGCCGGCGGGTCCGGAAGAAGGTCGCCGCGCCTAGGGTGATCCCACGGGCCTGCACCGGCGCCACCATCACCGAGCGGAAGCCGAACTCCCGGATCACCGCGGCCCGTACCGGGTCCTCGGTGACCCAGGTACTGGTGGTGAGGTCCAGCACCGGCTCGACCAGCGAGGTGCCCGTGAGCAGGCAGCGGGCGATGGGGGAGGAGGGAGCGCGCTGGACGGCCTCGCCCACGGCGAGTCCCGCCTCCGGGCACCCCTCGTGGACCGACTGCTGACCGGAGCGGCGCATGGTGGGGGTGCTGTCGATCGGGCCGGGGACCGGCTCCTCGCCGTGCAGGACCGAGTCCAGCAGGTCGACGGCGACGAAGTCGGCGAGCGCCGGCACCGCGACATCGGCCAGTTCCTGGGCGGTCCTGGTGACGTCCAACGTGCTGCCGATCCGGGCGCTGGCGTCGTTGAGCAGGGCCAGGCGCCCCTGGGCCCGCCAGCGCTCGGTGACGTCGATGACCATGTACCAGATGCCGATCCGCTCGCCTTGGGGGGCGGCCAGCGCGAAGAACGAGGCGGAGTAGGCGCGTTCCTGGTTGGGGTCCGCATAGGTGGGGCTCTGGAACTCGTAGTCCATCACCGGCGATCCGGACGTCAGGACCCGCCGCATCCGTTCCTCGAACGCGGCGGCCTCCCGCTCCGGCAACACCTCGTCGACGGTCCGTCCCAGCCGCCGTTCCAGGGGGATCAGGCGCTCCAGCACGTCGTTGACCCACACGTACCGCAGGGCGGTGTCGAGCACGGCCATGCCGACCGGGGCGTGCGCGAGGAAGGGCTCCAGCATCAGCTGGTTCACCCCGCCGCCCGGCAGCCGCCACTCCTCCAGCGCGAGCACCGACCAGTGGTCCCGGCCGGTCCCGTCCAGGACGGGCGTGACCTGGACGGCCAGCTGCAGGTCCCGGCCGTCCCGGTGGCGCGCGGCCACCGAACCGCCCCAGCCGTCCCCGGCCCGGCACCACCGTGCCACCGCCTCGGCCCGTGCCACATCGCCGGGCAGTGCCAGCAGCTCGGATGCGGGGTGCTGGAGGATCTCCTCGGCCCGGTAGCCCAGCAGCCGCTCCGCCGCCCGGGTCCAGGCGACGACCCGCCCCTGCGCGTCCAGTTCGGCGGTGGCCGCCTTGGCCATGTCGCGTGCCTGCCCGGGCCTGCCCGGCAGCGCCTTCTCCGAGGTCATGATCGCCAGCCCGTCAGCTCAAGGGGGCATATCGCCCAGTTTAAGGTGATTGCCTGCTGGTGGCTGGGGCGGGTGGACGGCCCGAGCGCGGTGGTCGGGCGGGCCGGTGGTCGGGCGGGCCGGTGGCCGGGTCGGTGGCCGGACGGGCCGGTGGCGTCGGCGGGTCGGGCCCGGCGGGCGTCAGGCGTCGGGCGGCAGCCGCAGCTGAAGCATGGCCAGCAGCCGCTGATCGGTCCGGCCCAGGTCCAGACCGGTCAACTCCTCGGCCCGGCGGATGCGGTAGCGCAGCGTGTTGGGGTGCACATGCAGCTCGGTGGCCGCGGCCCGGACGTCCCCGAAGGCGTTCAGGTACGTGAGCACGGTCTCGGCCAACTGCCCCTGGTTGCGGCTGTCGTGGGTCACCAGCGCGGTCAGCCGGGGGTCGCGCATGTCGGGGTGCGCGGACAGCAACGCCAGCACCTCGCTGACCAGCACCTCGGCCTGGATGTCGGGGAGCGCGGCGACCGTGGTGGTCACCCCGGCGCTGACCATCGCGTCGAGGATCCGGTCCGCCTCCTTGCGGGAATCGGGCACCTCGCCGAGCCCCGGCACGATGCAGCCGACCGAGCCGCGCAGCGGCAGGCCCAGGTGGCGGTCCGCGGCGTCGGTGATCTCCTGCGCCCAGACCCGCAGGGTCCCCAGGTCGATGCTGCGCGGCAGTTGGGGCAGCAGCACATAGATCCGCGAGTCGACCTGGGTGACCAGGGCGCTGCGGTGCCGGGCGGCGGTGTGCACCGAGACCAGGTTGCTCACCTCGGCCCGCGCGAGCTCGGGCGGGGTGGCCTCGACGGACCCGTGCGAGAAGCCCAGGACCGCGGCGGGCCGGGTCGCGTCCAGGCCCAGGTGGGAGGCGAGCGGCTGGGGGCCGGTGCTGCCCTCCAGCAGCCCGGCGGTCAGTGTGCGGGTCAGCGTCAGGTCGGCCGAGAGCTCCCGGCGGCGGCGCACCAGGTGGAGCGCGGCGACCCGGGCCGCACCGGTCAGCGCCTGGTCCGAGTGCTCGGTCAGCGGCGTCGAGCCCTCCTGCACCCAGATCGTGCCCAGCTGCCGCTCCCCGGACCGGATGGCCACCGCCAGCCGCCGGCGGATGCCCAGCTCGGGGTGGCTGTCGATGTTGATCACGTCGTCGGAGGCGCGCAGCCGCTGGAAGACGCCCCACTTGCGCAGCCGGGACAGGTAGGCCTCCGGGCCGTGCCAGCCCAGGATGGACAGCCGGCGCAGGTCGTCGACCTCGTCGGTGTTGGTGGAACGTGAGTAGGCCAGCACGCGGTTGGCGGTGTCCTCGATGCTGACGATGCCGCCGGTGAGCACCGCGGTGGTCTGGGCCAGCGAGAAGAGGTCGCCCTCCTCCAGGATCTCGCCGGGCTCCTGCGGCGCGCTCTCCAGGGCCGCCCGGGCCAGCGCGTCCACCTGTTCCCAACGCGCCTCGCTCCGTACGGACAGCAGCGCGACCCCGGCCTCCACCGCGGTCTCGCTGAGCGCCGTGGCCTGTGCGGTGGTGTCCAGCTTGACCGCTATGGCGGCGGCCCCGTCGCGGCCGCCGGCCCGTAGCGCGGGGAACGCGGCCCGGCCCCGGGCCCCTATGGCGAGCACCAGCTCACCGGGGCGGGCCATCGGCGGATCCTCCGGATCGAGCAGGGCGACGCTGCGGATCTCGACGTCCAGTCCGTCGGGTGCGGCCTGCAGCTCCACCAGCGGCTCGCCCAGCGACATCAGCAGCTGCCGCAGGGTGATGCCGGTACGGGGTGGTGGTGCCGCGGCCGCTGGTTCCATGATCGGCGCCTCTGCTGGGTTCGGGTGGCCTGGGCTCTTGTCGTCGCCGGCCCTCTCACAGACCTGTCCGAGCACGCCGTGTCAAGCGGCCGGTCGGCCCATCGCTGCACCGTGGCCGCGTGAATTGAGCCACGCCCACAGTACTGATGCTATCCGTCGGGGCAACTGCGGCCGCCCGCCTCCGGTCGGCCGGGGAGCGGTGCGCGCTTCCGCCACGCGGCCACGGACGGTGAGCGCCGCGGCACTCTTCGTCTACAGTGATGTAGACGTTCGGTCGGTCGGCGGTCCCCGTCGCCGGCCATGAGGGTGCACCCGTCCGGCCCGTCCCGGCCTGCGGTACGCGGCAGCCGCGTACCGCAGGCCAAGACGGGGGAGGACGCCGGGCCGAGGGTCCGGTACGGGAGCCAGGGAGGACACAGGTGCCGGCCGTCACCACTGCCCACTGTGGAGCGTCGGAGCGGGGCCGGGGCCCGCGCCTACTGGCCGGGGCGCAGCGCCGACTGACCTGGGCCATGCCCGCCGCCTACGTGGCCGCGGCGCTGTTGCCCCAGCCGGGCCGGTGGGCGCGCGGCCTGCCCTGCGGGGCCTTACCCCTCCCCGGCGGCCACACCGCCCTGACCCCGCAGGCCCTGCTGCTGTGCTACGTCCTGTTCACCGCGGCGCTGCAGGTGCCCGCCCGCGAACTGTCGGTGCTGCTGCGCCGGCCGGGGCTGCTGCTGGCCGGGACCGCCGCCAACACCGCACTGCCGCTGCTGGTCCTGGTCCTGCTGGCCGGAGCCTTCACCCTGCTGCCCGACGCCGACCGGGGCAGCGGGCTGCTCACCGGGCTGGCACTGATCGCGGCGATGCCGGTGGCCGGCGGGGCCACGGTCTGGGGCGGCCGGGCCGGCGGCAACCAGACCCTGGTCGTGGGGCTGGTGCTGGCCTCCACCCTGCTCAGCCCGCTCACCATCCCGCTCACCCTGGCCGGTGCGGCCGCGGTGACCTGCGGTGGCTATGCGCTGGCGCTCGGCCGGCTGGCACACCTGGCGGGCGGGGCGGTCGCCGCGGCCGGAGTGGTGGCCCCCTGCCTCGCGGGGCTCGCCGTACGCGCGGTGCTGCCGGCGCGTACCGCCGCCCGGGCCCTGCCCTGGCTGAAGCTGCTGGCGCTGGCCGCCGCGCTCGCGCTCACCTACCTCAACGCCGCCGGCGCCTTCACCGACCTGATCGCCCGCCCCCGTCCGGCGCTGCTGCTGCTGTCCACCGCCGCGGCCGCCGTCATGTGCGCGGCGTCCTTCGCGCTCGGCTGGTGCCTGGCCCGCGCCCTGAAGGCCGCCCCGGCGGACACCGTCGCGCTCACCTTCACCTCGGGCATGAACAACAGCAGCGCCGGCGCGGTCCTGGCCACCACCCGCTTCCCCGCCCATCCGCACGTCCTGCTGCCGATCCTGGCGTACAGCGTGCTGCAGAAGCTGCTCGCCGGGCTCGCGGACGGCGCGCTGTCGGGCCGGCCGGGCCGCCGTCGCGGGGGCGGCGGGGGAGCCGTGGTACGGCGGTGAGCCGTCAGCAGCGGACCGTGGGGCCGGTGGACGAACAGCGCCGGGCCGGGCGGAAGGCCCAGTCCATCTTCGGCTCCATGGCCCACCGCAGGGCGCGCTGCACCGGCGGGGTGCACAGCACCGTCACCACCGCCGCGGCGATCAGTGTGATCACCACGGCGCCCCACGGGGTGTGCACCCAGGGTGCGTCGTACCAGTTCCACCAGCGGGAGCCCTTGGCGAGGAAGCCGTGCAGCAGATAGCCGTAGAGGGTGCCCGCGCCCAGGGCGGAGCACCACGCCCGGCGGCCCGGCACCCACGCCAGGAAGCAGGCGGTCAGCACCAGCGAACAGCCGAACATCGCGGCCTGCATCAACATCCCGCACCACCACGGAGCGCCCAGGGTCTCGGCGCTGTCGGTGTGGTAGAACCACGCGTCGTTCATCCGCGGCACGGCCCAGTAGGCGAAGGCCAGCGCTCCGGCGAACACGGGAACCGCGGCGATCCGCACCGCCCGGCGGCGCAGCAGGGCGAAGTGCTCCGGCTTCAGCTGCATGCCCAGGACGAAGAACGGCAGGAACTGCAGTACCCGTTGCAGATCCAGAGTGCTGCCGATGTCGGGCGAGGCCGAGGCCAGGGCCGCGATCGCCAGTGCCAGCGGCACCGGCCACCGGACGATCCGCCACAGCGGCGTGGTCAGCCGCCAGACGAAGAGCGCCGCCAGGAACCAGGTGAGGAACCACGGATCCAGCAGGTCGACCGAGAGGTCCGGCCGGTCGCCCGCCGCGTACCGGAAGGCGGCGTAGGCGACCTGGAAGACGAGGTAGGGGACCACAACGCCGGTGACCAGCCGCTGCAGCCGGTCGCGGCGCATGTCGAAGCTGCGGGAGAAGTAGCCGGATATCAGGGTGAAGGCCGGCATGTGGAAGGCGTACACCAGCAGGTACAGGGCGGCCGCGCTCCGGCTGGTGGCATAGAGCGGTTCCCAGGCGTGGCCCAGCGCGACCAGCACGATGGCCAGGTACTTGGCGTTGTCGAAGTAGGCGTCGCGCGCTCTGCCGGGGATGGGCCGCTCGGTGTTCACGGGCCGTTGGTGCACCTGTGCCTCGGCCATGGAACCTTTCCTCCCCTCATTCGTCTACAGTGTTGTAGACCTTCCGCGGCACTGTAGACGTCCGCGCGGGCGGGGTGCACATCCGCCCGTCACCGGAGGATGCGAGCCCTTCCCGTCGTCCGGGCATCGAAACCCCCAGTACAGTCACTGTCGCCCCGGCGTGCCGCACACCGGGGCGCGTCCTGCGCCCACCGCCCGCCCCGTCGCCAGAAATGGACCCCATGAGCGCGATCAGCATCGGCCAAGCCGTCGTCCTCGGAGCCGTCGAGGGGGTGACGGAATTCCTCCCGGTCTCCTCCACCGGCCACCTCAAGATCACCGAAGGCCTGATGGGGATCCCCGTCGACGACAAGAGCGTCGTCGGCTTCTCCGCGGTCATCCAGGTCGGTGCCATCGCCGCCGCGCTCGTCTACTTCGGCAAGGACATCGTGCGCATCGTGGGCGCCTGGTTCCGCGGCCTGCGCAACCGCGAGGAGCGCTACCACCACGACTACAAGTTCGCCTGGTGGGTGATCTACGCCACCATCCCGATCGTCGTCGTCGGCCTGGCCGCCAAGCCGCTGATCGAGGGCCCGCTCGCCTCGCTGTGGGTGGTGGCCGGCTCGCTGATCGTCGGCAGCGGTGTGATGTGGGCCGCCGACCAGATGGGCCGCCACAAGCGCGGGGAGGACGACACCTCCCTCAAGGACGCCATGTGGGTCGGCTGCTCGCAGATCCTCGCCCTGCTCTTCCCCGGCTTCTCCCGCTCCGGCGCCACCATGTCCACCGCACTCATCCTCGACCTGGAGCGGGTTGCGGCCACCCGACTGTCCTTCTTCCTGGGCATCCCGGCCCTCACCGGCGCCGGCATCTACGAGCTGAAGGACGCGGTCGGCAGCGGCGCCGCCGTCGCCCCGCTGGCCATCGGCACCGTCGTCTCCTTCGCCGTCGCCTACGGCTCGATCGCCTGGCTGCTGAAGTTCGTGGCCAAGCACTCCTTCAACTCCTTCGTGATCTACCGCATCCTCATCGGGGCGCTGCTGTTCGCCCTGCTGGGCATGGGCGTACTGAGCTGACCGCAACCGGGGTCGCCGCGCCGGACCGGTAACCCGCCCCACGGGTGGTATGGGTGCATCAGGAGCGAATCCGTCCGATGCGAATGCCGCGCCCTGGAGGTGGCCATGTCGAACCAGGATGCCACGGAAGCGCACCGGGACGCCGGCCCCGAACGCCTGCGGGCCCGGCTGCGCCTGGTGGAGGAGGCTGCCGAACAGATCGGCACCACCCTGGACGAGCAGGCGATCTGCACGGAGCTGTGCCGGTTCCTGTGCCGGCACCTGTGTGACGCCGCCGCGGTCGACCTCCTCGCCGAGGCGACCGCGGCCCGGTTCCCGCCCCGGGAGCCGGAGTTGACCCGGGTGACGTCGGCGGGCCTGGTGAAGGTGCTCCAGGCGCAGTTCCCCGAAGAGGGCACCGGCGGGTCCGCCGCCGGCAACCCCTCGCTCCGGGCCCTCATCGAGGGGCATCCGCGCACCGCCGCCGGCGTCCTGAAGGGCGGGATGTCCGCCCAAGCGGCGGCGGTTCCGCTGGTCGCGCACGGCCGGTGCTACGGCGTGCTGCTCGCCCTCCGCGCCGGCGGGACCTTCCGGGACGACGAGATGGCCACGGTGCACCATGCGGCCCGCCTGGCCGCCGCCCACCTCGCCCACGCCCGCCGGCACGCCGCCGTACAGCGCACCGCGATGGACCTCCAGCGGGCGCTGCTCGCCGAGCCGGGCCGGCCGCACCCCAACCTGGAACTCGCCACCCGCTACCTCCCCTCGGGCACCAGTGCCCTGGTCGGCGGCGACTGGTTCGAGGCCGTCCGCCTCCACTACGGCCGCACCCTGCTGGTCGTGGGCGACGTCATGGGCCACGGCCTGGACGCGGCCGTCGACATGAACGCCTACCGCTCCAGCCTCCGCGATGTCGCCTCCGCCGACCTGCCGCCGCACCGCGTCCTGCGCCAGCTCGACGCGGCGGTGGCCAAGGATGAGGCCCGCCGCCCGGCCACCTGCCTGCTGGCCCGGGTCGACCCGGCGCGCGGCCTCGCCGGGTTCGCCGGCGCCGGCCACCTCCCCCCGGTGGTCTTCGGCCCCGACGGCACCGCGGAGTTGGTACGGGTGCCCGTCGGCCCGCCCCTGGGCACCGGCGCCGGCGGCTACGAACTGGTCACCCGGCCCCTCACCGCCGACGAGACGCTGCTGATGTTCACCGACGGCCTCGTCGAGCGCCGGGGCGAGGACATCGACGACTCCCTGGCCCGGCTCGCCCGGATCAGGCTGCCCGCCGGGACCGGCGTGGAGGACGTGCTCGACGAGGTGCTGCGCCACCTCGACGCGGCGCACGCCGAGGACGACGTCGCCGTCCTCGCCGCCCGGCTGCGCCGGTACCCGGGGCAGGAGCCGGTCGGCCACTGAGCGCGGAGCAGGGCCGGACGGTACCGGACGGGGCCGCGGCGCTGCCGGGCAGGAGCGGGCGAGGCGCGCGGCACTGCCGGTCGGCGAGGGCACGCGCTGCCGGGTACGGGCTCGGCCGAGCGCGCCGACGCACCGGCCGCGGTGCCTGCCGGACGGCTCACCCCGGATGGCCCACCGGAGGGGTGTGTACCCAGGTCAACGCCCCTATCGGTACGATCTTCAGCCGGTGCGCCCGGGCCGGTCCACGCCCTCTGCGGCGCACCCGTTTCGATGTCTCACGGGGGGTTGCCATATGTTCGGAATCGTCAGGCCCTGCACCCATCGGCTGACACAGGGACTCAAGACCGAGTGGATGGCCCATCTGTGCGGCCTCTGCCTCGCCCTGCGCGCCGACCACGGCCAGTTCGCCCGGGTCGTCACCAACTACGACGGCCTCATCGTCTCCGTCCTGACGGACGCCCAGTCCGGTGTGGCCTCCCAAGACCGCCGCACCGCCGGCCCCTGCCCGCTGCGCGGGATGCGCACCGCCTCGGTCGCCAAGGGGGAGGGCGCACGGCTTGCGGCGTCGGTCTCCCTGGTGCTCGCCTCGGCGAAGATACGCGACCATGTCGCCGACCGGAACGGGCTGTTGCGGCGCCGGCCGGTGGCCGTCGCCGCGCGCAAGGTGGCCGCGGGCTGGGACCGCGCCGGGGCGCGCACCGGCGCCGCCCTGGGCTTCGACACTGCGGTACTCGTCGACGCGGTCGACCGGCAGCCGGGCATCGAGCAACTGGCCGGCCCCGGCACCCCGTTGACGGTGATCACCGAGCCGACCGAGACCGCGACCGCCGCCGCCTTCGCCCACACCGCGGTGCTGGCGGGCCGCCCCGGCAACGCCGCGCCGCTGGCCGAGGCCGGCCGGCTCTTCGGGCGGCTGGCCCACCTCCTGGACGCCGTGGAGGACCGCGCCTCGGACGCCGCCGAGGGCGCCTGGAACCCGCTCACCGCCACCGGCGCCACCACCGCCCAGGCCCGCCGGCTGTGCGACGACGCGGTGCACGGCATCCGACTCGCCCTGCGCGACGTGGAGTTCGCCGACGCGAGCCTGGTGCATGTGCTGCTGGTGCACGAGCTGCGCCGCTCGGTGGACCGGGCGTTCGGCACCACCACCTGCGCGCACCAGGGCCACGGCCAGAACCCGTACCAGAACGGCCCGGGCCAGAACCCGTACCAGAACGGCCAAGGGCAGAACCCTTACCAGAATGGGCAGGGTCAGAACCCCTACCAGTACGGGCAGGGCGGGCCGGTGGCCACCGGCCCGTACGCCCAGGGCGGACAGCCGCTGAACGCCCCGCAGAACCCCTACGCCGGCGGTCCGGTACCGCCCGGCGGCCACGGAGGAGGCCACGGCGGGGGCCACGGCGGGGGCCCGGGCGGCGGCGGAGACGGTATGTCGCACTTCTCTCACCAGCCCAAGAAGCCCCGCGGATTCTTCGCCGGCTGTGCGGTGGCCATCGGCCTCTGCTGCACCTGCAAGCTCTGCTGCGCAGAGGAGTACGAGGGCCCGTGGTCGCGCAAGAAGCGCGAGGGCTGCTGCCAGGACTGCGACTGCTGTGACTGCTGCAACTGCGATGGCAGCTGCTGCCAGTGCCTGGAGTGCGTCGGCTGCTGCAACTGCTGAGCGCACCGGGGGGCTTCGGTACCAACGGCACCCCGCCCCGCCGGCCGGGGCACCCTGCCTCACCGGCCGGGCTACCCTGCCCCGCCGTCGCGGCACCCGCCCCACCGGTCGCGGCGCGTGGGCCGCGACCGGTGAGGTGCCGTTGCCGACCGGCGGGGTGCCGTGGCGCCCGGTCAGGCGCCCGGAGGGAGGTGCGACGGGCGGCCCGTGCCACGGGTGAGGCGGTATCCGGCGATGCCCGCGAGGGCCGCGAGGGCGCCGCCCGCCGCGGTCCACAGCCAGCGGTCGGACCACCGGCCGGAGGACCAGCCGCCGTCCGGCTCGTGCAGGGCAGCCGGGCGCGGGGAGGGCGTGACGCCGTCCTCCTTCGGTGTGGCCGCGCCCGCACCCGGCACCAGGGGAGCGGCGAGCGAGCCGTCCACCGCGGCGGCCCCGCCCTCGTCGGACACCTCGGCCCGCACCTCGGCGTGCACCGGCTGGCCCAGGTCCTCCTGCGGCAGGTCGGCGACCGTCAGGCGGACGTAATAGGCGCCCGGCAGCGGGTCGTTGGACCAGGGCTCGGCCCAGGCGCGGACGGTGCGCAGGGCACAGGTGAGCTCCACCGTTCCGGCGTCCCGGTCCGCGGCCCTGGACTGGGCGCCGTACCGGCATGCCTGGCGGCGGCGCAGTCCGTCGTACACATCGACCCGCCAGGTGGCCGCGCCGTGCCGGGCGGCGGCCGGCGGCAGGGTCACCTTGGCCTTGACGGTGGCGCGCTGTGCGGCGTCCACGGGCAGCACCCAGTAGAGGTAGTCGCCGGTGGAGGCGTCGGCCGTGGCGGGCTGGCCGGGCGTGATGGCGGTCGCGGTACGGAAGGAGGTGCCGGCCTCGGTGGGGGCGGCTTCCGCGCTGTCGCTGGGGCTCGGCGTGGGGCTGTCCGCGAGAGCGGTGCCCACCGGCCCGAGGAGGGCCGCTCCCGCCAGTACGGCGGCGGTGGTCAGCAGGCGTACGGTGCGCATCAGTTGGTCCTCCAGACGGTCACGCGCCAACGGGAGATCCAGCCCCACAGCAGACCGGCCAGCAGGCCGGCGAGCGCCAGCGCGCCCAGCAGCCACCAGCCGTGGCCGAGGCCGAAGGAGGCCGCGTCCGAGGCGTCGCTCGGGCCGTCCACCACGTCGACGGCCAGCTCGACGGGGAGGCCGGGCTCGGTCTTGACCGAGGCGGGCGCCGAGAAGGAGTTGCTGACCTGGAGGCAGACCGTCTCCGCGGGCGCCTCGTCCGCGCCGTCCGGGGCGTCCTGCGGCGGCTTGGGGTAGCGCAGCCCGGACGAGATCACGTCCGTGCGGCCGTCGCCGGCCTCCGAGCCGCGGACGATCTCCCGGCCGTGCGCGGTCACCGCCCGCAGCAGGACCCCGTAGTCGTTGTTGACGGCGCGGTCGGCGCCGATGCTCACCGACGCCCGCAGCTCCTGGCCGGGCCGGACGTCCACCCGGTACCAGCGGTGCTCGGCGAACTTCTCGCGGTCGGTGTAGAGACCGGACTTGAGCTTGGGGGCGCCGGCGCACTGCGCGCCGCCCTCGGCCGGCGCCGGAGTGACCACCGGATCGGCCGCCCGGTCCACCAACTGGTGCACCCGGTCGCGGAGTTGCTTGGTGTGCTGGACGGAGGTGTACGTCCCGCCGGTGGCCTCCGCGATGCAGCTCAGCTGCTTGCGGGTCTTGGCGTCCGGCAGCAGTCCCAGGGTGTCGACGGTGAGGTGGATGCCCTGGGCGGCGATGTCGCGGGCCACCTGGCACGGGTCGAGCGGGGCGCAGGTGTCCTCGCCGTCCGTGATGAGCACGATCCGGCGGGTCCCGTCACCGCCCTTGAGGTCCTGGGCCGCGCCCAGCAGCGCGGGCCCGATGGGGGTCCAGCCGGTGGGGGTGAGCGTCGCCACCGCGGTCTTCGCCTCGGTGCGGTCCAGCGGCCCGACCGGGTAGAGCTGACGGGTGTCCTTGCAGCCGACCTTCCGGTCCTCACCGCGGTAGTTGGCGCCGAGGGTGCGTATGCCGAGCTGCACATCGTGCGGTACGGCGTCCAGCACCTCGTTGAAGGCCTGTTTGGCCGCGGCCATCCGGCTCTGGCCGTCGATGTCTCGGGCGCGCATCGAGCCGCTGACGTCGAGGGTCAACTCGACCTTGGGGGAGGGTTTTCCGTCCGGCTCGGCGGCCGTGGCGGTGGTGGGAAGAAGGGCGACGGCCATCGCGGCGAGCAGCCCGCACACCCCGGCCGCCAGCCGTTTTCTTGTGATCATCGCTGGATCGTATGGAGAAATCCGCCGCGCTCCAAAACGCGGGGTACGGCTCCGGCCCGAGGGTCGGACCGCCCTCGCCGGGAACCGAATCCGGACGCGGAGCGTTGCTATGGGTGTACACCCCGTTGCGGCCGTGGCGGTACGCCGTGCGCCGCGCGGGCGCCCGTGCGGACGAGGGGGACCGGGTGAGGACCGGAGCGGGACACCACAACAGACGCCGTCGGCCAGTCGGTTCCGCGGTGCTCGTCGCGGCGCTGATCGCCGTGGCCGGGTGCGCCCACGGGGCGTCCGGCGCCTCCGGCGAGGGATCCGGCAGCGGGCGGCCCACGAGCAGCGCTGAGGTCCCGTCGGCACCGGTGTCGGTGCGGCCCCCGGCCTCCGCCGCCCCGCAGGGCGGCTCCGCGGCCGGCGGCACACCGTCGGAAGGCACCCCCGGAGCCGCGGCTTCGGGCGGTACGGGCTACGGCGGCGATCCCGTCCCGCCGGTCAAGTCCCCGCCGGTGGACCACGGTGCGCCGCCGAGCTCCGGCAGTGGCCTGGATCCGACCGGCGGCGGGGACAACGGTGGCGCGGACGTCGGCGGTGGCACCGGCGGCAGCCCGTCCACCAGCCCTTGCCCGACCTGTGACGGGTCGCCGTCCCCGTGCCCGTCGGCGACGACCTCGCCGGAGGAGAGCGGTCCGGCCGGATCCGCACCCTCGGCCGGATCCACGCCCCCGACCGGTTCCGGCAACCCCTCGCCCGGAGCCGCGCAGGACGGGAACTGCCCCTCCCTGAGCGGGACATGAGCCACCACGAGGAGGAGGCGGAGCGGGCGGTGCCCCCGGCCGACGGGCCCGGCCGACGGCGGCCCGCTCGGCGCTCCCCGGCCGGCACCCGCCGGGCCCGCCGCGCACCGGCCGGGGCCGCCCGGGCCGGGACCGTACGGGTACGGCCCGGGCGCCTGAGTTCGGCGGCCGAGGCACCGGCTTCCGCCGAGCCACCGGCTTCCCCCGGGGGGCCGGCGCCCGCCCCGGCCCCGGCGCCCGCCCGGGCCCCGGCTCCCGCCCCGGCCCCCGCCCCCGCCCCGGCCCCCGCTGGGGCTCCCGCCCCGGCGCCCGGGCGTACGGCCGCCGGGCTGCTCGGCATCGTCGTCACCCAGGCGTCCTTCCTCATCGCGATCATGTACTACCTGGGCGCGGTCTACTTGACGGCCTATTACCACTACTTCCGGCTGGACTCCTTCAGCCTCGGCTTCGGCTTCGCCGAGGTGGCCATCCAGAGCCTGAACCTCGTCACCGTCCCGGTGGCCGCCGCCTGCACCGGGGCCGTACTGATCGCACGTCACCTCGCCACTACGGAAGAGGGCCGCAGTCAGAGCAGGGTGGTGCGCCAGGCGGAGCGGGCGCTGCACGTCGTGGCCCGGGCGCACCTCTCCCTCATCGGGTGCGGCCTGGTGCTGCTGCTCCTGTGGCCGTACCTCGCCCCCTGGCAGTGGACGGCTCCGCTGCTGCTGGCGGCGGGCGTGCTCCTCGGCCAGACACCGTGGGCGACCCGCCGCGCGGTGCCGCCACCCGGCCTGTGGAGCAAGGCGGTTCCCGCCTTCACCGCGGGTCTGCTGGTGATGTGGTCGCTCACCCTCGCCACCACCGAACTCGGCAGCCGGGAGGCCCACCAGGCCGCGGACAACCTCCTGCGCCGTACCGCGGTGGTGGTGCTGAGCACCGAGCGCCTCAGCCTGGCCGGGCCGGGGCTGGAGGTGACGGACCTGGGCGTCCGGGCGCACTTCCGCTACCGCTACACCGGTCTGCGCCGACTGCTCGACCGCAACGGCCGGTACTACCTGCTGCCCCTCGGCTGGACGCCCGGGACCGGCGCCACCTACATCCTCCAGGACGGCGACTCCCTCCGCGTCGAGGTGCTGCCCGGCACCCAGCAGATATGACGTGCCCTCAGGGCGCGCCGCGGACCGCCGTGGCCATCCTGCGCACGGCCTCGGTGAGCACCTCCGGCGAGGTCGCCAGGTTCAGCCGGACGTGGCCGGCGCCGCCGGTGCCGAAGTCCGGGCCGGGGCTGAGCGCCACCCTGCCGCGCTTGAGGAAGACCGCCGCGGGGTCGTCGCCGAGGCCGAGCCCGCGGCAGTCGAGCCAGGCGAGGTAGGTCCCGGCGGCCGGGCGGTAGCGGACCGCCGGCAGGTGCTCGGCCAGCAGTCCGGCGAGCAGCCGCCGGTTGGCGTCGAGCCCGGTGAGCAACGCGTCGAGCCATCCGCCGGCGCCCTCCAGGGCGGCGGTGTGGGCGAGGACGCCGAGGTGGCTGGGGCCGTGGCTGACCTCCTCCGGCATCCGGGCCAGCTCGTCCGCCGCGGTCGGACCGGCGAGGGCCAGCGCGGCCTTGAGACCGGCGAGGTTCCACGCCTTGGACGCCGACAGCAGGGCGAACCCGCTCTCCGACCCGGGCACGCTCAGATACGGCACGAAGTCCGTGCCGGGAGCCACCAGCGGCGCATGGATCTCATCGGAGACGACCCGCACGCCGTACCGGGCGGCCAGGGCCGCGACGGCGGTCAGCTCCTCGGCCCGGTGCACCGTTCCGGTCGGGTTGTGCGGGCTGCACAGCAGGTACGCGGCCCGGCTCCCGCCCTCGGCGGCGCTCCGGAACGCGGCCTCCAGCGCGGCGAGGTCGATCCGTAGGTCCGCCCCGAGGGGCGCCTCCACCACCCGCCGGTCCATGTGCGCGATGAACTGGTAGAACGGCGGATAGACCGGGCAGTTGACGATCACCGGGTCGCCGGGGCGGGTGACCAGCTTGAGCATCTCGACGACGCCCAGCATCACATCGGGGACGATCGCCGTACGCTCCACCGCGACCCCGTCCCAGCCCCACCGCTCGCGGGCGAAATCGGCCAGTGCCCGGGCGTACGCGGTGCCCGCCGGATAGCCGGTGTCGCCACGCGTCACCGCATCGGTGATCGCCCGGACGATCGGCGGGGCGAGCGGCACATCCATCTCCGCCACCCAGAGCGGCAGCACGTCCGGCGGGTAGGTGCGCCACTTCATGCTGGTGCGCCGCCGCAGTTCGGCGAGCGAGAGCCGGCGCAGCGGGTCGGCGGGGTCGGGGGCGTCGGGCGGCATCGGGTCCATGCCGGCAACCATAGGCACCGTGCCGGCCGTTGAGCAGCCCTCCGTGCCCGGTGGGCCGTCCTGCCGCGTACAAGCACCACCAGCTCGGCTTTGCCCTCCGGGCCAGCGGGAGCGAACCGTGGCCAGATACGTGCGCTGGCGAGGACGTACCACTCCGGTGGGTAGCAGCGCTTGAATAGTTCTGCGCCCGGCGCGACTTTCCGCGCTTGACCTTGACGCAACGGCACGGTTTCTACTGGCGGCATGCGAATCGGAGAGACCGCCGCGCTCGTGGGGCTCACCACCCGGGCGATCCGGCACCACCACCATGTCGGGCTGCTTCCGGAACCGGAGCGGCGCCCCAACGGCTACCGGGCCTACAGCGTCCGCGAGGAGCTGTTCGCTGCGATCTCCGAGGACGGGGTGGTCGTGACCGGGGTCAAGGAGGCGCTGCCTGCCGAGTACACCCTCGCGCAGGCGGAAACCGTGTACCGGCTCATGGACGCGTTCATGGACAGGGGCCGGGGATGAGCGGCCGACCAAGGCGCGTACGGGCGGCGCGGGTCGCGGTAGCCGCCGTGCTGCCGGGGGAACTGGCCCTGGCGGCCTGCCTGGTGGCCGGGGTCCGGCCGCCCGGGTGGGCGCTGGTGGGCGCCGAGGCGCTGGTGCTCGCGATGCTGCTGCTGGAGACCTGGGTGCTGCGTTCGCTGTACGTCGCCGCGCGCGCTCGCGGCGTGGACCGCCGGGCGGCGCGGCGGGCCGCCGTACAGGAGGCGGTTCCGGTGGCGGTCCGCCGCCTGGTCCGCCATGAGCTGCGCGCCCTCGCCTCCCTGGGGCGGTGGGTCCGGCGCGGCACGCACGGGGTGCGCCCCGGGGACCTCGCTGCCGCGTACACCGGGCCCCAGACCGCGATGATGTACGGGCTGCTGTGCGTGATGGTGATCGAGACGGTGGGCCTGGCCTTCCTCATCCCTTGGCCGGCGGTTCACGGGGTGATCCTGGTACTCGACCTGTACGGCGTCGTCCTCGTGCTGGCTCTGCACGCCGCCTGTGTCACCCGGCCGCACGTCGTGCGCCCCGACGGCTCCCTGCGGATCCGTTACGGAGCCCTCTTCGACCTCGCCGTACCGCCGGACGCGGTCGCTTCGGTCCGGGTCGACCGGCGCTACCCCGAGGGCCGCCTGGTCACCCTCTCCGAGGACGGGGTCCTCGACCTGATCGTGGGCAGCCAGACCTCGGTGACCCTGGAGCTGAACCGGCCGCTCCCCTTCACCCGCCCGCTCGGCGCAACGGAAGAGGCCCGTACCATCCGCTTCCACGCAGACGACCCGCGCGCACTGGTCAGCGCACTCCGTCAGCCCGCCTGACCCCACAGATCGGTTCCGACCGCACAGGCGGAGGCGAAGTCAGCTTCGCCAGGCCGGACCCGCCGGTCGGCCGTGTCCCGCACGCCCCGGACCGGCCCTCAGGTGACGGTCAGGGCCAGCGCGGCCTGGTCGTCGGGGGTGGAGTTACCCGCGAACGCGGTGACCGCTGCGGTGACGGAGGCGATCAGCGACGCGGCCGTGGGGGAGCTGCCGGGAGCCGTGGCGAGGGCGGTCGCCAGGCGGTGCTCGTCGAAGAACTCACCGCCGGGGGAACGGGCTTCGGTGATGCCGTCGGTCACCAGCACCAGGCTGTCGCCCGGATAGAGCGCGATATGGCACGGCGCCCCCGCGACATGCGGGCCGATGCCCAGCAGCAGTCCCGGTGCGGCGACCTCCTCGATGGTGCCGTCGCCCCGGCGGACCAGCGGCGGCACATGGCCGGCGCGCATCAGGTCCAGCGTGAGGTGGGTCGCCGAGCGCCGCAGCTCGGCATAGACCAGCGAGACGAAGGTCTCCTCGGTGGTGCTCTCGGTCAGCGCGCTGTTGATGGCGGCGACCACGTCCGCCGGGTCGTTGAGCAGCCGGGCGGCGGCGCGCGCGGTGTGCCGGACCATGCCGGTGGTGGTGGCCGCCGCCGCCCCCCGGCCGCAGACGTCGCCGATCATCAGCGCCCAGCGGCCCTCGGACAGCGGGAAGACGTCGTAGAAGTCGCCGCCCACGTCCAGGCCCTCGCCGGCGGGGTGGTACGAGGCCGCGAGGTCGGCGCCGGGTATGGCGGGCAGTTCGGGCGGCAGCAGCCCGGCCTGCAGGTCGCGGGCGAGCCGTACCCGGTCGGTGAACTGGTGGGCGTTGTCGGCGCTGGAGGCGGCCCGGCGGGCGAGCTCCTCGGCCAGCGCGATGACATGGTCGTCCAGCGGCCGGCGGGTGGCCAGGAGGGTCAGCACGCCGAACGTCCGGCCGCGGGTGGCGAGCGGGACGCAGGCGTAGCCGGTGACCGTCGGCTGCGGGGAGCCGACGGCGGCGTCGCTGCGGCCGGTCTCGGTGGTGCCCGAGGCGAGCACCCGGGCGACCGCACCGTCGATCTCCTCGCGGATACCACGAGCGGTGAGGAGGCCCTCCGCGGACGGGCTCGCGGCGGCCACCGCGATCCGCCGGGTCCGGCCGTCCTCGACGACGTGGACGGTGCACAGCTGCGCCAGGGCGGGGACGGTCAGCCGGGCCATGCACTGCAGACAGTCGAAGTAGTGCGGCTCGCGGGTGATCGCGGTGCTGGCGTCGAGCACGAAGGCCAGGTCCTCCCGGGCCGCCTTCTCCCGTTCCTGGGCGGCCCGGCCGGCCTCCATGGCCTGGTGGCGCTCGATGGCCAGCGCCACGATCCGGGCGAACGCGGCGCTGAGCGCCACATCCTTCTCCTTGGGAGCCTTGGGGGTGCGGTGGTACATCGCGAAGGTGCCCAGCAGCCGGCCGTCCGTGCCCATGATCGGGGTGGACCAGCACGCCGCGACCCCGGCCTGCGCCGCCACCTCCCGGTAGTCGTCCCACTGGGGGTCGGTGGCGATGTCGGTGGCGACCACCGGGGCGCGCAGATAGGCGGCGGTGCCGCAGCAGCCGACCTCGGGGCCGACGGTGATCCCGTCGACCGCCTGGTTGTAGAAGTCCGGCAGGCTCGGGCCGGCGCCGTGCCGCAGGTGCCGCCCGTCGGCATCGAGGAGCAGGACGGAGACGATCAGTTCGGGGGAGAGCTCCTCGATCGCCCGGGCCATCCCGTCCAGGATGTCGGTGAGCGGAGCGTCCCGGGCGATCTGCTCCAGCAACACCCGCTGCTCGGCGGCGAGGAGCTGGGCGTTGTGGTGCGCGGTGGTCTCGACCGCGATCACGAAGACCCCGTCGACGTTGCCGACCGCGTCCCGTCGGGGCTCGTAGGTGAAGTCGAAGAACACCTCCCGCTCCGCCTCCGGCAGACCGAGGACCAGCCGCCCGCCGCGGTTCCGGTAGGTGGTGCCGGTGCGGTACACGGCGTCCAGCCGGTCCAGCACCCCCTGCGGCCCCAGCTCGGGGAAGAGTTCGCCGATCGGTGCACCGGTACGCCCGCGCCCGCCACCGATCACCTCGAAGAACGCCGGGTTCGCCGCCTCCAGCACATGCTGCGGACCGCTCAGCGCAGCAAAGATCACCGGGGCCTGGCCGAGCAGGTCCTCGTACTCCTCGCTCCGCAGTCCGGCGGCCGGAGAGCGCTCCGTGGTCGAGCCCAGGCGATCCGACGGTAGGGACATGACAGCCGCCCTCTCTGGCACGCGGCGACCACGCCGTCGCGTCCTCTCTTCACTCTGACACACCGCGCCCGGGATGCGACGGGTCCGCCGGGAGCCGCCCGACCAGCGGCGCCGCGGACCGGGGACACGAAAGCGGTAGGCCCGCGATGGCCACGGCGACCGGGCCCGGATTTCGTACGCTGGCCCGGCCGTCCCACAGGCGGCCGGATGCTTTCGCAAGCCGACAGGAGCGCACGATGGCACCCTCCGCCCCGGCGGGCTCTTCCTCCCGCGCCGCGCTGCGCCAACGCTTCCGGGCCTGGATGCTGGAGGGCCTGGCCGATCTGGCCAAACACCACCAGGGGCCGCACGCCGGACCGATCGACGCGCACCAGGGGCAGCGGTGGTGGCGGGTGATGTGTCTGACCGGTGTGGACTACTTCTCCACCCTCGGCTACCAGCCGGGCATCGCCGCCCTGGCCGCCGGGCTGCTGTCCCCGGTCGCCACCCTGGTGCTGGTCCTGGTGACCCTGGCCGGTGCCCTGCCGGTCTACCGCAGGGTGGCCAAGGAGAGCCCGCACGGCCAGGGCTCCATCGCGATGCTGGAGCGGCTGCTGTCGTTCTGGAAGGGCAAGCTGTTCGTCCTGACCCTGCTGGGCTTCGCCGCCACCGACTTCCTGATCACCATCACCCTCTCCGCGGCCGACGCCGCCACCCACCTGGTGGAGAACCCGCACCTCACCAGCGTCCTGCACGACCAGCAGATGACCATCACCCTCATCCTGGTCGCCCTGCTCGGCGCAGTCTTCCTCAAGGGCTTCCTGGAGGCGATCGGGGTGGCGATCGTGCTCGTCGGGCTCTACCTGATGCTCAACGTGGTGGTCGTCGTCGATGCACTGGGGCATGTACTCGCCGCCCCCCGCCTGGTGACGGACTGGACCCAGGCGCTGACCACCCAGCACGGCAACGCCCTGGCGATGGTCGGGGTGGCCCTGCTGGTCTTCCCGAAGCTGGCGCTGGGCCTGTCCGGCTTCGAGACGGGGGTGGCGGTCATGCCGCACATCGAGGGCGACCCCCAGGACACCGAGGAGCGTCCGCTGGGGCGGATCCGCGGCGCCAGGAAGCTGCTCACCACCGCCGCTGTGATCATGAGCGTGTTCCTCATCATCACCAGCTTCGTGACGACCCTGCTGATCCCCCCGGAGGCGTTCAAGCCCGGCGGATCCGCCAACGGGCGGGCGCTGGCCTACCTGGCGCACGAGTACCTCGGCTCCGCCTTCGGCACCGTCTACGACATCTCCACCATCGCCATCCTCTGGTTCGCCGGCGCCTCGGCCATGGCGGGTCTGCTGAACCTGATGCCGCAGTACCTGCCGCGCTACGGCATGGCGCCGCACTGGGCGCGCGCGGTGCGCCCGATGGTGCTGGTCTTCACCCTCATCGCGTTCCTGGTGACCTGGATCTTCAACGCCGACGTCGACGCCCAGGGCGGCGCCTACGCCACCGGTGTCCTGGTCCTGATCAGCTCCGCCGCGATCGCGGTGACCATCGCCGCGCGCCGCGCCGGCCAGCACCGCTGGACGGTCGGCTTCGCGGTCATCGCGGTGGTGTTCGTCTACACCACGGTGGCGAACGTCTTCGAGCGGCCCGACGGGGTGAAGATCGGTGCCTGCTTCATCGCCGGCATCATCCTGGTGTCCTTCCTCTCCCGCCTCGCCCGCGCCTTCGAACTCCGGGTGACCAGCGTCGTGCTCGACGACATGGCCGAGCGGTTCATCCGCGACATCGCCCACCGCAAGATCCGCTTCATCGCCAACGAGCCGGACCAGCGCGACCTCGCCGAGTACCGCGACAAGCTCCAGCAGATCCGCACCGACAACGACCTCCCCGCCGAGGAGGACTTCATCTTCGTCGAGGTCACCCTCGGCGACCCCTCCGAATTCGAGAGCGAACTCCAGGTCCGCGGCGAGGTGCTGCACCAACGCTTCCGGGTCCTGGTGCTGGAGAGTTCGGCCATCTCTAATGCGCTCGCCGCGCTGCTGCTGCACGTACGCGACGCCACCGAGCAGCGGCCGCACATCTACTTCGAGTGGACCGAGGGCAACCCCTTCACTCAGTTCCTGCGCTTCTTCCTCTTCGGCCAGGGCGAGGTCGCCCCCGTCACCCGCGAGGTGCTGCGCGAGGCTGAACCGGACCGGGCGCGCCGCCCCCGCGTGCACGTCGGCTGAGCGGCAACCCCGTCCCCCCGGCCCCGCGCGCCCACGAAGATCCGACGGAAGCGCCCTAACCTGGAGGAATGGGCGATGCCCCGATGACGGTGTGCGTCTGCGGTGATGTGATGCTCGGCCGCGGCGTCGACCAGATCCTGCCGCATCCGGGCGACCCCACGCTGCGGGAGAGCTATATCCACGACGCCCGCGCCTATGTCGACCTCGCCGAGGTGGCACACGGCCCCCTCGCCCGCCCGGTCGACTTCTCCTGGCCGTGGGGCGAGGCCCTCCCGGTGCTCGACGAGGTCGCGCCCGCCGCCCGGGTGATCAATCTGGAGACCGGTGTCACGCGCAGCGACGACTTCGCGCCCGGCAAAGAGGTCCACTACCGGATGAACCCCGCGAACCTGCCGTGCCTGACCGCCGCCCGCCCCGACGTCTGCGTCCTGGCCAACAACCACGTCATGGACTTCGGCCGCGACGGCCTTGCGGAGACGCTCGACGCCCTCGACGGCGCCGGGCTGCGGACCGCGGGCGCCGGGGCGGATGCCGCCGCGGCCCGGCACCCCGCCGTCGTCCCCGCCGAGGGCGGCCGCCGCATCCTGGTGTTCTCGCTCGGGATGCCGTCCAGCGGCATCCCGCGGTCCTGGGCGGCGACCGCGGAACACGGCGGGGTCGCCCTCGTGGCCGAGCCCACCACGGACGCCGCCGCCGAACTGGCCGCCCGGGTAGCGGAGATGAAGCAGCCGGGGGACCTCGCGGTGGCTTCGGTCCACTGGGGGCCCAACTGGGGCTACGGCGTCGCCCGCGCCGAGACCGCCTTTGCGCACACCCTGCTCGACGGCGCGGTGGACCTGGTGCACGGCCACTCCGCGCACCACCCCCGCGGCCTGGAGGCGTACCGGGGAAAGCTCATGATCCACGGGTGCGGCGACTTCATCGACGACTACGAGGGCATCACCGGCTACGAGCAGTACCGGGACGACCTGCGGCTGCTCTTCTTCGTCTCGCTGGATCCCGGCACCGGCCGGCTCCACGAGCTGCGGATCGTCCCCTTCCAGGCCTGGCAGCTGCGGCTACGGCGCCCCGCGCAGCCGGACGTCCAGTGGCTACGGCGGCTCCTCGACCGGATCGCCGACGGCTTTGGGCCCTGCGTCGTGTCCGGCCCGGCGGGCACACTCACCCTGCGGCCCGTCTGAACGGCCCGGCCCGCCTTGGCCCGTCTGAACGGCCCGGCCCGCCCGTCCCGCGACGTCAGGACCCGGCCCCGTCCTCCTCGGCGAGCCGGATCACCGCATTGGGGCACAGTGCCGCCGCACGCCGCGCCGCGTCCCGCTGCCCGGGCGGTGGGGTGTCCTGGAGGACGACGACCAGCCCGTCCTCCTCCGACTGGTCAAAGAGCCCGGGCGCGCTGAGGACGCACTGCCCGGCGCCGCGGCAGCGGGAGCGGTCGATCAGGATGCGCACGGTGAGCTCACCCCCAGGTGAGCGGCAGGGCGTGCACGCCGTAGATCAGCATGTCGTCGCGGAGCGGAACCTGCTCCGGCGGCACGTCCGGCCGTAGCGTCGGGAACCTCCGGAACAGCGCCGGGAGGGCGACCTCCATCTCCACCCGTGCCAGCTGCTGGCCCAGGCACTGGTGGACGCCGTGCCCGAACGCCACGTGCTGTGACGGCTCGCGGCTCAGGTCCAGCGCGTCGGGCCGGTCGAACTGCCCGGGGTCCCGGTTGGCGGCGGCCAGCGAGGCCACCACGGTCTCGCCCGCGCGGATGCGTACCCCGGCGAGGTCGACGTCCTCCTTGGCCACCCGGACGAGGCCGAACTGGACGATCGTCAGATAGCGCAGCAACTCCTCCACGGCCCGTGAGACCTCCTCGGGACGCGCCCGCAGCAGGGCCTCCCGCGCCTCGGGGCGGGACACCAGGGCGTAGGTGCCGAGCGCCAGCATGTTCGCGGTGGTCTCGTGCCCGGCCACCAGCAGCAGCCGCCCGATGCCCGCCAGTTCCTCATCGGTCAGCGGGTCCTCGGCGCTCTCCCTGGTGATCAGCTCGCTGAGCAGACCGCCATCGGGCCGGGCCCGCTTGGCGACCACCAGGGCGTGCATGTACTCCAGCAAGGCCACCCGCGCCCGGAGCGCCTCCGCCTCGTCCACATCCAGCCTGAGCAGCGTCGACGTCCACCCCTGGAAGGCGCCCCGGTCGGTGTACGGCACGCCGAGCAGCTCGCAGATGACCAGCGAGGGGACCGGCAGCGCGAACGCCGGCACCAGGTCCACCGGGGGACCGCTGCGCTCCATCGCCGCCAGGTGGTCGGCGACGATCCGCTCGACCCGTGGGGCCAGCGTCCGCATCCGCCGCACCGTGAAGTACCGGGTGAGCAGCCGGCGGTAACGGGTGTGCTCCGGAGGGTCCATCGAGATGAGCATCCCGGCACGCTCGTCGTCCGTCACCGGGCGGATCGCCACCCCGCGCACCGGCAGCGACGCCTTCAGCCGGTCCGAGCTGAACCGGTCGTCCGCCAGCAGCGCCCGGACGTCGCGGTGTCGGGTCAGCAGCCAGCCGGTCTTCCCGTCGGGGAAGGCCAGCCTGCTGACCGGTTCGCGCTCCCGCAGCCACCGGTACTCCTCCGGCGGATCGAACGGGCAGCTGCGGTGGGTCGGAAGGGGAGCCGGTGCGAGCCGGGTTGCCTGGTGCATGGGACGCTCCCTCGGGGGGAATCGAACCTCTGGTTCCAGAGTAGTACGGACCCGTTCCCTCCCGTACGGACCCGTTCTCCGCGGTCATCTCCACGGTCACGCCACCGCAGCTGTACGGCCCCGCCGCTATAGGGCTATACGGCCATGGTGCCCGTACCGCCGGCATCGGCCTCCCCCGCGCCGCCGAGCAGCGGGACGAGCACCCCGTGCACGATCCGGTCGACCAGCTCGGGCCCCGGCCGCTCGTCCAGCACCAGCACATGCAGCAGCACCAGCGCGAACGGCAGCTCCAACAGCAGCTCCTGGTCGATCGCCGGCGGGATTTCGCCCCGCCGCCGCGCCCGGTCCACCGCATCCTGTGCCGCCTGCCGGACCGGGCCGGTCAGGCGTTCCCGGCGCAGCCGGGCGAGTTCCTCGTCCCGGCGGCTGCCCTCCAGCACCGCGAGCATCAGCCCCCGGTCCTGTCCGTCCAGGCCCGCCGCCCACGACAGCAGCACCTCCCGCAGGTCACCGGGGAGCGAGCCGGTGTCCGCCCCGCCGAGCACCGGCCGCTGCTCCTGCAGCGCGTCCACCACCAGCTCCGCCTTCGACGGCCACCGCTGGTACAGCGTCGCCTTGCTGGCCCTGGCGCGCTGTGCGACCAGGTCCATGGTGAACCGCTCGTACCCCACCTCGGCGAGCAGCGCCAGCACCGTGTCGAAGACCTCCCGCCGGCGCTCCGGATTGCTCAACGGCACCTTGTGCATGCTCACTCCAGCCACCCGGCCTCCGAGGGCGTCCCCTTCGGGGAGTGCAGGTGGCCCGGGCCGGGGGCGTCCGACTGCCCCGTCCCGGCGGGCGGATTCCGCCGATGAAGACGTAGGCGGCCACCGGATGCCCTCCGTGGCCGCCGGGGCCCGCGCGCAGTGCACCACCACGTTCGGTTCACCACCACGTTCGCACCCCGTGCGGGGCCGCGCAACGCGATGGTGGACCACCTCATCTGCGCAGCGTCAGGGGCGGATGCGTTCCGTTGAGGTAGTGGTCGCCGATGTCGCGGAGCCGGTGTACGGGGGAGCCCTGGGCGGTCAGGACGCGGGCGTTGCGCCAGAAGCGGTCGAAGCCGGGGCCGTCGGCGGGGGCGTTGGTGCCCTGCGTCAGCTCCAGGACGCGGGTGGTGACCTGCAGGACGGACCGGCTGGTGACCGCCTCGGCCGCGGCGACGAGGACGGCGATGTCCGCCCGCTCCTCCGCACCGAGGTCCCGCCCCACCAACAGCCCCCGCGCCAGCGCCTCCGTCGCCGGCTCGACCACCGCCGCGGCGGTGTGCGCTGCGGCCACCAACTCCCCGTAGGCGAGCAGGAGGTAGGGGTCGCCATCGGGCCGCCCCTCGTACCCCGCGCCGTCCGTGCCCGCCGGCGGCCAGGCACGCGGCGCGGCCCGGCTGGCGTCCCGCGCCTCGGCTAGCGCGCCCTCGGCGATCCCCAGTCCGACGTGGACGAGGGCGAGCCGCAGCGCCAGGGGGGCCAGCGAGGCGAACGGGGAGACGTCGTACTCGTCGCGCGGTGCGGCACCGAGGACCTGCTCGGGGTGCACCGGGACGCCGTCGAAACCGACACTGCCGGCCCCGGTGAGCCGCTGGCCGAGCCGGTCGTGGGCCGGATCGGCGGTGACGCCCGGGTGGGCTGGGTCCACGACCACGATCAGCGGGTCGCCGGTCCGGGTACAGACGGCACCCAGGACCAGTCGGTCGGCTACGGAGACCCCCGCGGCGAGGGTCCGGCGCCCGTTGAGGAGGTGGCCCTCGCCCGCGGGGGTGAGGGTGAGCCCGGGGTCGGCACCGGAAATGCCCGGGGCCGTACCGGTGCCCGGATCGGCGCCGGCCCCCGGGATCTCGGTGCTTCCGGCCCACAGCCACTGCTCTCCGGCCGCCCGGATCTCCAGCAGGTCGGCCTGCTCCGGCGTGCCGAAGAACCGGGCGCTCCAGGACAGGGCGTAGTGCCGGCCCAGCAGCTCGCCGATGGAACCGTCGGCCGTCGCGATCTCCCGGATCACGGCGCAGGCGGTGCGCCAGTCCGCGCCGCTCCCGAGCGGACCGGGCGGTGTCAGCAGGGCCGGCAGACCGGCCTCGCGCAGCCTGGCGCCCTCGTCGAACGGCGGCTTGCCCGCCCGGTCCCGGGCGATCGCGTCGACGGCGAGATCGTCCGCGACCTCACGGGTGATGCGCCGCCAGATGTCGCTCTCGACAGGGGAGTTGATCGACGGGGTCGTGGGGCGTGCTGTGGCCTTCTTCGGCATGACGCCGTTCACCGTCCCCTCTCGGAACCGGAAGCCCTGGTGCGTTCCGGGACGCTCCGGCCGCCCGGCGCCCCGACTTCCCAGCCAGTTCCGGCTCTGTTCCCTACTGGATTAGTAGGGAACAGGATGCGCCCGGACTCGGGGCGCAGCAAGGGCCGTTCAAAGGGTGGACAGCCGCATCTTGTGGAGTGGGCACTGCTGGGTGCGCGCCGGCCCGCACAAGCCGCCAGGGAAAAAGGGGTATCGGTCTCAAGGAGGTGAGGGATGGGGGCCGTCAAGGGGAGTCGGATCGCCGGCGATTCGGAGGGGGATGATTGGAGATCATGAGGAATGTCCCGCCTTCGGGCCGTATATGACTGGAATTGCGCAGCGTTCCCTTCCGTCCCGCTCCTACGATGGTGGCGACCGGTCAGAGCGAACCACCGAAGGGGGAGGAGACCAGCATGCGCACATCGATCCGCCGTGTGCTCGCGATGGGCGTCGCCGCCGCGACCGCGACGGTGCTGACGGCCGGCACGGCCAAAGCCGAGGCCGCCGGCGGCCCATGGGCCGGATGCCCGTACGGAGCGGTCTGCATCTACCCGCAGAACCAGGACCCCGCCGTGTCCCCGACGGACATCTTCTGGAGCTACGGCGCGCACAACCTCAGCAACACGTACGGATGGCACTGGGTCCTCAACAACCAGTCGGGCGGCGCCCATGCGCGCCTGTGCACCGGCTACAACGGCGCGGGCTGCTCCTACGACATGGCGGCCCAGCACGGGGTCTATGCGGACCTCACGCCGATCAACTCCGTCACCCTCGTCCGGCCGTAGGGCCCGGCGACAACACCCGGAGGAGACCGTCGCACCTGCCGGTGCCGGAGGCCTCCTAAGGATTGGTCCAGGACGCCGGGTCCTCGGCCAGCGCGGACACCTGGGCGGGCAGCTCGGCCGCGGCGACGTCGGCCAGCGTCACCCCGTCCAGGACCTGACGCACATTGGCCCGCAGGGCGATCCACAGCGGCAGCAGCGAGGTGGCCGGACCGGTGTAGGACAGCTCCGGCGGGCGGACGCCGCGCACCGACACCAACGGCCCGTCCACGACCCGGATCACATCCGCGATGCTGATCGCCTCCGCGGCCTTGGCCAGCCGGTAGCCACCGTGGCCGCCCCGCTGGCTGAGCACCAGCCCACCCCGGCGCATGTCGTTGAGGATGCCTTCCAGGAACTTGTGTGGAATGTCCTGGGCGTCGGCGATCGCCTCGGCCTTGAGCGGTCCGGCGTCCCGGGCGTCAGCGAGTTGCAGCGCGGCCCGCACCGCATAGTCCGCTCTGGCTGAAATCCGCATGTCTGCATTATTCCGCAGGGGCCGGTCGGCCTCGCCCCGCGGGACCGTCCTCCGTCCGGGAACGGGGGCCCGGCCGAGCCCGATCGGGACCGGTGACGCCCTCTTGACGGGGGTCGGTGGCGGCTCGACACTCAAGGCCGGAAACCTAGCGAACGGGCGGGACACCATGGGGCGTGCCGGGCTGGACACCGACCGCGCTGTCTGCAACCGCTGCTGCGCCCACCGCCCGCTGCCCCTCCTGACCTCGCGTCGGCACATCGATCTCCTGCGCGTCTGCAGCGCCGCGAGTCGTCCCGTGCTCTGAGGCGCCGGCGGGTCCACGTCCCGTGCCGTACCCGCTCAGCGCCGTCGCTGCGCGCCGGGCCCGTCCCACGGCGCACCTCCGGTCCGCTCCGGCCCGGAGGCGGGCGCCGCCGGGCCCGTTCCGGCGCCGGCTCCGCCCGCCGTCCGTCGTACCTCCGCCCCGCCGCCCGCCGGCCGGTTCGTCTGTGGGACCCCGCGGTTCCCCGCTGGACGTCCACGCACCGGGCGGCCCGGATCCCAGGGAGCCCCATGTCCGTCACCTCCGCCCTGTCCCGTACGTCCCAGACCGCCGTGCCGTCGCTCCGCGGCAGGATCGGCGGTGATGCGCGCAGCGGCCACTACGCCGTGCCGCACCGCTACCGCCTCCATCTGTCGCTGTCCTGTCCGGACGGTCTGGGCCTGGCCGTCACCCATGGCCTGCTGGAGCTCGGCGACACCCTGCCGGTGACGCTGCTGCCCGCCGTCCCCGACGGCCCGGACGGTGGCCACGTCCTGCTGCGCCCGCTGTACGAGGCCAGTTCGCACCAGCACCCCGGGCCGGCCGCGGCGCCGGTGCTCAGCGACGGATGGACCGGCCGGATCGTCAGTACGCACGCCCCCGACATCCTGCGGGACCTGGCCGGGCGGTTCGGGTCCCGGGGACCGGCGCTGTTCCCGGGGGCCGCCCGCGGAGACATCGAGGAGGTGGCACAGCTCTGCCGGCAGGAGGTCAACGAGGCGGCCCAGCGCGCAGGCCGGTACGACATCGACCCCGCGGCACGGGCGGCCGCGCTGGACACCCTGCTCGGCGCGCTGGGCTCACTGGAGCAGCGCCTGGGCGCCCGGGACCATGTCGTGGGTGGTGAACTCACCGCGGCGGACGTCCAGTTGTGGGTGACGCTGGTGCGACTCGACACCGTGCACCGCTGGCACCTGGACGCCGAAGCGGTGCACCGCATCGCCGACCACCGGCGGCTGTGGGCGTACGCCCGCCGGCTGGCGGCCCGGCCCGCCTTCGGCTCCCGCCTCGACCTGGACGGCATCGCCCGCCGGCACCACGCCCGCTGCCGCGGCCGGGAGGCGGCCGGCGCGGCGGTACAGATCGTGGACTGGACGGCGGCGCACACCCCCGGGCGGGGGTCGTCCGCCCCGCGGTAGGGCGCGTCCCTTGTGGTGCTGGTCCTGGTGCCGATGTCGGTGCCGAGTGCCGAGTGCCGGGTGCAGGTAACCGGTGCGGGCCCGTGTGCTGCGCACGGAGGCCGCCGTGACCGTTCCGGCCGGCAGACGGGCGGTCGGAGCGGTCACCCCATCGCAGCAACTCCCCGAAAACCAGGAGACATGGCCGGGGTCGGGCACACCGCGCTGCTTACCATCACCCGCACCGGCACGGGAACTCCGGGGAGTCCCGGGCACCGTGCCGTCTACCGGTCATCCAGTCAGGAGGCACCATGAGTGCGCAAGCGGGCTCGGCCCGGACGCTGGCCATCCGGTCCGCCGGGGGAACCGGGCAGCACGCCGGCCGTGGGGAGACCTTCGCCGAGCCGCTGACGGCCCGGCTGGTCGACGTCGGCAGCGGCCGCCCGGTGGCCGGTGCCCCGGTGACGTTCTCCTGGGTGTCCACCACCCAGCAGGTCCTCTTCGCGGGCGACGAGCGGACCGTGACCGTGCCGACCGACGACCGGGGCTGTGCGCGGACGCCGCCGCTGGTGGCGAGCGATGCGGAGGGCTCCGCCACCTTCATCGTCACCGCCGAGGGCGCCGCCCCCGAGGAGTTCGAGGTCACGGTCGATCTCTGATCGCCAACGGGAGCGGACCGGACCCGAACTGATCCGCCATCTGGCCGCCGTCCGTCCGTCGTCGGACCACCGTGAACGCGCGGGGCGGCCATTGCTCATGCATCGTGGAAGCCGGCATGCCCGGCAGGACGACCGCGGGGGGCAACCGCGAGGTGCAGGAGCACACAGTGAAGAAGATGGCACGTGTCGACATGGTGATAGCCGGAGCGTGCGGCCTGCTGCTGGCCGTGGGCGGGGCGTCGCCCGCACAGGCGGACGACGGGCCGTTCGGCTCGGACGGCGGGGTGTTCAACAGCGACACCTGGGCCGACTTCAATGCGATGTTCCACTGCAAGCGCCGGGCGAAGATCTGCATCAACGGGCCGGTGAACAGCGGCAACGTCCGCAACGCGCAGAATGTGTATGTGTCCGGGAACGTCACCAACAGCGGCAGCCCGACGACCAGCACCAGCAGCAGTACCGGTACCAGCAGCTGAGGCGAACGGCGCCCCGCACCACCGCACCCGGGCCCCTGGACCGGGACCGGCCGGCCCCCTGCGATCCGGGGCCGGCCGGTCCTGCGGGCACACTGCCGTCAGTGGTGGAAGCGGCCTCCCTGGGAGCGCTGGAGGTTGTTGTTGGAGCCCCGCGAGGCCCCGGTGACGAAGTTGCCGCTGTTGTTGTCGCCGTTGAAGGTGCCGAGGTTGCCGCTGTGGTTGGGGTTGCCGTGGATCACGGCGTTGGCGGCGCCCTGGCTGTTACCGCTGTTCACCGGGCCGTTCACACAGGGGCGGGACTGCCCGAACACCGGCGACTTGAAGTAGATGTTGCCGAGCCGGTTGTGGCAGGCCACTCCGTGGCTGATGCCCGTCAGAGCACCGAGATCCGTCGCCAGCACATCCGCAACACCCTGGGCCTGAGCGAATCCGGAGCCCAGCAGAACGAGGCCACACGCCCCGAGAACACTTCCCGCCCGCACAACGCTTCTCACGATGCTCCTTGCCGTTTCGTCCGGTGATGGCAGACGTATCGTGCTGCCCCCGGCCGCCGCCACCACCCGCAACCCGCTGGAGCTGAAACGCCCGCGGTCCAGAATCAGCCGGGTGGCCCAATGGGGCACGGTTCCGGCACCCGGCCAGGCGCCCTCCGGCCGTCCTTTGCGCTTTTCACCCCTACGGCCCTCGGCGTGCACACCGAGGGCGCAATCGGAAACGTCCATGATGGCCAGGGGGTTCGAACCCCCGCGGACGGAAGGGGCAGAACGCGCATGGCAGAGGTTGCGGCGGTGCGGCCGCCGGCACCGGAAAGGGACCGTTCCCGGCCCGGGCGGACCGTCCTGGGATGGCTCACCACCACCGATCACAAGGTGATCGGAAACCTGTACATGGTCACCGCCTTCGGCTTCTTCCTGCTGGCCGGCACGCTCGCCATGCTGATGCGGGCGGAATTGGCCCGGCCCGGTCTTCAGCTGTTCTCGAACGAGCAGTACAACCAGCTCTTCACCATTCACGGCACGATCATGATGCTGCTCTTCGCGACCCCGATGTTCGCGGGCTTCTCGAATGCCGTGATGCCGCTGCAGATCGGATCCCCGGACGTCGCCTTTCCCCGGCTGAACGCCTTCACCTACTGGCTCTTCCTGCTGGGCGGCCTGATGGTGGTGTTCGGATTCGTCATTCCCGGCGGTGCCGCCTCGTTCGGCTGGTTCGCCTATGCGCCGCTCAACGGGCCGGTCTTCTCCCCCGGGAAGGGCGGCGACCTGTGGACGATGGGGCTGGTCGTCGCCGGTCTCAGCACGACCCTGGGAGCGGTGAACTTCATCACCACCATCGTCTGCCTGCGGGCCCCCGGCATGACGATGTTCCGGATGCCGATCTTCACCTGGAACGTGCTGTTCACCTCCATCCTCGCGCTGCTGGCCTTCCCGGTGCTCACCGCGGGGCTGCTCGCCCTGGAGGCGGATCGGAAATTCGGCGCGCATGTCTTCGACGCCGTGAACGGGGGCGCGATCCTCTGGCAGCACCTCTTCTGGTTCTTCGGGCATCCAGAGGTCTACATCGTGGCGCTGCCGTTCTTCGGTGTGGTCTCCGAAATCATCCCGGTGTTCAGCCGCAAACCGATGTTCGGGTACGTCGGAATGGTCGGCGCCACCATCGCCATCACCATGCTGTCCGCTTCGGTGTGGGCCCACCACATGTTCGCCACCGGGGCGGTACTGCTGCCGTTCTTCTCGGTGCTGTCGTTTCTCATCGCCGTACCAACCGGGGTGAAGTTCTTCAACTGGATCGGCACCATGTGGCACGGCAGCCTCTCGTTCGAGACGCCGATGCTGTGGAGCGTGGGTTTCCTCGTCTCGTTTCTGCTCGGCGGGCTGAGTGGTGTGCTGATCGCCTCCCCGCCGCTGGACTTCCAGGTGACGGACAGTTACTTCATCGTGGCCCATCTGCACTATGTGCTCTTCGGCACCGTGGTCTTCGCGATGTTCGCCGGTTTCTACTTCTGGTGGCCCAAATGGACCGGGAAAATGCTCGACGAGCGGCTGGGGAAGTTCCATTTCTGGACGCTGTTCCTGGGATTCCAGGGCACCTTCCTGGTGCAGCACTGGCTGGGCGAGAGCGGGATGCCACGGCGCTATGCCGACTACCTCGCGGCGGACGGCTTCACCCTGCTCAACACCATCTCCTCGGTCAGCGCCTTCGTCCTGGGCGCCTCCACCCTGCCGTTCCTGTACAACGTCTGGCACACCTCCCGCCGGGCACCGACGGTACGGACGGACGACCCCTGGGGGTTCGGCCGGTCGCTGGAGTGGGCCACCTCCTGCCCGCCGCCCCGGCACAACTTCCACACCCTGCCGCGGGTCCGCTCCGACTCGCCCGCCTTCGACCTGCACCACCCGGAGGTCGAGGCGGCCGCCCCGATCCCCTCCGCCGGCCCCGGACCGACCGGCGGCCCCACCCCCGACACCCTGGCCGAGTGACCGCATGACGATCGAAATGTTCCTCTTCGGCGGCGTCGCACTGTTCTTTGCCGTGACTGCCACCGGCTACGCCTGGTGGTCGGACCTCGAACCGGCCGGCACCGCCGCGCTGATCGTGTCCTTCCTGATGGCGGCCCTGGTCTTCCTCTTCTTCGGCGTCCAGCGGCGCAAGCACGGCAGCCGGCCGGAGGACCACAAGGGCGCCGAGATCCAGCAGCGGTCGGGCCCGGTGGACTTCTTCCCGGCGCGCAGCGGCTACCCGGTGCTGACCGCGGTCGGCTACGCGGTGGCGGCGCTGGGCGTGATCTACGGCGTCTGGCTCTTCCTGATCGGAGTGGGCCTGCTGGCCGGCGGTGTCTTCGGCTTCGCCTTCCAGTACGTACAGCGCGAACCCTGAGGTCACGGCCGCGGGGCCGCGTCCCGGTCGGGCACCGTGGCGGACGGCCGCGCACCGGGCCGAGTGGCCGGGAAGGTCACCCGGTCCCGGTAGTACCAGCGGCTCAGCGACAGCTGGAGCCGACGGCGCCGGGAGAGCGCCGCGGCGGCCTCCCCGGGGGCGGTTTCGAGCGGGCGCGGCGCCGCCCGGGACAGCAGCAGGGCCCGCTGGGCGGCGGACAGCGGCTGGTGGTCCTCCGTCAGATCCCCGTAGGCGGACTGGCGGACCAGACCGGTCTCGTCCCCCTCGGTCAGCCGCTCCCGGTCGCGGTGCTGGAGGGCCAGGCAGAGCCACTTGGTGACCAGGAAGGACAGCGGCGGGACGACGACCAGCGCCACCCGCAGCACCCAGGTGAGGGCATTGATCGACAGCCCGAACACCAAGGCGATGACGTCGTTGCCGCCGGCCAGCAGCAGTACGGCGTAGCAGGAGATCGCCGCCACCCCGAGACCGGTGCGGGTGTGCTGGTCGCGCGGCCGGTCGCAGAGGTGCAGCTCATCGCGGTCCGGGGTCACCCAGCGCTCGAAGAACGGGTACGCGTACAGCACCGCGAAGAGCACCCCCGGCAGGACGATCGCGGGGAGGAAGACGTTCCACATGATGGTGTGGCCCCACAGGTTGGTCTCCCAGGGCGGCATCAGCCGGAGTGCGCCCTCCAGGAACCCCACGTACCAGTCGGGCTGGGCGTCGGTGGAGACCTGGTCGGGCTGGAACGGGCCGTAGTTCCACACCGGGTTGACCTGGCCCAGCGCCCCGAGAACGGCGAAGACCGCGGTCAGCACGATGAACAGGCCGGTGGACTTGACCAGCCACTGCGGGAACATCGGCTGGCCGATGACATTGGCGTTCGTCCGGCCCGGGCCCCGCCACTGGGTGTGTTTGAGGTGGACCACCAGGATGAGGTGGGCGGTGACCAGCGCGATCAGGACGCCGGGCACCAGCAGGATGTGCAGGACGTAGAGCCGCGGAATGATGTCGTGCCCGGGGAACTCCCCGCCGAAGACGAAGAACGAGAGGTACGTTCCCACCACCGGGATGGACCCCATGATCGTGTCGGCGGTCCGCAGGCCGGTGCCGGACAGCAGGTCGTCCGGCAGGGAGTATCCGCAGAACCCCTCCAGCAGGGCCAGCAGGAACAGCGTCAGGCCGATCATCCAGTTCCCCTCGCGGGGCCGTCGGAAGGCGCCGGTGAAGAAGATCCGCAGCATGTGCACACCGATGGCGGCGATGAAGGTGAGCGCCGCCCAGTGGTGGACCTGTCGGATGAGGAGTCCACCGCGCACCTCGAAGCTGATGGTGAGGGTCGAGGCGTACGCCGCGGTCATCCGGGTGCCGTGCAGGGGCCCGTACGCGCCCTGGTAGGGGCCCTCCACCATCGACGGGTCGAAGAAGAAGGTGAGGTAGACGCCGGTGAGCACCAGCACCACCAGGCTGTAGAGGGCCAGTTCGCCCAGCAGGAAAGCCCAGTGGTCCGGGAAGGCCTTGCGCAGCAGCTTGCCCGCCGAGGCCGCCGGTAGGCGGGCGTCCAGCCAGTGGAAGCCCGATGCGGTCGCGTTCCGCAGCCGACCTCGTGCTGTGCGCTCCCGGAAGGACATGCGCCGCGCTCCCTCACGCCTCAGCGCGCCGGCACCGGCCGAGCGACCTGATCAGGGTCACGTTCTGTGCGGCGCATCCATCGATGTGCGTCCCTGCGGTCGCTATGACTAACCGATCTCCGTGCGCTTCAACCAGCGCCCCCGGGCGACGTCGACAACGGCGGGCGCCGGTGATGCAGTTGCCTCCCGGGGCACATGCTGCACAGGCCGCCGGGTAGGGGTCCGGCACGACGGAGCGACGGCAAGCACGAGGAGCCCCAGCATGACCCGCAACGGCAGCATGACGGCACGGGCGGCCCGTACGACCCCGGCGGACATCGGCGAGGGGGATGCCCTTCCGGCTCCGGCGGTGCCCCTGCCGACCGTCGAGGAACCGCAGCGCCTGGCCCCGGCGGACGCCCGGGAGTTGTCGAAGCTGTTCTTCGAGCGGCTCGCCGTCCTCGACGAGGGCACGGCCGAGTACGCCTATGTGCGCAACACCCTGATCGAGATGAACCTGTCGCTGGTCCGCTTCGTGGCCCGGCGCTTCCGGAGCCGCGGGGAGAGCGCCGAGGACGTCCTCCAGGTGGGCACGATCGGCCTGATCAAGGCCATCGACCGTTACGACGTCTACCGGGACGTGGAGTTCACCACCCTGGCCATCCCCTACATACGCGGCGAGATACGGCGCTTCTTCCGGGACGCCACCTGGTCCGTGCACGTCCCGCGCCGGCTGCAGGAACTCCGCATCGACCTCGCCCGCGCCTTCGAGGAGCTGGAGGCCCGCGGCAACCACGACCCCTCGGCGCAGCAGCTCGCCCACTACCTGGGGCTGGCGGAGGAGGAGGTGCGGGAGGGACTGCTCGCCTCCAACGGCTATGACGCCGACTCCATCGACCGGCCCCTGCAGACCGGTGGCGCCCGGCAGACCGGGCTGGTCGCCGACCTGGTGGGGGCCGACGACCCCGCCCTCGACCTCGCCGAGCACGTCCAGGCCCTCAAGCCGCACCTGGCCCGGCTCGACGCGCGGCAACGCACCCTGCTCCGGATGCGGTTCGGGGCGGAGATGACCCAGGCCGAGATCGGCAACGCGCTCGGCCTGTCCCAGATGTACGTCTCCCGGCTGCTCAGCCGCACCTTCGCCACCCTGCGCAAGGGGCTCCTCGCCGAGTCATGAGCCCGGGCGGGGCACCCGGACGGGCTCCGCGCACCGCCCCGCCGGGGCACCTGGACAGGGGGCGCTGCACCGCCTCCGTGCCGGGGTACCGGGACGGGGATCCCGCCGGCCCCCCGCCGGGGCACCCGGCGCCGGTCAGGGCCGGTCCGTGAACCCGCCGCGCTGGTTCAAGCGGTCCGCCGCCCGTTCGTTCAGCACACCGAGGACCCGGCGGATCCGCCGAGCGGGTGGTTGGTCCTCCGCCTCCACCCGGAAACCCTCCGCCGTCCCACCGCCCCCGTCCCGCGGCAGTACCCGGCCGACCGCGGACACCAGCCGGGCGGTGGCCACCGGGGCCACACCGTGCGCCACGGCACCCAGCCTGCCCGCGGGCGTCAGGACCACCCGGTGCCGGCGCCGCTGTACGGCGGTCACGATCCGCTCGGCCGCCCGCCCGGCGTTCATCGACAGCAGGGGAGCACCGGCCAGCGCCTGGAACCAGGCGTACTCCCGGCGCCGGTCGCCGCCGAAGCGGGCATGCAGATGGGAGCCGGTGCGCAGCAGTCCGGGGTGCACCCCGGTGACCGTGACGCCGTGCGCCGCCTCCTCCGCCTGCAACCCCTCGGCCAGCGCGGCGACCGCCGCCTTGGCGCAGGAGTACGGCAGGAGGTGGGGCACCGCCAGCAGACCGCCCACCGACCCGACGAGCGCCAGCCGGCCGCCGACCGGGCTGCGCCGCAGGTGCGGGAGGGCGGCGAGGGCGGTGTGCAGCGCGCCGTGGAAGAGGGAGTCCATCGCATCGCGGAACCCCTCCGTGCCCAGGGATTCCGCGGGGCCCACCTGGAGGGTGCCGGCGTTGGCGAGGACGATGTCCAGCCGGCCGTTCTGCCGGGCGATCCCGTCCAGCCGGTCCTCGACCTCGGCGCCGTCCCGCACGTCGCACACCACACTGCGCACCGAACCGCAAGCGGAGCGGGCCAGTTTGGTGACGGCCCGGCCCAGCTCGGCCTCGTCCCGCGCCAGCAGCACCACGTGGCAGCCGCGCACCATCAACGCGTGCGCCATGAGCAGGCCCAGCCCGCGCGAACCACCCGTGACCACCGCGGTGAGGCCCCCGATCGGGGGCGCGGCCGGAATCACCCGCATGATGAGCCCTTCCTGTCGCCTGGCACCTCCGACGCTACCCGCAGGGCGCTGGAGCCACAGCCCGAGAAGGGGTGACCGACCGCCCCGAACGTCCCTCAGCCGAGGCCGGGGACCTGGGAGATCACCAGGTCGATCAGCTTGATGCCGAGGAACGGCGCGATCAGCCCGCCGAGACCGTAACGGGCGAGGTTGCGCCGCAACAGGTCATGGGCGGAGGACGGGGTGTAGCGCACCCCGCGCAGCGCCAGCGGGATCAGCACGACGATGATCAGCGCATTGAAGATGAGGGCCGAGGTGATCGCCGAGGTCGGGCTGTGCAGGCCCATCACGTTCAGCGCGGCGAGGCCCGGATAGGCGCCCGTGAACATCGCCGGAATGATCGCGAAGTACTTGGCGACGTCATTGGTGATCGAGAAGGTGGTCAACGCCCCGCGGGTGATGAGGAGTTGTTTGCCGATCTCGACGATGTCGATCAGCTTGGTGGGGTGGGAGTCGAGGTCGACCATATTGCCGGCCTCCTTGGCGGCGGAGGTACCGGTGTTCATCGCCACGCCGACGTCCGCCCGGGCGAGGGCCGGTGCGTCATTCGTCCCGTCACCGGTCATCGCGACCAACTTGCCGCCCTCCTGCTCCTGGATGACCAGGGCGAGCTTGTCCTCGGGCGTGGCCTCGGCGAGGTAGTCGTCCACCCCCGCCTCCCGGGCGATGGCCCGGGCCGTCAGCGGATTGTCACCGGTGATCATCACCGTACGGATGCCCATCCGGCGCAGCTCGGCGAAGCGCTCCCGGATGCCGTCCTTGACCACGTCCTTGAGGTGGACCACGCCGAGCACCCGCGGCCCGTACGCATCGTGCACCGCGACCAGCAGCGGCGTCCCGCCCGACGCGGCGATCGCATCGGCGAACATCCGGGCCTCCGCGGGCACCCGGCCGCCGCGCCCGGCCACCCACGCGACGATCTGCGCGGCGGCGCCCTTGCGGACGGCGCAGCCGCTGCCGTCCGTCCAGCGCAGATCGACACCGCTCATCCGGCTCTGCGCACTGAACGGCACATACTCGGCGTGCCGCAGCTCCCCGTCGGCGGGAGCCCGCAGTCCGTAGGTGTTCTTGGCCAGGACGACGACGGAGCGGCCCTCCGGCGTCTCGTCGGCGAGCGAGGACAGCTGGGCGGCGTCCGCCAGTTGGAGCTCGTCGCACTCCGGGAGCGGTACGAAGGCGACCGCCTCGCGGTTGCCGAGGGTGATGGTCCCGGTCTTGTCCAGCAGCAGGGTGTTGATGTCGCCGGCCGCCTCGACCGCGCGGCCCGACATCGCCAGCACATTGCGCTGCACCAGGCGGTCCATGCCGGCGATCCCGATCGCGGAGAGCAGCGCGCCGATCGTGGTGGGGATGAGGGTGACCAGCAGCGCGACGAGCACCGCGGTCTGCTGGGCCGCACCCGCGTAGGAGGCCATCGGCTGCACGGTGACGACGACGAGGAGGAAGACGACGGTCAGCGCGGCGAGCAGGATGTGCAGCGCGATCTCATTGGGTGTCCGCTGCCGGGTGGCGCCCTCGACCAGGGCGATCATCCGGTCCAGGAACGACTGCCCCGGGCGGGAGGTGATGCGTACCACGATCCGGTCCGAGAGCACGGTGGTGCCGCCGGTGACGCCGGACCGGTCGCCGCCCGACTCCCGGATGACGGGCGCGGACTCCCCGGTGACCGCCGACTCGTCGACCGCGGCCACCCCGTCGACCACCTCACCGTCCGCCGGGATCACCTCGCCGGCCCCCACCAGCACGAAGTCGAACGGCTGCAGTTCGGCCGCGGAGACCTGCTCGGTCTCGGCGCCGCGGAGGTCGAGGCCGACCCGCCAGTTGTCGCGCAGCCGAAGGGCGTTGAGGTCGGTGCGCGCCCTGCGCAGCGAGGCGGCCTGCGCCTTGCCGCGGCCCTCCGCGACGGCCTCCGCGAGCTGGGCGAAGACCACCGTCAGCCAGAGCCAGCCGCTGATCACCCAGGCGAAGACGGACGGGTCGAGCACCGCGGAGAGCGTGGTGAGCACCGCGCCGCAGGCCACCACGAACAGCACCGGGTTGCCGGCCAGGTCCCGCGGGTGCAGCTTGCGCAGCGCCTCCGGAAGGGACGTCAGCAGCACCCGCGGGTCGAAGAGCCCGCCCGGCCTGCGCCGCCGTCGATGGCCGCCGCGTGGGTGAGCGTCCGGGACCGGGAGGTGGACCGTCCGGTCCACCGGGGTCGTCGGTGCGGTGGGGGCGGGGGGCGGGACGGGAGCCATGCGGAGACTTTCTGGGAGTCGGCCTCCTGCGGTGGGCGGGCGGCCGGGCGGCCTTCGGGAAACGGTGGCCGGGGACGGGCGGGCCGGTGCGCGGAGCGCCGCCGCCGCGCGCATCCGTCGGCCGTCCTCGAACCTACGGCGCCAGCGGGCCGCACACGCCCCGTCACCGAGGGAATTTGCGGCTCTCTTACGGGCGGTCCCACGTGGTGTCGGGAGTCAGGAGTGCGGCCCGGCCGGGGAGTTCACAGGCGGCTCGGTGGTTCGGGGCAGCCGGACGGTGCGCAGGCGGCTCGGTGGTGCGGAGCGGGCCGGGCCGGTTCGGGGATGTCCGTACGCGGTGTGTCTGGCGGGGGTCCGTCTGGCGTGAGGTGCGTCCGGCGGGAGCGTAGGGCGCGGGGTACGGCGAGCGCCCGGCCCGGCCGCCGCTCCCGCGCCGGCGCGGGAGAATGGAAGGGAGAGCATCCGCGGACGGACGGGGCGACGCGCCGTCCGGGCCGGGAAGTGGAGCGCGATCATGTTCTGGTACAACCATGGCGCCGGCGGGTGGGGCTGGTTCGCGATGTCGGTCGGCACGGTGCTGTTCTGGGCCCTGATCATCATGGTCGGGGTACTGCTCTTCCGATGGCTGTCCCGTACGGGGACGCGCGGCGACGAGGGGGCGGGCCGGACCGCGGCCCCACCGCATGCCGCTCCGCCGCATGCCGGCCCCACCCCCGAGCAGATCCTCGCCGAGCGGTATGCGCGGGGTGAGATCGAGGACGAGGAGTACCGGCGGCGGCTGGCCACCCTCCGCTCGTCGGCGCAGGGGCCGGGGTCCGGGGCCGGGCCCGGATCGGCACAGGGGCCGGCCCGTCCGTGACGCGCGGTCGCCGCCCCGTCGGTTCCGTCCGCCGGGCCGACGGCCGCGACCTGCGGGAAAATGGTGCGGGGAGGTGGCGCTGATGTCTCCGTGGCGGGTACGCAGCCTGGACGAGGGCGATCTGGACCAGGTGGTGCGCCTCTGGGAGGAGTCACGGGACACCGCCGCGGATCCGGCCGTCAGCCTGGCCGAGGTGGTGAGCGCGCTCAAGGCGCGGTCGCCCGCGGTCGTGGCCGTGGTCGGCGACCAGATCGTCGGTGCCGCGGTGTCCTCGACGCTGCAGGAGCGGGCCTGGGTGCTGCGCCTGGCCATCGCCCGCCAGTGGCGCCGGCACGGCATCGGGTCGGCGCTGCTGGCCGCGTTGGAGGAGCGCCTGGCCCAGGCGGGGGTGCGCCGTATCGGGGCGCTGCTTCCGGAGGGCGAGGTCGGGGAGCAGGCCTTCAAGAACTCCGGGTACACCGGCCGCCCCGACCTGAGCTACTTCGAGAAGCTGCTGACCGGGGACTCCGCCGAGGCCACCCTGCTCGAACAGCTCGGCGGTGTGGTGCCCGAGGCCGGGCTGTGGGACGGCATCGCGGGGATGGCCGCGGAGAAGACGCTGATCGAGCGCCGGCTGGTGCTGCCGCTGGAGCATCCGCAGGTCGCGGAGCGCTATCAGCTGGTGCCGCCGCGTGCCGTGGTGCTCTTCGGGCCGCCGGGCACCGGCAAGACCACCTTCGCCCGGGCCGTCGCCTCCCGGCTGCGCTGGCCGTTCCTGGAGGTGTTCCCCTACCAGCTCGCCGATGACGCACACGGGGTCGCGGCGGGGTTGCGCCGGCTGTTCGCCCGGGTCGAGCACCTGGACGAGGTCGTGCTGTTCTTCGACGAGGCCGAGGAGATCGCCTCCGAGCGGCAGGACCCGACCACCCTCGCGCACCGGGTGACCAATGAACTCCTCAAGCTCATCCCGCAGTTCCGGCACGGCGAGCACCGGCTGCTGATCTGTGCGACCAACGCGGTGCGCTCACTGGACCCGGCCTTCCTACGGCCCGGACGGTTCGACTACCTGATCCCGGTCGGCCCGCCGGACGCCGAGGCCCGCACGGCTATCTGGACCCGGTACATCGGCCCGGACCGGGTCGCCGAGGTCGACCTGCCGGCACTGGTCGAGGCCAGCGACCGCTTCACCCCGGCGGACATCGAGTACGCGGCCCGTACGGCGGCCCAGCGCGCCTTCGAGCGGCACCTGTCCGACGGCCCGGACGGGGCCACCGACCGTGCCCGGCTTACCGGCGACTACCTGCAGGCCATCGCCGGCACCCGCACCACGCTCAGCGAGGCCGACATCCGGGCCTTCGACCACGACCTGCGGGCGGCCGCCCGGGTGTGACGGCGGGCGCACCGCCGGCCGTCGCCCGCCGGGTGCCGTCCTCCCCGTGCGGCCACCGCCCGCTCCGGCAGGGCCGAACCGCCGCTCCCCGCCCGGCCGGCCGGCGGTGGAACGGGGCCGGACGGCCCCTGCCCGACCGGACCCGCGCGCCCCACGCTGGAGGTGTCACCACGGCCCTGCGACGCCGGCCCGTGTACTCCGGGCACCGAGGAGGCACCCATGCTGAACGCTCCGCATCTCGTCAGGGACGTGATGACGCAGACCGTGGCCGCGGTCGGCCGGGAGGCGCGGTTCAAGGAGATCGTGGAGACCATGGAGCGCTGGCAGGTCAGCGCGCTGCCCGTACTGGCGGGGGAGGGGCGGGTGGTCGGGGTGGTCTCCGAGGCCGATCTGCTGCCGAAGGAGGAGTTCCGGGAGTCCGACCCGGACCGCCTGGAGCAGCTGCGCCGGGTCGACGACGTCCGCCGGGCAGAGGCCGTCACCGCGGGGGAGCTGATGAGCAGCCCCGCCCACACGGTGCGGGCCGATGCCACGCTGTCCCAGGCCGCCCGCACGATGGCCCGTGAGTCCGTCAAGCGGCTGCCGGTGGTGGACCCGCACGGGATGCTGCGGGGCATCGTCAGCCGCGCCGATCTGCTGAAGGTCTTCCTGCGGTCGGACGAGGACCTGGCAGCGGAAGTCCGCCGGGACCTCGGCGAGTTCTTCGCCGCACCGGTCAAGGACCTCGACGTCAGGGTCGTGGACGGAGTCGTCACGCTCAGCGGGCGGATGCGGGACACCTCGCTGATCCCGGTGATCGCACGGCTGATGCGGGCCGTCGAGGGGGTGGTGGACGTGGAGTTCGATGTCACCGGTCCGGCCTCCGTACGGCCCGGTCCGCCCCTGGCCGGCCATCCGCTCTGAGGGTGCGGGCCGAGGGCCCGGCGGAGGGCACGGCCCCGGCCAGCCGCTCTGGTCACCGGCCACCCGCCCTGCGCTCCGGTCGTTCGCCCTGTGCCCCGGTCGTTCGCCCTGTGCCCCGGGGCCACCCGCTCCGAGGACTCGCATCCGCTCCCGTACTGCCGAGGAGGCGTCATGAAGCACACTCCGTACACCGTCAGCGAGGTGATGACGCAGACCGTGGTCGCGATCGGCCAGGACGCCGGCTTCAAGGACATCGTGGAGACCATGGAGCAGTGGAAGGTGAGCGCGCTGCCCGTACTGGCGGGGGAGGGGCGGGTGATCGGGGTGGTGTCCGAGGCCGATCTGCTGCTCAAGGAGGAGTTCCGGGAGACCGATCCCGACCGCCGGGAGCAGCTGCAGCGGTCGGACGCGGTCCGCAGGGCCGGCGCGCTCACGGCCGGGGAGCTGATGAGCACACCCGCCCTGACCGTGCACGCCGGTGACACCCTCGCCCAGGCGGCGCGGACGATGGCGCGCCAGTCCGTCAAGCGGCTCCCCGTGGTCGACGGGCAGGGGCTGTTGCAGGGCATCGTCAGCCGGTCCGACCTGCTGAAGGTGTTCCTGCGCCCGGACGAGGAGTTGGCGGAGGAGGTCCGCACGGAGGTCGTCGGCCGCCTCTTCCCGGAGCCCGTGGATGAGGCGGAAGCGGTGACCGTCAGCGTCACCGACGGGGTGGTGACCCTCGGCGGCCCGCTCCGTGACGCGGAGATGAGGGCGGTGGCGGCCCGGCTGGTGCGGGCGGTCGAGGGCGTCGTGGCGGTGACGTTCGACGCCGACGGGCCGGTGCCGGGCCGGACGGCGACTGAACCGACGCAGCCCGGCACGGTGACGGTGCCTGAGACGACCCGGCGGTGACGATACGGACGCGGTGGCGCGGACGCGACGGCGCCGACGCGGCGACGTGAGGGTGCGGACGTGGCCGTGAGGGTGCGGACGCGGCGGTGCAGGGAACGTCATAGGCTCCCGGGGCGCAACACGTCCTCCGGTGGAGGGAGTTCAGGACACAGTGGGCGTGCCACCTGAGCGTCCTGCACACCGTCCGGCTGCGCGCCCCTCACCGTCCGGCGAGGCGCCGGGAACCACCCGGTCGAGCCGCGTTCGGTCGGGTGCCGTCCCGTCGGGAACCTGCCGGACGGGGCGCCGCCGTCCCGGGTTCCGCCGGAGGGGACGCCACGGTCCTGGGTTCCGCCTGGCGGGTGCCCTCCGGCGGGGCGTCGAGCACCTCGAAGTACTCGCCCAGGCCCAGGGTGCGCAGGATCCAGCCGAAGTGCGGCTCGGTGATCACCAGCGTCAGCCGTCCACCGCGCTCGCGGACCCGGCGTCGGGCCCGGCACAGCACACCGACACCCGCGCAGTCGAGGAAGCGCACCCGCGACAGATCGAGCACCAGGTCCGCACCACTGCCCGCGGTCAGCGCGTCGAGACGGGCGTTGGCCGAGGCGGCGCCCGGCCAGTCGAGATCTCCGTGGAGCCCTACCACGGTGGGCGTGCCCCTGCGGCGCCCTCGGAGGCCGTTCATCGGATCCGTCAGCATGGTCCCTGCCTGTCTGAGCGTGCGGCGGTGTGCCCCCGCCATCCATCACACCCGTCCGGTGCGCCTGGCACGAGTGCCACAGGGGCCGCGGTGACCGGGACCTTCGGCCCCCGGACGACACCGGAAGGCCCTGGTGAGGAGGGTGGGGGAGCACGGATCGTGGAGTGCGGTCCGCGCGAAGGGCGCCGCCCGTACCCGCTCCCGGGGCGGCCCCGGGAGCGGGTACGGGCGGAGAGAGGGTCCGCTATGAAGCGCCGACGGGTCGGAAGTCTGATGACCGGTGATGTGGTCCGTGCGCGCAGCGGAACACCGGCCGGCCAACTGGCCCGCTGGCTGGTGGAGTACGACATCAGCGGACTGCCGGTGGTGGACGCCGACGACAAGGTGATCGGGATCGTCTCGGCCACCGATCTGGCGCGCGCCGGAGGGGGGACGGCCGGCGGGCCGGCCGCCGGCGCGGCGCTCACCGCCGGCGCGGTGATGTCAGCCCCGGCCCGTACCGTCCGCGCCGATGACTCCGTCGTCCGGGCGGCCCGCCTGATGGGCGCCAGCGGGATCGAGCGGCTGCCGGTCGTCGACGAGGAGGCTCGGCTGATCGGCATGCTCACCCGGCGCGATGTGCTGCGGATCTTCGCCCGCTCGGACGCCGACATCCACGACGAGGTGGCCGACGACATCGTGGTGCGGGCCCTGTGGCTGAGCCCGGACAGCGTGGAGGTCTCGGTCTGCGACGGTGTGGTGACCCTCGGCGGTTCCCTGGAGAGCAGCGGCCAAGTGGCCATCGCGGTACGGATGACGCGGCAGGTCTACGGGGTCACGGCGGTGGTCAACCGCCTCACCTACCGGCGCGAGGCGCCCTACCCGCAGCAGCCGGCACAGCCCGTGTGAGCACCACGAGGATCACGTTGTGAGCACCATGAGGATCACGTTGTGAGCACCACGAGGATCACGTCTGGGGGTGCCGCCACTCCTCGTCCGCCTCCGCCCACTCCTTCTCCCACTGTGCGGAGCGCCGGCGGTTCAGCAGCGCGACGCCGGCCCGCTCGGCGCCGAACAGCAGCAGGCCGGTGGTGGACGCGGCGACCGTGCCGACGGCGATGCTCTGGGCGAGGGAGTCCCCGGGCGTGAGCGGATCGCGTACCAGGGAGCCGTGCCGGTCGAGCCAGGCGGTGGTGCGGTCGCCGGAGCGCAGCCCGGGCGGCACGGCCGTCTCCCCGGTCCGTACCGCGCCGTTGCCGGCCGTCCACTTCACCGTCCCGTGGACCCGGCCCGCCGTGCCATTGGTGGAGTCCACCCCGATCCGGGCGGGCGGATCTTCCGTCAGCACCGCCGAGACGCTGTGCCAGCCGTCGCTCTGCCGCTGGGAGGAGGCGTCCACCGCTTGGGCGGCCGTGACACCGGCGGTCGGGGCCAGCACGGCGATCAGCACGCCGGTGGCCAGGACCATCCAGGACTCCGCGACGTCCGAGCCGCGCCGGAGCGGGCTGCGCCGCCATGGCGGGCGCATCTTCCCCAGAGGCATCACGCACCCCTTTCGCCTGTTCTTCGACGGTGGCACGCCCGGCGGGCCGACGTGAGGGGCCGAACGGCCCCGGCTGCGTGGCCCGCCCTGGCACGCGCCTGCGATCGGCGTCACGATGGGGACAGCGGCGGACGTCGTACCCAGTCGGAGGGCGTCATGAGTGACGCACCAGCCCCACCGGAGTTCTCGCCCCAGCGGCCGATCCGGGTGTTCCTCCTGGACGACCATGAGGTGGTCCGCCGCGGGGTCCAGGACCTGCTCGACGCCGAATCCGACATCGAGGTGGTCGGTGACGCCGGGACGGCGGACCATGCGCTGGCCCGTTGCCCCGCGCTCCGGCCGGACGTGGCGGTGCTGGACGTCCGGCTGCCGGACGGCGACGGGGTGTCGGTCTGCCGGGAGCTGCGCTCCCGCATGCCGGGGCTGGCCTGCCTGATGCTCACCTCGTTCGACGACGACGATGCGCTGCTCGACGCGATCATGGCGGGCGCGGCCGGCTATGTGCTGAAGGAGATCAAGGGCGCGGATCTGGTGGCCGCCGTGCGGACGGTCGCCTCCGGGCGTTCGATGCTGGATCCGGCGACCACGACGCGGCTGATGAGCACCCTGCGCGGGGAGGAGCCGTCGGCCGAGCCGGAGCCGGCCGCGCTGTCGAGCCTCTCCCCTCGGGAACGGGAGATCCTCGGCCTGATCGGCGAAGGGCTGACGAACCGTCAGATCGGCCAGCGGCTCTACCTGTCCGAGAAGACCATCAAGAACCACATCTCCCGTCTGCTGGCCAAACTCGGTGTGGAGCGGCGGATCCAGGCTGCCGTGCTCGCCACCCAGGCCACCCCGTCGCCCACCCCTCAGGCGCGCCCGCACCGCGCGTGAGACTGGAGGCGCGCCCGCACCGCGCGTGAGGCTCCCGTGAGACCCGGAGCGCGCTCGGCCGGGGCTCCGGCCGGCCGGCGGTTCAGCGGCGTGGGACGACCGCCACCGGGCAGCGGGCGTGGTGCAGTACGGCGAGCACGACGGGCCCCAGCAGCATCGGCGAGCGCTGGACGCGGCGCCCGATGACCAGCAGACCGGACGGTGTGCAGGCCGCCAGCAGCACCGGCTCCACCCGGCCGCACCGCAGCTCCTCGGCCACGTCGACGGCGGGGAACTTCGCCCGCCAGGGCCCCAGGACGTCGGCGAGCGTCGGCCGCTCCTCGGGCGGGAGGCCGGCCGCCTCGGGGGCCGTCGCGTGGACGGCCCGCAGTCGGGCGCCGTGGGCGTCGGCGGCGGTGAACGCGAAGTCCAGCACCGGCTCGTCGTCCTGCCCGGCACCCTGGACGCCGACCACGATCTCCGGCAGCGCTCCGGCGGCCGTTCCCTCCTCCTCGCGGACCGTGACCACCGGGCACTCCGCGCGCCCGAGGACGTGCAGGCTGACCGAGCCGAGCAGGAAGCCGGCGATGGCACCGTGCCCACGCGATCCGAGCACCGTCAGGGTGGCCCGCCGGCCGCGGTCGACCAGCGCGTCCACGGCCTGCGTCGACACCTGCTCGCCGGTCACCGCGATCCCGGGGTGCCAGCCGTGCGCCGCGTCCTCGGCGGCGGCCAGCACCTCGGCGCCGTAACGCTGCTGTACGGCGGCATCGCGGGAGAGCGGTACGGTCCCCGGCGGGGAGGCCCAGGAGTGCAGGAAGTGCAGCGGCAGCCCCCGGGCCGCGGCCTCCTCGGCACCCCAGCGCACCGCCGGCGCGCAGCTCACGGTGCCGTCCAGCCCTACGAGAACAGAGCCACCCATGACGTACCTCCGCGGAGCCGCGCTCCCGATGCCACCCCTCGACACCAGCATCCCCTCGGCACACCCTCGGGTCATGGGCCGAGCGGACCCCATCGGGGGCGGCCCGCAGCCACCGGGCCGGGACACCCGAAGCCGGGAACGGCCCATCCGGTCCGTGCCGCGGTCCGTGCTCCGGCCCTGACCTGGGCGTTTGCGCCCGGCCCGCGGTCGGTCGCCGTCCGTGCCCCGCCCCGGTCTGTGCGCCGTCCGTGCCCGCCCCGGTCTGTGCGCCGTCCGTGCCCCGCCTCCGCCCGATCGTCGTCCGCACCTCGCCCCTGCCGGTACGCCGGCCACGCCCGGCCTCCGCCCGTTCGCCGTCCGCACCTCGCCCCTGCCGGTACGCCGGTCACGCCCGGCCTCCGCCCCATCGCCGTCCGCGCCCCGCCACCGCCCCTGCGCCGGACCGCGGTCCCCGCCGGCCGGGGGTGAGCCGGGACCCGCGGAGGGGCCGGTCAGGCCTCCCGCCGGGGACCTATGGCCCTGACCCGGCAGACACCCGCGCACCATGCTGGGAGCAGCACCGATCCGCCATGCGTCCCCACGGGAGGCCCCCGGTGTTCACCCAGGTCCTCGACGACACCCTGGTGAAGACCCTCGTCACCGAGGCCGCCACCGCGCCGTCGATGCACAACGCCCAGCCGTGGCGCTTCGGCTACGTCCGCCACAGCCGCACCTTCACGCTCTCCGCCGACCTGGAGCGCACGATGCCGCACGCCGACCCCACCACCCGCGCGCTGCACCTGGGCTGCGGCGCCGCGCTGCTCAATCTGCGGGTGGCGGCGGGGTACGTCGGCCACCGGACCTCCACGGCCCTGCTCCCCGACCCGCTCGCCCCGGCGCTGCTGGCGACCGTGCGGCTGGACGCGCCGCACGCCCCTGCGGACGAGCCCCTGGCCGGTCTGCACCCCGCGGTCCGCGCCCGCCACACCAGCAGGTTCCCCTTCTCGGAACGCCCGGTACCGCAGCAGCTGCGGGCGGCGTTCACCGAGGCCGCCGCCCGGGAGGGGGCGGAGCTGGCCTTCCTGGGCGCCGCGCACCGCGAGACCGTGCTCGACCTGATCGTGCACGCCGAGGGGTACAACCGCATGGACGAGGAGCGGGACGTCGAACAGCGCCGCTGGACCCACGCCCGCTCCGCACCGGAGCCCGCCGACGGAGTCCCCGACGACGCCTTCGGGCCCGTCAAGCGCGGCGGCGCCGCCCCCACCCGCGACTTCGCCGGCCGGGAGGCCGTGCCGGAGCGCGCCTACGCCGACTTCGAACGGCACCCCCAGCTGGCCTCGCTCAGCACCGCCGGCGACGGCCCGGTCGACTGGCTGCGGGCCGGCCAGGCGCTGGAACGCGTCCTGCTCTGTGCCACGTTGGAGGGCGTCGCCGCCTCCTTCGCCACCCAGCCCCTCGAATGGCCCGACCTGCGCTGGATCCTGCGCGACCCGGTCTCCGGAACCGGTCACGTCCAGATGATCCTGCGCCTGGGCTACGGCCCGCAGGGGCCCCACACCCCGCGCCGCCCGGTGGACGAGATCCTGACCATCACGCCCTGACCCGCACGCCCTGTCCGGACCTGGTCTTGGACCCGGACCGGACTCGGACCTGGCCCCGGACCCGGACCCGGCCCGGGCCCCAGGCGCCGGCCCCGGGTGGAGCCCCGCCCGGGACACCGGAGGCCCAATGGAGGTAACTGCCGCACTGCGCTTTCGCACACCGCTCCTCGAGTGTGAAGCTTGCGGACGGACGTCGTACTCCCGCCGTCGACGCCAAGTGGAGGCCCCGTGACAGATGTGCGCCGGCTCGTCGTGCTGCGACATGCGAAATCCGCCCGGCCGCCCGGCATGGCCGACCACGAGCGGCCGCTCGCCGCGCGCGGCGAGCGCGATGCCCCGGCCGCGGGCCGCTGGCTGCGGACCGCCGACTGCATCCCGGACCTGGTGATCTGCTCCACCGCCACCCGGGCACGGCAGACCTGGGAACTCGCCGCCGCCCAGCTTCCGGCGCCGCCCCCGGTCCGCCACGAACCCCGGCTCTACGCGGCGGACGCCACCGACCTGCTCGCCGTTGTCCGGGAAACCCCGGACACGGTGCGCACCGTGCTGCTGGTCGGACACAGTCCCTCGGTGCAGGAGCTGGTGCTGCTGCTCGCCCAGGAGGCGCTGAGCGATGCCCTGGAGCGCGCCCGGGAGAAGTTCCCGACCTGCGCGCTGGCCGTGCTCGCCCAGCACGATCCCTGGCCCGGCGCCGCCCCGCGCGGTGCCCTGCTCACCGACCTGGCCGTGGCGCGCGGGCCGGTCGGCTGACGGCCGCGGGGCCCGGACGGAGGTCCGCGGCCGGGCGGTCCACGGCCGGTTGCTCACGGCCGGTGGCTCACGGGCCGGCGGGACGGCGCCACAGGCCCGTCCACAGGAAGGACTCGCCGAAGCGGGGTGACTCCGGCGGTTCGTCCTGCATCCGGCGCAGCTCCACCTCCGTCAGGTCGGCGAAGATCCCGCGCAGGGACTGTGCGGTGTAGGCGAGGCCGCCGTGCAGCCGGGCCGACCGGTAGAACTCGTGGTCGTCGAGTTCGGAGCCCATCGCCCCGTCCGCGAAGCAGGTCAGGGCGAGGTGTCCGCCGGGGGCCAATGCCCGGTCCAGCAGGGCGAGATAGCTGATGCGGCGGTGCGGCGGCAGGTGGTGGAAGCAGCCGGAGTCGTAGATCAGGTCGTAGGGCCCGGCGAGTGCACAGTCCGCGGCGGCGAAGGCGTCGCCACAGACGAACCGGACGTCGGCCCCCGACCCTCGGGCACGGTCCTTCGCCCAGTCGATGGCGGTGGGGGAGAGGTCGATCGCCTCCACCTCGAAGCCCGCGGCGGCCAGGTGCAGCGCATTGCGCCCCGGGCCGCAGCCCAGGTCGAGCGCGCGCCCCGAGGTGACCAGTCCGCGTTCGAGGTACGAGACCAGGCTCTCGTCGGGCTTCGCCACGAAGAACGGCACCGGCTTGCCGCGGTCCGCGTAGAAGCCGTCCCACCAGGAGGCGCCGGCCCCCGTCCAGCGGTCGGCCCCCGGCGCGAACAGCCCGTCCAGGAGCCTGAGTACGTCGTCCACGGTGCGGATGTTCCGCTCCATCCGGTCCCCCTTCCCTGTCCCGCGAGAGTAGGCCCGGAAATGCAAAATGCCGAGCTCGTAAGGGAGTTGGCGGACCGTTGAGCGCCGCTTTGTGCGGCCGGCGGCAGGGGCGGGCCCGGGTCCCTCCAAGCCCCCGCGCCCCACCGCCCACACCCCTCTCGACGGCCCGTAAGGGGCCTTCCTGCGCCGCTCCGGCCCGGGTTTCTGCACCGATTCCGACGGCTCGGCCCCCGGCCACCGATTCCGACGGCTCGGCGCCCGGCCACCGATTCCGACGGCCGGGCGCCCCGTAGCGGCCGTCACCGCTTCGCCGCGGGGTCAGCCCAGTTGGGAGCCGGTCTTCTCCAGGGCCTCGCGGACCGGCTGGTAGAAGGACTCGCCGCCCGTGGTGCAGTCGCCCCGGCCGCCGGAGGTCAGGCCGAGCGCGGCGGAGCCGTCGAAGAGCGCCCCGCCGCTGTCCCCGGGCTCCGCGCAGATGCCGGTCTGGATCAGGCCGTCGACCCGCCCCTGCTGGTAGTTGGCCGTCACCTCGACGGCCAGCACATCGCCGTCGCGGACGTGGGTGGTGCTGCCGCTGCGCCGCACCCGCTGGCCCACGATCGCCTCCGCCGCGCCGGTGATGGGCTGACTGCCGCCGTCGAAGAGGTCCACTGCGCCGGGGTGCGCCACCTCGTCGTCGGTGTACCGCGCCAGCCCGAAGTCGTCACCGGGGAAGCTGCCGCCCTCCGACACGGCGATCTCGGGGCCGCCCTGCGCCGCCGACCAGCTCCCCATCGCACCGGTGCAGTGGCCCGCCGTCAGGAAGTAGGGCCGGCCGCCCTTGGTGACGTTGAAGCCCAGCGAGCAGCGTGCGCTGCTGCCCCAGATGGCATCGCCGCCGGCGATCAGCGGGGCGAGCCTGCCCGGCGACTGTCTGAGCGTGGCCCGGTCACCGAGCGAGGAGGTGACCGACCGGAGCCGCTCCAGGTCCTTGCCCCGTACGGTCCGGTCGGCGGTGATGACGACCTTGTTGGCTCGCGGATCCATCGCCCAGGACGTGCCGGGGATCGAGGCCCGCTGCCGCAGCGTCGTACGGGCGGCGTCCAGCGATGCCAGCGAGTGCTTGACGCGCCGCACCTCGGCCCCGGCGCCGCGCGCCTTGGCCGCGGCGGTCTCACTGGTCACATTGACGATCAGCTTGTGGTTCTTGGCGTCGTAGTAGGAGCCGGCGCCGTCCGCGCCGAGGCTGGAGCCGATCTGCCGGGCGCGCTGCGCGGCGGTGGCGGCCGACGGAGGGTCAGGAGCCGGGCGGGGGGCGGCGCCCGCACTCTGGAGGGCGAGGGCGGACAGGACCAGGGCCGCCGCACCGGCACCGGCGAGGAGGGGGCGAGGCGTGCCTGTGCTCGTGTGCTTCAACTCGAAAACCTCGGGTGGGTCGGGCCGCCAGCGGGCTCGGGCCTGTCGGAGGCGAGGGCGTTTCCCCAGCTCACCGGCGTCGCGGCAGCGTCACATCGGTCGATCGGGGTGCCCTATTCCTTTCCTGCCGGTGCGCCGCCCTACACCCGCCCGGCCACAGCGCGGCAGGAATCACCTGTACGGCCGGTGCCCGTTGAACGGATGCCGCTTACGCCACGTACAGATAACGGCGGCACCTGCCTCACCGGCCCCGCCCGCCACATCACCACCGGGTTTCGCACGGAAGGACCTTCGGGTGCTGCTCTTCACGCGCTCTCGCCAGTTGCCGGACACCGACCGGGACACCACCGAGGAGCATCCGGACCCGGACACCCCCGTACCGGGCGCGGAGGAGGCCGGCGATCCGGCCCGCGGCCTGCGCGCCCGGTACCCGGCGGCGGCACGGGCCCTGGCGCACACCACCACGGTGCTGGCGGCACTGCTGGTCCTGGCCGCGCTGCTGCTGCCCGACCAGCTCACCCAGCTCACTCCCGGCGCGTTCGTCCGGATACCGGTGGAGGGGATCTTCGGCGCCGCGGTCCTGCTGCTCCTGCCGCCCCGGCCGCGCCGGATCGCGGCCGTGCTCGCGGGGGCCGGCCTCGGCCTGCTGACCCTCCTGAACTGCCTGGACATGGGCTTCTACACGGTGCTCGACCGGCCCTTCGACCCGGTGCTCGACTGGAGCCTGTTCGGTGACGGGGTGTCGTTCCTCCAGGACTCGGCGGGTCGGGCGGGAGCGATGGCCACCGTGATCGGGGTGGTGCTCCTGGTCCTGTTGGTGATGGTGTCGATGACGCTGTCCGTCGTCCGGCTGAGTCGCCTGATGGGCCGGCACAGCGCGGTGGCCACCCGCGGCACCCTCGTCCTGGGGACGGTCTGGGCGCTCTGCACCGCGTTGGGGGCGCAACTCGCCGGCGTACCGGTCTCGGCCAGCAGCGCGGCCGGGCTGGCGGAGGCCCGGGTGGACCGGGTGCGGGCCAGCTTCCGGGACGAGCAGGTCTTCGCCAAGGAGGCGGCCCACGACTCCTTCCGCGGCACCCCGTCCGACCGGCTGCTGACCGCGCTGCGCGGCAAGGACGTCATCTTCACCTTCATCGAGAGCTACGGTCGCAGCGCGATCGAGGACCCGCGGATGTCCGCCCCGGTCCGATCGGCCCTCGCGGACGGGAACCGCAAGTTGGACAAGGCCGGGTTCCACGCGGAGAGCGCCTGGCTGACCTCGTCGACGGCCGGCGGCGGCAGCTGGTTGGCGCACTCCACCTTCATGTCCGGGCTGTGGATCACCAACCAGCAGCGCTACCGCACCGTCACCTCCAGCGACCGGATGAGCCTGACCGGTGCCTTCCGGAAGACCCACGCCTGGCGCACCGTCGGCATCATGCCCGGCGTCAGCCGCTCCTGGCCGGAGGCCTCGTTCTACGGCCTGGACACTGTGTACGACTCCCGGAACCTCGGCTACCACGGCCCGATGTTCAGCTGGTCGCGGATGCCCGACCAGTACAGCCTGGCGTCGTTCGAGCGGCTCCAGCACGGCAAGCCGGGCAAGAAGCCGCTGCTGTCGGAGATCATCCTGACCTCCAGCCACAACCCCTGGGCCCCGCTGCCCAAGATGATCGGCTGGGACCAGGTGGGCGACGGTTCGGTCTACGACGCCATCCAGAAGGCGGGCAAGAAGCCGGCGGACGTGTGGAAGGACCCGGCCCAGGTGCGTACCGAATACGGGCACGCCATCCAGTACTCGCTGAACAGCCTGACCTCCTACCTCGCCAAGTACGGCAAGAAGAACACGGTGTTGGTCTTCCTCGGTGACCACCAGCCGGTGACCACCGTGACCGGCGAGAACGCCAGTCACGACGTACCGGTCGCGATCGTCGCCCGCGACCAGGCGGTGCTGGACCGGATCAAGGGCTGGGGTTGGCACGAGGGCCTGCAGCCCGGACCCACGTCCCCGGTGTGGCGGATGGACACCTTCCGCAACCGCTTTCTGACGTCCTACAGCCCCCGGTCCGGATCCGCCCACAAGTGAGCCGGTTCCCCCGGCACATGGGCCGGCCCCGCCCCCGCCGTGAGCCAGCCCCGCCCCCGCCGTGAGCCGGCCCGCCTCCCCGCGAGCCGGCCCCGCCGCCACGGGGGGGAGCGGCTCGGCGGATGAGCGTCCCTCAGGCGGACGGTGTGGAGGTACGGGGTTCCGGGTGGTGCCCGGAGCCCCCGGGGGCGGGCGACAGTCGGTACCCGTCGCTCCCGGACCGCACCACCAGTCCGCTGCTGGGCGCGGGGAAGTGGGTGCCGAGGAGGAGGGTGCCGGTGTCGGCCAGCGACGCCAGCAACTGCCGTCGGGTGGCCGCGGCCTGGCGGGGGTCGACATCGGCGCAGCTGGTGATGTCGGGGTGGGCCAGCTGTACCGGGTGGTGGATCGCGTCACCGGTGATCAGGGCGCCCGCGGTGCCGCTGCGCAGCTGCACGGCGAGGTGGCCGGGGGTGTGCCCCGGTGTGGGGAGCAGTCGGACGCCGGGGGCGATGGTGGTCCCCTCGTCCGGTACGTCGACGAGGTCGAGCAGACCGGCCTCCCTGATGGGGTGGACGGAGTCCCGGAACATCTGCTGCCGGGCCTCGTCGAGGTCCGCCGCCGCCCAGTGGTCCCACTCCGTGCGGGCCGTCAGATAGCGGGCGTTGGGGAAGGTCGGCCGCCATGTCCCGCCCTCCGCACGGGTGTTCCACCCGACGTGATCGGTGTGCAGATGGGTCAGGACGACCAGGTCGACGGACTCCGGGGGGAAGCCGGCCGCGCTGAGCCGGGTGAGGTAGTCGCTGTCGAGGTCGTTCCAGGCGGGGTTGGCGCGCGGTTTGCCGTTGCCGATCCCGGTGTCGACGAGCACTCGCCGGCCGTCGGCCACGAACGCGAAGCTCTGGCTGGCCAGGTGCAGCACCCCCGCGTCGTCCGCGAAGTCGGGCCGCAGCCAGGGCACCTGGTCCACCACCTCCGGGGTCGCCGCCGGCAGCAGCCAGGGACCGGTCGCCTCGGGCAGCGGCACCTCGTCGATGCGGTGGACGGTGAGCTCTCCCACGGTCCAGGCCGGTGCGGGGGCCGGGGTGTTCATGGGGGACGTGGGGGCTGAGGGGCGGTCCATCGGGGTCTCCGTTGGTGTGGGGGCGTGGTCACCTGGGAAGTAAAAGCGAAATGTTTGCGATAGCGGCAGGCTAGCCGCTAGGCTCACCTAACGCAAACATTTCGCTTTTATGGTTTCCGGGCTGGTCGGCCTGGCGTCGCGTCGCCGCACCGACCACCTCCACCACCCGACACCACCGAGGACCCGCCATGCACTCCCCACACCCCCCACACTCCCCGCAGTCCCCACCCCTCACCGAGCAGGAGGCCGCCCGCTGGGCGCTCCGCGACGGCCTCCCCCTGGCGGCCGACCGCCAGGCCGCGGTGGCCGCCACCGCGCAGCACCTCCACACCGTCCTCGCCACCCTGCGCGAACTGGACTTCATGGAGACCCCGCCCGCCGCCACGTACACCGTTGCCGAGGAGCTCCCCGATGCACCCCGCTGATCTGACCCTCGCCGACGCGGCGGCCGCCGTACGGGAGGGCGGCCTCTCCCCGGTGGAGCTGACCGAGTCCGTGCTCGAACGGATCGATGCCGTCGACCCGCGCCTCGGGGCCTACGCCACGGTGGCCGGAGAAGCGGCGCGACGCGCGGCGGCACGGGCGGAGCGGGAGATCGCGGCCGGCCGGTACCGCGGCCCCCTGCACGGCATCCCCTTCGCGCTGAAGGACATCATCGACGCGGCCGGGCTGCCGACCGGCGCCGGCTCCCGCGTCCGCGCCGGCCACCTCGCGCAGGCGGACAGCACCGTTGCCGCCCGGCTCGCCGAGGCCGGCGCGGTCCTGCTGGGCAAGGCGCACACCCATGAATTCGCCTACGGACTGACGACGCCTCAGACGCGCAACGCCTGGGACCAGGGGCGGGTCGCCGGCGGGTCGAGCGGCGGTTCGGCGGTCGCGGTGGCGGCCGGCGAGGCCACCTTCGCCCTGGGAACGGACACCGGCGGCTCGATCCGGGTGCCCGCGGCGCTGAACGGCACGGTAGGCCTGAAGCCGACCTACGGCCTCGTCCCCCGGCACGGCGTGGTCCCGCTGTCCTGGTCCCTGGATCACGTCGGCCCGCTCACCCGCACGGTGCGGGACGCGGCGCTCGTGCTGTCCGCGCTCACCGGCCACGACCCGCGCGACCCGGCCGCCCTGCGCACCCCGCCGGCCGCCTCCCTCCTCCCGCCGGACGGCGACCTCACCGGCCTGCGGATCGGCGTACCGGCCGACTACTACTTCGACCGGGTCACCCCCGACGTCGAGGCCGCCGTGCGCACCGCCCTGGCACGGATGGCGGACCTGGGCGCCGCACTCGTCGAGGTCCGGATCCCGATGGCCCGTTACGTCCAGGCGACGCAGTGGGGCCTGATGGTCCCCGAGGCCACCGCCTACCACGAGCGCACCCTGCGCACCGTCCCCGAGCTCTACGGGCCGGACGTACGGGTCCTCCTGGAGGCCGGCACCCTGGTGTCGGCCGCCGACCACCTGCGTGCCCAGCGCTCCCGCACCCTGATGCGCCGGGCCTGGCTGGACCTCTTCGACAGGGTCGATGTGCTCGCGGGGCCGACCGTGCCGATGACGGCCGTCGAGCGTGGCCGGGAGAGCGTCGAGTGGCCGGACGGCAGCACCGAGAGCGTCTCCGACGCGTACGTCCGCCTCTGCGCTCCCGCGAACATCACCGGCCTGCCCGCGCTGAGCCTGCCGGTCGGTCGCGATTGGGCCGGGCTCCCCATCGGCATGCAGCTGATCGGCCGTCCCCTGGACGAGGCCACCGTGCTGCGTGCCGGGCACGCCTACGAGACCGCGCACGGCCCTGAAGGCGCTGGTGACGGCGGGGCGGCGCCGCGTCCGGCACCCCATCGGGCCGGCCCGCCGAGCGCCGGACCGGGCGCGACGGAGGTGCGTTAGGGTGCGGCCATGACCCCCAAGCCCATGTCCCGCCCCGGGGGGCGCAGTGCCCGCGTGCAGGCGGCCGTGCACGCCGCCGTGCGGGACATCGAGGCGGAGCAGGGCCGCGCGGCGCTGACCGTACCGGCCGTCGCGGCCCGTGCGGGGGTCACCCCGTCGACGATCTACCGCCGCTGGGGCGACCTCCACGAACTGCTCTCGGACGTCGCGGTCGAGCGCCTGCGCCCCGAAGAGCCGCCGGCCGACCGCGGCAGCCTCGACGCGGATCTGACCACCTGGGCCCGGCAGTTCCTCGACGAGATGGCCTCCGGCCCGGGGCGTGCCGCCATCCGCGACGCCCTGCTCGGGGACCCGGACGGCAGCAACGCCGGGCGCTGCTCGGCGTACGCCGCCGACCAGATCGACGCCGTCCTGGCCCGTGCCGCCGCCCGCGGCGAGACGGCCCCCACGGTCGACGCGGTCCTCGACCACGTCGTCGCACCGCTGATGTACCGCATCCTGTTCCGCCCGGAGCGGCTGACGCCGGCCTACGCGGAGGAGCTGGTACGCGCCGCGCTGGCCACCCCGCCGTCGTCCGGCTGAGCGGGCACCGGCCGCTGCCGGACCCCCGGGGCGGACGACGGCCCGGTGAACCACCGGCGAACTCTTGGCACCTCTTCCGGCGAACGGCTGTCCGAAGGCGCCCGGCTGCCTAGCATGGGGGCGGTCGCGGCCGCCGCCCCGCGCGGACGGGGCACCGCCCGGACGCGACCGACCGCTGTGTGCGCCGTGCCCTGCGGGCAGGCGCGCCGAACGATCTGCACGACTCCTCGGGAGGCCGGAGTGCCGCGATCCGGCCTCACCGCACTGCACGCGCCCCGGGCCCGGCGCATCGGGGGCGCGCTCCTCGCCGGTGGCCTGGTGACGGCTCTGCTGCTGACGGCGGCCGGGGCGGACGACGGTGCCCGGTCGGGGCCGGCCGCCGCGGACGGGCTGCGGCACACCGGCATCGAGGTGTCGCCGAGCCACTGCGGACGCGGCTGGCAGCACCCCCGCCCCGGGACCCAGGTCTTCGATCTGCACAACACCTCCGACGCCGCGGCCGAGGTGTACCTGCTGACGCCGGGCAACGGCGCGGTGCACGGCGAGGTGGAGGGCATCGGGCCCGGTACCACCCGGCAGCTCCGGGTCCGGCTCGGCCAGGGGACGTACGCCTTCCGCTGTCTGCCGGACGACACCGACGCGATCACCGGTCCCACCGTCCGGGTGCGCGGTGGCGGCCCCGGCGGACCGGCGGCGGCCCCGGTCACCGAACACGACCTGATCCCGCCGGCGTTGGAGTACCAGAAGTGGGTCGCCACGGGCCTGGACGACCTCGTCCGGCGGACCGGGCGGCTGCGGGACGCGGTGGCGCGCGGCGACCTGGCCGCCGCGCGCACGGACTGGCTCTCCGCCCACCTCGCCTACGAACGGCTGGGTGCGGCCTACGGAACCTTCGGCGACGCGGACGGGAAGATCAACGGCACCGATGCCGGCCTGCCCGGCGGCGTCCGGGATCCGGCGTTCACCGGCTTCCACCGCATCGAGTACGGCCTGTGGCACGACCGGTCCGCCGGCACCCTGCGCGCCCCGGCCGCCGGGCTCGTCGACGAGGTGAAGACGCTGCGGGACGACTGGGCGCAGGCCCGTATGGAACCGCGGGACCTCGGCCTGCGGGCGCACGAAATTCTGGAGAACACCTTGCAGTTCGAGCTGACCGGCCGTACCGACTACGGCAGCGGAAGCAACCTCGCCACCGCCCGCGCCAACCTCGACGGAACTCGGGCCGTACTGAGCCGGCTGCGCCCCCTGCTGGTCGGCCGCTACCCCGAACTCCCGCAGGTGGAGGACGAGTTGAAGCGGGCCCAGGAGCTGCTCGACGGCTTCCGGCGGGACGGGCGGTGGACACCGCTGGACGACCTGGACCGCCGCCCGCGGGAGCGGATCGACGCGCTCGTCGGGGACCTGGTGGAACGGCTGGCGTCGGTGGCGACGCTGTGCGATGCGCGGAGGACGGCGTGAGCGAGGAGACCGCGGTGCCCGGTGGAGACGGTGCGGCCGGCGTCGGCCGGCGGGGCTTCCTGCGCGGCGCGGCGCTGGCCGGCGCCGGATTCGCGGCCGGCGGCGCCCCGTCCGCCCGGGGCGCGTCGCACGACGGGGTGACGGTGCCGACGCCCGGCCCCGGTTTGCTGCCGCCGGGCGCACCGGTCGCCCCGTTCCACGGTCCGCACCAGGCGTCGGTGCTGGCCGCGCCCCGCCGGGTCACCGCGTTCTGCGCCTTCGACGTCACCGCGAAGAACCGCCGGGAGCTGACCGATCTGCTGCGTACCGTCACCGAGCGGGCCCGGTTCCTGACCGGCGGCGGCACCCCTTCACCGCTCGGCATCACGGGTCCGCCCGCCGACTCCGGCCTCCTCGGTTCCCAGGTCCCCGGCGGCGCGCTGGCGGTGACGCTCGGTGCGGGCGCGGCGCTCTTCGCCGACGACCGCTTCGGGCTGCACGACCGGGCGCCGCGCCGGCTGACCGCCATGCCCGCGTTCCCCGACGACGACCTACAGGCCGACTGGTGCCACGGAGACCTGAGCCTCCAACTGTGCGCCGACGACACCGACACCGTGCTGCACGCCCTGCGGGACATCGCCCGGCACACCCGCGGCGGTATGCAGCCGCGCTGGCGGCTGGACGGCTTCACCAGCCCGCCCCGCCCCTCCGGAACGCCCCGCAACCTCATGGGGTTCAAGGACGGCACCGCCAACCCCGACGCGGGCAGCGCCCGGGAGATGGACCGGCTGGTCTGGGTGGGGCGGGACAGCGGCGAGCCGGACTGGGCGGTCGGCGGCAGCTATCAGGTCGTACGGCTGATCCGGATGCTGGTGGAGTTCTGGGACCGGGTCTCGCTGAGCGAACAGGAGCGGATGTTCGGCCGGGCCCGGGAGACCGGCGCTCCGCTCGACGGCGACCGGGAACACGACACCCCGCACTACCCCGGCGACCCCAAGGGCGAGGTGATCCCGTTGGACAGCCACATCCGGCTGGCCAACCCCCGCACGCCGGGCACCGCCGGCCAGCGCATCCTGCGCCGCGCCTACAACTACGACAGGGGAGTGGACCGCAACGGCAACCTCGACATGGGCCTGCTGTTCTGCTGCTACCAGCAGGACCCGGCCCGGCAGTTCGAGACCGTACAGCGCAGGCTGGCCGGCGAGCCGCTGACCGACTACATCACGCCCTTCGGCGGCGGCTACTTCTTCGCCTTCCCGGGCGTACGCGACGCCTCGGACTGGTTCGGCCGGACGCTGCTCGGCCGGCCGTAGCCGCCGGGGCCGGGGCGGGCCGGCCCCCGGCCGCGTACACGGTCGATCACGACAAAACGGATCCATCATGGCCACGGCTGATCCAAAAGAGTCAACACCCGGTCAAGGTTTGACCAGGCATACCTGACCCAGTGTTCACCCCGGCGCCATCATGGCTCTGCCGGGCCGCTGTCCGCCCGATCGAGCATCCGGCCGTAACCGCAGCACCGCGTCCCTGTCCGGAGGATGAACAGCATGGCCAGTAGGGGAAGACGAGCAACGATACGGCGCCTGGGAGCGCTCACGGGTGCCGCCGCCCTCGCGGTCCTGGCCGGGGGAGCGCCCGCCGGCGCCGCCGGCCCGCAGCACCCCGACTCCCGTACGGCCACCCCCATCAAGCACGTGGTGGTCCTCTTCGACGAGAACATCTCCTTCGACCACTACTTCGCGACCTACCCCAAGGCCGCCAACACCGACGGCACGAAGTTCACCCCCGCCAAGGGCACGCCCCGCGACATCGACAACCTGCGCACCGCCGGGCTGCTCAAGCACAACCCCAACCAGTACCCGCCCAAGCGGCTCACCCCCGAGCAGGCCATGACCTGCGACCAGACGCACGACTACGGGCCCGAGCAGTACGCCTACAACGGCGGCAAGGCCGACCGGTTCGTCCAGAACACCGACTCCGGAAAGTGCTCCGGAGGGCTCTTCGGCGAGCCCGGACTGGTGATGGACTACTACGACGGCAACACTGTCACCGGCCTGTGGAACTACGCCCAGCACTACGCGCTCAACGACCGCTCCTTCGGCACGACCTACGGCCCGTCCACCCCCGGCGCCCTCAACCTGGTCTCCGGCCAGACGCACGGGGTGGTCTCCATGGACCCGGCCTCCGGCACCGAGCACCCCCGGCAGACCGACACCCCCGACCCGGACGCGGTGCAGTCGCCCGACGCCAAGGGCGTCGGCACGGTAGTCAACGACCCGGACCCCGCGTACGACGACTGTTCCAACAAGGACCACACCAGCAAGAACGCGCTCGCCGCCATGCAGGGGCGGAACATCGGTGACGTCCTTAACTCCCGGCATGTGAGCTGGGGTTGGTTCCAGGGTGGCTTCCGCCCCAGCACCGCCTGGGACGGCGACGCGAGCCACTACGCCCGGTGCGGCGGGACCACCCACACCAACGTCGGGGGCGCCGCGGCCGTCGACTACAGCCCGCACCACTCCCCCTTCCAGTACTACCGGTCCACGGCCAACCCGCACCACCTGCCGCCGAAGAGCGTCGACGAGATCGGCCACGCCGGCCGGGCCAACCACAACTACGACCTGACCGACTTCGACGCCGTGCTCAAGGCCGGCAAGCTCCCGGCGGTCAGCTTCCTCAAGGCGCCCGAGTACCAGGACGCGCACGCCGCCTACTCCGACCCGATCGACGAACAGCACTTCCTCGTCAACCAGATCAACCACATCCAGCAGTCGCCGCAGTGGAAGGACACCGCGGTCGTCATCGCCTACGACGACTCCGACGGCTGGTACGACCACGCCTACGCCAAGCCGCGCAACGGCTCCCGCGACACCTCGACCGGCTCCAACGGCAAGCCCACCGACAGCCCCGCCTGCCAGGCCGGCCCCGCGCCCGCCGGCGGTTACGCGGACCGCTGCGGCCCCGGCACCCGCCAGCCGCTGCTGGTGATCTCGCCGTACAGCAAGGTCAACGCGATCGACCACACCCCGACCGAGCAGACCTCGGTCATCAAGTTCATCGAGGACAACTGGCACACCGGTCGGATCGGCGATGCCTCCTTCGACGCCCGCGCTGGCTCGCTGCGGGGCATGTTCGACTTCCGGAGCCCCAACAACCGGCAGGTCCTGCTGAACACCGACGGCTCGGTCCGCTCCGTCGGTCCGATCCGGCACGTCGCGCCGGTCGCCACGAAGATCGACCCGGGCCCCGCGATGCAGAACACGGCCTCGGCCGGTGACGCCTCCGGCTTCCCCGTCTTCCCGGTCGGCATCGGCGCGGCCGTGCTCGCCGCCGGCGCCACCGCCAGCTTCCTGCTGCTGCGCCGCCGCCAGGAGCGCGGCACCGCCTGACCCGGCCCGTTACCGACCCACCACCACTCCGGCGGATCACCCCAGCGGTGATCCGCCGGAGTCGTGTGGTGCCCGCCCGGCACCCGGGCCCCTCCTGCCCCAACGCCCCTCCCCACAGGGCCGGTTCATCGACCTCCCGCTCCGGCGCGCGCCACTGGCGTGAGGCACGGTGGTGCGTCCCCCGCGAAACACGCTCTGCCATCCGAGTGACAAGGCGTCAACGCCATTGTCCGCGTCGTCCCTCCGGTGCGTAACTGGACGCACTTCATCCGGTGGGCCGCCCATCCCTCTCCGGGGAGTGTCAGCAGGCCTTTCCGGCCGTTCTGCCCCAGCGTGCGAGGTGCAGACGTGGGCGGCTCCCTGACACTGTGGCGCTGCCCTTCCCCGGTAGAGGACGTGCGACCACCGGACCGTGCCGCCCGACAGGCGCGGTCCGGACTACAGCGGCCCAGGCCACCTCTCCCCCGGGGGCGTTATGCGACCTGTCCGTACCCTGTGTTCCCTCGCCGGTGTCTGTGCCCTGACCGTGGGGCTCACCGCCGTCCCGACCACCGCACACGCCCAGACCCCCGTCCTGTGCAGCGAGAACGCGCTGGTGAACGCGATCAACGCGGCGAACGCGGCCGGTGGTGACACCCTGGTACTGCTGCCCTTCTGCAACTACCAGATCACCAGCTCACACGGCTCAGGCCCGGCCGGCCCCGTGGGACTCCCGCCCATCACCGCACCGATCACCGTGCTGGGCATGGGCAACACCATCGGCCGTGCCCCGAACGCCCCGGCCTTCCGGGTCATCGAGGTCGAGGGTGCCGCCAACGTACCGGGGACCAAGGGGCAGTTGAGCATGGCCGGCGTCACCGTCCGCGGTGGCAGCGCGGTGTCCCCCTATCCGGGAGGCGGCATCTCCAACCTCGGAGGGACGGTCTCCCTGGTCTCCAGCGCCGTGACCGGCAACACCGCGGTCGCCGGGGGAGGGATCTACACCGACAACGGTGCCGTATCGCTCACCACCAGCTCCGTCACCGGCAACACCGCCGGCACGGGCGGCGGCATCTACGTCAACTCCGGGGGAGCGACCCTGCTGGCGAGCAACGTCAGCAACAACACCCCCGACAACTGCGCTCCGTCGGGCAGCGTCCAGGGCTGCTCCTGACGGTACGGGCCGGCACTCCGGCCCCGCGACGGATGGCCACCCCATCGGCCGTTCCGTGCCCTCCCCGCACCGCCGGCGGCCGCCAGCCGCCCGGTCCGGTTCGGCACTCCCTTCACCCACCTCGACACAGGAGGAAGCTCCATGCCCATCAGCCCGAATCAGGGATCGACCGCGGGTGGGACCACGGTCACCATCACAGGTACCAACCTCGCGGGCGCCACCTCGGTGCACTTCGGCACCAAGACAGCGACCATCACCGCCAACACCCCCACCTCGGTCACCGTGATCAGCCCGTCCGGTAGTGGCACGGTCGGGGTGACCGTGACCACCCCCGGTGGCACCAGCAACCCGTTGCAGTTCTTCTACATCGGTGCGCCCTTCAAGTCCAACCTCTCGCCCGCCGTGGGTGTGACCGCCGGTGGCAACACCGTCACCATCAACGGGACCGGCCTGTCCACCGCCAGCGCCGTCAACTTCGGCGCCAACGCCGCGACCCCGACCGTGGTCAACGACGGCCAGCTCACCGTCACCGTACCGGCGGGTGCCGCGCCCGGCCCGGTCAGCGTCAGCGTCACCACCGCTGGCGGCACCAACAACGGCCTGTCCTACACCTACGTCGACGCGCCCACCGTCACCTCGCTCAGCCCGACCTCCGGATCGACCTCCGGCGGCACCGTGGTGACCATCACCGGTACCAGTTTCTCGACCACCCAGTCGGTCACCTTCGACGGTAACGCGGCACCGTTCAGCGTCATCAGCGACACCAGCCTCTCCGTCGTCACCCCGCCCGGGACCGCCGGTGCGGTGGACGTCGTGGTGACCACCAGCGGCGGCGCCGCGACCGCCGCCGGTGCCTACACCTACGTCAGCTCGCCCGGTATCTGACCCTCCGCCGGCCGACGAACCCTGCGCTCCTGCGCAGGCTAGCAGTACCTCCCCGGCCAGGGGCCGCCCGGCGGCTCCTGGCCGGGTCCACCGCAACGTGCAGGGCCCGTTCCGGCTCGCTCCCCGGCGGCCGGACGGGCGATCCCCCCTGGGAAGGACCACGCCCATGTCCCGCACCAACAACCCGACGACGGAATCCACCCCCCACACACTGGCCGCGGCAGGCCCCACCGTGACCTCGGTCTCCCCCACCGGGGGTGCGGCCGGGGGCGGCACCAGTGTCACGGTCAACGGCACCGCCTTCACCGGGGCCACCGCCGTACGTTTCGGCCCCACCCCAGCGCCCTCGTTCGTGGTCAACTCCGACACCCGGATCACCGCCACCTCCCCGGCCGGTACCGGGACGGTCCAGGTCACCGTCACCACCCCCAGCGGCACCAGCAACCAGTTCGTGATGTTCTCCTACGGAGCCACCCCCGTTCCCGCCTTGACCTCGGCCGTGCCCAACTCCGGCCCCGCGTCGGGCGGTACGACGGTGACGTTGACGGGGACGGGTCTGTCGGGTGCGACCGCGGTGCGTTTCGGGAGTACCGCGGCGACGTCGTTCACGGTGGTGTCGGACACCCAGATCTCCGCGGTGGCCCCGGCGGGGAGCGGGAGCGTGCAGATCACGGTGGTGACGCCGGGCGGGACCAGCAATGGCGTGGCGTTCACGTATGTGGCGGCGCCGGTTCCGACGTTGTCGTCGGTGGCGCCGAACTCCGGTCCTGCGTCGGGCGGTACGGCGGTGACGTTGACGGGGACGGGTCTGTCGGGTGCCACCGCGGTGCGTTTCGGGAGTACCGCGGCGACGTCGTTCACGGTCGTGTCGAGCACGCAGATCTCCGCGGTGGCTCCGGCGGGTACGGGGACCGTGCAGGTGACGGTGGTGACGCCGGGCGGGACCAGCAACGGTGTGTCGTATACGTACGTGTCGGTGCCGTCGTTGTCGTCGGTGTCGCCCAGCTCCGGCCCTGCCGCGGGTGGTACGACGGTGACGTTGACGGGGACGGGTCTGTCGGGTGCCACCGCGGTGCGTTTCGGAAGCACTCCCGCGGCGTCGTTCACGGTGGTGTCGGACACCCAGATCTCCGCGGTGGCTCCGGCGGGTACGGGGACCGTGCAGGTGACGGTGGTGACGCCGGGCGGGACCAGCAACGGTGTGACGTTCACCTATGTGGCGGCGCCGGTTCCTTCGCTGTCCTCGATCACACCCAACTCCGGCGCCACGACGGGCGGTACGGCGGTGACGTTGACGGGGACCGGTCTGTCGGGTGCCACCGCGGTGCGCTTCGGAAGCACTCCGGCGACCTCGTTCACCGTGGTTTCCGACACCCAGATCACCGCCGTCGCGCCGCCCGGCACCGGCACCGTCCAGGTCACCGTCACCACCCCGGGCGGCACCAGCAACGGCCTCTCCTTCACCTACGCCGCGACCCCCACGCTGATCAGCGTCAGCCCGACCCAGGGTCCCACCGCGGGCGGGAACACCGTCACCCTCACAGGCACCAACTTCACCTCGGCCAGCTCCGTCACCTTCGGTGCCACCCCGGCGCTGTCCTTCACGGTGGTCTCCTCGACCCGGATCGATGCGGTGGCACCGCCGGGAACCGCCGGAGCGGTCGCGGTCACGGTCACCACACCGGGCGGCAGCAGCACCCTCCCGAGCGCCTACTTCTACGTCAGCGCCCCGCTCCTCACCGCGGTCACCCCGGCCGTCGGCCCCCTCGCCGGTGGCAACACCGTGACCCTCTCCGGCAGCCACCTCATCGAGGCCACCGCGGTCCGCTTCGGCAGCACCCCCGCGGTCAGCTTCTCGGTGGTCTCCGACGCCCAGATCAACGCGGTGGTACCCGCCGGAGTGGTCGGACCGGTCAACGTCACCGTTACCTCCGCCGGCGGGACCAGTAACCCGGTCTCCTACACCTATCTGGCCGCCCCCGTCGTCATCGCGATCAGCCCGACCCAGGGCCCCGCCGCCGGTGGCAACACCGTCACCCTGACCGGAACCGGGCTCGGCCCGACCACCCAGGTGCTGTTCGGAGGCACCCCCACGTCGTTCACCGTCGTCTCCGACACGCATGTCGTCGTCGATGCCCTGTCCGGGGCACCCGGGCCGGTCAACATCAGCGTGGTCACGCCGGGCGGCACCAGCACGCCGGTGGTGTACACCCGGGTCGGCTCCCCCAACGTCTGAGCGTGGGGGCCGCGCCAGCAGAGCACCGTCCAGCAGGGAACCGCCCAGTAGGGAACCGCCCAGTAGGGAACCGCCCAGTAGGGCTCCGGACGGCGAGCTGGCGTACGTCACCGGCAACGGCGACGGCACCGTGCGCGTCATCAACACCAGGTCGTACCGGACCTGAAGGCCATCGCCCCGCCGCACGCCGCCGGTGGGGCCACGGTGACCGTCACCCCCCCGGCGGCGCGGCGACCGCCCCCACTGCGTACGTCTACGGGTGACCGCCGCGCCGAGCGGGGCGGTCACCCGCTGATCCGCGGCGGAGGCCGCTACCGCCGGCGGTGCAGCAGGGCGGTGGCGATGGCGACCTGGGCCGGCTCCAGCGCGACCCCGCCGTCCTCGACGTCCCACAGGGCGTTCTGCAGAACGCGGCCGAGGGTCCAGCCGGTTGCCCGCTGCCGGTCCAGGCCGAGGGCCTCGGTCAGCAGGTCGAAGCGGTGGCGCACGGCCCTGGCGATGTCACCCGTCGCCGTCACCTCCTCCCACCGGTTGTCCAGCGCCGGCAGCAGCTCGAACCCCGGGTCGCCGGCCAGCGGTTCGGGGTCGATGGCCAGCCAGGGCTCCCGCTCCCCGGCGAGGACGTTGTCGTAGTGCAGGTCCCAGTGGAGGAGGCGGTCGCCGGGTTCGTCGATCAGCTCGGCGACGGCGGACGCGCAGGTGCGCACCAACTGCCGTTCGGCGGGGTCGCGGAGCGACTCGACGGCCCGCGGCACCTGGTCGAGCATGGCCGCGGCGACGTCGGACAGCCGCCGCAGGCCCTGCGGGGCGGGCACCGAGGTGAGCCGGGCCATCAGCGAAGCCAGGATCCGCAGGGCCGTGCGGTCATCGGCCACGGATGACAGCGTCCGGGTCGCATCCAGCCGTTCCAGCAGTTGGGTACCGGTCGCCTCGTCGTGGTCGAGCAGGCGCACCACGCCGTTGCCCCGCCACGCCCGCAGCCCGGTGGCGGCGCCGCGGGTCTCCTCCCGGAGCTGGAGGAGCTTGAGGACCGCGGGAGTCCCGTCGGCCCGCGTGACGGGCAGCACGAGCGAGGCCATGCCGAAAGCGGCCGGGCCGTCGGGTCGTAGTGCCCAACGGTCGAGGAAGCGGCCGCCGAGTCGGGGAAGCTCGGCGAGCCAGGCGACGGCCTCGGCGCCGTGGGTGCGGTAGGACGCGGCGAACGCGTCGGGGACGTCGATCATTGCCGACGGGCTCATGGGGTGGGGTCTCCTTCGTGAGGTCCGGCGTCGAGTGTCCGGTGGGTGGTGTCCCGGCTTCCCGGGTCCCGGTGTCGGGTGCGACTGACGAAGGAGGTCGCGGGGGTGCCCGCTGGGCGGGCAGGCGTCAAAGCATCATGCGCAGACCCTAACCGAAGGCGACGGCGCCCGGTCCGGGAACGGGTCACGCGGGACGTGCGGGCGAGGCGCCGGGGCGGCGCGACACCGCCACCTCCCCCCCGGATCGAACCTCTCGACGAGCGCGCCCCGTACGCTTCCTTCGTCGAGACCGCGTGCGGAGACCGGCCGGACGGAACGGTTTCCGGACCGGCAGGGCAACCGGACCGGCACGGAATCCAGACGGGGAACCGACCGGGAGTCCACCGTACGGGGACGGAACCGGGCAGGGACGGGAGCGGACGCGGTGGTGCGGGTACTGCTGGGTGTGGCCGGTGCGGTCATCGTGCTGAGGAGCTTCTCCTCGGTCCTGCACTCGTTGGTGATTCCCCGACCGACGCGTTCCGGCTTCAGCCGCTTCGTGCAGCGGGCGGTGCTGGAGCTGTTCCGGCTGGTGGCCGACCGGGTGCCGACCGCCGAGGGCAAGGACCGGGTGCTCGTCCCCATGGCACCGGTCGCCATCGTCGTCACCCTGCTCAGCTGGCTGGTGTCCTTCATGGTCGGCTACGCGCTGCTGGAGGCGGCGGTGAGTCAACTCGGCGTCAGGGACGCACTGATCGAGTCCGGCTCCTCGCTGTTCACGCTCGGCTTCGCCAGTGGCAACCGGGCGACGCTGAACGCCATCGACTTCTGCGCCGCGGTCACCGGACCGATCGTGATCGGCCTGCAGGTGGGCTATCTGCCCGCGCTCTACGGCGCCTATCAGAGCAGGGAGACCGAGGTCACCCTGTTGCAGGCCCGGGCCGGAAGTCCCCCATGGGGGCCGGAGATCCTGGCCCGCTATGCGCAGGTCGACCTGCTCGACAGCCTCACCGAGCTGTTCCGCAACTGGGAGCGGTGGAGCGCCGGAGTGAGCGAGAGCCACACCACCTATCCGATCCTGATCCACTTCAGGTCCCCGAAGGCGCACCGCAACTGGCTGATCGCTCTGCTGTCGGTGCTGGACGCCGCGGCCCTACGGCTGGCGTTCAACCCCTCCCAGCCGCAGGCCGAAGTGCGAATGGCGCTGCGCGCCGGCTTCGTCTGCCTGCGCGAACTCGCCGACATCGAAGGCATCCCGTACAACCCCGATCCTCATCCGGGCGATGCGGTACGGCTGGACTACGAGGACTTCCTGCGGGGTGTGGAGCGGATGTCGGCGCAGGGCTACCCGATGGAGCGCACCCCGGAAGAGGCCTGGCCGCAGTTCCGGGGCTGGCGGGTCAACTACGAAGACCTCGCCTACCAACTGGCCCGCACCGTCGAGGCGGTACCGGCTCCGTGGTCCGGAACGCGCCGCCGGGCGGTGACCTTCCACGCACCGCTCACCCCCATCGACCGCCGCCCGGTCGGATAGGCCACTCACGCGCCATCTTGGTCCCTCCCGGGCCGGCCCCCGCTCCGGGGGTGGTTGGCGCTGGCCCCGTTACCCACGGGTAATTATGGCTGATCATGGTCTCACCGGGGCCGATGGTGCGCCCCTACGCTCCGGAACCACCGCACCGGACGGGTGTCACCGTGACACCCCGGTCAGATCCCGATGGAGCATCGATGGCGCGATCCCGCCGTAGCACCGGCAGACTTCACGGCCGGCGTAGGACCGCAACTGCCGTACGAGGAACAGTGGTTGCCCCGGTCCTCACCCTTGCCCTCGTCATGAGCGGCACCCTCGCCGGGGATCCTGCATCGGCGGCGCCCCGACGCCCCGGGCCCCCGGCCAGGGTTTCCCAGGCCGCCACGGTCTCCACGGCCGCCATCGCGCACACCGTGAACGCCGCGAACGCCGGGCGCGCCGCGAAGGGTGCGCGCGCCGCCCACACCGCGAAGGCCGCGAACACCGGGCACACCGTGAACGCCGCCCACACCGCGAAGGCCGCGCACGCCGCGCCGTCGTTCCGTCTGGCCGACATACCGATGAAGGACGGCACCGTCCTCGCGGCCGATGTGTTCACCCCCGCTCCCGGCACCCCCGGCGCCGACCGGAAGGGCCGGTACCCCCTGGTCGTCCAGCCGGCCAGCTGGGGGCAGAACGACCTGGAGTACGTGGCCCAGGGCAAGCGGTTGGCCGCCGACGGCTATGTCGCCGTCACCTACACCGTGCGGGGATTCTGGCGCTCCGGAGGGCAGGTCGATGTCGCGGGCCCCAAGGACGTCTCCGATGTGTCCGCCGTGATCGACTGGGCCCTCGCCCACACCCCGGCCGACCACCAGCGCATCGGCATGGTCGGGCTCTCCCTGGGCGGAGGCCTCACCCTGCTGGGTGCCGCCTTCGACCCGCGGATCAAGGCGGTCGCGGCGATGAGCGGCTGGGGGGACCTGGCCGACTCGCTCTACAGCGGACGGACCCGGCACCTCCAGGCCGCCGCGGTGCTGACCGCGATCCAGACGCCCACCGGCCGCAGGAGCCCGGAGTTCTCCCGGATCCTGGCGGACCTCTTCGCCGACCGCGACATCCCCGAGGTCCTCGCCTGGGCGCACACCAGGTCCCCCGCCACCTATGTGGACCGGATCAATGCCCACGGCACCGCCGTCCTCCTGGCCCATGCCTGGGGCGACGGCATCTTCAACCCCAGCCAGATGACCGCCTTCTACCAGAAGCTGACCGGCCCCAAGCGGCTGGAACTGCGCCCCGGGGACCACGCCACGCAGGAGCTGACGGGCCTGCTGGGGCTGGACAACGCGACCTGGGCCGGCGCGCGCCGCTGGCTCGATCAGCACCTCAAGGGCGCCGGCAGCACCGGGAGGAGCAGCGGCAGGGACGGTATCCAACGGTCCGCGGTGGAACTGGAGATCCGGCCGAACGGCAGGCACGAGACGTACCCGGACTGGCGCTCCGTCAGCTCCCGTACCGCGCACCTCCGGCTGGGCGGCCCGGGCCTCACCGGCACCGGGGCGCTGGGCGGGACCGCCGGGACCGGCTGGCGGAAGCGGATCGTCGGGGGCACGGACTCGGGCGCGGACGGCGGGGTCGCCGACCTGTCCGGGCTGCTGGACCAGGTCGCCGACCTCCCGCCGGTCGTCGTCGTCCCGCTGCTGCCGCGCCGGTCCGCCGCCGTATGGCAGACGACGCCCTACGCGACGGAGCAGCACCTCCGCGGTGCCGCGCGACTGCACACCACGGTCACCGCGTCCGCGCCGCAGGGCACCGCCTTCGCCTACCTCTACGACGTGAATGCCCTGGGCGTGGGCAAGTTGATCTCGCATGCGCCGCAAAGCTGGTCGGGGCAGCGACCGGGGCGAGCCTTCCCCTTGGACGTCTCACTGTTCGCCACCGCCTACGACCTGCCGGCAGGTCACCGGCTGGCGCTGGTCGTGGACACCAAGGACCCGCTGTACGGCGGCCGTAGCCCGCGGGGAAGCAGTGTGTCGTTCGGCTCCTCCACGACCGATCCGTCCGCGCTGACGCTGCCGCTGCGTTGACGCTCGCGCTGCGCTGAGGGGTGCCGCGCCATCGCCGTTCCGCCCGCTCGGCTGAGGGCCAGTCAGTAGAGGTGTGTCCCCGGTGGGCGGCCGGTCAGCGGGGCGCGTAGCCGAGGGTACGCGGGCCGAGCGAGTCCTCCACCAGGTCGAGGAGGTCGAGGAGGGCATCGGCGATGGCGTTCGGCCGCTCGCCCGCGACCAGTCGCCGGCCGATCTCGCTGTAGACCAGCGAGTGGAACCAGCCGATCTGGCTGGCCACCAGGCGCGGCATCTGGTCGTCGGGCGCCGCCGCGGTCTCCTCGGCCAGGACGGCGGCCAGTGCATCGGTCATCTGCCGGCCGAGGTCCTCCAGCCGGGCGGTGAGCGTGGGGGCGGCCCGCATCATGTCGAAGACGCGACCGAAGCCCTCGGTGAGGCCGACCGTGCGGTCGCGGCGTCGCACCTCGTCCCGCAACTGGGCGAGTACGGCCCGCGCCGCGGACTCGCCGGGCTGCCGGTCGCGCACGATGTCGGCGAGCCGCCGGGGCGAGGCCTGGTCCGGCGGCAGGACCAGGTCTTCCTTGGACTCGTAGTAGTTGTAGAGGGTGTTGACCGAGACCTCCGCCGCTGCCGCGACCTCAGCGATGGTCACGCGGTCGAAGCCCCGCGCCACGAACAGGCCGATGGCCACCTCGGAGATGCGTTGCCGAGTCTGCCGCTTCTTGCGCTCGCGCAGCCCTTCGCTCATGGCGCGAGTCTAATCCGACTGCGACTTTGCCATCCGTTTCATCTTTGCAGTGCAGTGCAGTGCGGTGCGGTGTAGTGCGGTGTCCGGGGCCCGAAGTCCGTGGCCGTGGGCAGCCATCGCTCCCCGAGCCGTACGCGGGAGGCGAGGTGACGGACGTAGGCGTCGCGCACCTCGTCCGGTGAGGTGAAGCCCGGCTCGTCGGCCAGCCATACGTCCGGCACGGCGGCGACGACCTCGCGCAGCACCGGCACCGTCACGCGGGGGGAGAGCTCGGCGTCCGCCGCGGCCAGGTCCAGGCCGGGCGAACCGAGCGCATGGGAACGGACGTCGTACGCCCTCCCGACCGCGTCCGCCGCGTTCTCCCACCGGTGGTGGAAGACCAATGCGGCACCGTGGTCGATCAGCCACAGGCGGGGCCGGTGGTGTCCGGAGGTCGGCCAGGTCACCAGATTCGTACTGTGCACCGTGCGGTCCACGTTGGCCGTGAACGCATCGAGCCAGACGATCCTGGCGGACTCCGCGGGGTCGATGGCGAGCGCGTCCGGCGTGAAGTCGGCGGCTCCCGGCAGATGGTCCATGCCGAGGTTGAGCCCCGCGCTGGCGTGGAGCAGGTCCTGCACCTCTTGGTGGGGCTCCTCCGCGGCGACCTCCGGATCGAACCGCACCATCACCAACTCCGGTACCCGCAGCCCGAGTCGGCGGGCCAGCTCGCCCACGATCACCTCCGCCACGAGCGCCTTGCGCCCCTGTGCCGAGCCGGTGAACTTGACGACGTACGTCCCCAGGTCGTCCGCCTCCACGAGGCCGGGGACGGAGCCACCGCTCCTCAGTGGGGTCACATACCGGACGGCCGTCACCGTGCGCAGCGCCGCCGAGCTTGTCGCCATGTGTACCCGCCCCCGTGATCGGCCGGAAGTCGGCCGGTGGAATGGAAATACTGAAGTAGATTGCAAATATACAGTGCACTGTAGTTTTCTGGGTTCGAGCGGAGACGAGAGGGGACGGCGCGATGGGGACACCGACACCGAACGCCCACGATGCGGCGGTGCGACGCGCCAATGAGGCGCTGCTGACGTACACGCTGTCCGGTGAGGGCTGGCGCCGCAGCCCCGGCGAAACCCTGCGGCACGTCCTCGCCGATCTGTTGCACTGGTGCGACGACACCCAGCGCGACTTCGACGCCGCCCTGCGCGAAGCGCGGGCCAGGTACGCGGGAGAGGGCGGCGGCCCGACCTGACGAACGAGCGGTTTCGGTCACCTAGACTCGGCGGATGGCGAAGTATTTCGACGTACACCCGGAGAACCCTCAGCGGCGCACGATCGGCAGTGTGGCGGACAGTATCCGCTCCGGCGCCCTCGTCGCGTACCCGACGGACTCCTGTTTCGCGCTCGGGTGCCAGCTGGGCAGCCGCGACGGCATCGACCGGATCCGGTCGATCCGGAACCTTGACGACCGTCACCACTTCACCCTGGTGTGCGAGAACTTCGCGCAGCTGGGGCAGTTCGTGCACATCGACAACGACGTGTTCCGCGCGGTGAAGGCGGCGACGCCCGGCAGCTACACCTTCATCCTCCCCGCGACCAGGGAGGTGCCGCGCAAGCTGCTGCACCCCAAGAAGAAGACGGTCGGGGTCCGCATCCCGGACCACGTCGTCGCCCAGGCCCTGCTCGCCGAACTGGGCGAGCCGCTGCTCTCCAGCACCCTGCTCCTGCCGGACGAGGACGAGCCGTTGACGCAGGGCTGGGAGATCAAGGAACGGCTCGACCACGTGGTGGACGCCGTGATCGACTCGGGCGACTGCGGCACCGAGCCGACCACCGTCATCGACTTCTCCGGCGGCGGCGCGGAGATCGTGCGCCGTGGGGCGGGCGACACCACGCGGTTCGAGTAGCCGGCGGGCGTCCCGGTGCCCGCCCCACTGCCGCGGCGACTGCCACCGGTGCCGGCTGGTCCGCGCCCGTATGGCTATGCGCCACACCCGCCCCAGCCGTCCCAACTGGCTTGCCCCGCACCCGATCGCGGTCGTAACCGATCAGTAGGATCATGGCGAGACCACGTTCGGAGGGGCTGTGAAGGGGGACGGTATGACCGGGAGTGAGAGCAGGAGCGGGGACGGCGGTTCGGGCATCGAGTTGGGCATCGAGGTCGCGCTGTTCGACGTGTTCGGGACGCTGACCGACTGGCGGTCCGGGGTGGCCGAGGTGCTGGCGCGTATCGGCACCCGGGCCGGGCTGGACGCCAACTGGCCCGCCGTCACCGACACCTGGCGCCGCCGCTACCGGCCCGCCCTGCTCAGGGTCGTCACGGGGGAGGTGCCCTGGATCCCGCTGGACGCGCTGCACCGGGTCACCCTCGACGAGACGCTTGACGCCCATGGACTCGACGCGCTGGGTGAGGCCGACCGGGAGGCGCTCGTCCGGGCCTGGCACCGGCTGCCCGCCTGGCCGGACGCCGCGGCCGGCCTGGAACGGCTGCACCACAGCCCGGTGATCACCGCGACGCTCTCCAACGGCGGGGTCGGCCAGGTCACCCGCCTCACCAAGCACGCCGGGCTCCGCTTCGACTGTGTCCTCTCGGCCGAGCTGGTCACGTCGTACAAGCCCGACCCGCGGGTCTACCGGTGGGCCGCCGAACTGCTCGGCGTGGAGCCGGGCAAGCTCCTGATGGTCGCCTGCCACCCGGATGACCTGGAAGCGGCGGCCGGCGCCGGACTGCGCACCGCCTACATCCCGCGCCCGCTGGAGTGGGGCCCGGACGCCGCCCCGGTCCCGGCGCCCGCCGGTGTCGATGTCATCGTCGATGACGTCGTCGACCTGGCCCGCCTGCTGACGGAGGGCGGGCGGGGCCCGGGCACGGAGGCGGACGTCAACTGACCGCATCCGCAGGGACGTCCGGAGGTCTGGACACCCGGACACCCGGACACCCGGACACCCGGACGCCCGGACGCCCGGACCTGCAGTCGTCCGACTGACGGTCCCTCGACCCCGCTCGATGGTGCCGCCCGGCGGCCCGGCCCGGTGGTGCTCCGCTCGGTGGCGCCACACTGCGGAGCCTGGCTGCCGGCCGTTGGTCGTGGTCGTTGGCCGTTAGTCGCCGGTGGTGATCCGACGGTATCCGGCAGCAGGCTGAGGGGTGGCGTCGGCCGCCGTCGGCCGTTGCGCCTCGGCCGCTCGACGGGGCTGTGTCCGGCTGTACCCGCGCCCCGGCCGCCAGGGCCCCAGCGCCACCTCCGCGGTGAGCTGCGCCACGCCGGGGCCGGGGTGCCCCAGGCCCGGTGGTGTCCGCGTGTGGCCCCAGGCGGCGGCCAGCCCGGGCCGGTAGCGCGGACCCCGCCTTGACCTGCGTACACCTTCGTACGCCTGCATCACCTGCCTACACCTGCCTGCACCTGCGTACGCCTGCATGCACCTGCGTCGTCTACAGTTCCGTAGACGGTCTACGTGCTTGTAGTCGCTCGGGGGTGTCCGCCCGGCGTCCCGCATCGGCGATCACCGGAGCGAGCGCCTCCGACCCAACCGCCCGAGTCCACGAGGTGATCACCGATGCGACCCACCACCGTTCTGGTCGTCGAGGACGACCACGCCCTGCGGGACGTGCTGGTGCGCGGGCTGCGGGACGAGGGGTTCGCCACGGTGAGCGCCTACGACGGCGCCACCGCTCTGCGGCTCGCCGAGCCGGAGGTGGACGCCGTCGTCCTGGACGTCGGACTGCCCGATGCGGACGGGCGGGACGTGTGCCAGGCGATGCGGGCGCGGGGGTTCCGCCGGCCGGTGGTCTTCCTGACCGCGCACCACGGCCTCAGTGACCGGCTCAGCGGGTTCGCCGCCGGCGGCGATGACTACCTTCCCAAGCCGTTCCACCTCGCCGAGCTCACCGCCCGGCTGCGCGCCGCCCTCAAACGCTCCGGGGCCGCCGAGCCCGCCGTCGCCGGAGACCTGGTCCTGGACCCGGTGCACCGCACCCTGCGCGTCCGGGACACCGAGCTGGCCCTGACCCCCACCGAATTCCGGGTGCTGGGCGCGCTGATGTCCGGCCTGGGGGCGGTGGTCCACCGGCGCGACCTGGTCCGGGCCGGCTGGCCCGAGGGCGCCCAAGTCAGTGACAACACGCTCGACCAGTATCTGAGCCGGCTACGGCGCAAGCTCCGGGACGCGGGCAGCGCGCTGACCATCGGCACCGCCCGCGGCGTCGGACACCGGCTCTCATGAGCGCCACCCGCTCCCGCCTCGCCGCCATGGCGACCCGCTGCCGTCCGCGTACCCTCCGGGGACGGTTGTCGCTGGTGGCGCTCACCACCGCCGCGCTGGTGATGGCGGTCCTCACCGTGGTGTTCAACGCCGCCGTCCAACGGCACCTGGCGCAGCAGGCGGACGACGAACTGCGTGCCCGGGCCGCCGCGGTCGCCGCGACCGTCGACACCCGCCACCATCCGGCCCGCGTCCTGGAGACGCCCGACGACGCCCTCCTCGACACCAATGTGTGGATCTACGCCGGAAGCCGGGTCCTGGAGCACCCCGCCTCCGCCCCCGCCGACGGTACGCTCACCCGCACCGCCGCACGCCTCGCCGCCCACGGCGTCCCGCGCTGCGCAGCCCTCGACGGCGCCGCCCCGGCCAGGCTCTGCGCCGAGCCGGTGGGCGGCACCCGCGCCGGGGCCCCACCCGCCGCGGCCGTCGTCACCGCCATGGACCTCGGCCCCTACCGCGCCTCCGCCGACACCCTGCTGATCGCCTCGCTCGCCCTGGACGGCACGGTCCTCGCCGGAACGTACCTCCTGACCAGACTGGTGGTGGGACGCGCGCTGCGGCCCGTGGGGGCGATGACCGACCAGGCCACCCGGTGGAGCGTGGTCGCCTCGCGGCAGCGCTTCTCCGCCGGGGACCGCCCCGCCGAACTGGCCCGGCTCGGAGCCTCGCTGGACGCGCTGCTGGACCGGATACGCGCCCTGCTGCGCCACGAACAGCAGCTGACCAGGGAACTGTCCCACGAACTCCGCAACCCGCTGGCCCGGATCACCGCAGAACTCGACTGGTGGCAGGCACGGCCCCGCACCACCGCCGAGACGTGCGCCACGCACAGCTGCATCGCCGACGCCGCCGACTCCATGCGGTCCATCTGCGACACCCTCCTCGACGACGCGCGCGCCACCGCACGGACCGCCCCGGGGACGGCCGACGCGCTGTCCGTCCTGCGCCGCCTCACGGACCGCCTCACGGACCGGCTCAGCCTCCCCGGGCAGACGTCCGTCGACGTCACCGCCACCGGCCCGCACGCACCGCACGCACCGGTGGTCGGAGTCTCCGCCGCACTGCTGGAACGCATCGTCGGCCCGCTCGCCGACAACGCCCTGCGTCACGCCCGTACGCATATCGGCATCCGCGTTTCCCAGGACGCCGACCGCATCCGCGTGGCCGTCGTCGACGACGGCCCCGGCGTCCCGGCCGCCTTCGTCCCGTACCTGTTCCAGCCGGGCCGGCGCGCCGAGCCCGAGGACGGCCATGGCGGAGCGGGCCTGGGGCTGCCGCTCGCACGGCGCCTGGCCCGCTCCGCCGGCGGTGAGGTGACCTATGACGCGGCCCACTCGCCCGGCGCGGCGTTCGTGGTCACCCTGCCCTCCGGCTGAGGGCCGCCCCGCCCTGCCCCAGCCCGCCCCACCCCAGCCCGGGCCTCGCCCGCCGCGTCCCTCCGTCCTCGGGAGCCTCCGTCCTCCGTCCTCAGCCCGCCCGTCCGGCGAGCCGCTCCGGCTCGGCCACGTCCCGCCGGGTCACTGTCAGGAACACCACCAGGCCGAGAATGACCCCCAGGAACAGCACACTGGTGATCACCGTGCCCAGACCCAGCCCGCCGTCCCCGGTGGGCTGCGACAGGTAGTCGCCGATCGACGCGCCCAGCGGCCGGGTCAGGACGTAGGCGATCCAGAAGCTCCACACCGCGTCCAGGCCGAGGGCGAAGTGCGCCACCGCGACCGCCGCGATGGCCAGCGCGAACAGCCCTGCGGAGATCCAGTAACCGAGATCCATCTGCTCGGCGACCAGGTCGCCGGCGGCGGTACCCAGGGCGAAGGTGAACAGCACGGCCAGCCAGTAGAACGACTCACGGCGCGTGGTGTCGATGTGGTGGATGGACAGCGTCCGCTCACTGCGGTACCAGGCGGCGAACACCGCCGCCAGCGCCACCGCGAAAGCCACCGTGCTGGCCTCCAGCGGCACGCCCAGGTTGTCCGTCAGGTTGTCGCTGATCAGGGTGCCGACGATGCTGATCATCGCCACCGCGAGCCAGTAGACGCCGGGGCGGTAGGCGCGGGTACGGAACTGTGCCACCAGCACCGCGACCAGCAGCACGCTCATCAGCAGCGACACCCCGGTCAGGCCCAGCCCCAGCTTCTCGTTCAGCAGGTCCGCTGCGGTCTCGCCGACCGTCGTGCACAGCACTTTGATCACCCAGAAGTACAGGGTGACCTCGGGGACCTTGTTCCATCGACGACGCCGCCCACCACCGGCGGCCGATCCATCCGTCTCATGGGCCTCGACGGCCACAGGAATTTCAGCACTCATGGTGCCTGACGCTGCCATCGGGAACCTGAACGGATCCTGAGCACCTCCGACGCGGTGAGTGGTCAGGCTCTTCCGCCGCCCCCGCGCATTACGCACACACGCAGAGCGCGGGGGCGCTGGGGACGATGGGAGTGATGGGAGTGATGGGAGTGATGGGATCGTGGTGATGGACCATCACATTCCATGCACGGAAGGGGAATCGAGGAATTGCCCCGTCTCCTGGTGGCGTCTCTGCGCGGGCATGGTCTCACCGCATCCCGGCGGCGGGCGGATGTACGTGCTGCGCTCGGCGATCGCCCGGTCGGCCGCACGGATTGTTGGGGTCCGGATGATCGGGGTACAGGTCGGCGCAGCCGGGAGAAGAGGGAGAGCCATGGCACGGACCGTTGGTCCCGGGGAAACCGGGCCTCGTCGGGGAACGGTTCCGGTGAGCCGGCAGGTGGTGCCGTGCCGACGATGACGAGCGAGGAGGCGCGGGAGTGCTTCGCCCGCTCCCGGATCGCACGCCTCGCCACCACCGACGCCAGCGGCCGTCCGCACCTGGTGCCGACCGTCTTCGCGCTCACCGGGGACACCGTGGTCTTCGCGGTGGATCAGAAGCCGAAGCGGACGGACCGGCTGCGGCGGCTGGCCAATATCCGTGCCCATCCCGAGGCCTGCCTCCTCGTCGACCGCTATGACGAGGACTGGGGGCGCCTGTGGTGGGCGCGCGCGGACGGTGTGGCCACCGTGCTGCCGCCGTCGTCCGGCGAGGCGGAGGCGGCGTCTACGCGGTACGTGCGCCTGCTGGCGGAGAAGTACCGACGGCAGTACGCGGACCGCCCGCCGGAGGGGCCCGTGGTGGAGATGGTGGTGGCCCGCTGGTCGGGGTGGCGGGCCACCTGACGGCTTGGTTGACGAGCCACTTGAGGGGCGGACGGGGGCTGAGGCGAGCGGTCGCCTTGTCCGCGGATGCGGGGTGTGCGCGACGGGGCCGAGCAGGGATGTGGTCACGCAGGAGTACGGACCCACAGGAGTACGGACCCACAGGAGGGTGGCCTTGCAGCAGGGCGGCCGTGCAGGAGGGCGGGGCCGTCAGCCGGTGGGCTCCAGCAGCTGGGCGTACTCCTTGCCGAGCTGCGACATGGCGTGCGCGAACTCCTTCGCGGAGACGGACTCCTGCAGTGTGCTGAGCACCGCCCGAACCCCGCGGGTGGCTTCCGGTGCGGTCAGGCCGGTGCGTTGGCACACCCTGCGGATCGATGCGTCGGGGCCAAAGATCTTCATCTCGCCCTTTCCCCACTGGAGTGAGTCACGTAGGGATGCGGGAAGCTCGGGGGTCAGATCGCGGACCTCGCCGTCGCTCAGGCGCAGGGCGAGGGTCTCCAAAGTGGCTCGGGTGAGATCGGCTGCTTCTTGCCGGGAGAGTCCCGAGCGCTCCGCCACCGCGCGGAAGAACGCCTTGTCGTCCATAGGGGCCTCCTCATCGGAAGAGAGGGGTGGGCGAGGGAGGCAACCTCACCCCCCACGTTGCCACGCGCCCGTCCCGCATGCGAGGCCACTTCAGGGGGGCAGGGCACCATCGGTGTGCGGGCGGTCGCGGAGCATGGTGGAGGGGGTGGGGGAGGGAGGGGGCGAGCCCGGGTGGGTGCGGTGGTGGGGGAGTGGGTGGGCCGGCGGATTCGGGGGGCCTGGTGTCACCATGAGGTCGAAATCCAGGAAAGACAGCTCGGCGCCCGCGGTGACGACGACCACGGCCTGGCTCAGGCCCGGCGGCCAGTCCTCCGGGATCGCCACCGCCAGGTCGACGGCGGAGCGGGGACGAACTTCGGCGGCGTCCATGACCAGCTGGCGCTGTCGGAAGGGGTCGAAGAGCGCGGCCCCGGCGAATCCGTCGGAGCGCTCCCGACTGAGCCGGCGGATGTGCCACCGGGCCGTTGCTCCGGCCGCGACGGAGCGCTGCCGTGGGCCGCCCAGTACGGTCGGGACGTATCCCTCCGCCCCCTCTGCCCCCTCCGCGCCGGACTCCTGGGCGGATCCGTACTCCTCCGCGCCGGACTCCTGGGCGGATCCGTAGCCCTCCGCGCCGGGCTCCTGGGGGGATCCGTACCGCTCCGCGCCGGACCTCTGGGCGCAGACGTCCCCCACCGGCCCGCACGCCGGACACCGCAGCCCGATGCGGGCCAGGCCCAGGAGCGGATGCCGGCGCACATCACCGGCGAGCGGGCAGCCGCACGAGCAGGCCTCGGTGACGTGGGCGCGGCCCGCGCTGGGCCACGGCGGGGACCACAGACGGAACAGTCGGGCTCCGATGACCGGAACGGCGGCGGCGAGGGTACGGGCGGTGGCCCGGTCCAGTTCCCTGATCCGTGCGGTGAGCGGTGCGGTGGAGGAGGTCAGGGGAGGGGCGAGGGACGGGTGCCGGAGCGGAGTCGCCGCGAAGGCCACCCGCTCGACGGCACCGCTCACGTCGTCCCACAGCGAGATCAGCGTCGGGAGGAAGTCTTCTGCGCCACCACGTTCCGCGTACGTCTCGGCCATGCGGCCGAGCAGGGCCCGGTTGGCCTGGATCCACGCGGCTCTCCTGCGCCAGGCGGCGGTGGGGTCCTTGGGGCGCGGTGCCAGGACGACCTCAACTGGGCGGCTCGTGGCCGGTGTTGAGGGGGCGTCGGATCCGGAGATCCATAGGTGGGCGCGGCCGTCGGCGCGCAGTGCGCCGCGCGCCCATCGGCCGTCCCGGCAGGTGAGGTCGAACGGGCCGGACCGGGCGGGCAGCCCGTCGAGGGCGACGAGTCCGCCGTAGCGAGGGTCGAGACGCTCCGTGGGCAGGGCGCACGCGGCTCCGGTTTCGGTGGGGTGGAGGGTGGCCCTGAGCAAGGGCAGTCCCACGACCTTGAGTTCGGGGTTTCCCAGGACGGCCCAGGGGGCAACGGCCGTTCCGTCGAGGGAGGTGGGACTCCCCACGTCGTGCATATGGAGGTTGGCTTCCCGGACGGCCGTGCCGAGACCGTGCCCGTCGGCGAGCGTCCCGAGGAAGGTGATCAGCGCCGAGAGGGGCGAGGCGCTCACCCCATGCGTCAGGACGGCGGCAGAGACGCTGCTGTCCATGAGGGCGCGCGCGAGGCCCGCCTCGTAGCGGAAGACCGATCCGGGGACGGGGAAGGTTCCGCAGCCGTCGAGGATCAGCAGGGGGCAGGTGAGCGCGGCCGGGTCGACGAGTCCTGCCGTGGAGTGCGGGGTTCGGCCGTGCGACGGCTGCCGGAAGCATCGGGTGGTGCCGAAGCAGGGGAAGACGGGAGCGTCGTCCGGCCGGTGACGGGCGCGGCTGCAGAGCGTGAGCCACCGGCCGAACCCCGCGTCCACCGGGCCCGCGTGTCCTTGGAGGACGAGCAGATCGGCGTCGAGGTCCGCGGAGGCGGACCGGGGGTCGTCATGGCCGGCCCTGCGCAGGACCGGGGGTGCGGAAGGGAGGTTCGCCTCCGGGCACTCGGTGAGTCGGCAGCGGATCCGCGCGACGTCGATGCGGAGCGTGTCCTGGGCGAGGAGGCGGGTGAGTTGCTCCCGGGTGGGGGAATTCCGGGAGACGGGGATGATGCCGACCGGGCTGCCAGCTGTGTCAATGGCTTGCAGGGTCCGGATGTACTCCGCCGGTGCGGTGCCTTCCTGGTCCGCGAGGAGCAGGACGGATTGTCCGCTGCTCGGGGGATCGTTGAGGGTGTCCGCGCGCCAGAGGGCCGCTGCGGTGTTCAGGAGTTCCTGCGGTACGCGCCCCAGCGTCAGGATATTCCGCATTCTGGGATGCGGAATATCCTGACACTCATTCCCGGTCAAGGCTGCCCGGGGCGCATCCGGGGCTTCTCACCAGGAGAGGAGGGTGTTGTCGACGAGGTCGGCGAATTCGGCATTGCCGAGCTCCCGGTCGGATGAGGCCAACTTGGCGTTGAGCGTGGCGACTTCGGCCTTGAGGCGCTTTGCGTCAGAATCCATCTTCCGCAATTCGGGCATAAGCGTGTTGAGGGCGTCGAGCCGTTCCATGATGTCGGTTTTGATGTCCTGTTGTGCCACTGCCGGACTCCTTGGCGTGGGGGGCGGTTGCGATGCGCACCATATAGGCGCCCCAGTGGGAAATCGGGGAGGAGAATCCAGGGGCGCTCGTGGGCTTCACTCCATCAGCCGTGCGTCCCGACGGCCGTGTGCCCCGACGGTCCACCGGCCGTGCGTCCCGACGGTCCACCGGCCGTGCGTCCCGGTGCGGGTCATGAGCGGGAGGCCGGGGGTGTGGCGGGGGTGGCGGAGGAGGGGCTGTCCTGGGAGCGGCGCATCACCTGGGCGTAGCCGACGGCCGCCAGGGCGCCCACCGCCAGGCTGCCCACCCACACCGCGTCTGCCCCGTACCGGTCGATGACCACGCCGCCGAGCAGAGGGGCCACAAAGGCGGCGACCGACCAGGACAGGGTGTACACGCCCTGGTAGCGGCCGCGGCCCTGCACGGGGGAGAGCCGGGTGACCAGGGACATCTGGGTGGGGGAGTTGATGATCTCGCCCAGCGTCCAGACGCAGACGGTCAGCACATAGAAGGGCACGGAGTCGGCCAGGGCGGTGAGGCCGAAGCCGACGCCGGTCAGGAGGGCCGAGAGCACCAGCAGCGGTCCGGCGGAACGGTGCTCGATGAGGCGGGTCACCGGGATCTGCAGGGCGACGATGAGGATGCCGTTGGCGGCGATCACCAGGCCGAAGTCGGTGCTGTCGAAACCGGCCCGCCCCATCGCCAACGGCAGCGTCACCAAGCCCTGCTGATACAGCGTCACCAGCAGCAGGTTCAGTCCGACGACGGTCATAAAGCGGACATCGCGCAGCACGTCCCCCAGGGAGGTGCCGCCGACCGGGCGGTCCTCCGGGCCGCCGACCGGGCGGTCCTCCGGGCCGCCGACCGGGCCGTCCTCCCGGCCGCCGACCGGGCCGTCCTCCGGGCCGTCCTCCAGAGCGCCCGGGCGCTCCGGGCGGGACTCCGGCAGCCGGAAGTAGGCGACCACCGCACACAGGGCGGTCAGCAGCGCCTCCCCCAGGAAGAGCCAGAGGTAGGAGTAGCGCGCGATCAGGCCGGCCGCGGAGGCCGACAGCGCGAAACCGATGTTGATGGCCCAGTAGTTGAGGGCGAACGCCCGGACGCGGTGCCGCTCGGGCACGATGTCGGTCATCATCGCCTGCACCGCGGGCCGGGACGCGCTGGTGGTCATGCCGGCCAGCGCCGCGAGCCCCGCGATCGTCCAGGGGTGGGCGGCGAAACCCAGGAGCGCCACGGCGCCCGCGGTGGCCGTCTGAGACACCAGCAGGGTCGGTCTGCGGCCCAGCCGGTCGGTGAGGACGCCGGCCACCAGGTTCCCCGCCGCGCCCCCCAGCCCGTAGAGCGCGGCGACCAGGCCCGCGTAGGACGCCGAGTAGCCCTTCTGCACGGTGAGGTAGAGCGCGAGGAAGGTGGAGACGAACGCCCCCAGCCGGTTGATCAAGGTGCTGGTCCAGAGCCACCAGAAGGCGGCCGGCAGCCCGGAGAAGGTGTCGCGGACGGCGCGGGTGGTCGCGGCAGCGGTGGTGGACATACGGGTGGTGCGTGTGGTCATGGAATCGCCGGTCAGGATTGCGGTCGGATCTGTGGTCGGATCTGCGGTCAGGGCGGTGGGCACGACTGCGGTCAGGGCTGCGGGGCGGTGCCGGCCGCCGGACGTTCGTCGGCGGCCGCGAGCAGGTCGCGCAGTCGGGGGCGGATGACCTTGCCGGTGGCGGTCCTGGGGACGGCCGGCATCCGTACGAAGCGGACCGGCAGCACCGCCGGGTCGAAGGAGTGCCCCAGGTGCTCCCGCAGCGCCTCGTCCGTCGTGCCGTCCGCCACGGCCACCGCGGCGACCACGACCTCACCCAGGAACCGGTCCGGGGCGGTGGCGCAGGCGGCGTCGCGCACCGGCGGGAAGGCCTTCAGGGCCCGCTCCATCTCCTCCAGCGACACCGTCTCGCCGCGCACCTTGGCGATGTTCTTGGCGCGTCCGGTGATGACGACGAAGCGCAGTCCGCTCTCCGGTTCGACGACCTCGTACCCCAGGTCCTGGGAGTGGAACCAGCCGCCGGCGAACGCCTCCGCCGTCGCCTCCGGGTTCCCCTGGTAGCGCGACATCACATTGTGGCCGCGCATGCAGATCTCGCCGGTCTCGCCCGGCTCGGCGCGTGCGCCGTCCGCGCGGAGCACCGCCACCTCGTTGCCGTACAGGGCGGTGCCCACCGAGGGGAGGTCACCGTCCAGCATGAGGGCGCGGTAGGCGGCGTCGGACAGGCCGCGGGGCATGGTGGTGGAGAAGTTGGTCGTCTCGGTCAGGCCGTATCCCTGGAGGACCCGGACGCCCCAGCGGTCGTGCACGGCGCGGGCGGTGTACGCGGACAGCGGCGCGGCAGCGGAGACGAAGTACTCGAACTCCGCGGGGAGTTGGGGAGAGCGCCAGGTCTCCAGCAGGGTCTCCAGGATGCTGGGGACCACGCTGGCGATCCGCGGCCGGTACGCGGTCAGCAGTCGCGGGTACCGGAAGGGGTCGAAGCCGGGGAGCAGGATGCCGTGTGCGCCGGCGGCCAGGGTGCCGAAGAGGGTGAAGTGCATGCCGTTGACGTGATGGACCGGCAGACAGCCCAGGAACCGGTCGCCCGGGCCGAGGCCGTGGTGCCGGCGCAGGGCCTCGGCGTTGACCGCGCCGTTGTAGTGCGACTGCGCCACCAGCTTGGCGGCGGCGGTGGACCCCGAGGTGCCGAAGTACAGGGCGTCCGCCCCGGGGTCGAGGGCCGGCCCGGTCCAGGCGTCGTCGGCCGCTGGCAGCTCCCGCGGGTCGGGCAGCAGGGTCCACGGCACCGATGCGTCGGCGGTGGTGTCCGGAGCGCGCAGCACCGCCGTGGCGCCCAGCGCCTCGGTCTGCTGTGCGATCCGGGCCGCCGGGTCGGCCGGATTCACCGACAGTACGGAGCAGCCGGCGAGCAGCAGCCCGAACACCGCGATGACCGACCGGAGTTCGTTGGTGGGGGCGAGCGCGAGGACGTCTCCGGGGCGGGCGCCCAGGTCCCGTACGGCCCATGCCGCGAGGCGGCGGCTGAGCCGGAGGGTGCCGCGGTAGCTGAGGGTCGTCGCGGCCCTGTCGGCACCGTGGAAGGTGAGGTACGGCGCCGAGCCGTCGAGGTCGGCCCGGTGCGCCAGCAGCTCCGGGATCGTCGGGTGGACGGGGAGCCGGTCGGTGAACTCCCGTTCCGCGCAGCGGTGGGCGAGCCGGTGGTCCTCGTCGGGGGTGGCGTGCATGTCGTTCCTCGTCAGGGTTGTGGGGGTGCGTGCGGTGCGGTGCTCTGGCCTGGGGCGGTGGTGGCCCGTGTGACCTGTGGTGGCTCGTCAGGGGCCGGGCGGTACGGGCGGGGCGGCCGGCCCGGTTCCCGCCGTCCGGAGGGCGTCGGTGATGCTGCGCACGCTGCGGAACGTCTCGGCGCTGACCGCGTCGGAGGGGAAGGTGACCCCGAGGGTCTCCTCCAGGTCGACCAGCAGGCGTACCACGCACAGCGAGTCGAAGCCGTGTGCCGCGAGCGGCGCGTCCGGTCCGGCGGCCTCCAGGGGCGCGGGATCGGGGGCGTTGCGCAGTACGACCTCCCGCACGGCCGGGAGCAGGTCCGTCGAGGGCGTGGGGGAGGACTCGGGCGTCTGCCCTTGGGGCTCGTTCACTGCGATCGGCCTTTCTGGGGGTCCGGAAGGGGCTGGGGACGGGGGAGGGGAGGTGGGTAGTTTTCAGGATGTTTTGTGAGCATCATCACTCATGTCGGGATGGGAGGGGGAGTGGTCTTGTCGGACCTTGGGGTGTGGTCTACGTTCGGCGAACGGGATATGACGGAACGTCAGCTACGAATGGCCGTGGCACCCCCCGCCGTCACCGGCCCCGGTGCACCCGCCCGGACCGGACACCAGCGCCCCCGGACCGTCACAGTGAGGCTCATGTGAATCACCCGTCCCCGTCCGGAGAGTGCGGGCCGGTGCACGCCGGTACCGCCCCCGGGAAGCCCGCGGACCCCTCCGCGCAGCCCCTGGACCGCGCGGCCGGCCGGAGGGAGGACGAGGCGTGGCTCCGCGCGGCCTGGGAGGCGGACACCACCCGCGTCCTGCCGCTCGCCGACGGCCGGACCCATGCCTCCGAGGGACCCGACGGGTGGCGGCTGGTGCTGGTCCCGGTGCACGACTGCCCGCCCGACGGCGACCGCTACTTCCTCGGTACCGACCGCACCGGAGCGGCCTACTTCGCCTGCGCCGCCGAGCGGTTGCCCGCTCCGCCCGGCGACGGCGCGCGGGTCGTGGCCCTCGGTGGCGCGGCGCACCCGCTCGGCGCGCGGGACCACGGCATGCTGGTGCACGCCACAGCCCTGGAGAACTGGCACCGCGGCCACGCCCACTGTGCCCGCTGCGGCGCCCGCACCCTGCCGGAGAGCGGTGGGCACCTCCGGCGCTGCCCGGCGTGCGGCGCCGAGCACCACCCGCGCACCGACCCGGCCGTGATCATGCTGATCACCGATGCGGCGGACCGCTGCCTGTTGGGCAGCCGCACCCGCTGGCCCGCGCACCAGTATTCGGTGCTCGCCGGCTTCGTGGAGCCCGGCGAGACCGCGGAGGCCGCGGTACGGCGCGAGGCGGCGGAGGAGGCGGGGGTGGCCATCGGCGCCGTGCGCTGTGTGGAGACCGAGCCGCACCCCTTCCCCGGGAGTCTGATGCTGGGGTACGAGGCCCGGGCGCTCTCGCCGGCCGCACGGGCCGACGGGAGCGAGATGGCCACCGTCCGCTGGTTCACCCGGGAGGCACTGGCCGAGGCCGTCGGCGCCGGAAGGGTGGCGCTGCCGGACCGGCGTTACCTCGCCCGCCGCCTGATCGAGCGGTGGTACGGCGGTCCGCTGCGGACCCGTGCCGGGTGGACCGACTGAGCCCGGCGGGGCGTACCGACGCCGGTCAGTGCGCACGGGCGGGCGCGGTAGCGGGTTCGGCGGCGGCCAGCGCCACCCGGTCGACCTTCCCGGAGGGGGTCAGGGGCATCGTCGGCAGCACGGTGTAGCGGGCGGGGCGCATCCACTCCGGCAGTCGCTCTGCCGCATGCCCGCGCACCTCCTCCAGGCGGGTGCCTCCGGCCGTACGTAGGTACGCCGCCAGCACCCCGACCCCGCCCTGGGTACGGGGCACCACCACGCACTCCAGTACCCCCGGGCACTGTGTCAACGTCGCCTCGACCTCCCCCAGTTCCACGCGGTATCCGCGCACCTTCACCTGGTGGTCGGTGCGGCCCAGGAACTCCAGCCGGCCCTCCGGCGTCCGGCGGGCGCGGTCCCCGGTCCGGTACATCCGCGAGCCGTCCCCGGCCCAGAGATCGGGGAGGAAGCGCTCGGCCGTCAGACCGGGGCGGCCGAGGTAGCCGCGGGCGAGCGTGGGGCCCGCGACGTACAGCTCGCCCACGTCACCGGTGGGCACCGGGCGCAGCGCGTCGTCCAACAGGCGGACGGTCTGACCGGGCAGCGGCGTCCCGAGGTGCGGCGCCACCTCGCCCGCTATCGGGGCCCAGAGGGTGTCCACGGTCGTCTCGGTGGTGCCGTACACGTTCACCGCGTCCAGCAGGCCGGCGGCGGAGTGGCCGGCGAGGGTGTGCCACAGCGCCGGGGAGACGGGCTCGCCGCCCACCCACAGCCGGAGCCCGGAGCCCTCGGGCAGGGCACGGGCCAGCCGGTCGGCGGTCAGTTCGGCCAGGCTGGGCGTGAGGTCGAGGTCGGTCAGCCGGGAGCCGGTGACCGCCTGCACCAGCCGCTGCGGGATGCGGCGTGCCAGATCGTCCACGATCACCACGGTGTCGCCTCGGCAGACGCGGACCCACTGCTGGAGCGAGGCGTCGAAGGACGGGCTGGCGCTCCAGCCGACCCGGGCAGCCCCCGGCCGGATGGCGCCGGCCTCCTCCAGGCCGCCCAGGAGCCAGGCCAGCGCGCCATGTTCGACCGGTACGCCCTTGGGCCGGCCGGTCGACCCCGAGGTGTAGATGACGTAGGCGAGCCGGTCGGCGGGGACCGCAGGCAGCGGCCCGTCGGTGCCGGGGGCCGGTCCGGCGTCCACCGGTGGCAAGTCCGTGCGGGGCACCGGGAACAGGTCGTCCGGCAGGTGTGCGGTGGCGCCACCGGCCGTCAGGACGACGCCGGTGCCGCTGTCCGCCACCAGGTGGCGCAGCCGTTCGGCGGGGTAGGACGGGTCCAGCGGCAGGAAGGCGCCGCCCGCCCGCAGCACCCCGAGCGCGGCGGCGATGAAGTCCGCCGAGCGCGGGACGCACAGCCCGACGACGGAGTCCGCGGCGAGGCCACGGGCCAGCAGGTGCCGCGCCACCGTGGCGCTGCGCTCCGCCAGTTCCGCGAAGGTCAGGTGGAGCCCGCCGTCCTCGACCGCCACGGCGTCGGGCCGGTCCGCCACGGTGGCGAGGAACCGCTCCAGGGGCAGGGGCGGGCCAGGTCGCGGCCGGTCGGTCATGGCGGGGCTCCCCTCGTGCTGCGCGGCCCGGGCCGGGCGGGACGCGTACGGAGACATGGTGTGGGGGTCGGGGTCGGGGCCGGAGCCGGGGGAGTCACCGCGGTGCACGGCGTACGGCGTCCATGTACTGCTCGACCCGCGCGGCGTCGATCTCGCTGCCCCAGCCCTCGCGCTCCAGGCAGCTGCCGACGAACGCGCCGTCGGCCGCCGCCAGCAGCCGCGCGGCGTTGCCGTGGTGGGTGTGCCCGGCGAGGATGACCGGCAGGTCCGGGGCGGCGGCGCGGACCGCGTCGATCATGCGCAGGGTGGTGTCGTCGTCCCGGTGGCACAGGGCGACCGCATCGGCCCCCGCACCCCGGGCGGCCCGGGCCACCTCCGCGGTGCTCTTGCCACCGCCGAACCACGAGAAGTGCATGGAGTCGATGTCGGCGATGAGGCCGATGCCCTCGCCGGCGATCTTCCGGCGGTACTCCATGATGTGCAGCGGGTCGGGGGTGACCATGCCGTGCGCGGAGAGCGTCTGCCCGACCAGCGCACCGACCCGGACGAAGGAGCCGCCGGCCACCTTCGCCACCGCCAGCGATGCGCTGACCGCCTGGCGCATCATCTGCACCCCGACGTGGAAGCCGTCCCCGGTGGCCCGGTTGACGGCGTCGACGATCAGCCCCATGGCGGCCGTACGGGCCGGATCGGACTCGTCGGCCACGCTGTAGACCCGGTCGACGGTCTGCACCAGAGCGCCGTCCGCCCCGCCCCGTTCGAGCGCGACGGCCGACCGCACGGCGCTCGCCAGCGTCTCGTCGAAGGTGCCGTCCTGATGGAACGGGGTGCCGGGCAGCGGCCGGAGGTGGATCATGCCGAGGACGGTGCTGCCGCCCCGGCGCGGGAAGTCAGCCATGGCGCACCGCGTCCCGCCCCGCATAGGCCTCCAGCCGGTCGACGGCGGCGTCGATGTCCCGCCAGCTGCGGGCTGAGGTCAGCCGGACCGCGCCGCCGGAGAAGCAGAAGTTGAGGATGCCCGGGTAGGTGGACACCCCGGTCTCCCGCAGCAGGTCGCGGAAGCACCGGTAGGAGTCGTCCCAACCGGGCAGCTGCACCGCGGTGTTGATCGAGTAGCGGGGTTTGACGACCGTCGCGAACTCCGACAGGCGGGCGTGCGTGGCGTCGCGGAACAGCAGCAGGCTCTGCTCGCGGGCCTCCCGCTCGGACGCGTAGTTGAGGTAGGCGTCCTGCAGCCGGTCCACGGTCAGGCCGTACGACGCCTCGAACTCGCGCACCTGCTCGGTGCCGACGGCCCGCACACCGGTGACCCGCCAGCGCTCCATCCGGGCCAGCACTTCGATGAGGGTGTAGAAGAAGGACGGCGGGCCGCCGAAGTGCGTGGAGGCGTACTCGTAGTACTCGGCGATCAGAGCGCGGTCCGCGGTGATCCAGCCGGCCTTGATGCCGGGTGCCGACCAGTGCTTGGAGAGGCTGGAGACGCGGATGACGTTACGGGCGGCCCGGGCGGGCGACATCGCGCTTCGCGGCCCCAGCCACTCGTGGCACTCGTCCAGCAGGATCAGCGTCGACGGTGACAGCGCGTTCAGCAGCCGGACCAGGTCCTCCTCCGCCACACCGGCGCCGGTGGGGTTGGCCGCCGTCTGGAGCATCACCAGCGGGGTGTCCGGCGACAGCGCGGCCAGCAGCGGCTCCACCGACATCCGGCCGTCCTGCGCCGGCAGCGGCACCAGGCGGGTGGCGGTACGGCAGGCGATCGACTCCACCAGCGGCGGGTAGTTGGGCGTGGCGCACAGCGCGGGAGCGGACGCGGGACCGGACCGGGAGACGATGAAGTCGGCCAGGGTGCTGATCGCCACCGTGCCGCCCATGGTGAGGGCGATATTGCCCGCGTCGTAGCTGACGCCGGGGATCCGGGCGCTCTCGTACGCGGCCACCGCCTCCCGTGCCTGCACCCGACCGCAGGAGTCGGAGTAGCCGTACCAGTCCCGGTCCAGTGCGTAGCGGATGCACTCCTTGAGGACCTCGGGGAGCCCCCACTCCTCCTCGTCCACCGCACCCCCAGACAGCATCAGGTGGTCGTCCGACCGCAGGTCGCCGTAGAGGTCGTCACGGAAGAAGAAGTTGAACAGCTCCTTGACGAACCGCACCGTCGCCCGTGACGTCAGCACCTCCTCCGGCGACATGCTCCGCCGCACCGTGCTGGCCCGCCACTGCTCGGCCAGCCAGGGGCGGGTGGCGTGCGCACCCGACTCCGCGTCCACCCGGCCCAGCCACAGGCGGCAGAGCTCGAACGGATCCTCGGGATCAGCCGCCCGGTCGAAGACGCTGAGCATCCGCTCGTCGACATCGGACAGGAAGCGCGGGCCGCCGCCGTCGAGGAGGCTCGCCGCGCCCGCGCTCTGCACCGCCTCGGGCGGGACGCTGAAACATCGCTGTGGTAACGAGTGGGGGAAGAGTTCCACTGAGGGCTCCATGGTCTGTCGCATGGGGGCAGGTGAGGGGTGGCGTACCGGAGCGCGGGAAGGCGTCATCCCCCGAGGAGACGCAGGCGCTTGAGGTGCCTCGGGGTCTCCGGGACACGGCCGTCACCCGCGGTTCTGCCGTGGAAGAAGCGGTGGTTGTCGACGGCCAGCAGCATGCCGCGCTGCCACTCGACGGCACGGGAGCCGGCGGGGCGGTACATCGCGGTGAGCAGGCGCCGCAACGCCGGGTCGACCTCGCCGGCCTCGGCCTCCTCGCCGTCCAGCACCCACTCCAGGGGTTGGGTGTGGAAGTCGCGGAAGGAGAAGACCGGGCAACCGCCGACGTCCCGCAGCAGCGGTGGCATCGCGGCGGCGTCACGATAGCGGACCCGGGAGAGCAGGTCGGCGTCGCGCGTCGACAGGCGCCGGCGGACCTCGGCCATGGGCACCAGGACGGTACGGGCGGCCGTGCCGTACCCCGGTTCGCAGCACATCAGCACGATGTACCGGGGTTGCCGGTCCGCGGGCCGGGTACTGCCTTCGGTGTGCAAGGTCAGGAAGTTCGTGGCGAAGGGTTGCAGGGAGGCGTCTGAGGTACGCCCCGCATCCGCTGTCAAATTGAGCATGATGCCGTGCTCGACATACGGCAGGACCGCCGCATCGGTCTCCGGCATCGGATCGCCGAGTGTCTTTCCTGCGGTAACGAAATCGGAGGTCGACAAAGGCTCGTCGAGCTGCAGGAGAGCATAACCATCGGCCGTGAGGTGTGCGCGGAGCAACGCGGTGACAACGTCCGTCCCGACGTCGGGACGAAGGTGCACATGGGGCTGAAGTGTTACTGCGGCATCGGTCTCCAGTAATTCATGGCGGAGGGCTAAGTGTTGATCTGCCTTTCGTTCGGCAAAACAGCCGCTGCTCAATGTGTGCGTCCCCTAACTGACTTACGCGGGATAGCAGGGCCACCTTCCATAGGACCTACCGCTCTTGTCAATAGCTGTAACCGTCAACGAGCCCTGGAACGGCGCGATTTGGGCTGGTGGGAGCCGGGCGGCAGCAGAGGCAACCCCGGAGCCGGTTCTTCCGTCTTCCCTCCCGTGCCCCTCCCTGCCCCCTCCGGCGCGCCCTGTCGGGGATAGCCGGCGCACCCCGGCGATTCCCTTGAAGGGGCAGGGCGTACCGGGTCTGCTGTGATGGCGAGTTGGCGAAGTGTAGCCGTGGGAAGGGAGAAACCGTGCGGGGTGGGAATGACCGCCGGGATGGCGCAAACGAGCATGCCGACTGACCGAAAGGTGGCTGTTGGATGCGGGCCATCCGAGCAAGATCGGAATATGCAGAGGAAAGCCTTCCGGTCCTTCCGGGGATCGGGTAGCGTCGCCACCACGCCTCGGTCGACTACGAGCGCGTTCGTGAACTTGATGAACACTTGCGGCGGGTGACGCACCATGCGTCGCAATCCCCGCGCGATGCGTGAAAGAGCGCAGGATCCTCTTCCAGCGGCTCATCGCACAGCTCTTCCTTGTCGCCTGTGAGGGACTCTTGTACATACGCAGCGAGTTCGTGGGAATAACTGCTGGAAATACGCGACAGCCGGCCGTTCCGGTGTACGCCTATACACTCGGCAATGGCGAGGGAACGGAAGTGGTGGTCTGGACCTACGGGGCGACCCTCGTAGAGGTCCGGACCCCCGGACGCGACGGCCGCACCGACAACGTCGTCCACCGGTTACCCACCCTGGCCGCCTACGAGGACCGGGCCACCAACGCCTATGTGGGCGCGACCGTCGGCCGGTTCTGCCGGAACGTCGCCCACGGCACGTTCACCCTCGACGGCACCCGCCACACACTGGACCGCAACGAGGGGCCACACCACCTCCACGGCGGCACCCACGGATTCGACCGCCTGGTGTGGACCGCCACCACCGAGCGGACCGGCGACCACGTCACCCTCACCCTCGCCGTGCACAGCCCCGCTGGCGACCAGGGCTACCCCGGCGACCTGCACGCCGAGACCGTCTACCGGCTCGACCGTACGCCCGCCCTGACCATCGGATTCAGGGCCACCACCACCGCCCCCACCCTCGTCGGGCTCACCAACCACGCCTTCTGGAACCTCGCCGGCGCCGACGCCCACCGGCCCGTCGACGGGCACCACGTCGCCCTCAACGCCGCCCGCGTCCTGCGCTTCGACGAGGACCAGGTCCCGCTGCCCGGACCGCCCGCCCCGGTCGCCGGCACCGCACTCCACCTCACCGGTGCGGACCCCCTCGGCAGCCGGCGCCTGGACAACTTCTACGTCCTGTCCGACGCCGGCAGTTGGGCCGCCGACCTCCACGACCCGGAATCCGGGCGGCAGTTGCGCCTGACCACCGACCAGACCGGCCTGGGCGTCTACAGCGGCGACGGCCTCACCCCGCCCCGCGCCGGACTGTGCCTGCAGCCCTCCGCCTGGCCCGACGCACCCAACCGCCCGGACTTCCCCTCCGCCCGGCTCGACCCCGGACAGACCTACACCGCCACCACCCGCTACGCGTTCTCCGTCCGCTGACCGCCCCACCCACCCCGGAGCTTCCCCCCACCCCCACACGAACGGCTTCTGCTATGACCTCGCACCCCGAATCGGCCCTCACCTGGGAGCGGGCCGACAGCGCCGAGGAGGTTCACGCGCTGCTGTGCGCCTCCGACGCCCACCACGCCGAGCAGTACGACCTGCCGGTTCCCCAGCGGAACCTCGATCGCAGCCGCGCACTGGTCGCCGCGCGCGCCGTGCACCTGCTGCGCCGCGGGGACACCCCGGTCGCGATGTTCACACTGACCGACCACCCCCCGTACCGCCGCGGCCCGGACGTCTTCCCGCCGGCCGGTCTGCCGATGTACCTGCAGCGCCTCGCCGTCCACCCCGACGCCGCCCGCCGCGACGCCACGCTGGGCATGAGGTGCGTGCGCAGGGCCTGCGAGACCGCCCGCTCCGCCGGGGCCGACGTACTGCGCGCGGAGGCCAACCCCGACCTGCGCAAGAGCGTGGCGCTGCTCACCGGGCTGGGCTTCGTCCCGCACGGAGTCGTGGAGGCGGACGGCCCGCTGCGCCGCGTCCACCTCCAGCGGCCGCTCGACCGGTGAGCCCAGCGCCCCGGTACCCGTCGACACCAGTACCCCGCACGGAAGGCGTGGAGAGATGCGAGGGCACGAGGACACCGTCCGCTGCGGTGTGCACTCCGGACAGCAGTACCAGACCTTCGACGACGTCCTGGACTTGTGGCAGCGCGCCGAGGACGCCGGCTACGACTGGGTCTCCGTCTTCGACCACCTGCGGCCCCACCTCTTCGGGCCCGACGGCCCCTGCTTCGAGGGCCCCACCCTGCTGGCCGCCCTCGCCGCCCGCACCCGCCGCGTCCGCTGCGCGATCCTGGTCTCCGCCGCCTCCTGGCGCCACCCCGCCCTGCTCGCCAACATCGCCTCGACCATCGACCACATCTCCGGTGGCCGGGTCGAACTCGGCCTGGGCGCCGGCGGGTTCGACCTCGGCCACGCCCAGTACGGGATGCCCTTCCCGCGGGCCGCCGAGCGGCTGCGCCGGCTGGACGAGACCTGCCAGGTCATCCGGCGCCTGTGGGAGCGGCCGGTCGCCGACTTCGAGGGGGAGCACTACCACCTCCGCGAGGCGCACCTGCGGCCCCGGCCGGTGCAGAGCCGACTGCCCCTGACCATCGGCGGATCCGGTGAGCGGCACCTGCTGCGCATCGTCGCCGCGCACGCCGACACCTGGAACACCCTCGTCACCACCCCGGACACCTACGCCGCCAAGCGCGAGGTGCTGGCCGCACACGCCCGCGACCTCGGCCGCGACCCCACGCAGATCCGCGGCTCACTGACCTTCCGCGCCGTCCTGGGAGACGACCGGCGGGAGGTGGCCGCGCGCAGGGCACGGATCGCCGCCACCGTCCCCGACGACCTGTCGGAGTACGCGGTCTTCGGCACCCCCGAGGAGTGCGTGGAGCAGCTCACGCCCTATCTGCGCCTGGGCGTGAGGGACTTCCTCCTCGGCCTGCGGCCACCGGTCGACCACCGCACCCTCGACCTCTTCGCCGAACGCGTCGCCCCCGTGCTGCGCGCCTCCCTCTGACAGTCTGGAGGACACCCATGTACGCCACCGGCACCATGCTGCGGCAGTCCGCCGCGCTCGCCGCCGACATCGAGGTCCTGACCGGACCGGTGGCCGCCCGGGCGGGAGCGGCACTGCAGACGGTGCCCTGCGACGCCCTGCGGCGCGCCGTCCTCGTCGGCAGCGGTGACTCCCACCACGCCGGCCGCGCCTCCGAGCTGGCCTTCGAACGCCTCGCCGGCCTTCCCTGCGAAGCGCTGAGCACCCAGCAGTTCCTCGACTACGGCATGCTCGGCCCGGCGCACCGCAACGCCGCCACCCTCGTGGTGGCGGTCTCCGCCTCGGGCAGCAGCCCCCGGCTGGTGACCACCGTGCACCGCGCCCGCGCCCACGGCTTCCCGGCCCTCGCGGTCACCGGCCGGGAGGACAGCGCCCTCGCCGACGCGGCCGGCCGGGACGTGGTCGCCGGGCTCGGCCTGACCGAACGCTGCCCGGGCATCCGCACCTACCAGGCCAGCCTGCTCACCCTGCTGCTGCTCGCGGTACGACTGGGCGGCGCCCGCGGCGCGCTTCCCGGCCAGGGGCCCGGTGAGGACGGCCTGGTGGCGGAGGTCGCCGCCACCGCCGAGGCCGTCCGCACCACCGCGGCCGACGCCGACGGGCCCTGCCGTGAACTGGCGGCCCGACTGACCGGGGCCGGCCGGCCCTGGGTCCCGCTCGTCGTCGCGGGCACCGGCCCGGCCGGCGGCACCGCGCTGTACACCGCGGCCAAGGTGGTGGAGGCCGCCGGGCTGGCCGCGTACGCCCAGGACGTCGAGGAGTACTGGCACATCGAGCGGTTCGTCGACCCCGCCGACGCCCCGCTGGCCGTCCTCGCACCACCGGGCCTGGGCCACCCACGGGCGGCCGAACTCGCCGCCGCGGCAGCCGAGCGCGGGCGCCGGGTGATCGCGGTGGCCGCGCCGGACGACACCGCGCTGACCGGCACCGCCTGGCACACCGTGCCGGTCGCCAGGACCGTTCGCGAGGAGTGGTCACCGCTGACCGGCCAGGTCCTCGCCGGCCTGCTCGGCGCCCGGCTCGCCGACCGGTTGGGCAGGACCCCCTTCTCCGGAGGCGGGCCGGGCTGATGCACGGCCGCACCCCACCCGACGCCCACGGCGTGCACCACCGCGGCGGCACCGCCGCGGCCGACGATGCCCCCGACCGGGGCACTGCAGGACACCAGCACGGGAGGCTGGCATGACCGACCATCACACCCCGCCCCCGGAGGGGGCGGCACCCGTCCGGGCCGTCGTCACCGAGGAGTGGATCGAGGCGCTCGGCCTGCCACGGCCCGAAGAGCCCCGCCGCGACGAGGACTTCTTCGAGATCGGTGGCAACTCGATGCAGGCCATCGTGATGCTCGACCGCATCGGAGCGCGCCTCGCGGTGGAACCCTCGGTCGAGGCGCTCTACCTCGACGGCACCCTTGACGCCCTCGTCGAGCACTGCGAGAGCGTCGTCCGGGAGGACCACCCGGCGGTCGATCTGAACGGCGCAGCGCGCCCTGGGCAGCGATGACCCGGCCCTCAGGAAGCGGGACGACCCGCCCGGTGCGCGGCCCGGCCGCCCCCCTCCGCGGCGCCGACCGCCTGGCCGAGGGCCTGACCGCCCTGCGGGAGGCCTGGCAGGTGCCGGGCGTCGGCGTCACCGTCGTACGGGGCGACGAGGCGGCCGTGTTCACCGACGGCACCCGCGACCTGTCCACCGGCGCCCCGCTGACCCCGCACACCCTCTTCCCCCTCGGCTCGCTCACCAAGAGCGTGATCGCCGCCCAACTCGCCCGGCTCGTGGCGCAGGGGCTGACCGGCTGGGACACCGGCCACCTGACCACCGTGCTGCCACAGGGCGCCCCGCGGGACGGCTACACCCTCACCCAACTGCTCACCCACTCCTCGGGGTTGCCCTCCTACGACCTGTTGCTGGCCGGGTGCGCGGACACCTCGCCCGGAGAAGCGGCCCGCGGCCGGCTGCCGCACCTCGTCACCGTCCGCCCGCCCGGCGGCGACCGGTTCTCCTACAGCGACCTGGCGTACGTGCTCGCCTGCCACATCGCCGAGGAGACCGCCGGCCGGCCCTGGGACCGGCTCCTCGGCGACATCCTGTCCGAGCTGGGCGTGCGCGGCCGCCGCCCCGGCCCGTCCGGCGACCTCGCCCACGCCTGCGAACCGGACGGAACCGGCGGCCTCACCGACACCGGCCCGGTGCGGCTGTCCGGCCTCTCCGACGTGATCTCCGGCGTCTGGGCGAGCCCCGCGGACATGGTCGCCCTGCTCCGCTTCCACCTCTTCGGGCACGGCAGCCGCCAACGCCTGCTCGACGACCGCGTCCTGGCGCAGCTGCGCACCCCCCGGATGCCCGCCCCCACCCTCTCAGCCAACCATCCGGCGTGCGTGGAGGCCGACGGCTACGGCTACGGCTGGCTGGTCGGCCGCTACCGGGGCGAGCCGGCCCTGGTCCACAGCAGCAGCGTCGGTGCGCTGCGCGGGATGACGGTGCTGCTGCCCGACCGCGACCTGGCCGTCAACGTCTTCTGCAACACCGGGGTGCGCCACTCCCCGGGCCGCGCCCACTGCTGCTTCCGCTGTGCCGTGGCCTTCTCGCTGATCGACGCGATCGACGACGGCCATGAGCGCGGCAGGGAGCACCGGCTGCCCGCGGGCGAGCCCGAGCGGATGGCCGGCCCCGCATCGGGTCGGGTAGCCGACCTGCCCTCCCTGGAGGCGCTGCCGGGCACGTACCACCACCCCGGCTTCGGCTTCGCCCGCATCGAGCCGAACGCCTCCGGCCCGGGCGCGGTGTTCCGGTACGGGCCCCTCACGGGCGCGGTCCGGCGTGCCGGGAACGGCACCCTGTTCACCGTCTGCCCGGCGGACCCCGGCCCGATCGCCCTGGCCCCCGTGGGCACCGACCGCCTCGCCATCCGGATGGAACGCTCGGTGCCGGCCTTCGAGTTCACCCGGGCGGCCGCGCGATGACCGCACCGGGAACCGTCACCGGTCCGCCGCTCCCGCCCCGTTCCGCGCACGCCCCGCGTGCCCTCCCCGAAAGGTGTCAGCGCGATGACCTTTTACACACCTGAGTTCTCCGCCTTCTTCGAGAGCTACTACACCGGCTGGGTCCGCCACTACTCACCCCGGCTCGCCGCGTTCCTCCGCGAGTCGGCTCCAAACATCCGCTCCGTGCTGGACCTGTGCTGCGGCACCGGCATCACCGCGGAGGTGCTCTGCGACGAGGGCTGGACGGTCACCGGGGTGGACCGCTCCCCGGGCATGCTCGGCGTGGCACGGCGCAAGCTGGGCGGCCTGCTCGACTCGGGGCACCTGCGGCTGTCCGAGCAGGATGCCCGCGACTTCTCCGTGCCCCAGCCGGTCGACGCCGTCGTCTGCCTGGACGGCGCCCTCAACCACCTGGACGCCCCGGGCGATCTGGAGCGCTGCTTCACCCGCGTCGGCGAGGCGCTGGAGGACGGCGGTCAGTTCCTGTTCGACGTCTTCGAGACCTCGCACTTCCGCCACTGGGACAACCTCACCCTCCTCGACGAGGCCCAGGCCGTGATCGTCAAGCGCGGTGTCTGGGACGCCGACTCCGGCACCGGCATGCTCCGGGTCTCCGGCGTCCTCGAACAGGACGGCCGGCCGCAGCGCGTCGACCAGACCCTGCGCAGCCGCTACTACGGACCGGACGACATCGCCGCCGCCCTCAAGAGCGCCGGACTCGTCCTGGCGGAGCACGACATCGAGACGTCCTACGTCAAGTGCGAGTCGGGCTCCTGCTCCAGGACGCCGACGCCGTGCCGCACCATCTATCGAGCCGTGAAGTCCACCTCCCGGTAGGCAAGTTGAGGGTCACCGATGCAAGACGGAACCCGGCAGCTCCCTCCGGTGCCCCCCCGCCTCGCATGCCCAGCCCCGCCCCGAGAGCCCCCGCATCCCCCGGGCCGGACCCGGCCGGCACCGCCCCCGCACTGCACCCATCGCACAAGGAGAGTCCGCATGTCCGAGTTCATGAAGCTCACTCCCGACGACGAGAACGAGGTCCACGACGTGGTGGACTTCCACGACCCCGGCCGATGTCAGGTCACCCCCGTCATCCAGCTGCCCGCCGAGATCGCCCTCGCCGTCACCACCGCCCTGTGCGGGGTGGTCCGCGCCGCGCACCGCGCCCCCGCGGCCACCACCAAGGACACGGACGGCATCCAGCGCGCCCAGACCTTCGAGGAGGGCGACGTCTACATGCTCGACGCCCCCTTCGACGGGTTCTTCGCGGACCGCTACCTCATGGACTTCTACGACGTCATCGACCGTGACATCTGCTCCCGGATGCATCTGCACACCGGACTGCGGTTCGTCCGCATGATGACCGGCCCCGGGACCCGCATCCGGGTGTCCAGCCTCTCGCCCATCGACGTGACCCACATCGACGGCGTCACGCCGTTCGCCCCCGAGACGTTCGAGGACGCCGCACCCGACGCCCCTGACGGCGTGCACCGCACCCGCTACAACCTGGTCGTCCCGGAGAACTCCTGGGCGGACATGCAGATCCCCCGCGGCGTCAGCCACCAGTTCAACGCGCACGGCCCGAACGCCGTCATCGACTCGGTCCACCCCGAGGAGTCCATCGAGACCTTCCGCGAGCGCATCAGCGGCTACAAGATGATGGCCCAGACGATATTCCTCGCCAAGGACCAGCCCGCCTCCGAAGCGTGCAAGCTCGACTGAACCACGCCCGGCCCGCCGGGTGCGGCCCTTCCGGCCCCACCCGGCGCCCGGCCGACGGCGACGGCACCGCCGGGCCTCAGTCCGCCGGCAGCGACGGCACGGTGCCCTGCGCGTTCCGGCCGGGGGAGAGGCGCCGCTCCATGACGCGCTCCCGGGACCCGTCGGGCAGCACCTCGCCAAGCTCATCGGTGTCCGTGAAGCCATGCCGGCGGTAGAGCGCCGTGGCATGCGTGTTGACCGGTGTGACGGCCAGGCGTACGGCCTGCGCCCGCGCCTGCTCGGCCCACGCCAGCACCGCCTCGACCAGACGGTCCCCCACGCCGCGTCCGCGCGCGGCGGTACCTACCCACAGCGAGATGAGCTCGACGACGCCGTCCCGCGGGCCCGGGACGCCGCTGACCATCCCGGCCGGCTCGCCGTCCAGGAGGGCGAGGAGGTTGTGGGAGCCGGGGAGGGCCAGCCGGCCGCGCCACCGCTCCTCCCGGTCGCCCGCACCCTGCCAGTCGGCGAGGGTGGACCCGAAGGCGTAGGGCGCCTCGGCGAGCGCGGCCAGCCGCAGGGTGCGCCAGGTGCGCCAGTCGTCCGCTGTCAGTACCTGCAATTCGATCACGTACGGAGACTGTCCCATCACGCTGCCGGCGGCAACTCCGTTGGGGGCGGGACCTCGCCCCGTCCGCCGGGGCGATCAAGGAGTGCAGGTGCCCGCTCGGTACGATCGGTGATATGCCAAAACACCTCCTATTCATGGCACTTGCCGGTCACGGGCACATCAACCCGACGCTGCCGCTGGTCGAAGAACTCGTACGGCGCGGACACCGGGTGGACTACGCCACCAGCGCGGAACACTCCGAGGCGGTCATCGCGGCCGGCGCACGCTGGGTGGAACTCCCGGTCATGGAGATGGGCGAGGTGCCCCGCGAGATCGATCCCGAGGTCCTCGGCGGCTTCATGCGCCGCATCTTCGCGGCGATGCGGGAGGCCTACCCGGTCCTGCGGGAGCACTGCCGCACCGAGCGGCCGGACGCCGTCTGCTACGACACGATGAACTGGGCGGGCCGGGTGGTCGCCGAGGACCTGGGCCTGCCCGCCGTACGGTGCATCCCCAACTTCGCCTCGAACGAGTCGTTCTCCCTGTTCGCCGAGTTCGGTCAGGGGGCCGACGGCGAGAACCCCCTGGTGGACGCGCTCGCCGCGGACTGCGCGGAGTTCTCCGCCGCGTACGGCGTCCCGCTCGACCCGGCGAACCTCATGGACGTGACCGAGAAGCTGAACCTGGTGTTCATACCCCGGGAGTTCCAGCCCGCGGGGGACACCTTCGATGAACGCTTCCACTTCATAGGCCCCTCGCTGGGCAGCCGGGAGGCCGAACCGTGGTCGCCGGCCGACCCCGAGGCACCGCTGCTGTTCATCTCGCTGGGTACGGTCTTCAACGACCGGCCGGAGTTCTACCGCTCCTGCATCGAAGCGTTCCGTGACGGCCCCTATCAGGTGGCCATGAGCGTCGGCGATCTGGACCCCGCCGAGCTGGGGGAGATCCCGCCCGGCTTCGACGTCCGCCCCCGCTTCCCGCAGCCCGCCGTGCTGCGGCAGGCCGCCGCGTTCGTCTCCCACACCGGGATGAACTCCACCATGGAGGCGCTGTATTACGGCGTCGGGCTGATCGCCGTCCCGCAGATGCCCGAGCAGGCCGCCAACGCCGGTCGGGTGGCGGAACTCGGGCTCGGCGAGCGGCTGGACGCCGCCACGGTGACCGCCGCATCGCTGCGCGCCGCGGTCACCCGCGTCGCCTCCGACTCCGCGGTCCGCGCCCACCTCGACCGGATGCGCAAGGTCGTCAGGGAGTGCGGCGGCGCCGCCCGCGGTGCCGACGTGATCGAGGAGTACCTCCGCTGAGGTGCCGCCGGTGACGCCCTGACCGCACCGGCGGCGGGGGCGGTGCCGGGCCGGGGTCCCGGTCCCTCAGCCGGCGGCCCTCCGCGTCAGATGACGGGGACCCCGGGCCCGGCGCGGCCGGCGCTCTGGGCGGGGATCCGGGCCCCCGCCCACCCCTGTACGGCGGGCTCCTCCAGCGAGCCGACCCACCAGTCGGCCGCCGCCGTGTCGTCCTCGCTGGGCTGCGGGCCGACACCGAGCACCCGCAGGCCCGCGGCGGTGGCGGCCTGGACGCCGCAGGTGGAGTCCTCGACGGCCAGTGCCTCCCCGGGATCCACGCCGCAGAGCCGGGCGGCGGTGAGGTAGACGTCCGGGTGCGGCTTCGGCTTGGTGTCGGCGTCGGGCACCACGATGTGCTGGAAGCAGTCCCGGAGGCCGGCCACGGTCAGGCAGGACTCGACGACCTCCCGCGGGCAGTTGCTGGCCACCGCCAGCGGGGCGAACTGCACCGTCGAGTGCACGAGTTCGGGCGCGCCGGGCATGGTCGTGGGGTTCGCCGCGACCAGGTCCCGGAAGTTCTCCAGCAGCGTCTCCGTCATCGCGGCGGTCAGCTCCGGGCGCCCGGCCATCTCGGCCATCATGCGCCCGCATTCGGTGTAGTGGAGTCCCCGGCTCTGTTCGGAGAACTCCGCCGTGGGTGTGCAGCCGAAGCTGTGCAGCACCAGGTCGCGGGCGTCCTGCCAGTGCCGTTCGGTGTCCATCAACGTGCCGTCGCAGTCGAACACCACGGCGGCGGGGGTCCAGGAGAGGATGCGATGTGCGGTCATCCGAAGTTCCGTTCCGATGGGCCCGGTGGGCGGCGACGGGTCCGGTCGCATGCACGGCGTGGCAGCGTCGGTTCACAGGCGTCGGGCACCGGGCTGGGGGTCTCCGGCAGAGGGCGGCTCTCACACAGGGGAGGCTTGGCGCGCTCTGCGGAAAATAACGATCGTTACGTTACGGACGGCCACCTGACGGGGTCAACAGGTTCCCGAATGTCCATATTTTAGGCTTTATTGATAGCTGAGGGTGCCGTACGCCGTCCGTGTGCCTCCCTGGACGATGCGGAACACACAGGTGGTGTGGTGCGGGATGCACCACACCCGCGCGGGCGGGTCGGGTTCGGTGAACCGGGTCGCCCGGAGCCGGCCGGCGCGCGGCCGGGCCAGCGCGCCCCGGCTGCGGTGGGCCGCCGCCTGCCGCGCCGCCTCCAGCAGCACCATTCCCGGCACGTGGTCGCTGGGGTGGTCGAAGAGGAACGGGTGCAGCGGATCGGCCGGGGAGACGAACGGCCCGTCCCGGTCCACGGCGAGTACCACGTCCTGCGGATGGTTCACCGCCAGCTCCGCCGGCGGCGGACGGTGCGCCCCTGCCGGGTGGTGGGCCGGCGCCGCACGGCCCGCGGCCCGGGCGCGCAGCGCCTCGTACGGCGCGTCGGCCAGGAATCGCACGCCCCCGCCGCCCCGCCCGAAGGCCACCCCCGAGGCGGAAAACTCGACGTCCAGCCGCAGCCCGACGGCGGACGCGTCCGGTTCCCGCCACACCCCGCCGACCCGTGCTTCGCAGGTGATCTCGGTGGCGCCGGAGCCGGCCGGCGGTTCGGCGTCCGGTGCGATGCCGAAGTGCAGGTCGGTGATGACCGCGTGGAATGTCTCCGGGACGGCGTAGAACCGCAGCGGAAGGTAGAGGCCGAGCTGACGCAGCGTTTCCACCAGGACCAGGGGGCTGTGCCGCTGCGAGCCGTCACGGGGGAACGTCGGATGGGCCCGTGGCCAGGACGCCGCCGCCGCGAAGACATGCGGCGTGCCCGTGGGGCGGGCATCCGTCAGGAGGACCTCTGCCACCGAGGTCCGGTGCACCAGCTCCCGCTCGACGGTGCGGGACCGGTCGAGCGGCTCACTCTTTCCGGCGGTGCCGGCAGTCGCGGTACTCATATGACCAGGGAATATCGAAATTCGAACATGTGCACCCGTGAATGTCGGGTGGCGTAGCGCGGTAGATTTCCGGCAGCCGGCACAGGAACGAATTCTGAGGTGTGTGTGCAGATCCGGGCCAAGGCGACGCGCAGGGACCTGCTGGAGGCGGCGGCGCGCTTGTTCGACGAGAGGGGGTACGCCGGTACCAGCATCAGCGATATCAGCGCGCACTCCGGACGTACCAGCGGTGCGATCTACTTCCATTACGCCAGCAAGGAGAAGCTCGCCCTCGCCATTGTCGAGGAGCACTTCGCCACCTGGCCGCAATTGATCTCCCGTTACCGGGACCCGGACCGGCCCGCACTGGAGAACCTCGTCGGCCTCAGCTTCGGGGTGGCCCGGGCGTTCCGGGACGACATCGTGGTCCGCGCCGGTGCCCGTCTGTGGGCCGAACGCAAGGCGATCGACGCCCAGCTGCCCACCCCGTTCCTCGGCTGGATCGAAGCGGTCACCCACCTGCTCGAAGCGGCCGCCCACAACGGCGAACTCGCCCCCGAGGTGTCGCCCTCCGCCGGTGCCCACAGCGTGGTCTGCGCCTTCTTCGGGCTGCACACCGTCTCCGAGGCCCTGGAAGGGCGCCGGCACATCGAGGAGCACCTCCAGGACCTGTGGCTGCTGCTGCTCCGTGGCCTGCAGGCCGAGCCGGACCCCGCCGGTCTGCTCGACCGGGTACGCCGCGGGGCCGGGCACGACGGCAGCCCGGCGCCCGAGCCGGCGTAGCCCGACCGTCAGCGTCCGGGGAGAGGGGCGGCCCTACCAACTCCGGTGCCGGGGCGGGCCGTCAGGCAGGGTCGGGGCGCGCGGTCCGGTGCCGGGTTCAGGCCACCGAGCGCCGGTCACCGGCGCACAGCGCCCAGATGATGGCGATGTTCATGGCCAGGAGCGTCAGGGCCCAGAGCGGGTAGTGCGGAATCCACAGGAAGTTGGCCACCGCATTGAGCCCCGCCAGGATCACACCGATGATCCGTGCCCATACCGCTCCGTTGAAGAGGGCACAGCCGGCCAGGAAGATCACGATCCCCAGGATCAGATGGATCCAGCCCCAGCCCGTCTCGCTGTACGAGAAGAGGGAGTTCCGGGTCGCGAGGAAGATGTCGTCGTGGGCGATGGCCGAAATTCCCGCGAGGATCGTCATGGCCCCCGCGAACACCAGGAGCACCGCGGCGAAGGTGGTCCACCCGGTGACGGCCTTGCGTCCGCTTCGGCTCTTGCTCTTGCTTCTGCTCATGCTCGCCTCGCCGCAGAGAGTGCCATACCTGCCTCCACGGTTGCAGGGGTGTCGCCCTGGCGCATCTCCACCGGGCACCGGCCCCACGGTGCCGGGCGGCGCCGCGGGGTGGTGGGGCGTCCGGAGCGGCCCGGGGGAAGCCGCGCCACGGCGGCCCCGGCGCCTCACAGCCGGATGGTGACCAAGGCGATGTCGTCGGGGGCGCCACCGACCACGCCGAGGCGGGCCAGCAGGACGTCTGCCAGCCGCTGGGCGTCGAAGCGGGCGAGCTCGGCCAGGGTGTTGATCAGGCGGTTCAGACCCTCATCGATGTCCTCACCGCGGCGCTCGATGAGGCCGTCGGTGTAGAGCACGAGGGTGTCGCCGCGCCGGTAGGGCTGACTGGCCTGGGGCCGGGGGACGTGTTCGGAGCGGGCGCCCAGCGGGGGATCGGTGGCCACGTCCAGCACTTCGCAGCTGCCGTCGTCGTGCAGCAGGATCGGCGGCGGGTGGCCCGCATTGCTGTAGATGATGATGTGGGTCTTCTTGTCGACGACGGCCTGGACGGCGGTCGTCGCCAGCGCTCCCTCCACCGAACGGGCATACAGGCCCAGGATTTCCAGCGCCTGGCCCGGGCCGGCCACCGCACGGATCGCGGCGCTGAGCGCGCTGCGGAGCATGCCCATCACGCTGGCCGCCTCCAGGCCGTGCCCGACCACATCGCCGACCGCCAGGGCGATGCGGTCGCCGGGCAGGTCGGCCAGGTCGTACCAGTCGCCACAGACATTGAGCGATCCGGCGGCGGGCAGGTAGCGCACCGCGACGTCCTGGTGCCGCTCCAGGTCGGGCGTCTGCAACATGGAGTTCTGCAGGACCAGGGCGACTTCGCGCTCCCGCGCATGCGCCTGCCGCAACTGCTCGTTGAGCCGCTGGAGTTCCCGGGCACGGCTGTACAGCTCCGCCTCCATCGTGTGCTCGCGCGGGGCCCACTCGGACCACCCGGCACCGCCGCTGGCGCGGTGTGCGGCGATGAACGCCGTGAGGTCCTCGGCGCGGTGAATGATCCACCCGATGCTGCCGTCCGGAGCGCGCACCGGCGTATTGATCATGCTCCACCAGCGCTCTTCGAACTGTCCGTGCTCCGAGGTCGACGGGGTGTCGTACCGCTGCACCGCCATGATGTCGCGCGCGCCGGAGAGCAGCACCCGCCGCAGTGAGGCGCTGAGGTTGCGCACCCCGTCCGCCTGAGGGTCCGTCGGGTTGTCCGGCAGCGCCTCGACGATCGACCGGCCGGTCAGGTCCTCCCGGCGGCGCCCGGTCGTCTCCACGTAGGCGTCGTTGACGTCCACGACGACCAGATTGCGGTTCAGCAGCAGGTAGGGGCTCGGCGTGGCCTTGAACACCGTGGTGTACTCAGGCTCCGGGTATGCAGGCTCCGGCGACTCCACGAGCCGGTCTCCCCTCCCCTGGGCGCCCCGCGCCAGGATCAGCGACCTCCCTTCCATCTTGGCACGGTCCCCGACGCACGCCCTGCCGACGGGCCTCCCGCCGCCACCGCGGCGGCCTGACCACCGGGAGTGCGGCCGGGCCGCCGGGCACAAGGGCCGTTGGGCCCCGTCATACGGGCGGCCGGCACATGGGACAGGCGAACGCCGTGCTGGAAGACTGGACGATCCCACAGCACAGGGGGTGACAGAGGTGATCTCGAGGCTGCTTCGCCTGCTGCGCCGCTCCTCCGGCGGTGCACCGGAGACCCCCGACACTCCCCCCGACGAGGTCGAGCGCATCTACGCCGCTGCACTGCTGAACGGCCTGATCGAGCACCGGGAGTACCGGTCCGCGCTGGAGCAGCTGGCCGCCGCGGAGGCCTTGGAGCGGCCCCTCGACGTCCCTGGCTCCTAAGGGCCGTCCCGCCCTCAGGGCGCCTCTTCCGGAGCTTGGTGGCCCGTGGACCCGAAGCGGTGCCCCGGCTCTCCCCGTACACCGGACACACAGCGTCACCACGGCGGTCACGGTCCGCGGCGGCGGCCCGCGCGGCGTCGGGCGGGCGAAGGGCCGGGGCACGCTGCCGCGCCCCGGCCTCCGGGCGGAAGGGCTCGCTGACCTGCGGTCAGTGCTCCAGGTGGACGGTGAGTCGGGTCTCCGTGTCGCTGACGTTGACGCCGTGCACAAAGCCCTGGGCGGTGCTGTAGCGACCCGTTCCCCCGGTGATCGCCAGGTCAATCTCGCCGGGGCCGCTCGCGGTCACGGTGAAGCGGCCCTGCAGGGTGATCTGCCCGTTGGGCAGGGTCATGTCGGCCGCGCACTGGAGGTCGAACTCATCGAGCGGCGCGGTGCGGGTGATCGTACAGATCTCGCTGTAGGTGCCGACCGTGATGCTGCCCCGGTCCAGGTTCCCGGTGGCGACGAATTCGTCGCCCTGGCTGGGGCCGGACGAGTCGTCCACATCGATGAAGTTGCCCTGGGTCTGCCGTGCGACGAGTTGGAAGACCTCATCTCTCGGCGGGGTGTGCCCCGGACCGGCCGCGGTGGCCGCCGAGGCCGGCTGTGCACAGAGGAGCAGGGCCACCAATCCGGTGGCCGCGCTCGGAACGACGTGCTGGAAGAGACGCATGAGGGGACTCCTGTGGGACTAGGAGGAGAGCTTCTCGGCCCTTTGCCGAGGAGCGGTGAGGCGTTCGGAATCCGGCCGGCCGCATACCTGCGGCCCTGCCGGTGAGCGGGAATTCTTGGAGCGGAACGCCTACGGAAGAGGCGGTTCCTGCCGGGAAGGCGGAACCGAAAGCGATGTCGCCCGCCTGGAAGACAGCGGCCACCACGAGACAAGGGCGAACATGACACTCCCTGCACACAGCGGGGCGTTGCCGTCCCGCACACGGAAATGTCTGCTCCGCCGTATGGGCTGACAGCGAGCAGGCGACCGGCCGGGGACCGACCGGCTGAAGGAATTCAGCGAAGGGAGACTATCGCCCCCCACAACACCCGGAAAGGGTCGCCCGAAAACTCCGATGCTCCGATAATCCCGCTTTTGCGGAGGACTTCGGCCGCGCGCAGAACTACCGGACCGGGCCCCGCTCCGCACCCCGCAGAGCACCGGTACACGGTGCTGCTTCCCTCGGCCGTCCCGACTGTTCATGATGGCACCCGGCACCGGACGAGCACTCTCCTGGAGGTCCCTGCATGACCGAGCACCCCGCGGCACGTCCACTGTCCGGCATCACCGTGGTCAGCGTGGAACAGGCGGTGGCGGCCCCGTTCGCCCCCCGCCAGCTCGCCGACCTCGGGGCGCGCGTCATCAAGGTGGAGCGGCCCGGCGGGGGCGACTTCGCCCGCAGGTACGACACCACGGTGCACGGCGAGTCCAGCTACTTCGTGTGGCTCAACCGCTCGAAGGAGTCCCTGACGCTCGACCTGAAGTCGGCGCGGGGACGGCAGGTCCTGGAGCAACTGCTCGCCGGGGCCGATGTGTTCGTCCAGAACCTCGCCCCGGGAGCGGCGGACCGGCTGGGTCTGGGTGCCCAGGCGCTCACCGAGCGCTTCCCGTCCCTCATCCCGTGCGCCGTCACCGGCTACGGATCCAGCGGCCCGTGGGCCGACCGCAAGGCGTACGACCTTCTGGTGCAGTGCCAGACGGGCCTGGTCTCGCTGACCGGGAGCGCCTCCGAACCCGCCCGGGCGGGGGTCTCGGTCGCCGACATCGCCGCCGGGATGTACGCCTACTCGGGCGTGCTCACCGCCCTGTTCACCCGCGCGACCACCGGTGTCGCCCGGCCCGTGGAGGTCTCGCTGTTCGAGGCGCTGGCCGAGTGGATGGGGCAGCCGGCCTACTACACCCGGTACGGCGGCACCCAGCCGCCGCGCGTCGGCACCCGGCACGCCACCATCGCCCCGTACGGCGCCTTCACCACGGCCGACGGCAAGGACGTGCTGTTCTCCATCCAGAACGAGCGCGAATGGGCCGCCCTGTGCGAGCGGTTCCTCAAGCGCCCCGAGCTCATCGACGACCCGCGCTTCGCCACCGGCGCCGCCCGGGTGGCCCACCGCGAGGAGCTGGACGCCCTCGTGGCCGCGCGGTGCGCCGAGTCCGGCAGCCAGGAGGTGATGCAGTTGCTGGACGAGGCGGGCATCGCCAACGCCGGGGTCAACGACGTCCCGGAGTTCCTGGCCCACCCCGTGCTCAGCGCCCGCGACCGCTGGCGGGACGTGCGGATCCCCGGCGGAGCGGCGGTGCCGGCGCTGCTGCCGCCGGTGGATCTGGCCGGCACCGTCCCCCGTATGGACCCCGTCCCGGCGGTCGGCGAGCACACCGGGCGGATCCTGGCCGAGCTGGGGTACGACGCGACCGAGATCGACGCCCTGCGGGCCGACCAGGTCGTATGAGACTTCCGTCCGGGGACGGACACCTTGGTTGTCTCGTCCACGCCCGTCAGCAAGGAGCGTCACCCGGCATGAGCACTCTCGACATCCTGTCCGACGACGAGCGCTCCATCGTGCGCACCGTCCGCGAGTTCGTCGACCGGGACGTCAAACCGGTCGTCCGGGAACTCGAACGCACCGACACCTACCCCGAGGCCCTCATCGACCGGATGAAACAGCTCGGCGTCTTCGGGCTGGCCGTCCCGGAGGAGTACGGCGGCACACCGGTCTCGCTGCCCTGCTACGTCCTGGTGACCGAGGAACTCGCCCGCGGGTGGATGAGCCTGGCCGGCGCGATGGGCGGCCACACCGTCGTCGCCACACTGCTGCGGCGCTTCGGTACCGAGGAGCAGCGGCGCCGCCATCTGCCCCGTATGGCCACCGGCGAGATCCGGGCGACCACGGCCCTCACCGAACCCGACGGCGGCTCCGACCTCCAGGCCCTGCGCACCGTGGCGCGCAAGGACGAGGACGGCTATCTGATCAACGGGGCGAAGACCTGGATCACCAACTCCCGCCGCTCCCAGCTGATCGCCCTGCTGTGCAAGACCGACCCGGACGCCCGCCCCGCGCACCGGGGCATCTCCCTGCTCCTCGTCGGGCACGGGCCCGGCCTGACGGTCTCACGCGACCTGCCCAAGCTCGGCTACAAGGGCGTGGAGAGCTGCGAACTCGCCTTCGACGACCACCGGGCACCGGCCGACGCCGTCCTCGGCGGAGTCGAGGGCAAGGGCTTCGCGCAGATGATGCGGGGCCTGGAGACCGGCCGGCTCCAGGTCGCCGCCCGTGCGCTGGGCGTCGGACGGGCGGCGCTGGAGGACGCGCTGGCGTACGCGCAACGCCGCGAGACGTTCGGCAAGCCCATCTGGCAGCACCAGTCGATCGGCAACTACCTCGCCGATATGGCCACCTCGCTGACCGCCGCCCGCCAGCTCACCCTGTACGCCGCCCGGGAGGCCGACGCGGGGCGCCGGGTGGACATGGAGGCGGGGATGGCCAAGCTCTTCGCGTCCGAGGCCGCCCTGCAGATCGCCCTCAACGCCGTCCGGATCCACGGGGGTTACGGCTACTCCACCGAATTCGACGTGGAACGGTACTTCCGCGACGCACCGTTGATGATCGTCGGAGAGGGCACCAACGAGATCCAACGGAATGTGATTACCCGTCAGCTCATCGGGCGGGGCGGCCTCGATGCCTGAGGGCCGCTCCGGTGGCCGGTACCACCGGCGGTTGCCCGGTTGAGCGGGGCCCCGCACCCGAGGTGGGCGGGGTGGCGGCCGGCGCCGGACGAGCGCTCCGGCTGCTCGTCCGCCGTCCGGACCGCCACCCGAGGGAGCCGCACCATGACCATCCTCGACACGATCCGCGAGGGCCACCCCACCACCCCCTGCTGGTCGTCTCCCCCTCCTGTGCCCCCTCCAGGAGGACACCCCCGGACCGCTCGCACCGGACTTCGCCGAGCATCCGCCGCCGGACCGGGTCCACCCGGACACCGCGGCACACCGCCGGAACGGCGAAACGCTTTACTGCCCGTGCCTTCGGCGCCGGTGGCCCGTTCTCCGACGGCGGGCACTGAGCGGTGCCCGCCGCAGCGGGGCGCCCGCCTCATCGGCTGCCAGACTGCTCCGCATGGCGCTCTTGAACGGACACCCGGCGGACCCCGACGCACTGTGCGCGCTCGCGCTCACCAACTACGGCCACTTCACCACCCTGCGCGTGGACGACCAGCACGTCCGTGGCCTGACCCGGCACCTGGAACGGCTGGTGCGCGACTGCCGTACGGTCTTCGGGGCGGAGCTGGATCCCGGCGCCGTGCGCCAGTACGTCCGCGACGCGGTGGGGGACAGGCCCGGCGCCCTCGTCGTACGGGTCACCGTCCTCGACCCCGGCCTGGACATCGGGCGCCCCGCTGCCGCGCACGACCCCCACATCCTGGTGACGCTCCGTCCGGCGGGCGCCCTTCCGCTCCCGCCGCTGCGCGTCAAGACCGTCCGCTACCAGCGGGATGTGGCCCGGGTGAAGCACACCGGGCTGTTCGGCGCCCTGCACCACCGGAGGGCCGCCCAGCTGGCCGGCTTCGACGACGCCCTGTTCGTCAGCCCGGAGCCGGCCCCGGCGCCGCTGGTCTCCGAAGGCGGGACCTGGAACGCGGGCTTCATCGACGCCGACGGCCGCGTGGTGTGGCCCGAGGCGGACGTACTGCCCGGGGTCACCATGGCGCTGCTCAGGGAGCTCCATCCGCACCGCGTCGCGCCCGTACCGGTCGGTCAACTCCCCACCTTCCAGGCGGCATTCGCGACCAACACCGCCATCGGGGTACGGGCGATCGCGGCCGTCGACGGCCTGCGCCTGGCCACCGAGCACCCGGTACTCGCCGCGCTGGGCGAGTCCTTCCTCGCCCAGCGCGGCGAACGGCTGTAGCGCACCCGCCGGGAGGGGAACGGGGCAGGAGGGGCACACCCCGGGGAGGGGCGGAGAACGCTCCGCGTGGCCGGGCGGCGGCGGAGACCGGTCAGGGGGCGGAGCCGGGCCGGGGCCGGTGTGGGATGCCAGGGGCGTCCGTGCTCCGTAGACTCGTAGGCGGAGTGTGGTGCGGCCGAGGGAGTCCCGGCGGTGGCCGGGGCCGCCCGGCACACCACGACGCTCACCCGCATCGCCGTCGATGCCCCTGACGTCGATGCCCCTGACGTGGAGCCGCTCGTGACCACACCGCGGGACCTGCTGATGGTCGCCATGGACCGGGAGTCCGGCAATCCGGCCCTGGACAGGGAGCCCGGTCGCCCCGTGCAGCGCGGCAACCTCTCGCTCGCACTCGCCGGCGCCGAACTGATCGACCTCCTGGGCGCGCAGGCCTTCTCGCTGGCCGGGGACCGGATCGTGCCGGGCTACCGGCCCACCCTCGACGACCGCCTGCTGGAAGAGGCCGCGTCCGCACTGGACCGGCAGGCGCCGTTCGAGTCGGTCGATGACTGGCTGTGGCGCAGGGGGCGCGGTCTGTTCACCGCCTACCTGGCCGCCCTGGAGGCGGAAGGCCAGGTCAGCTGGGAGCGGCCGCGCGGCTGGATGCCCCTACGGGTCGGCCGGCTGGTGCTGACCGACTCGCCGGACCGCCGGCGTGCGGCCTACCGCTGGACCTCCGACGAGCCCGTGCTCACGGCGCTGGTGGCCTCCGTCGAGGTCCTGGAGGAGCCGGCCGCCGAGGACTCCCCGGGCGTCGCGGACGGCGCGGTGGCGACGGTGCTCGCCGCCGTCGACGACGCGGTGCGGAGCCTGGAGTTCGAGCGGCAGCGCCGGGCCATCGACGAGGCGGCCTTCGACAACGTCTGGCGGGGCGGCGACGGCTGACGGGCGTATCCGCAGGGACGCCCGTACTACGCGCCGCCCGTACTACGCGCCGCCCGTACTGCGTGCCGCCCGCACCCGCGTGCCGCCCGCACCCGCGTGCCGCCCGCACCCGCGCCGGTGGGCGGCGGACGCCCGTACCCCCGAGGGGCCGCGGCGGCGTGCACGTTGCGCGCCGGATGCCCGGCAGGTGCGGCGTCAGCGCGGTGCGGCCAGGTCCTGGGTCCACCAGGGGCCGCTCGCGCCCGGTACGACACCGATCCCGACCGCGGTGAACCTGCAGTTGAGCATGTTGTCGCGGTGCATGGCATCGCCCATCCAGTCGCGCACCGCCGCGTCGGCGGTGCGCGGGCCGCGGTCGAGGTTCTCGCCCCAGCTGCTCCACGGGTAGCCGGCGGCAGTGATCCGCGCATCGGGCCCGGTGCCCTCCGGCGTGGTGTGCTCGTAGTAGCCGCGTGCCGCCATGTCGGCGGAGTGCTGCCGGGCCGCCGAGTGCAGTCGCCGGTCCACCCGGAGCGGACCGCAGCCGGCCGTGGCGCGGTGGCGGTTGATCAGCGCGACGGCCTGTTCCTCCAGGTCGGGCGGGGTGGCCGTGGGGGAGGGCCGGGTGGGCGGCGCCGTGCTGGGCGTACGGGTGGCGGTGGGCCGGGGGGTGTGCGACGGGGTCGGGGTGGGGCGGTGCACGGGAGGGGTGGCAGTTAGCGGCGGGACCACCCGGGGTCCGGCCTTCGGCTCCTCCCGGGGCGTACCGGGAAACCACCACAGGGCGGCGAGGACGGCCGCCGCGAGCGTCAGGCTCCCGGTGACGGCCGTGCCCTTGCCGACCCGGCGCGGGCGGGGCCGCACCGTCGGCCCGTGATGTGCGCCGTGGCCGTTCGCCCCGGTGTCCGCCGGTGCCCCGGCTGTCGATCCGCTGGTGGCCGAGGCGGTGCCGACGGTCGCCGCGGTGGGGGTGGACAGGACGGTGGGCGGGGTGAGGTGCGCGGGCAGCGGCAGCAGGGCGAGGCCGGCCAGCAGTCCCTCGGCGGGCAGCAGGTCCGTCCAGTGCCCCGAGCACGTCCTGCACCGGCGCGCATGCCGGGCTATGCGCTTGCGCCACAGGCCCGAGGGCTGCGCGTCCCAGGTGGCGGTCAGCTCGGTGAGGGCGGCACACGGCGGGTTGCCCGCGAGCGCCCGGACGACCACCCGCCCGGCCTCCAGCTGCTTCTTCATCCGCTGCACCCGGACCGCGGTGTGCCGGGTCCCGCTGCCGAGGGCCGTGGCGAGTTCGGACCTGGTGATCTCCCCGGCGGCCTCCAGCCACCACAGCGACAGCAGCGCGCGGTCGCCCTCGTCCAGCCAGCGGGTGGCCGCCGCCACCTCACGGCGCTGGCCGGACAGCCCCAGTTGCAGGATGGTCAGCTCCACGAAGTCGGCCGAGCGGTCGGGCCGTTCGGGCGCCTGCTCCAGGGCGACGACGGGGGTCTTCTGGTGGAAGGTCCAGCGCCGCCGCACCTGGTTCATGGCGATGGCCACCAGCCAGGACCGGAAGGACGCCGGCTCCCGCAGGTCCGTCAGCGACTCCAGGACGCGCACCATGGTCTCCTGCACCACGTCGTCCACGTCCGCATGGCCGTCCAGCGCCCGGCCCACGACGTTGTAGATCAGGGGCAGGTACGCGGAGACGAGTTCCTCCCTGGCCCGCTCGTCCCCTGCCTTGGCCGCCTCGACGGTTGCCGTACCGCTGTCCCACTTCACGCCTATTCGGTCCTGTTCATCCGTGTGCACTGTCCTCGCCCCGCAGTCAGGTGACCCGTCGGGCGCACCGCGACAACACAAAAACCTACGTGGATCCGGAAGACGGCCGGGGCCCAGCCCCTGGCAGTGCCCCGTGGAACGGCCCGAGAACGGGGCGCGAACGGGCCGCGAAAAAAATCCGCGGAACTTTTCGTTATCCGCGTCCGCACCCGAGGTCTCCCAGGTACGGACCGCCCACCCGGCGGACCGTACGGACCCACCGCCCCCTGGGGCGGGTGGTCACACGCCACCGGCCGTGGGCCGGACCGGCACCACGGGCACACAGGAAACGGAATCATGAACCACGACAACAGCATTCAGTCCGCATCGGGCGAGGAGTCGCCGACCACCGCACGGCACGGACGGGTGCCTCGGGGCGCCGGCCGCCGGGCCGGCGCGCCCACCGGACGCCGCCGTGCCGTGGCGCCCCGCCCCGCGCGCCGGTACGGACGGCACAGCGCGTCCCGCCGCGGCGGCGTCCCCCGGCCCCAGGGGAAGACGGTGCTGCTGGCGGTGGCAGCCGTCCTCGCCGCCAGCGGGGCCTGCCTGGCGCTGATACGCGGGGCCTCCGGGCCCGACCCCGTGCTCGCCGCGGACTCCTCGCTGCCGTCCCGGGCCGCCGCGACCTCCGTTGCGCCGGAGACGAACAGCGCCCCGCACACCCCCCGCCGCCCCACCTCGTCGGCCTCCCCGTCCCGCTCCGAACGGCACGGCAAGCGGCCGCACACCGCGCCCTCCCCCCGTAAGACCCACCCCGACAAGAGCACGCCCCCGGCGGCCAGGCCGGCGCCCCGCACCCCCCGCGTCGAGTCCGGAACGGGCGCCGGCGCCCCGGCCGGAGCTCGGGCCGCGACCGGCACCGCCGCGCAGTTCGCCCAGAAGATCGTGGAGTTGGTCAACGCCCAGCGGGCCCAGCACGGTTGCGGCCCGCTCACCGTCGATGCCCGGCTGCAGAAGGCGGCACAGGCGCACTCCGACGACATGGCCGCCCGGAACTACTACGAGCACAACACTCCGGAGGGCGTCGACCCCGGCACCCGGATGACCAACGCGGGATTCGCCTGGCAGAGCTGGGCGGAGAACATCTTCAAGAGCCCCAAGGACCCGGCCACCGCGATGGACGGCTGGATGAAGAGCCCCGGCCACCGCGACAACATCCTCAACTGCTCCTACAAGTCCACCGGAGTGGGCGTCAACATGAGCGCCAACGGGCCGTGGTGGACCCAGGACTTCGCCACCCACTCCTGACCCGTGCCCCGCGTCCGGTCGTGACACCGCCGCCGGCCGTCGTCGCCGAGGCGCGGTGGGTACCCCGGCCGCAGACGGGCGGAGCGGTGGCGGCCGCCGGAACCGGACCTCCGGTCTCCGGCCCGGCCGCCACCGCTCCCGCCCTCCCGGCTCCGGCCCGCCGCTCCGCCCCTCCGGCGGGTCACCGGAGCGGCAGCCGCTGCCCGGGCCGCAGGCCGGCCCGGGCGTTACGCTCGGGAGGTAGGCACTCGTACCGATCGTACGGAGGCAGCCATGGGCCAGTACGACGAGTACCCGACTCCGTCGCAGGCCGAGGGCGAGCGGCTGGAGGAAGACCTGGACCCGGCCGAGCCGCGGCACCCCGAGGCGACCCGCACCCAGCCGTCCCAGGCGGAGGGGGAGCGTCGGGCGGAGGACGACGAGGACTGACGGCGGAGGCGCCCGTTACCCCGCGATGCCGGGTGTGACGGCGCTGACGCTGAACTCCTCGCCGCAGATCCGCAGCCCCGAAGTGCGCGTGGTCATCGACTCCTTGGAGCCCGGCGGGTACGCCAGCACCAGGTCGGCGCTCTTCCAGCAGCCCGCACCCCCCAGCCCCTCGTTGAGGGTGTGCAGCTCCGCGTGCGCGCTGGCGCCGGGAGCCAGCGTCACCGGCCCGCCCGCCACACCCTCACGGGTGGCCGGCTTGCCGATCGACTGGGCGTCCCGCGCCATGAGGGAGACGCCGGGGTAGCCGCGCAGGATGCAGGGCTGTCTGCCGCTGTTGGTGAACACCAGCGCATAGCGCAGATTGCCCGCTCCCGCGTCGACGCCCCCCAGCCGCATCCGCATCGACGTCGCCGCACAGCGGGTGCTCCCCGCCGCACGGGGCGGCCTGCCGCTGCTCGTCGGCCGGCCGGTCTGCTGTGAGCTGCCCGCCGTGTCGCCCCCGCCGGACGCCGTATCGACACCCGTGCCGTGGGAGGCGCTGGCCGACGAGCTCCCCGAGCCACGGGTCGTGCCGTGCTGGCAGGCGGTGAGCCCGACGGCGGCAGCGGCGGCGAGCAGCACGGCAGCGGCCTGGCGTACGGGGCGGGGGGAGGAGTGGGGGGACATAGCGCTCCTGATCTGGTCGAACGTGGTGCGTGGACCGGGAACCGCAACGGCGGAACCGGGAACCGGCACCGCGCATCGGGATCCGTGCCCGCGAGGCACTGTTCCGAATGCCCTACCGGGGGACGGTGCAACACCCCCGGTGCTCAGTTGCCTACGGCCAGGTGGGGGGAGGGGCCCCTGCGGACGGTGCCGCCGCGGCGGGCTCCACTCAGGTGGCCGTCATCACGGCGGGTGAAGGGCGGGGCGGGTGCCGTCCGGGCGGTGGGCGCCCGCCGGGCCGCCCCGGGCGAGCCGGCCGGCCGCCTCATGACCGGGGGGCCTCGGCCGGCAGCCGCCGCGCGAGGTTCGCCGCCAGGTGGCGCGCCGCGTAGCAGCCCTCACCGCCGATGCCGGCCAGGAGCTGCAGCAGCGCCACGGCGGCCTGCGCCTCGCGCAGGGTCAGCAGCGGCAGCCGCTCTTCGTCGATGTCGACGACGCCGTCGACCAGTGCCAGCAGGCGGTGATCCGTCTCGTTCACACCCGGCTAACGGCTGCCCTCCCGCGCGGATACGCCCGTGTCCGTCGCCGGGGACCCGGAGGCTTCCGACGCCCCGGAGCGCCACTCGGGTGCGAGCACCGACCAGATCTCGGTGTCCTGCCGGACGCCCCGGTGGGGGTGGTTCGCGCGCAGCACTCCGTCGCGGCGCATGCCGAGCCGCTTGGCCACCTTGATGCTGGGGGTGTTCTCGGAGGACACCTGCCACTCCACGCGGTGCAGACCGCGGGTGCGGAACGCCCAGTCGATCAGGACCCGGGTGGCCCGGGTGACCAGCCCCCGGCCGGCGGCGGCCGGTTCCAGCCAGCAGCCGGCCTCGCAGGTGCCGGCCTCCGCGTCGAAGGTCCGGAAGAGGACGCCACCGACCAGCAGATCGTCCTGCCAGATGCCGAGCAGCCGGCCGGTGTCGGCGGCGGCCTTGTCGGCGTACGACTGGAGCCAGCCACGGGCGGAGGCGAGGTCGGTCGTGACGTCGGGCAGCCCCACGTGCCGGCCGATAAAGGCCCGGCCGCGGTCCATATGGGCGAGGAACTCCTCGGCCTGCCAGGGCTCCAGCGGACGCAGCTGCGCCCCGTCACCCAGCGAAATCGCGAACATCCTCGTCCTCCACAGTGCCGTGCACGATCCCAGGATCCTCGCACGGCCGTCCGCCCACCGCGGCGGCGGGCGGACGGACGGCGGGGAGGCGGTCGCGCGGGTCAGTCCTGGCCGGACTGCCGCAGCACCAGCAGGGCCCTGGCCTCCACCTCCACCGGGGCACCGGCCTTGATCAGCGAGCGGTACTCCACATAGGGAATGGCGGTGTCCACGACCACGCTCCACCACGGACCGAGACCGCCCGGGACGGTGCAGGCGAGCGGTTCGTGGTGGGCGTTGAACAGCAGCAGGAACGAGTCGTCCACAATGCGCCGGCCGCGTGGGTCCGGCTCGGAGAGCACCTGATGGTGTTGTAGCCCCAGTAGTTGGCGAGCCCCCGCTGTTCCAGGGCGTGATCGTGCACGAACTGGTGCACCGGCATCAGCTCCAGGGCGGTGATGCCCAAGGAGGTGAAGTAGTCCAGCAGCACGGGGTGCGCCAGTGCCGCGTAGCTCCCGCGGATGTCCTCGGGGATCGCCGGAGGGGTCCGGGTCAGGCCCTTGACCTGCGCCTCGTAGATCACCGTCTCGTGGTACGGGATCTGCCGGCGGTGGTCGTTTCCCCAGTCGAAGTAGGGGTTGGCCACCACCGACTTCATGGTGTAGGCGACGGAGTCCGCGTCGTTCCGGCGGCGCGGAGCGCCGAAACGGTAGGAGTACAGCGCCTCGTTCCACTCGGTCCGCCCCTCGATCGCTTTGGCGTACAGATCGAGCAGCAGCTTGCGGGAGTTGCAGCGCTGCCCGCGGGACGGCGGGAACGGGCCGTGGACCCGGAAACCGTACCGCTGACCGGGGCCGACCTCCGGCAGGTAGAGGTGGTGGACGAAGGCGTCGACCTCTTCGAGCTCGATGCGGTCCTCCTGGCCCGCCTCGTCGAACAGGCACAACTCGACCTGCTCGGCCACCTCGGAGAACACCGCGAAGTTCGTTCCGCTGCCGTCGTAGGTGGCCCCAGCGGAGCCGCCCTTCCGGGCCAGCGGCCCGCCTCCGTGGTGTCCTGCCATATCCGCATGTTCGCAAGCCTCCCGACCGGATGGCACAGCACGGCGTCACGCAGCGTCCTCCCCACCCTGCCCCGTATCGCCGGCCGATGCCCTGCCCCCGACGGGAGGTTGGCGCCGGCCGTCCTCCCAGGAAGCCATGGGGCCCCTGCACCACGTGCGGGGCCCGGGCCCTCCGTAGGTGCGGGGCCGGTGCGCGTCAAGTGGGCAGCGGTACGTGCCACACCAGGCGGGTTCCGCCCTCCGCCGGCGACTCGACGGTCATCTCACCGCCCATGGCCTCCGCCCGCTTGGCCAGGTTGCGCAGACCACTGCGCCGGCCCTCCTCCGGGATGCCCACGCCGTCGTCCCTGACGGTCAGCGTCAGCTCCCGGTCACGGACGACCAACGACACCTCGGCCGCACCGGCGTGGGCGTGCCGCGCCGTATTGCACAGCGCCTCGCCCAGTACGGCCAGCACCTGATCGGCGGTGTCCGCCGGCACATCGGTGTCGATCAGCCCCTCCATGCGCAGCGACGGGGTGAACCCCAGCGTGCGGGTCGCCCGGTCCACCGCCGCGACGGTACGGGACCGCAGGCGCTGGGCGGCCCGGCCGGTGGCGGGCGCCCGGAGACCGAAGATGGCGGACCTGATGATCTTGATGGTCTCGTCGAGGTCGTCCACCGCCCGGAACAGCCGCTCACTGGCCTCCGGATGATCGACGAAGCGCAGCGCGCTCTGCAGCGTCATCCCGGTCGCGAAGAGGCGTTGGATCGCCAGGTCGTGCAGGTCACGCGCGATCCGCTCGTGGTCCTTCAGCAGCGCCAACTGCTCGGCGTCCCTGCGCTGGTCGGCCATCTCCATGGCCAGTGCGCCCTGCCCGGCGAAGGTCAGCAGCGGTGCGGTCTCCTGCTCGGTGAACGGTTCGCGCCCGCGCAGCCGGGCCAACAACAGCACCCCGCGCACCCGTTCACCGGTGATCAGCGGCACCGCGACCGCGGGCCCCAGCCCCCACCAGCGCGGCGGGCCGGCGGTGATCCTCGGATCGTGCTCGATGTCCACGCTGATCATGAGGTCGCGGGTGGTCAGCGCCGTGCCGACGAACGAGCCGTGCCGGGGCAGGACCAGACCGCGATGGGCCTCGGCGTCCACCCCGATCGCCAGGGCCACGCTCATGGTGTCGGCGTCGACCGGCAGCGCCAGCGCGCCGAGATCGGCGGAGAGGATCCGCACCGCGTGGTCGACGATCATCTCCAGGACGTCGGTCTCGCCCGCGCCGGGCAGCAGACCGGCGACGATCTCACCGTTGGCCTTCAGCCACCGCTGCCGGTAACGGGCCTCCTCGTACAGGCGCGCATTCTCGATGGCCACCCCCGCAGCCACCGCCAGCGTCGACAGCACGGTCTCGTCCTCGGCGTCGAAGTCGCCGCCCCCGCGCTTCTCGGTGAGGTAGAGATTCCCGAAGACCTCGTCGCGGACGCGGATCGGTACCCCGAGGAACGAGTGCATCGTCGGGTGGTTCGCCGGAAATCCGTGGGACGACGGGTGCTCGCCCAGTTCGGTCAGGCGCAGCGGCGCGGGACGGCGGATCAGTTCCCCCAGAATTCCGTGCCCGGCCGGTAGGTGGCCGATGGCCTTGGCCTTCTCCTCGGAGATCCCGACCGTCAGGAACTGCGAGAGCTGGGAGTCGTCCCCGATCACCCCGAGCGCCCCGTACTCGGCGTCCACGAGCACCACGGCGGCCTCGACGATGCGCCGCAACACCTGCGACAGCTCCAGCCCCCTGCCCACGGACATCACCGCTTCGAGCAGCAGCTGCGGCGGGCCACCGGCGCACCGTTCCACCGCCTGCAGGCGCTCCTGCAGATCGTCCGGCAGCGCGCTCAGCCGCCGGCGTCCGCCGGCGGCCCCGTCAGGTCTCTCCACAGCCACGACACCCTCCGCGATGGCCGCCCGGGGGGCGCGGCCACACCTTCCACGGTAATGACCGTGCAGGGACGAGCACCTCGGGGCGGGCCGGTGACCGTACGGCCGATGTCGCGGCCGGCGCCCTCGTGCGGCCCGCCGGGCGTGCAGAGCGTACGGAAAGCAAGGAGAATTCCAGCCATGGATCCGGAAGTGATCACTGTGGGCCTCGACGGCTCGCCGGAGAGCCTGGCGGCCGCGCAGTGGGGCGCCGACGAGGCGGACCGGCGGAACGCCGTGCTGCGCCTCCTGCACGCCTGGATCCTGCTGGCCGCCGAGGCGCCCGGCACACCCCCCGACCGCGACCAGAACGCCGCCGCCCGCCGGATCGTCGACCGGGCCGCGGAGGCCGTACGGGAGCGCCGTCCGCACCTCCAGATCATGGAGGACCTGGTGGGCGACGAGGCCGAGCCGGCGCTGCTGCGCGCGGCGCAGGAGTCGCGGATGGTGGTGCTCGGCTCCCGGGCCCTCGCACCGTGGGAGAGCTTTGCGCTGGGCGACGTCAGCCTGGACGTCGTGGGTCGGGCGGACGGCCCCGTCGTGCTGGTCCGGGGGGCCGTGCACGCCGAGCCGCCCCGGCCGGGTCGTACCGAGCCGCCACCGGTGTCCGAGCCGCGGATCGTGCTGGGCATGAGCCTGCACGGGCCCTGCGACCCCCTGCTGGCCTTCGCCTTCGACGCCGCGCTGAGCCGGGGACTGCCCATCCAGGCCGTACACGGCCGGGCACTGCCGGTGCCCGCCTTCGTGCCGTGGGGTATCGAGCCGGATGTCGCGGAGGAGGTCACCCGGGAGGCGGCGGACGAGCTGCGGGAGGCGGTGCGCCCCTGGCGGGAGCGCTTCCCCGACGTGCCGGTGCAGTTGACCGTGCTGCTGGAGAGCCCGGCCAGGGCCATGATCCGGGCCGCCCCCGGGGCCGAGCTGGTGGCGGTCGGCCGCCGGCGGCACCGCCGGCGCCTGGCGCCGCACGTCGGCCCGGTCGCGCACGCCGTGATCCACCACGCGACCTGCCCGGTTGCCGTGGTCCCGCACGACTGAGCCGGCGGAACCGGGCGAGCGGGAGCCCCGGCGGCGCCGCTAACGGGAAACGCGTCGACGCTGCCAACCGGAGCCCCGTCGACGCCGCCAAAACCCCCTAATCGTAGGATTGCTGACGAGTGAGCCCAAGAAGCACAGAATTGAAGCATCCCGGAGGTACTGGCCCGAGATGAGGCATCGCAGCGTTGCCGATCTGATGACCCCGCACGCCGTCGTCGTCCAGCCGGGCACCCCGTTCAGGGAGATCGCGCGCCTGCTCGACGAGTACGACATCACCGCCGTCCCGGTCATCGATCCGGACGAGCGGCCGGTGGGCGTCGTCTCCGAGGCCGATCTGCTCCGCCGGCAGATCGAGAAGGCCGGGCCCAGCACCGCCGAGGCGATCATGACCAGCCCCGCCGTGGTGGCCCGACCCGAGTGGAGCGCGATCCGCGCCGCCCGGACCATGGAGGAGAAGAAGATCAAGCGGCTGCCGGTGGTCGACGACGCCGGTCGGCTCATCGGCGTGATCAGCCGCAGCGACCTCGTCCAGCTCTTCCTGCGGCGTGACCGGGCGATCCAGGAGGAGATCCTGGAGGACGTGCTGACGCGCACGCTGGGCGTAGCACCGTCCGCCGTCACGGTCGAGGTCGCCGAGGGCACGGTGACGCTCAGCGGCACCCTGGGGCGCAGGAGCCTGGTCACCATCGCCCTGCGGCTGTGCGAGAGCGTCGACGGCGTGGTCGAGGTGGTGGACCGGCTCGCCTTCGCCGAGGACGACACCGTGGCCGGGTAGCTCCCTGGCCACGGCCGCACGGCGACATCCGGGCCTGCTGGCGACACCTGGGCCCGTCTCCCCTGCACCGGCGCCCGTACCCCGACGTACGCCACGGGTGCGCACCGCATCCACACCGCGCACCGCAAACTCCGAGGCACACCGCAAACACCGAGGGAGCCCCCGAGAACCGGGGACTCCCTCATGGCGTGATCAAGGCCCCGCTCGTCAGAGCTTGCCGCCGATCTCGCAGGCCTGGCACGGCGGCCGGCCGCAGGTGCACTGCATGATCGCGTCGAGCACCTCGCGGTCGTGGTAGAGGCACTCGTCCTTGCAGGTGTGGCGCGGGATGAACCCGGCCGGGATCTCACCGGGCCACGGCTCGTGGCCGTCCCGGCAGCGCACGAACCGCTCGGGGTCGGTGGAGTGCAGGTCGTGCATGTTCGACCGGGCCTCGTCCTCCAGCTCCCGCACCCGCTCCACCAGGCTCTTGAGCTCGGCGGCGATGCTGGAGTACTGGTCGGCGCCGGTCCTCACGTGCGCGGCCCGCAGCGCCATGGCCGCGTTGCCCAGAAATCTGGTGGCATCCTGCAGGTCGGTTACATGATGCATTTGAATGCCGTTCACGCCCCGCACCCACACGGCGTCCATGCTGCTCACTGATCCACCTTCCCGGCGTTCACCTTGGTTTTCTTGCGAAACAGTATGCGCGGCGCCGGTGCCTTCGCATATAGGGAAAAAGAAACTATTTACGGACGCTAAGGGTCTCGCCTTGTGCCCGTCCAGGGCTTTTGGCGTGAGTCCGCTCACAGCGGGGCGATGGATCAGAAAGAGATCTTCTTCCGAAATCCTTCGAGGAATCCTTCAAGGGATGCTGGACATTTCAAGAATTTCAAGAGCTATGGAAATCCTCCCGGCCGTTTCCGGTCCGCCGGACGCGTAGGTCATCCGGCGACCGTGTACGAGCGCGCTCCCGTTCCGGCGAGCCCGCCACCGTCGACGATGAGGTACTCCGGGCGGATGGGGCGCCCGTCGAGCCAGGACTCCAGGATCTCCCGGGTGCCGGCGGCGTAGCGGGTCTGCGCCGCGAGCGTCGTACCGGACACATGGGGTGTCATCGCCTCGTACGGCATGGTGCGCCAGGGGTGGTCGGGCGGTGGCGGCTGCGGATACCAGACGTCACCGGCGTAACCGGCCAGTTGGCCACTGCGCAGCGCCCTCGCCACGGCGTCCCGGTTGACGATGAGCGCGCGTGCGGTGTTGACGATGTACGACCCGCGCTTCATGGCCCCGATCAGCTCGTCGTCGAAGAGGTTCTGGGTCTGCGGATGCAGCGGAGTGTGGATCGACAGCACGTCGATCGAGGAGGCCAGCGAGCGGGCGTCGGGGTGGTAGGTCAGCCCCAGCTCCCGCTCGACCTCCTCGGGCAGCCGGTGCACGTCGCAGTAGTGCAGGGTGACGTCGAACGGCTTGAGGCGGCGCAGCACCGCCTGGCCGATCCGGCCGGAGCCGAGCACGCCGACGTCCATGCCTTCGAGGTCGTAGGCGCGGGACGCGCTGTCCGCGATGTTCCAGCCCTTCTTGGTGGTCACCCACTCATGGGAGGGCAGGTAGTTGCGCACCAGGGTCAGGATCTGCATCACGGCGTGCTCGGACACGCTGATGCTGTTGCTGTAGGTCACCTCCGCCACCGTCATGCCGTGCGAGATGGCGCTCGGCAGGTCGACGTGGTCGGACCCGATCCCGGCGGTGATCGCGAGCCGGAGCCGGGGCGCCGCGGCGATCCGCTCGGGGGTCAGATAGGCGGGCCAGAAGGGCTGTGAGATCACCACGTCGGAGTCGGGCAGCTCGCGGTCGAGCCTGGAGTCCGCCCCTTCCTTGTCGGAGGTGACGACGAAGGTGTGGCCCCGCTCCGTCAGGAAGCGGCGCAGTCCCAGTTCTCCCGAGACGCAGCCGAGCAGCTGTCCCGGGGTGAAATCGATGGCTTGCGGGGTCGGCGCGGTCTGACCGCCCGGATAGCCGGTGATGGTGGGAATCTCGTCGCGGGCGTAATCGGGTGGATATCCGCCCACGGGATCCGGATAGAGCACCGCAAGGATCTTTGCCATGGCTGTCCTCCATCGGTGGGGCCACCGCACCGGAAGACCGGCAGGGCACCGGTGAACCGGTCGGACGCCGATGATCTTGAATTTTAGTCGAGCGGGAGTCGACGCGGCAATCCCCGGCATACGGGGCAGAGTGCGGCCGGTGGATAAGAATGCGGCCGGTTCCATCAGTTCCGTGCGGCCCCTCGTGTTCCGTGGCGCCGTTCGCGTCCACGGAAGGGAGTTTTGGCGGTTCCGGTGACTTCGATGGCGATCGCAGGCGGCGGATTTTTGGGCGGGGTGGCCCGCTCTGGAGGAGGCCGGAAATGTGCGCACACCGCGCCGTACCAGCTGCATCGCACGGACGCCGTCGCATTGTTCGGGCGGTGGGTGGACCCGATGGGGCTGCGCTTGACACCTGCCAGGGCGAGACGTCTCCTTGAAGGGAGGCAATGCGTTGTGGCGTGCGCTGATCGGGGTGCGCCTTACACGCTCGGGTTGGCCAGCGTCCACCGGTTACCGGAGGCTGCTGATGGCAACCTATGAATATGTATGCAGCTGTTGTGGGCCTTTCGATGTGAAGTTGGCGATCGGAACGGCGCCCAGGCTCTATGGCTGCCCGGTCTGCGCAGGTGCTGCGAAGCGTGTGTATTCCTCACCGAACCTTTCGCTGCCCTCGCACTCGGTCGCCGCTCTCCATGAACGCGAGGAACAGTCGCGGGACGCCCCGGCGGTGGTCTCCGACGTGCCGCCGGGCAACAGGCCGCCACGGCGCCCGCACCCCGCGCTCTCGCGGTTGCCGCGTACCTGAGGGCAGTGGTCGACAAGTCGGAACGGTACAGGCGGGTTTCGACGATTCCGTCCCCCACGCGGACTGAGGAGGTGCGTCCCCGTGGGCAACGTGGGACTGCTCTTTGTCGGTGCTGTGCTCTTCATCAACGGAATGCTGTTGCTCGGGAAGGTCGACGCCCGGGCGGGAGCGGTGTTCAACCTCTTCATCGGTGCACTGCAGGTGCTGACGCCGACTTACCTCATCTTCGCTGCCGCCGGTGACCCCACCAGGATCCTGGCGGCATCTGGCATTTATCTGTTCGGTTTCACCTACCTCTACGTAGGCATCGGACTGCTCGCCGGTCTCGATAGCACCGGCGTCGGCTATTACTCGTTGTTCGTATCGATCGCGGCCCTGGGATACTCGTTTGCCAGTTTCCACCTCTTGAAGGACCCGCCCTTCGGGGTCATCTGGCTGTACTGGGCATTCCTGTGGTTCCTGTTCTTCCTGCTGCTCGGCCTCAAGATGGACGCCCTCACCACCTATACGGGCTATGTCACGGCGATCGAGGGCTGGGTCACCGGTGTGATTCCCGCGGGGCTGCTGCTCTCCGGTTACTGGAAGCACCCCACCGAGACCGCCATCGCACTCGCGGTCTTCGCAGTGGTGGTGTTCGGGGCGCTGTGGCCGCTCACCCGGAAGTCGCGGCAGTCGACCCCAGCGACCCCGGAGGCCGGAAGCGTGGGCACCGCAACGTGACCGGATCAGAAATGAGGAGCTGTCATGCCCGAAATTCTCTTCAACGTGGACCAGACCAAGTCGATGCGTGACCAGGACGTTCCCGGACACAACAGGTGGCACCCGGACGTCCCTACCGTCGCCATGGTGAAGCCGGGCGCGGAATTCCGTCTGGAGTGCCGCGACTGGACCGACTGCCAGGTCGGCAACAATGAATCCGCCAACGACGTACGCGACATCGACCTGACCATTCCTCATATGCTCAGCGGCCCGATAGGCGTGGAAGGCGCCGAACCGGGCGACCTGCTCGTCGTGGACCTCCTCGATCTCGGCCCCGTACCGCAGCAGACCGGAGATGCGGCGGGCCAGGGCTGGGGCTACACCGGCGTCTTCGCCAAGGCGAACGGCGGCGGATTCCTGACCGACTACTTCCCGGACGCCTACAAGGCGATATGGGACTTCCACGGGCAGCAGGCGGTCTCCCGCCACCTCCCCGGAATCCGCTTCACCGGAATCACCCACCCTGGGCTGTTCGGAACCGCGCCGTCCGCCGAGATGCTCGCCCGCTGGAACACCCGTGAGCAGGCGTTGATCGACACCGACCCGAACCGGGTCCCGCCGCTCGCCGTTCCGCCGGACAGCACCAACGCACTCGCGGGCACGGCCACCGGGGACCTCGCACGGCGCATCGCGGCCGAAGGCGCCCGCACCGTTCCGGCGCGTGAGAACGGAGGCAACCAGGACATCAAGAACTTCACCCGGGGTTCGCGGGTCTTCTACCCCGTGCATGTGAAGGACGCCAAGCTCTCCGGCGGCGACCTGCACTTCAGCCAGGGCGACGGGGAGATCACCTTCTGCGGCGCCATCGAGATGGGCGGCTACATCGACTTCCACGTCGACCTGATCAAGGGCGGTATGGAGACCTACGGCATCACCACCAACCCCGTCTTCATTCCGGGCAATGTCGAGCCCAGGTACACGGAGTTCCTCACCTTCATCGGGGTCTCCGTCGACCACGACACGGACACGAACTTCTACCTGGACGCGACCCTGGCGTACCGCCGCGCCTGCCTCAACGCCGTCGAGTACTTCAAGAAGTTCGGCTACAGCGGCGAGCAGGCCTACCTGCTGCTCGGCTCCGCACCCATAGAGGGACGCATCAGCGGCATCGTCGACATCCCCAACGCCTGCTGCTCGCTGTACGTACCCACCGCCATGTTCGACTTCGACGTCCGGCCCACCGCCGCCGGCCCCATGAAGGCCGACCGCGGCCAGTGCGTGGTGACCAGCGCCTGACCGGACCACCAGCCACGGCACCGCGGCCCGTACGGACCGCGGTGCCGTCGGGCGCGCCGTCGTCGTGCGGACCGGTCACGGCGCCGTGCTGCTGGGCAGCAGGGTGATGGTGGCGTGTGCGTCCTCGGCGTCGCCGTCGTAGCTGCAGGTCAGCAGGCCGGCCGCACCGAGCTGCGCCAAGGCTGAGGCGAGCGCCTCGGGGGAGGTGCGCAAGGCGCGTGCGGCGGGGTGCAGGGGAAGGCTGATGACGTGCGCCGTGGCGCGTCCCAACGCCGGGGCGACCGTGGCGAGGTCGGCGAGGAAGGCGGCCAGCGGCCCCCCGTGGAGAGCCGAATGGGCGCTCGCCACCCACGGAACCAGCCAGTCGTCGGCCAACGGCGTCACCGTACTGCTCCTTCCAGAGAGGGGTGAGAGCAGCGTGGGCCGGACGGCTCACGCTGCGCACCGTGGCGGACGCCAGTCGGGTGACCGGCTGCGGTCCGTCGAACGCGGACGTGGCGGCCGCGGACGGCGAACCACCCTTTTGCCCTCAATGCTCGCCGAGTGCGGCGGGGTGCCGGATATTCACAGGGACGGGCGAGCGGGCCCCGGCGGGGCCGGTGCACGACCCGTGCGTACCGGAGCGCAGGCGCGTCGGCGCGCGGTGCACCGCCCCGCCACCGGCCCCGCCCGCGGCAGTGGAAGGGGGAACCAGGGACGAGGAACGCATGGTTGAGCTGGCGTCGGGGCACATGCTGCGGGAGCCGGACCCCGTCGCCGTAACGGCCGAGGGGCTGCCGGCGGTGTTCGGCGGACGCACGGCTCCCGCCGCCCGCACGCTGGTGGACGTACTGGACGCCACCGTCCTGATCCACCCGCACGAGCCGGCCCTGGACGACGGCCGGCATGCGCTCAGCTACCAGGAGCTCAGCGGTGAAGTCGAGGAACTACGAAGCCGGTTGGCGTCGGCCGGTGTCGGGGTCGGGGACCGCGTCGGGGTGCGGGTGCCCTCCGGCACCAACGATCTCTACCTCTGCATCCTGGCCGTGCTCGCCGCGGGCGCGGCGTACGTGCCGGTGGACGCCGACGACCCGGAGGAGCGCGCGGAGCTGGTGTTCGGCGAGGCGGGGGTGTGCGCGGTCCTGGGTGCCGGGCGCAGCCTCACCTTGACGGGCCGCCGTGCACCCGCCGGCCGTCGGCGCCGTCCGGACCCCGAGGCCGATGCCTGGATCATCTTCACTTCCGGTTCGACCGGCAGACCCAAGGGCGTCGCGGTCACCCACCGCAGCGCGGCGGCCTTCGTCGACGCCGAAGCGGCGCTCTTCCTCCGGGAGGAGCCGATCGGCCCGGGGGACCGGGTGATGGCGGGGCTCTCCGTTGCCTTCGACGCCTCCTGCGAAGAGATGTGGCTCGCCTGGCGGCACGGCGCCTGTCTGATGCCCGTGCCGCGTTCCCGGGTACGTGACGGAGCGGGCCTCGGCTCCTGGCTCGCCGGGCAGGAGATCACCGTCGTGTCCACGGTGCCCACGCTCGCCGCGCTCTGGCCGGCCGAGGCGCTCAACGACGTACGGCTGCTGGTCTTCGGGGGCGAGCCCTGTCCGCCCGAGCTGGTGGAGCGGCTGGTCACCGAGGGACGGGAGGTCTGGAACACCTACGGCCCGACCGAGGCGACCGTGGTCACCTGCGCCGCCCTGCTGACCGGCCGGGGACCCGTCCGGATCGGTCTTCCGCTGGACGGCTGGGACCTGGCCGTGGTGGACGACGCAGGTGCCCCGGTGGCCATGGGCGGCAGCGGCCAACTGGTGATCGGCGGAGCCGGACTGGCGCGCTACCTGGACCGCGAGCAGGACGCCGAGAAGTACGCCCCGCTGGAGTCGCTCGACTGGCACCGGGCCTACCGCAGCGGCGACCTCGTACGGGCCGAGCCCGACGGGCTGGTCTTCCTGGGGCGGGACGACGAGCAGGTCAAGATCGGCGGCCGGCGGATCGAGCTGGGGGAGGTGGACGCGGCGCTGCAGGCCCTGCCCGGTGTCTCCGGCGCCGCCGCTGCCGTCCGGACCACGAGGGGCGGCAACCAGCTGCTGGTCGGCTATGTGGTGACCCAGGACGGTTGGGACCGGGCGCAGGCCGTCGAGCGGCTGCGGGCCCAACTGCCCGCCCCCCTGGTGCCGCTGCTCGCCCCCGTCGACGCGCTGCCCACCCGCACCTCCGGCAAGGTGGACCGGGCCGCCCTGCCCTGGCCCCTGCCCCGTACGCCCGGCCCCGAGCACGGTGCCCCGGGGCCGGGCGAGGACTTCAGCGACACCGAGGCATGGCTGGCCGCGCAGTGGCACGAGATCCTCGGTGTCCCGGTCACCGGCACCCGGGACGACTTCTTCGCGACCGGCGGCGGCAGCCTCGCCGCCGCCCAGCTCACCACCCTGCTCCGCGACCGCTACCCGGCCACCGCCGTCCGCGACATCTACCGGCAGCCCACCCTGCGCAAACTGGCCCGGCTGCTGGACCGTGCCGCGCCGCAGGAGAGCGCCCCGCGCCGTGTGCGGCCGGTGCCGAACCGGGCGAAGACCGTCCAACTGCTGCTGCTCTGGCCGCTCTTCACCCTGGTCGGGCTGCGCTGGACGACCGCACTGCTGACTCTGGGCAACGTCCTGGCGTGGTGCGGCGCCCCGCCATGGGCGCCGAGGGCCTCCTGGTGGTGGGTGGCGGCCGGTGGCCTGCTGTTCTTCACACCGCCGGGGAGACTGGCCATAGCGGCCGGTGGCGCCCGGCTGCTGCTGCGGGGGCTGGGTCCGGGGAGCTACCCCCGTGGGGGCAGCGTGCACCTGCGGCTGTGGACCGCGGAGCGGCTCGCGGAGCTGAGCGGGGCCGTCCACCTGTCCGGGGCCTGGCTGGTGCGCTACGGACGCGCGCTGGGCGCGCGCATCGGGCCGGAGGTCGATCTGCACGCGCTGCCACCGGTCACCGGCCTGCTCAAGCTGGGCCGGGGCTGCGCCGTCGAGGCGGAGGTGGATCTGTCCGGCCACTGGCTGGACGGGGACCGGCTGGAGATCGGTCCGGTGAAGGTCGGCTCCGGGGCGGTGGTCGGCACCCGCAGCACGCTCTACCCCGGCGCACGGGTCGGGAAGCGGGCACAGGTCGCCCCCGGTTCCGCCGTCACCGGCCGGGTACCGACCGGCCAGTGCTGGGGCGGTGCGCCGGCCGTCAAGCTGGGCAAGGCCGAACGGCGGTGGCCCAAGGCGCGTCCCCCGCGCCCGGCCCGATGGGCGGCCCTCTACGGGCTGAGCCGCCCGGCACTGGGGCTGCTGCACCTGGTGGCGGGCATCGCGGCCCTGGCGGTCATCGGCTGCTTCGTCCACCCCCAAGACCCGCTGGACGACGCCGTCCGCGGAGCCCTCATCGCGCTCGTGCCCGCCACCTTGGCCTTCGGGCTGACCTACGCCGCCCTGGTGACCGCCGCGGTGCGGCTGTTGAGCCGTGATCTGCGGCCCGGCTGGTATCCGGTGCACAGCCGGGCCGGCTGGCAGGCCTGGACCGTCAGCCAGCTCATGGACCTGGCCCGGGAGACGCTCTTCCCGCTCTACGCCGGTCTGATCACCCCGCTCTGGCTACGGGCGCTGGGGATGACGGTCGGCCGGCGGGCCGAGGTGTCCACGGTCCTGGCGCTGCCCAGCCTCACCACGGTCCGCGACGGTGCCTTCCTGGCCGATGACACGCTGGTCGCCCCGTACGAACTGGGCGGCGGATGGCTGCGGATCGGCGAGGCCGCGATCGGTGAGCGGGCCTTCCTCGGCAACTCCGGCATGACCGCACCGGGGCGCTCCGTCCCCGACCGAGGGCTGGTGGGAGTGCTGTCCGCCGCACCCGAGAAGGCGAAGAAGGGCAGTTCGTACCTGGGCATGCCGCCCATGCGGCTGCCGCGCGCAGCCGGCGCCGGGGACCCTCACCTGACCTACGATCCGCCGGCCCGACTCCTCTGGGCCCGGGGCATGGTCGAGGTCTGCCGGCTGCTGCCCGTGCTGCTCTCCGCCGCCCTCGGCCTGCTCGTCCTGGCCGCGCTGGCCCACCTGGCCGTGCGCGGTTCACCGGTGGTGGCGGCGTTGCTGTCCGGCCCGGTGCTGCTGGCCGCGGGCGCCGTCGCCTGCGGTGTGTCCCTCGCCGCCAAGTGGCTGTTGGTGGGGCGGTTCCGGCCGGTCACCCGCCCGCTCTGGAGCGGATTCGTCTGGCGTACGGAGCTCGCCGACACCTTCGTGGAGGTGCTCGCCGTGCCGTGGCTGATCGGAGCGGTACTGGGCACCCCGCTGCTGAACCTCTGGCTGCGCGGCCTGGGAGCCGCCATCGGCAGGGGAGTGTGGTGCGAAAGCTACTGGCTACCGGAGTCCGATCTGGTCACGCTGGAGGACGGGGCGTGCGTCAACCGGGGCTGTGTGCTGCAGACCCACCTCTTCCACGACCGCATCATCCGGACGGACACCGTCGTGCTCCGCGAAGGGGCCACGCTCGGCCCCGTCGGCATCGTGCTGCCCGGCAGCACCCTCGGGGCGCGCAGCACGCTCGGTCCGGCGTCGTTGGCGATGGGCGCGGAGACCGTCCCCGCCGAAACCCGGTGGCTGGGCAACCCGATCGAGGCCTGGCACCCCCGGGAATGAGCCACCGCGCGACCATGGACCGTCAGCCCGCCGAGACCAGGGGAGAGTGCGACCGTTGAATCCCGAGCAGGTCCCCGCCCCCGGTACGGACCCGTACTTCCCCGGCCACGGAGACGCCCGCTACCACGTCCACCACTACGACCTCGACCTGGAGTACCGGCCGGTGTCCAACCGCCTCAGCGGCCGGGCCCGGCTCGGCGCCCTGGCCGGCACCGGGCCGTTGCAGGAGATTGCACTCGACCTGGCCGCGTTCCGGATCCAGCGGGTGCTGGTGGACGGCCGCACTGTGCGCTACACCCACCGGGCGGGCAAGCTGCGCATCCGCCCGACGGGAACGCTCGCCCCGGGCACGGCCTTCACCGTCGAGGTCCGCTACACCGGCAACCCCCAGCCGACGCCCAGTCCGTGGGGCGGCCTGGGCTGGGAGGAGCTGACCGACGGCGCACTGGTGGCCAGCCAGCCGGTCGGCGCACCGTCCTGGTACCCCTGCAACGACCGGCCGGCCGACAAGGCCTCGTACCGGCTGTCGATCACCGCCCCGACCCCGTACACCGCCATCGCTACCGGCCGGTTGATCAGCCGCACCACCAAGTCGAGCAGCACCACCTGGGTGTACGAGCAGCTGGCTCCCACCTCGACCTACCTGGTGACCGTCTCCCTCGGCAGGTACACCGCAGTGCCGCTCACCGGATCGGGCCCTGCCGCCGGCCGGCCGCCACAGGTGCCGCAGACCGCCTACCTGCCCGCACGGCTGGTGCCCGAGTTCACCGTGGACTTCGCCCGCCAGGGCCGGATGATGGCGTTCTTCCAGGACGTGTTCGGGCCGTACCCCTTGGGGGAGTACGCGGTGGTGATCGCCGACGAGGAACTGGACGTCCCGGTGGAGGCGCAGGGCATGGCCACCTTCGGCAGCAACCACCTCGACGGAACCCGCACGTCGGAACGCCTGATCGCCCATGAACTCGCCCACCAGTGGTTCGGCAACAGCGTCTCGATCGCCGACTGGCGGCACATCTGGCTCAACGAGGGCTTCGCCAAGTACGCGGAGTGGCTGTGGTCCGAGCACGCCGGCGGCCCCACGGCGGCCGCGCGCGCCGCGACCGCGCACGCCCTGCTGGCCGGCCTTCCGCAGGACCTCCGACTGGCCGACCCCGGCAGAGACCTGATGTTCGACGACCGGCTCTACCAACGAGGAGGCCTGGCGGTCCATGCCCTGCGCCGCGCCCTGGGCGAGGACGCCTTCTTCCGCCTGCTCAGGGACTGGACCACGAAGCACCGCCACGGCACGGTGAGCACCGCGAACTTCCTCGCGCACGCCCGGCAGTACGCGGCCGCCCCGCTGGACGCACTCTTCCACGCCTGGCTACAGCAGCCTGCCCTACCCCCGCTGCCCCTCTGAGTCCCGCCACCCGCTGGCTCGGCGCTCGCACCGTGCGGCGCTCGCGCCTCATGGCAACAGGGTGTCGAGGAAGGTGTTGGAGAACACCCGTGCCGGATCGTAGGAGTTCAACGTGTCCCGGGCGGTGCGCCAGTCGTCGAACGCGGCCGGCACGGTGGTGCCCAGCACGGCAGGGTCCGTCCACGGCCCGCTGTCCGTATAGGCCCAGCCCTTGGACCACTCGGGGCGCACGGTCGCGTACGAACCGGTGTAGTTCTGCCAGATCCACTGCTCCATCTCGCGGAAGAAGGGGGCCGCGCCGGGAGTGCCGGGATAGGTGGCGAAGTCGAGCCACACCACGGTGTCCCACTCGGGGTGGTCCGGGCGGGCCCGGGCCGGTGAGAGCAGGGGGCCGTCGTGCGGGTCGGTGCCGGTGATGCGCAGCTCGATCGGGCCGTTGACGGGGTAGGAGCCGCGGCTCCGGTGAGCCTCCAGCACGCTCTGGTAGTGACCGTAGAAGTCGTTCACCACGCGCTGGACCTGGGCCCGGGAGGTCAGTACCGCCCAGCCGGCTTCGACGATCCGCAGGGTCGTGGGTTCGACGTACAGCAGGCTGTTCTTCGACCAGCCCCAGACGTCCCAGGTGCCGGTGACGATCAGGCCGGATCCGACGATGGACATGGCGAGCTTGGTGAAGGCGGGCGTCTTGTCGCCCCCGCCCGCGGCGATCTGCCCGAGCAGCGCCGACATCTCCTCGGTGACGCGGTTGGCGAAGGTGTAGGGGTACGGCGCGTCGATCTGCTTGGCCAGCAGCGGCTTGCTCGGCGCCACCCGCCACACCTTCAGCCACGGCACATCGGTGAACGGGAACCAGATCGCCTCGATGCGTCCGGTGCCGTCCAGATAGGAGCTGATCGTCCGACCGCCGGTGCCCGGGGGACCGAAAACGGTGCCTATGTTGACGTCAAACCAATTCTGGCACCGCAGCCGGTTGTTGGCGGCGGCCGTCAGGGTCACTTCGGTGATGAAGGCGCGGCCCAGGTGGACGAGGAAGGCCCGGAGGTCGGGGTCGGAGCGAGCGAAGGTCTTGAGCACATAGCGGCCCTCAGCCGCGCTCCACACCACGGCCGTGAGGGAGGTGACCAGAGAGCTCAAGGTGCCGAAGCCGGAGCCCGCGGGCGGCTGTTCGGTGGCGGTGGGCAGTCCGGTGCCGTGGCCGCCGATGGCGAGCACCCCGCCGATGGTGAGGTCGCCGGGCGCGGTGGTGGCGGCGAGGCCGAGCCCCGACTCCTCCAGGCGGCCGAGGACGGTGTCGAAGGTCGCCCCGGCCTGCGCGGTGACGCTCCCGGGATTGCCCCCGCGCACACTGACCGCGGTGAGGTGGGAGGTGGTGTCGACGATGAGGGTGCGGGAGGTGTCGGCGCCGGCGGGTACCACCAGCGGCGACCAGGTGTGCCCCTTGCCCCGGGCCCGGATGCGGTAGCCGTGCTCGTGGGCCCAGTTCGCGAGGGTCACCACGTCGTCGGGGGTACGGGCCGAGGCCGTCCAGACGTTCTCGATGACGATCTCCAACGACCAGTTGCGAAAGGCCTGTTGGGAGAGCGGGATGCCGGCGGGGAATTCGGGCGGCGGGGTGAGGGTGGCCGCGGCGCTGCCGGCGGGGATGCGGTGGGAGGGGTGCAGGCCGGCCGCGGCGGCGAGCCCGGCTGCGGCGGTCGCGGTCAGCAGCGTGCGGCGGGTGAGGGGGATGCGTCGAGCGCTGTCGTCGGACATGGCTGCCCTTCCGGCACGCGGCGCGTCGCCCCGCTGCACCGCGCACGGATCGTAGGAGTGAGACCGTACGAGCGCCCCGGTGCGGTGGGGGTGCCGGAAGCGTAGGCTGACGGGGCATCAGGTGCAATGGTCGTGCGGGGCTGGGCGTGCGACCACGGACGCGTCGATCGTGGTCGATGGATGCGATCAGCGACGGCATCGGGGGATGCACTGCACACGGGATCGCGCGTACCCAGCCGCGGGGTCCGACCCGATGCGCCCGCGCAGGCCGCCCGTAGATCGCGCTTACCCGGACTACGAGGTGCGACCGAGGCAGGCGCGGAAGGGGGCCAGGGGGCGATCTCGAAGGCAGGTGCCGGGTTCGCGCACTTCGAGCTTCCCCATGAGGCGGCAGAGGGAGTGGGTGTCAGAGTTGGGATCTTCACCGGCGTTGGTGGCCCCCTTCAGGCACTTTCATGTACCCGTACCAGGGGTTCGATGTGGTTGAGGTGTGGAACGGGCAGTGGAGTTCGGACGTGCCATGGCAGGCGGACAACGAGGCAGCCCTGGCCGAATGAGGGCGAAGCCTGGCTGCGGACATCCGCCAGCGACGGTGGAGGCCGGCGATGGGTAACAGCGACACCCACCTTGAGGGCCAGATCGGCGTCCCGCACACCGTCGTGCTGGCCGAGGATCTCAGTGCAAACGAGATCCTCGCCGGGATCCGCGCGGGCCGGAGCTGGATCTCCGAATCGGTCGCAGTCGAGCTGTCGTTCACGGTCTTTGCGGGGGATCAGAGTGCCGGGATCGGTGAACGGTTGGTAGCCGGCGATGAGCCAGTCGTAGCAAGAGCGGACGTACGCGGTGTGCCGTCGGGCACTGTCAGCTTTCACACCGAGCAGGGAATGGTGCACCGCGCGTCGCTTGCCCGCGCGGGGTCGAATGCCGTGGAGTGGCACCTCAGCGCGGCGGATTCGGCGTTCGTCCGTATCGAGGTACGCCATCCCGAAGGTCACATGGCGGCGCTCAGCAATCCGATCATCCTGACCTGACCTGACCTGACCTGACCTGACCTGACCCGAACTGAACGAGATCAGGCGGATTGGCTGTGGCCTGCGCTGGAGGGGCCTTGTGCGCCCCTGCCATGGCAGGGGCCTCGGTGGGCGTGTTCGGCGCCGGTGACACCCGGATGTTTCGGGTCCGCATCGCCGGCGCCGGTTCGGGCGTCCGTCTCCCGCGCCCCGCCGCCCGGGACGCCGCCAGGCGAGCCGCACCGCTCCGGAAACCCTCGCTGCGTCTGGCCTCTTCGAGCGGAGACCGCGATCTGCTGCGCCCTGCTCGTCCTGGACGACGGCCGGTACGTACGGGGAACGACGCCCCTCGGTACGCCCTCGGACGCCGCGGTGCCGGGGGATAGGCTGCCGGTATGTCCCAGCAGATGCCCGTGACGCGATCATCCCTCCGTAAGGCGCACACCATGTTGGCTCCGCGCCCGATGCCGGACGTCCCCGATCGTGTGTGGTCCGAGAGCGAGTGGCAGCGCATTCAACTCGGGTACCGGGCCGCGAGCATGGACGAGAAGTGGACCATCTACGCGGAGGACGACCGCCTCTTCCTGCACCGTAGCTGGACCGGATACCTGATGTACGAGGCCACGTTCGCAAAGGTGGACGGCGGCGGGTGGCGCATCACGTCCGCGCTCGTGGAATCGGATCCCGAGCGCTACCGCAGCGCCTCGGCGGACTATGACCGCATCACGCTCGAGCTGGTGATCTCGGCCGTCCTCCTCGACGAGAGGGCGGAGGACCTCCGCACTCGCATGGCCGCCGCCCTGCGCACCGACATGAGCTCGACGGCCGCGGCAGCGGCGCAGCACAGCGTCCTGGGCGTACGAACACCGCAGACCGCCACGCGGCCCCACCACCCCTGAAAGTCCGTCATAGGGTGGGGAGTCGGGTCCTCTTGAAGCACCTCCACCCGATCAGGCGGCAGGCGCACTCGGCCAACTCGGCCAAGGCGTCGCAGAGTTCGAGGGAGTGCTTTCCCCGCGGGACGTGCATCCTCCTCGGCAGTCATCCACCATCGGTGAGCCCCCTGTCATGTTCGACATGTTCGTCCCCCTTCGGACTGCCTAACTAAGACCACTGGATCCCACGAAACTCGGGCGGTCCACTATGCCGAGGGAAGGTGTTGTCGAACAGATTCGGCAACGCGGCGGACGGCGGCAATCGTGGGGAGGCTGCGGTTTTTGAGTTCCCAAGCCAGAGCTGAGGTGCACGGTGTCAGGTCCGAGACATCCAGGTATCTCACGCCGGGGCGCGGAAAGTATGTGCGTGCGGCGGCAGGTAGGAAAGAAATCGCTTGTCCATGGGATACAGCATGGAAAAGGGTCTCCACGTCTGGGACGACTGGTCCGTAGCGGACAGGTGTGCCGTCAGGGCGCGGGTCGACTGCCCAAAAGTTCCACCACACACGGGGGCACTCCGGCGGAACGTCCACGACGCGGTGTCCGGCCAGGTCTGCCAGGCTTACGCTCTGGCGAGTGGTCAACGGGTCATGGGCGGGTAGGCAGACTACCCGCGGTTCCGTGGCCAGTTGCAGGGTCTCGATCTCGGGCGGCATCGGCGGGTGTAGGAAGGCGACATCGACCGTACCTTGGGTGAGCGCTGTGATGTGGCTGGCGATGTCAAGGCTGCGTACCTCGTAGGTGATCTTCGGATGGCGGGAATGAAGTTCCTTCAGAACTGCCCGCGTGAAGGGTCTTTGCATCTCCGCCCCGATGGAGCCGATCACCAGTCGGCCGTCTACCTGGCGAGCATGAACTTCGGCAGCCCTGCGTACACGGTGCATCGCCTCAACAGCTGCCCTCGCTTCGGCCACCAGCGCATGGCCGGCTGCCGTGAGCTCCACCTGCCGCGTGGAACGGGCGATCAAGTCCACCTTCAGTCGCCGCTCCAGCGCCCGGATCTGTCTGCTGAAGGCCGGCTGGCTGATGAACATGCGGTGTGCGGCGCGCCCGAAGTGCAGCTCCTCGGCCAGTGCGACGAACAAACGTAGTTGATGCACGCTTGGATCATGGCTATTCGCGGGCGGCTCTTCCGAAGCCTTGGATAAGTCGCGTGCCCCACCTGCCGTCATGCCCGTCACGGTATCAATCCTGATGCTGCTTGCATCGAAAAATTCTTTACTCGCTATCGGCGTACTCGACATGCTGGTCCCGAAAGTTGCCCTGGAGGGCACGAGAGAAAGCTGCAGGGGGAGGCCGGGCTGAACGAAAGCGTGGGAATGATCCACGTCTTGCGCGGCCAATCCAGCGTTCCGGCCACCGAGCGGTGACCGTCCGGTGGTCGAGGTCGTCGACCGCACTGAATCGCACCACAGGGGGAAGGGGGATCAGGAAATGGGGAATCGCTGCGACACTGGCGGGCACGCTGGTGGGCATGACGGCGATGACGGCGCAGGCCGCTCCGATCGGCAGCGGCCCCGGCACGACGCTCGTCTGACCGCGGGGAAGCGGTCCCGGGCCTGCCGCCGTACCTGGTGGGTCCGGAGGCGGGCACACATGGCGGCTTGGAATGGCTCCGTCCGGCGTGCGCATCCATACGGCACCGCACGAGGGCTCCGCGGCGGGGTTCCGCGGGTCGGCCTCCGACTCTGAGCTGGGCGTGCTGGGGAACGGGCCCGGTGTCACACTCGCTCCCTCGGGAAGCGGTGGGGTGGCACATCAGGGCACCCTCGACTGACGTGGCGGCCGGCGCAGGCAGTCTCGCGTCAGACCGCCACTACACAAAGCCCCTGTGACTCACGTCATGTGACGGGGCCCACCGGGACATAGATCGACAACACAACGGGGAGGGCAATATGGACTGGCGTGTCGCACGCAGTCTGGACGTGCTGTTGGAGCAGTTCAACGCGCGGTTTCCGCAACGGGACAAGAGCAGCGACGGTTCCATCGGGGACAGCAACCATCAGAATCGGGACAGTGACCACAACCCCTGGTACGGGCCGGGCATCGTCACGGCCCGCGACTTCACCCACGACCCGGCCCACAGTATGGACATCAACCGGATCACCGACGAACTGGCGGCGAGCCGGGACCCGAGGATCAAATACATCATCGCCAACCGACTGATTCTCGACACCCGCCCGGAGTTCCACCCCTGGAAGTGGATGCCGTACAGCGGCCCGAACCCGCACACCAAGCACTTCCACCTCTCGGTGATGGCAGACCCGTCGTGCGACGACCCGCGCCCCTGGAACCTGCCGATGCTCGGGATCCACTGAGGCCGTTCCGGGCACCGAGCCGCGACAGTCCGGCGTGCCCTGCGGATGTCGCTCGGAAAGGAGAGAGGAGAGCGATGCCGCCCCGCCGCGGTGCGCGAAATCCTAGAGGCGGGCGACGAATGCGGTGAGGTGAGAGGCGATCTGGTCGGGCACCTCCAGTGGCGAGAGGTGGCCGGTACCGCGGAGTTCGGTGAGGGTGGCGGTGGGGATCAGGGGAAGCAGGTGCTCGCGCAGGATCTGCGGGGGGTCCACCTTGTCGTCGCTGCCGGCCAGCACCCGTACGGGAACGTTGATCGCACCGACCCTGTCCGCGAAGTTCTCGATCAGCGCCTGCCGTGGCCACGCCATGCGGGCCGCCTCGCCGGCCCGGGAGCTGTCCTCGTGGATCTGCCGGCGTGCCCCGGCGGACAGCCCACCGCTGGTCAGTACCTGATCGATGCTGTGGCTGATGGTCTCGTCGTTGTCGTAGGCGTGCGCCAGCACCTCCTGGAACTGGGGCGTCACGCCGACCGGAGCCGGCGGAGCGGGTGCGACGAGCACCACGCCCCTCAGCCCGGCGGGGCGGCGGGAAGCGAGGACCTGGGCCACCTTTCCGCCCATCGAGTGGCCCACCGCGACGTACTCGCCGTAGCCGAGCTCGTCGACGACCCGTTCGGTGTCGTCGGCGAGCTGCTCGATGCCGTAAGGGCCGGGCGCCTCGGTGGACTCACCCCAGCCGCGGTGGTCGTGAGAGACGAATGCCTGTGTGGGGCTGAGGTGCTCGATGACCGGCCGCCAGGTGCGGTGGGAGCCGCCCCAGTAGTGGAGGAAGACCAGGGCCGGGCCGTCGCCCTCGCGGACGTGGCCGTAGATCCGCCCGTCCTGCACGTTGAAGTAGCGGCCGATCGGGGTGTGGGTGGTCACGACGGTGAGATGTCCTTGCCTGGGCCGGTGCGGCGCCGCCCTGCTGCGGTCGCTGCCGGCGTGAGCCCGGCGGTTGGGCCGTGCTGCTCATGACGTGATCGTCGCCCGGCCTCGCTCGATCGACCACGTGCTCGTGTGCCAGCATGCGCAATTTTCGCGACACGCGACGTGGACGGTCGCTCGTGGACCAGCCACAGCCACGTCGGGCCGCGCGATGACAGGACCCAGCAGACCGGGGCCGTCGGAGCTTCGGCCTTCGGCTGTCTTTTGCGCCGAAGGCCCGTTCCCGCAGTCTGTCGTCCGTCGAGGATCACGGGACATCCCTGAGGGCTGGCAGGGAAGTTGCGGCCGTAGCATCGGAGACATGGCTCCTCATCGCGTCGCGGTCCTGGTGCTGCCCGGCGTGCTTCCCATCGATCTCGGCATCCCGACGCAGATCTTCAATGCGCGGCCGATCACCCCGTACGAACTCACGGTGTGCGGTGGAGCCCGTGGCAGCATCACGACCAGCACCGGGTTCACGGTGGGTGGTACGGCCGGACTGCCGGCTCTGGCCCGGGCGGACACGATCATCGTGCCCGGCTACTGGGACTATCAGCGGCCGCCGGAGCCCGAGGTCACGGAGGCCCTGAAGCGTGCCTTCAGCAGAGGCGCCCGCATCGCCTCGATCTGCACCGGCGCCTTCGCGCTCGCCGCGGCAGGGTTGCTCAACGGCCGTACGGTGACCACGCATTGGGCCAGCGCCGACGAACTCGAAGGGCTCTATCCCCGGATCCGGGTGGACCGCAGCGTCCTCTACATCGACGACGATCCCTTGCTGACGTCCGCGGGCGTGACCGCTGGGATCGACCTGTGTCTCCACCTCGTCCGCAAGGACCTCGGAGCTGCCGTGGCGAACGAGATCGCCCGCGAACTGGTGGCCGCACCGCACCGCGGCGGTGGCCAGGCCCAGTACATCGCCCGGTCCTTGCCCGAGCCCACCGCTCACAGCCTCGCCGGCACCCGCGACTGGGCCCTGAGGCACCTCGACGAAGCGCTCACCCTGGAGGTTCTTGCCCGGCACGCTCGCGTCTCCGCCCGCACCCTGGTTCGCATGTGGCGTCAGGAGACCGGCATTACTCCGCACCGGTGGCTGCTCACCGCCCGCGTCAACCACGCCCGCGAGCTCCTGGAAGTCACCGACCTCGGCATCGAGCAAGTCGCCGCACAGAGCGGCCTTGGTACCAGCGCCAATCTCCGCGCCCGATTCCGCGACTCCCTCGGCACCACGCCGTCCGCCTATCGGCGGGCCTTCCAGCAGACAACCAGCTCCTGACCCCGGCCTCGCGGTTCGAGCGCTACCACGCATGCGGGGAGGCCCGCGACCCTGACCGCATTGCCGAACTCCACACGGCGGACTCGGTGTTCCACCTGCACTCGGGGCAGGATCCGGTGCGGGGCCGGGCGGCCATCCGCGAGACGGCGGCCTGGCGGACCCCGCGGCCGCTGGAGCAGAGGGCCACTGAGCGGGGTCACCCGTGAGAGGACGCTCCTGGAGGCGGTGATCCGGTCGAGACCGACCGTGCCCCAGGGCTTTGCGCCCGGGTACCCGCCGGCTATCGGCCGGGACACCGGCGCCGGCGGGGCTCCACCGCGTCACGCTGGCGCCTGGGCCCGGGTTCCTTCGCACGGGGTTCCCGGAAAGCCCTGGGTGGTCCAGCCTTCGCCGTCCCGTTCGACCGCGAGACCCTCGTAACCGTCGAGCCCCTCCAGCCAAGGGCGGGCTCCCGCACCCATGGCGAAGGCCGCCGTGGCATAGGCGTCGGTCAGGGTGAGGGTGCTTCCGACGACGGTGACCGAGGCCGGCCGGGTCACCGGAGCGCCGGTATGCGGATCGAAGATGTGGGCACCCCGTTCGGTGGTGCCGGAGGTGGCGATGGCCAGGTCGGCTCCGGTGACGACGGTGCACAGCTCGCCCGGACGCAGCGGGTGGGCGATCCCGATGCGCCAGGGCACGCCGGGTGCCGCCTCTCCGGTGAGCTGGAGGTCGCCGCCGCCGTTCACACAGGTGTGGTGGGCGCCTGCCGCCCGAAGGATCCGAGCGGCACGCTCGACCGCCCACCCTTTGACGAGTCCACTGGGGTCCAGGCAGCCGTTGGCGGTGGCGCTGAACCAGCCGCCGGTGGCGTGCTGCGCTCGTTCGCAGAGCACGAGGACCTCGCGGACTTCCGTGGGGCAGTCGACGAGTGCCACCTCTCCCCGGCCGAGACGACTGACGACGCTGTCGGAACGGTAGGTCGAGAAGACCGCGTCGACGTGGTGGAGCCAGGCGACCGCGTCCTGCAGTGCGGACTCGATGGCGGGGGTGCGGGCGTCGCGGATGTCGAAGGAGAACACTGTGCCCATCGCCTGCTCGACGTGGCGCAGTCCGCGCCCGGGCTCAGACACCGGCCCGGTCCAGGGCGCTCTGCAGCGACCGGATGTAGCCCTCGCTGGTGTAGCTGGCGCCGGACACCGCGTCGATGACGGCGCTGTGCGTGCCCAGCGCCTCCCGTGTGAGGCGGGGTAGGGCGTAGGCGGCGATATCACGGTCGCGGCCGTTGTGGGACGGGGCCCGCAGTACCTTGACCGCAGCCAGCCGGCCGCCCTTGAGGGTGGCCGCCACCTGCACGGTGCCGTAGCGGGTGGTGATCGGGGTACCGGTGTAGGTGCCGTTGACGGGGTGTCCTCCCCGGGGGGACCGGCCGGCGGCCGACGGGGCCGGAACGGCGCCGGCCGGTGCGGCGCTGCCGGGCAGACCGGCTGGGTGGTGCGGCTTGAGGGTGAGCAGCACGACGACCAACGCGCTGGTCGACGCTGCGGTCAGGACGGCTCGGCGCACGGGGGCTCCTCAGAACTCGAACGACTCGTGGTGGATGCGGTGCCGGGGCACACCGGCCCCGCGCAGGGCGCGACGGGCGGCGCTGGTCATACCGGGGGGACCGCACAGGTACACGTCGTGGGCGGCCAGGTCCGGGAGCAGGGACTTCAGTGCGCGGGCGGTCAACGGCGCGGAGTACCTGGCCGGTTCGTCGACGGCGTAGTGGACGGTCGCGCCGCGAGCGGCCGCGATCGCATCGAGCTCGGCGCGCAGGGCGAGGTCTTCCGGCCGCCGTGCCCGGTAGACGAGCGTGACCTCGCCGGGGAGAGTTTCGAAGAGCGCCCGCAGCGGCGTGATGCCCACGCCGCCCGCGAGGAGCAGCACCTTGGCCGATCGGCGACGGGCCTCGGTGAAGGCACCGTACGGCCCTTCGGCCCACACCCGGGTGCCGGGGCGCAGCCGGGCCAGGGCCGCGCTGTGCTTACCGGCCTCCTTCACCGTGATGCGCAGGTGGTGGGGGAGCGGCGGAGCGGAGAGGGAGTAGGGATTGGCGGTCCACCACAGGCCGGGCGCCAGGAAACGCCAACGGAAGAACTGCCCCGGCCGGGCGCCGAGTTCGGTCAGTCGCTCCCCTGTGAGGTGCACCGAGACCACGCCCGGCGCCTCCGGGCGCACTTCCACGACCCGGAGTCGGTGACGTAGCGCCCGTCGCACCGGAACCGCGAAGCGGTACCAGAGGACCAGCGCCGCCACCGCCGCGTACAGGGCGTACCAGCCGAGCTGTGCGGGGCGCCGGCCCACGAAGTCGGCGCCGTCGGAGAGCTGGTGGCCGAAGGCGAGGAAGACGGCGAGGTAGGTCGCGAAGTGGAGGTAGTGCCAGGTCTCGTAGCTCATGCGGCGCCGGGCGGCACGTGCCGAGAGGAAGCCGGTGGCGGCCAGCAGCACGAAGGCCGCGGTGGCCTTGAGCATGTCCGGGTAATCGAGGACGAGCGTGGTCGTCTCGTGCAGTACGCCGCTCCCCGAGGTCAGGGTGTAGCCCCAGACGATCAGCAGGGTGTGCGCCAGCACCAGCGAGATCGTGTAGCGCCCGCCCGCGGCGTGCCAACGCGCGAGGCGGTCGCTGCCCAGATGGTGATCGAGCAGGGGAACGCGGGCCATCAACGCGATCAGGACCGCGCAGGAGTAGCCGGCGAGCAGGCCGGTGATCCGGCCGCCGCCGGTGAGCCAGCCCGCCGGGCCCACCACGGACGCCGTGCCGGTCCACCACAGGGCCAGGACGCCGCAGGCCCCCGCCCCGATGGCGCCCCGCAGCAGCAACGGGGCCGGGGACGGCCAGCGGCGTGGCGGGGCGCCGGCAGGGGCGCCGCGTGGGGCACCGCGTCGGGTGTGCGAGATGGTGCTCATGGGCTCCCCTTCCGTGGTCGGCGCCAGCGTCGCAGCGCAACCTCTGAAGACCTTCTGCGAAGGGGACCCACCCGGGGATTCACAGGAAACTCAGAGCCGGCTCATACCCGCGGACGCACCGTGGGGAGGGATGCTGGAGGCACCATGCACACTCACCGCACCCCTGCCCCGCTGCGCAGCGCCGATGGTTCGCCGGTGCGCGTCCTGGTGGTCGACGACGAGCCGGACCTCACCGAGGTGCTGGCCGGCGCCCTCACGGGTGAGGGCTGGGAGGTACGGAGTGCGGCCGACGGCGGCTCCGCGCTCGCCGTCGCCCAGACCTTCCGGCCGCACGCCGTCGTCCTGGACTGGATGCTGCCCGACATCAACGGTCTGCAAGTGCTGCACCTGCTGCGTGAGGAGTTGCGGACGGTCTGCGTCCTGTTCCTCACCGCGCGTGACGCCGTCGAGGACCGGATCGCCGGGATCACCGCGGGCGGCGACGACTATGTGACCAAACCCTTCAGTCTGGAAGAGGTGCTGGCGCGGCTGCGCGGCCTGCTGCGCCGGGCCGGCATGGCGTACGAACCGGACGGTGACCGGCTGGTCGTCGGGGACCTCGTCATGGACGAGGAGGCGCGGGAGGTCGTCCGCGGCGGCGATCCGGTCGAGCTGTCCCGCACCGAGTTCGAGCTGCTCCGGTTCCTGATGCGCAACCCCCGGCGGGTGCTGTCCAAGGCGCAGATCCTCGACCGGGTCTGGTCCTACGACTTCGGCGGGCGCTCGCACGTCGTCGAGCTCTACATCAGCTATCTGCGCAAGAAGATCGACGCCGGGCGGGCCCCGATGATCCACACGGTCCGCGGTGTCGGGTATGTCCTCAAGCCGGAGCCCGTGTGAGCCGGCTCGTCCCCCGTACCCTGCGCAGCCAGCTGACCGCCGGCCTGGTCGCGCTGCTGGCGCTGGCCTGCCTGGCGGTCGGCGTCACCACCGTCGTCGCGCTCGAAGGCTTCCTGGTACGCCGCCTGGACCAGCAGCTCTCCGCTTCCGCCGGGCGCTTCGCGGTGAGTCTGGAGCACGAGTCCAGGCCGGACGCCGATAACCGGCCGGACACCCGCGGCCAGTCCGAGGGCACCTTCGGCGCCCGCCTGCTGCACGGCACACCGGCACAGGCGGCCGTGGTACGAGACCGGACGGACGCCGCGGTGCCGTTGTCCGCCGCCGACCGGCGGGCGCTGGCCAGCCTCCCCACGGACGGCTCTGGACACGGCATCCGGCTGTCCGCCCTGGGCCGGTACCGCGTCAATGCGGTGGCGGGCGACGACCGCGACGTGCTGATCACCGGGCTGCCGCTCCGCCCGGTCGAGGAGACGGTGCACCGGCTGATGGCGGTGGAGGCGGGGGTGTTCGGCGGGGCTCTCCTGGTGACCGGCGTCCTGGGCGCCCTGTGGGTACGGCTGTCGCTCCGTCCGCTGCGCCGCGTCACGACCACCGCCGGGAGGGTGGCCGAGCTGCCTCTGGCCAGCGGCGAGGTGGCCATGCCGGCGCCGGTGCCGGTGGCCGATCCGCGTACCGAGGTCGGGCAGGTCGGCACCGCCCTCAACCGGATGCTCGGTCACGTCGGCAACGCGCTGGAGCGGCGTCACGCGAGCGAGGAACGGCTGCGGCACTTCGCCGCCGACGCGAGCCACGAACTGCGCACGCCGGTGGCCAACGTCCGAGGCCATGCGGAACTCGCCCTCCGGCACAAGGGACCGGTGCCCGGGGAGGTCCGCCGCTCGCTGGAACGGATCCAGGCGGAGTCCGAGCGGTTGAGCCGCCTGGTGGACGATCTGCTCCTGCTGGCCCGCCTGGACGCCGGCCGGGCCCTGGAGCACACGTCGGTGGACCTGACGCGGCTGGTCCTCGACGCAGCCGACGATGCGCGGGCAGCCGGCCCGCAGCACCGGTGGCTGCTCGACCTGCCGGAGACGGCGGTGAGCGTGACCGGCGACGAGCACCGCCTGCACCAGGTCGTCGGCAATCTGCTCGCCAACGCCCGGACGCACACCCCGGCGGGAACCACCGTGACGGTGCGGCTGACGCCCGATGGCCGGGAAACCCGGCTGGCGGTCGTCGACGACGGCCCCGGCGTGCCCGAGGAGGTCCAGCGCGATGTCTTCGGCCGCTTCGTACGGGGCGACCACAGCCGCTCGCGCTCGGCCGGCGGCACCGGACTGGGACTGGCCATCGTGGAAGCCGTGGTCACGGCCCACGGCGGACGGGTCATGATGGCCAGCCGCCCCGGACACACCGCCTTCACCGTGGTCCTGCCCGCGGCGTCGATCGGTTCCGGGGCCCGCTGAGCCCGGCCGCCTCGACCTTCCACCTCAGACGGCCGCCCCGACCCTCCACCCCAGACGGCCGGCCCTGTCACTCGGCCTCCCGTCAGCGGCCCACCGGCGCTGTTTCCGGCATGCAAGCGGAATGCCGAGGAGCCACACTGGGAGACAGGAGTACGGAGAGTCGGGTGCAGCGGCCCGGCGCCTTCCCCGCGTGGACGGGCCGGCTCCCCGGCAGACGCTCCTTGTCCCTTCTCGGAGGGGGAGAGCACATGCTGATGCGATTGGAAGGCGCGCCCCCGGGCGTCGACGTGGTGAAGGCGATCGGCACCGTGTCGAAGAGCGACTACGAGACGGTGGTCGAGCCACTCGTCGACGAGGCGCGCACGGAGGGGCGACGCCTCCGTGTGCTGTGCGACGTCGGGCCGGAGTTCCGGTCGGTGACTCCCGGAGCCGTCTGGGAGGACCTCAAGGTCGGCCCCGGAGCCATGCGGCTGTGCGACGGCTGCGCCGTGGTCAGCGACGCGGGATGGATCCGTGCGACGACCCGGACGGTGCGTTTCCTCATGCCGTGTCCGGTGTGCGTCTTCGGCACCCGGGAACGTGAGGAGGCCCTGCGCTGGCTGGCAGCACTCCCCGAAGGGCCCGGCATCTCCCACCGCCTCCTGCCCGCTTCCCGTGTGCTCGTGATCGAGGTCGAACGTCCCCTGCGCGCCCAGGACTTCGACGCTCTCGCGGAGACCGCGGACAGCTGGCTCCGCGCGCACGACGCACTGGCGGGCGTCGTGATCCACATGCGCGCCTTTCCCGGTTGGGAGAACGTCGGGAGCCTTGTGCGCCACGTCCGGTTCATCCGCGACCATCACCGGAAGGTCGAAAGGGTGGCTCTGGTGGCTGACACCAAGGTCGCCGCCCTGCTGCCCCAGCTGGCGAACCACCTGGTCCGAGCCGAAGTGCGGCGGTTCGCCTACGACGCATTCGAAGACGGCATCGCCTGGGCCGCCGGTCCCGGGGCTCCTGCGGCCACGTGAGGCCCCACGGCCCACCCGGAACGGCTTCGGACCCGCCCACGCCCCGGCGGGCGAGTGGAGGCCCGACCACGCCGGCGCCGCACCCGCCGGCGGCAGCATCTCCCGCACCGCCCTGACCCCCTGACCGCCGCGTCCGGGCACCTCACCCCTCCAGACCGGCGGTGTGGTCGGGAACGTAGTTCTGCAGGTCGCGAGGTGGTCGCCGGTAGCCGGTGCCGGGCGGGCGGGACGGCAACTCCAGGACCGGTGGCGGCACTTCGTGGTACGGCACCGTCGACAACAGGTGCGCGATCATGTTCAGTCGGGCACGGCGTTTGACGTCGCTCTCGACGACGTACCACGGGGCCTCGGGGATGTCGGTGTGGACGAACATGTCGTCCTTGGCCCGTGAGTACTCCTCCCATCGGGTGAGCGATTCCAGGTCGATGGGGGAGAGCTTCCACCGACGGGTCGGATCCGCCAGACGCTGTTGGAAGCGACGTTCCTGTACGTCGTCGCTGACCGAGAACCAGTACTTGCGCAACAGGATGCCGTCCTCGACCAGCATGCGCTCGAAGACCGGGCACTGACGCAGGAAGCGCTGGTACTCGACGGGCGTGCAGTACTCCATGACCCGCTCGACGCCGGCCCGGTTGTACCAGCTGCGGTCGAAGAGCACGATCTCGCCCGCGGCGGGGAGGTGCTCCGCATAGCGCTGGAAGTACCACTGGGTACGCTCACGCTCCGTGGGCTTGGGAAGCGCCACGATCCGCGCCACCCGGGGATTGAGGTACTGGGTGACGCGCTGGATGGTGCTGCCCTTGCCCGCCGCGTCACGCCCCTCGAAGACGACCACGAGCCGGGCCCCCTCGACGCGCACCCACTCCTGGAGCTTCACCAGCTCCGTCTGCAGGCGGTAGAGCTCCCGTTCGTAGCGTGGCTTCGACAGCTTCCCGCGGGAGCGGCCGCCGTCCTCCTGTTTGTCCGCCATACGTCGACGGTACGGAGCCCGGCCCGCTGAGGCCGGGCACGAGGGCCGAATGGGGTGGGGCGGGACGGGACGGGCGCGCATTCGTGCCATGGGAGCCGGGGCGGACCGTGGTGGCTCCGCTCCTGGCACGACGGCCACGTGGTGTCACGGCGCGAGACGCCCGGCGCGGGGTCACGCCCCGGACGTTCCCCGGCCCCGCCCGGTGCCAGCGGCCGGCGGGACCGGCGCTCCGGGAACGTGGATGCGACGCCCGGTGATCCGGGTGGGCCGGATGACGATCCACTGGTAGCCGCCACCACCCACCCAGGGCGCCGTGTACGCCTGCTCGTCCAGCTTGCGGGCCGCATGCACGCTGGTGACGCGCTCCGCGGGGCCCACTGCCAGCACACTCCACCCCTGGCTGAAGGCCTCGTCGATGTGGTCGACCTCCAGCGCGATCTCGTGGCCGGCGGCCGACGCCGGTCCGGAGTCGGCTTGGGTCCGGTAGGCGATCATGTCGTCGACGACGGTGTAGTTGACGGGGAAGACGGCGGGGGTTCCGTCGCCGGTGGTGACGGCCACCCTCCCGACACCGTGCGTGGAGAGCAGTTCACGGCATTCGGCGGGGCCCAGCACCCGTACCTCGGGGTGCGCTGCGGCCTGGCCCAGGCCCGCAGGAAGGTCGGTGGTCTCGCCGGTCAGCTCGGCGACCGTGGTGTTCAGCGCGCTGGCGAGGCGCAGCAGGAACGCGATGCCGGGTTGGGCGGAGCGCTCCTCGACGTACTGCAGATAGCCGGGCGAGGCGGCGGCCCGGGCAGCGACCTCCTCACGCGTCAGCCCCAGCTGCTGCCTGCGCAGCGCGGCGCGCCGGCCCAGGTCGCTCCGGGGCGCCCCGGGCTCCGCGGCGGATCCGGGTGCCTTGTCGGTCGTCATCACGCACACATCCTCTCGGTGGGCGGGGGCCCGTCCGCGTCCGTGCGGAGGGTTCAGTCGTGCGGCACGATCCCCACCGGGCACGGGGCGTGGTGCACGGCCGCGTGGACGACGTGCCCGATGCGGGGCACCGCGTGGCCGATGTGACGCCGGCCCACGAGCAGCAGCTGGGCGTCCGCCACGCCGTGCAGGAGGGCGGGTGCCGGGCTCTCCATCACCACGTGTTCCTCCACCCGCACGTCCCGGAACTTCTCCTGCCAGGGGCGTAGGGCCTCGGACAGTTCGTGGCGGGCGGCGTTCTCCGCTTCCTCCGCGAGGGCCCGTTCCTTGATTCCGCCCCGGCCGTAGGCGTACAGCGGGAGGTCCCTGCCGTGGACGGCGCGGAGCGGCACGGCCCGGCGGGCGGCGGTCTCGAAGGCGAACTCCAGCAGCCCTTCACAGGGCGCGTGGAGGCTCACACCGACCGCGATGTCGTTGCTGCTCAGAGAGTTCGGGATGTCCTGCCGGGCCCGGACCAGGACGACGGGAACGCCGACCCGGGGCACCAGGCTGAGGCCGGTCTCTCCGAGGGCGAAGCGCGCCGCCGGGCCCAGCCCACGCGACCCCAGGACCAGGAGGTCCGTCAGCTCGGCTGCCTCGGCCAGCGCCGCCAGCGGCGGTTCGTCCACCAAGGACAGCTCCACCGGCAGCCCGGGGTGCACCCCCTCGACCGTGGACCTGGCCTCTTCCAGTACGCCGTCCGGCCACCGCTGGGGTTGCGGGCCGTCGGGCGGGGCACCCGAGGGCCCGGAGTCGAGCGGATACCACGCGGTCAGGATCCTCAGCCGCGCCTGCCGCAGCTGGGCCTCGTGCGCCGCCCACCGTGCCGCCGCCAGCGCCTGGGGAGTTCCATCCACACCGACGGTCACGACGTTCCTCATGTCGGGACCCCCTTCTCCACCTGGGATGCCTCCGCGGCGACGTTGTTCCCGCCCGGAGCTGCCGCCGGTGTCAGCTCATCGGACACCGCGACCACCCCGTCGACGCTCGCGCACATCCGCACCAGCACCGGAATCAGCAATGGATTCGTCACCGTGCCGTGCAGGGTCACCTGGCCCCGCAGGACCTCCGCGGTGACCCTCGACGCGCCGAGGCGAGCCGTGCGCCCGAGGACCTCCCGGGTGATCTCCTCCCGGATCGCGTGGTCCTTGCGCAGGAAGACGCGCAGCAGGTCGCTCCGGCTGACGATACCCAGCAGGATGTCCGTCTCGTCGACCACAGGAAGCCGCTTGACCTGCTGTGATTCCATCAGGCGTGCGGCCTCCACCACCGTCCACTCCGGGTGGGCGCACATCGCGGGAGCCGACATCAGCTCACCGGCGGTACGGCCCTCCGCCCGGGCCCGCTCCCACGCCTCCAGATGAGGCAGCGGGGTCCTCCCCGACGGATCGGGCCGGTCCGCCGCCTTCCGCAGCAGATCGGCCTCCGAGACGACGCCTGCCGGCCGCCCGAGGCTGTCGAGCACCGGCACGGCACTCACCGCGCTGTCGCTCAGGATCTGCACGACGTCCTTGAACGGAGTGTCGAGCTGGACGCTCACGACCTTCCTGGTCATGAGCTCACCTACGGTGCGGTGCTCCATGTCCGGCTCCTTCCGCCGCTGCGGCCGGTGATGCGCCACGTCTCCAGCGTGACGAGACCCGCACGACGCCCGCTTGAGCCACTCGGCCCCACCCACCATCCGTCCGTCCCCGAAGGACGAACCGGCCCAGGCGCTACGCACGTACCGCGTTGAGCTGCGGCCCTGTTCCAGGGCACGTACATGGTTCACTCGCAGCGTGTCGAATCTGGCGACCCTCGGCTTGGACCGCATCGGCTCCGCCAGGGAACATCGGCAGCGCAACGTCAGGTTCTGCGAGGCCGACCGCCAGCACCTTCAGACCGTGCCGCCGACGCAGCCTGAAGCCCTCAGCTGATCGACAGGTCGTGACGATCGCTCCACAAGCGGACGGCGAGGGCGGCGATGTCGTCGTCGAGGCGTCCTCTGCTGTGGTGGAGGAGGTCACGGTGGAGAGCGTTGAGCAGTTCGCCGGGCCGCCCCGGGGGCTGCCGGTGCAACCACGCCGCCAGCGGGAAGAACGCGCCGTCGCGGTCGCGCGCCTCGGCGACACCGTCGGTGTAGAGGAGCAGCAGGTCGCCAGGGGCGAAGGCGAAGGTGTCGATGCTGTAGTGATCACCGATCAGGTCCGCGAGGTTGAGAAGCGGAGAGGGAACGGTGGGCTCCAGGGCGCGGACTTCCTCGTGGTTCAGGAGCAGCGGCGGGGGATGTCCGCAGTTGAGGATTCCGATGCTGCCGCCCCCGTGAGGGATCTCGGCGAGAAGGGCGGTGGCGAAGCGCTCCATCATGCCCTCGGGGGGAAAAGCGGCGTGGTAGCGGGTGCTGCTGGCCTCCAGGCGACGGGCGATATTGACCAGGTCGGCCTCGTCGTAGGCTGCCTCCCGGAAGCTGTTGACCATCGCCGCGGCCGTGCCCACCGCCGGCAGACCCTTGCCCCGCACATCGCCGATCAGCAGCCGCACCCCGTACTCCGTGTCGACCACCTCGTAGAAGTCGCCGCCGATACTGGCCTCCGCCGCGGCCGCGAGATACAGCGCCTCGATCTCGATGCCCCCGAAACGGCGCGGCATCGGGCTCAGGACCACCTGCTGCGCCGTGTCGGCGACGAGCCGGACCTGGAACAGGGTCTGCTCCCGCCGGAGCCGGACATGGCTTCCGTACGCGGCCGCCACGGTGACAGCGACGACGCCCGCCGCCGTCCACCACGTCCCCAGGTCGGGGAACACGATGCCGAGGCCGATCATGAGAAGAAGGCAGACCGTCCCCAGCAGGACGGTGGGGAGCACGGGCCACATGGCGGCGGCGAGGGCCGGCGCCGCGGGCAGGAGCCGGCTGAAAGCCAGTTCTGGGGGAGTGGCGTACGCCAGGCCGGCGATGACAACGGTCAGGATCACCGGAGACAGCAGAGTAAGCGGCCCCCGGCCTTGGCGACGACGGAGGCGCAGCCGTCCAGGTTTGATCACGCTTCGCAGGATATCTACGCAGAGTGGGACATGCCGCTCTGGTCGGCCGGAGTCGGCCGCCTGCGTCCGGACGGTGCACCCTGCTGGGCGATGGTGCCACGACCGAGCGGTGCCGGGCTCCTTCATGACCCGCGCGTGGCCCGGACGGCCGTGCCTGTTCGGGCACAACATCGCCGTTCGTGGCCAGATACCTGTCAGAAGAAGGTAGTTGAGGCGGACCGTCGGACGGGGGGCTGGCTGCTGTCGTTCCTCCGGCAGGACTCGTCACTCGCGATGAGGGTTCCGGGGGCGTGGTCGGCAGCACGCCGACCGTGTTGTCCTGCTCGCCGGTGGGGGAGGGCCATCCCCGCAGGTGGAGGCGGGCCACGTGTTCGGCGTCGTCTCCTACGCCACCCGCCCCAGCTACGCGGCCGGGTTCATCCTGTGGCTGCAGTGCCGCGAGGACCGTGCCCTTGCCGACGACCGTGCCCTTGCCGACGACCGGGCCCTCGCCGACGACCGGGCCCTCGCCGAGGCCCTGATTGCCCGTGCGCTGGACCGCTCACATCCCGGTCATACCGCCACCGGTGAGGCCCGGAGCCAGCGCCGGGACCCAGAAGACGGCGACGGCCAGGGCGATCGAGGCGATCCCCACGGCACGGGCCACCCGGGGGCCGGCCGGAACGAGCTTCTCGGCGCTGATCACGGCAGCCAGCACCACCATGGCCCACAGGTTCATCAGTCCGAACGCCGCCAGCAGCACCATCAGCGACCAGCAGCAGCCCAGGCAGAAGGCCCCGTGGTGGGCTCCGGCACGCAGATCGCGCGAACGTCCCGGGTACGAGGCGTAGCGCAGCATCAGCCCGAGCGGCGAGCGGCACCTCGCCAGGCAGCGGTCCTTGAGGGGCGTGAGCTGGTAGACGCCGCTGACCGCAAACACGGCCGCGGCCACTGCGGTCCCCGCCATGGTGGGGAGGCTCGTCGCCCGGCCCAAACCGACAGCCAGCGCGTACGCCGGTAGCCCGGCCGCGGCCCAGACGAGCAGGTAGGCGACCGTGAAAACGACCATGCGCGGCGCCCGGTGCACGGTGATGGTGCGCGCGTACAACGCGGCGACGGGCGTCGTGGCGGGCAACATCATCGCGGCCATCATCAGCGCCCACACGGCCAGGAAAGCGGGCAGGCCCAGACCCATGGTGCCGGGCACCGCCCGCATGCCGCCCCAGCCCGTCACCACCCAGACCCAGGCGGCGGCCGCAGCGACCAGCAGCAGCCCGGCGGGGCCCGCCCTGCGGCCGACGGTAACCGGCCTGCTGGTCACGCGGCCCACGTGAAGGGTGCCGAGTGACCGTTGCCGCCGGTGAAGTCCCAGGACCGGCCGTACACGCCCTCGCCCGTCGCCCGGGTGGACCGGGCGATCGTCAGCGTGCTGTTCGCCGGGTGGAACATGCCGGTCAGGCTCATCACCGGACCGTCCTCGCCGAACTGCGGGGCGACCTGGTCCTCGATCTCGATGTCGATGGCGTCGCCCACCCGCGCGGCGTGGCGGCGGCCGTCGTCGCGGTACTCGATGGGGACCCGCTGCACGCCGAGCACCTTGCCGATGAGCGGCGTGAGCGCCGCCATCGGCCCGCCGGCCTGGCCGGAGAAGACCTTGCCCAGCGCTTCCGCCTGGCCGTCGTCGGCCGAAGCATCGATGTACAGCGCCACCTGCCAACCGCCCTCGGCCATCACCCGGGGCCCGTCGATGAAGACGCTGACGCTGCGGTCGGAGACGTCCACTCCGTCCACGTTCCCGCTGTCCACGTGGAACGCGAAGGTCACCTGGCAGCGCTCGTGGTCGGCCGGAGCGGCGAAGCCCGAGGTGGTACAGGGGCACACCACGTCGCAGTTGCAGCTCTCCAGGTACGTGCCGTTCAGATTCCAGGGCATGGCTCTTCCTCCCTGTCTCGCGCCCCTCCGCGAAGGGAACTGCATCGGGAGGGTCCGCCCCGTCCCGGTGCCGCTCTTCTCCAGGCTATTCCCGCCGACGCCCGTCGCGCAGATCCGCCGCCGGCCGCTCGCCGTCATAGGAGGAGGATGCCGAGTGGGGCCGCAGGTTCCGCACCTTCCTGCACGGGCGGGCGTGGACGCACGCTGAGGAGCCGCAGGCGCTGTTCCACCAGGCGGTGGGCCTGGCTGCACCGTCACCGGGTGCTGCTGCCCGGCGTGGGCGTGCTGGCCGAGGTGCCCCTCGTCGGGTTCTGGGGCGAGGGCCCGCCGGCGTCGGTCGACGGGCCGCGGTTGGTCGTCCTCGTACGGACCATCAGCGCGGCGTCGTCACCGCAGCACTTCGGGTTCCACCGCGGCATCAGGTGGCTCAACGCCGTGAACGACCGGGTCGCGGGCGGCAGTTGGTCGTGCCCCGGCGCCCCGTGCGACTCCCTGCACCTCCTGGACGTGCTGCTGAACCCGGACGGCGGGGTGACGCCGGAGAGGGGGGTCGCCGACAACGCCCCGTACTCCGACGTGGTGTTCGGCCTGGTCAAGACCCTCGGATACACCTTCTCCCCGCGGTTCCGCGACACGGACGACCAGCAGGACCGACCCACCGGATTGCTACGGCTGCTGATGGTGTGACCGACGCGCTGCTGGCCGCCGTTCTGCCCGTCCTGGTCGCCGCTCTCGCACGCCATCTCCCATCTCCGAAGATTTAGTTGTACGCTCACAATGATTACAACAACACAAACAATCTGGGGGAGACCTGTCGTGCCAGACGCCGCTCTTCGACGGCCGTGGCTTGTGCTCGCCATCTGCTGCATGAGCCTGCTCATCGTCAGCCTCGACAACACGATCCTGAACGTCGCCCTGCCTTCCATCCAGCATGAACTGCACACATCGGTGTCCGGACTGCAGTGGACGGTCGATGCCTACACGCTGGTGCTGGCGAGCCTGTTGATGCTCTCCGGCTCGACCGCCGACCGCGTGGGCCGCCGCCGCACCTTCCAGACCGGGCTGGTGCTCTTCACCTCGGCGTCGCTGCTGTGCAGCCTGGCACCTGGGCTCGGTTGGCTCGTCGCCGGGCGGATGCTCCAGGCGGTCGGCGGGTCGATGCTGAACCCCGTCGCCATGTCGATCATCGCGAACACCTTCACCGACCCCCGGCAACGTGCCCGCGCGATCGGTGTGTGGAGCGGCGTCGTGGGCATCAGCATGGCCGCCGGACCCCTCATCGGCGGAGCGCTGGTGGAGTCGGCCGGCTGGCGGGCCGTCTTCTGGATCAACATCCCGATCGGTCTGGCCGCGCTGTTCCTGACCCGCAGGTACGTGCCGGAATCACGGGCGCCGCGGCCTCGCCGCGCCGACCCGGTCGGCCAGGCGCTCATCGTCGTCCTGCTGGCCACTCTCACGTACGCCATCATCGAGTCGCCGAACCGCGGCTGGACCTCGCCCCTCGTCGTCGGGTGCGTGGCCGCGGCGCTGGGCGCACTGTTGGGCCTGCTGTGGTACGAACCGCGGCGCACCGATCCCCTCATCGAGCTGAGGTTCTTCCGTTCCGCGCCGTTCGCGGGCGCCACCGTGACCGCGGTCGCCGCGTTCGCCGGTCTGGGCGGCTTCCTGTTCATCAGCTCCTTGTACCTGCAGGACGTGCGACGGCTCGACCCGCTGCACGCCGGGCTGTTCATGCTGCCCATGGCGGTCATGGCGCTGCTGACCGCGCCGTTGTCCGGCCGCATGGTGGCCTCGCGGGGGCCGCGTACGCCCCTGGTGCTCGCCGGGACGGCGCTGTGTTCCAGCGCCGTGCTGCAAGCGCTCACCTACTCCGATCACCTTCCGACGACGCTGTTGGTCGTCGCGTACCTGCTCTTCGGTACCGGCTTCGGCCTGGTCAACGCGCCCATCACCAACACCGCCGTCTCAGGAATGCCCCGCTCGCAGGCCGGCGTCGCGGCAGCTGTGGCCTCCACCAGCCGGCAGATCGGCCAGTCCCTCGGCGTGGCCGTCATCGGTGCCCTGATGGCTGGCACAGCGCACGCGAACGCGGCGTCCTTCACCGACGCGGGCCGCACGGTGTGGTGGATCATCGCCGGCTGCGGCGCCGTCGTGCTGGTCATGGGTACGCTCACTTCCGGCCGCTGGGCCGCGGCAACGGCCCAGCGCACAGCGCAGCGGCTCGCCGCCGAGGAGACCGAGGAGACAGTGAACGCCTGATGGAGCGCCTTCATGCCGACGAACACCCCGAGAGGGCCCACCAGGGGGACGACGCCATCGCCAGAGCGGCGGCTCGGGCCTGGCAGGGGCTGAACACGCTCCTGATGGAGCGCCACAACCGCCGCAAGGCCGTTGCGGAAGCCCTCGGCATGAGCTTCAGCCGCGTCAGGGCGCTGCGCCGTCTCGCCGCCGGCCCGATCACCCTGCGCGAATTGGCCGACCGGATGACCACCGACCCGCCGTACGCCACCGTCATCGTCGATGACCTCGTGCGGCGCGGCCTCGCCGAACGCATCACCAATCCCGACGACCGCCGGTCCAAGCTGGTCCACCTCACGGATGAGGGCCAGGCGAAGGCTGCCCGCGCCATCGACATCCTCACCACCCCGCCCGACGCCCTGCTCGCCCTGCCCCCAGAGGACATCCAGGCACTCGACCGTGTGGTGTCGAAACTCCTGAACTGAGCCTGGGAGGTTGACGATTCGTTCGTCTCCCTTCCCGCGGACGTTACGGATCCGGCCGTAGCTGCCGAACAAGCCGGTGAAGCCGCTGCGGGTGTGGCTCAACCCGCATCACGGCCCGGCACTGGCCGCGCTGCCCTTCGAACTGGTGTGGGCGACGACGTGGGAGGAAGAGGCCAACGCCTTCGTCGCACCGGTCCTGGGATTGCCCGAACTGCCCTTCGTTGCCTGGTCCTTGCCGCGACCCACGCCCGGGGGCGGTGTGTTCTGGAAGACGCCGGAGATCGTCGTGTGGGCGAAGGGCCGGGCGTTCGCCTGGGTCGACGACGACATCACAGAAGCAGACCGCACCTGGGTGGAGGAGCAGCACAACGGCCCCGCCCTACTACACCGGGTCGATCCCCGGTGCGGCCTCACCGTCGACGACTTCGCCGTGCTGACGGCATGGGCGACCAGCCTGGACTGACCCACAGTCAGTTGGGTGTCGTCTGCGATGCCGTTCCGCACGGTCATTACGGGACAGCTGCTTCCGGCCGCCCTTCCGAATTCGACGGTCTCGACTGTCAGTTGATCACTTGGGCATCGGGTTGGAGCCATGGCGCTGCGACGTGCGAAGGTGCATTTCAAAGCCCGGGATGACTCGGCGCTGGGCCGGTTCTGGGCGGCGGCGCTCGACTGGGGTGTTTCCAGTGAGGGACCCGGTGTGACCAAGTAGTGCCGGTCAGTGTGAGTGGGGTGCCTTCCAGGACGTGGACCGTGGCCGGAGCAACCACGAGAGAATCGGGTGGCGTTGGGAGGACATCCCACGGATCACGGGCTGTTCATCAGCGCATTCCCTATTCGTGTCGATCCTGTGCATCTTTGCAGTTGGGGGCATGGAATCCGGACGAGGCCGCCCATCTCGCCGGGGAGCGCGTGTCCATGCCGTGATAGCACGGAGTAATCCGATTCGAGGGAGGCTACGACCGCATGGGTATCTTCAGCCGTCGCCAGAGCGCGACTATCGAGCCGACGCAGGCCGTTGGCCCCCGCACGCCTTTTCCGGCGGCCGGTGCCACCGGAGTCGCGCTCGACCCAGATTTTCGTGCGCTCACCGGGCAATGGACCATCGACCGCCCGCACAGTCGCATCGGGTTCTCCGTGCGTCACGCGATGGTCACGACGGTGCGGGGGGCTTTCGCCGATTACGACAGCGCGCTGTATTTCGACGGAGCCCAGCCTTCCGAGTCCCGGGCCGAACTCGTCATTCGGGTCGGCAGCGTCGACACGGGCGTAGAACAGCGGGATGCGCACCTCGTAGGCGCCGACTTCTTTGATGCACGCCGCTACCCGGAGATGGTGTTCCGCAGCACCTCCACGACCCAGGAGGACGCAGAGAGCTTCCGTATGACCGGGGATCTGACGATCCGCAGCGTCACCCGGCCGGTCGAGCTGCAACTCGCCTACCTCGGCTCGGTCTTGGACCCGTTCGGCTATGAGCGGGCCGGCTTTGACGCCACCACCACCATCGACCGCACCGATTGGGGCTTGGTCTACAACCAACGCCTGGAGGCGGGTGGCGCCATGGTGAGCGAAAGGGTTCGGCTGCAGTTCGATATCTCCGCGATCCGGTCCGTGCCCCCGGCGTAGTTGCCCCGGAAGGTCCCCTGCGTTCCGCACGCCCATGCCCACGCCCACGCCCTCGACGAGGCGAGCTACGAGCCGCCGAGGGGATCGGCACGGTACAAGGAAGCCCCGCCCCTTCAGGCGCGGGGCTTTCTCCGTATCAGCCGGTTTCGGGTGTAGGGCGGTCGTCGCTGACGAGCGGGCCGGAGTGCTGGCTGACCGAGTGCCCGGTGGCGTTCAAGGCCGGTTTCATCGAGCGCGGCGAGGTGGCGGCGCTGGGCCGCGTTCCTCGGTGGCGTCGTCGAAGGGGTCGCATGCGTGGTGCACAGCGGTGCGGACCTGCTCGCGCGCCAGGCGCGGGCAGGGACGTCGTGGCCCGCGGCGGGTCCGGTCGGCGCTCGTCGGCGACCTCATCCGTCAGACCCGCGCTGCGGGCGGCAGGGTTGACGCCGTCAGCGGTCAGGGTTCGTCGTCGTGGTTCGATGAGGCCATCATGTTCCGCTGTATGCAGGTGAGTTGAGGGGAAGAGCGTATGTCGCAGGTGATGGGTGACACGGACTACGGGCTGGTGGGCGAGAGTTATAGCCGCGTGCGCCGGACCGATCCCCGGATTGCCGCCCTGGTCCACGATGCGCTGGGCGACGCACGGACGGTGGTGAACGTCGGTGCTGGCGCGGGCTCGTACGAACCGGAGAGCCGACATGTCCTGCCGGTCGAGCCGTCCTCGGCGATGCGGGCCCAGCGTCCGGCTCACCTCGCGCCAGCGATTCACGGAGTGGCGGAGGCGCTGCCGTTCGACGATGACTCGGTGGACGCCGCCATGGCCATGGTCACCCTCCACCAATGGCCGGACCCGGTCGCCGGGCTGCGCGAGATGCGCCGGGTCGCCCGCGGCCCGGTCGTCGTCTTGACCTTCGACGGCGACGAACTGGGAAGGATGTGGCTGATGGACTACGTCCCGGAACTGCGGCGTGCGGAGGCAGGCCGCTACCCGGCCATCAAAACGATCACCGATGCCCTCGGCCCCGGCACCGAGGTCCACTCCGTGCCCATCCCGATCGATTGCGTGGACGGATTCACCGAGGCCTTCTACGCCCGTCCCGAGTCCTTCCTCGACCCGGCAGTACGGCGTGCCCAGTCCGCCTGGACGTTCCTCGAACCCGGCGTGGCGGAGCGCGCGATGGCCGAGCTGGAGGCCGATCTGACCTCCGGCGCCTGGGACGAGAAATACGGCTCCCACCGGACGCAGCCCGAGTTCCACGGGGCGGTACGGCTGATCGTGGGCAACTGACCCGCACTCCCTCTCACCGTCCCACCGCCCCACTGCACCCGGCGTGAGCGGCCTGGTGCAGGGCCGGTGCCGGGGGCCGTACCAGCCTCAGCCCCCGGCTGTAGAGGGAGGCTCCGGCAACCGGCACGCCCTCGTCGAAGGCGGCCAGAGTACGCCCGAGGTCCGTCGCCGCTCGCTGGTAGGCCAGTTCCTCCGCAGAGCGGTCCATGCCGTAGGTGTCGGCAATCATGCGCGCCCAGGGCACAAACCCCTGCTCAACGACGCTGCGAAGCGATATCGGAGAAACGGTCATCGGCCTGCCATGCCTACATCACGCCCGGGCTGGCCTGGGAAGCCGACCTCGTCGGGCTCGGAGAGGGTCCGTCGCCTTCAACCTCCCTGACCATCATGGGAGTTGCCTGCTTCGGTACGTCCGAGTGGCCTACGGACGGTCCGCAGAGGCAACCCTTCGGGGTGTGCGGCGGTCCTGCCGGGCGTGGTGCTCAGAGGGCAACCTCTGTCGATTCGTATGGGTAGACCGACTGGAAGGGCGCACTCCATGGAACTCGATCCCAACTTCTGCCTGGACGTTCCGGAGGGTTTCGACGACTCGGACGCTGAGACGGGGGTGCACCCCATGGCCAGGAAGCTGTTCCCCGCCACCACCGCCGCGGAAGCCTTCAAGAAGGCCTATGAGTGGGTGCGGGATCAAAAAATTCGCCTGTCAGACGTGTCGTGGGATTTCTTCCACGACGAGGACGAGCCCTACTGCCTGAGCATCTATTTCACCTTCGAGCTGGATCCCGAAGACACCTGACCACGACGGCGCATTTCGTTTGGATCGGCCGGTCATTGGTCGGGGCGTGCCGTTGACGGGCGGTCAGGCTGCGGTGAGGCTGCGGGGGGTCGGGGCGTCCCGTGGCCGACCATCCCACCCTGCGGTGAGGGCTGTAGGCCGTGAACCCGGGGGCCGCCAAGGACGGTGGGGGCCGGTGCCGGGTGGCTTACTCCCCCCGGGGATGCGTTCCGTGTGTCAGGCCGCAGCTGAAGCGAGGTTGGCGGCGCCGAAGGAGACCGAGAACCTCGCGCACCAGATCACGACGGAGCGGAACTTCGACAGGTCCGTGCCTCTCGGGACGGCATAGTTCTGGTTGCCGAGGTTGCCCTTGAGCTTCCCCAGCTCGACCGCCCCGTCGCCGAGTCCCGTCTTCACCGCGCCGGCCTCCCGGGTCGATAGGTAGACCCGTACGTCGGGCCCTTCCGAGGTCTTCAGGTCCTCCAGCCGCAGCACCTGGCCGCCGTCCGTCAGCCGCACGGTGCGGGCGGTACCGGTGGTGGCGTGCTCATGCGTGACGAAGCGACCCTCGGCGAGGTTCCGGGGCCCTGCCGGTTGGGCGGTGGATGTTCCCGGCTCTTTCGCCGAGGGCGCGGAGGCGCTCGGCAGCGCCTCGTTCACGGTGGTGCTGGTGAGCGCCTTCCACGGCTGGAAGAGGTAGAGCCCGAAGCCGGCGGCGAGCAGCAGCACGACGAAGCCGGGTACGAGGGTACGGCGGGACAGCCGAAAACGGCGCGGCACAAAGGCCTCCTGAGGTGCGGGGCGGGGCGACCCGGTGGCCACCCCCATCATCACGCGCCCAGGAAACCAGGGGCCGGCCCCACGGGGGCTCCTGCGGAGTCCCGCGTAAGACTCCGGTAATCACGTTCCGTGGGCCGGAGTCGGAACACTCCCGCGCTTTCGTCGCCTTCCCCCCGGCGGCTGTCCCCTTCGCCCCGGCGGCAGTCCCCTTCGCTCCGGCGGCTGTCGCCCTTGCCCCTGCTGCGGGGGTGGGAAGGCTCCGATGGTACGGCGCGCTGGACCGAGCGCCGGTAGGTGAGTGAATGCCGGGGTGCGAGCGGGGACTGCGGGGACCGAGCCGTGATGGTTCGCACGGCTGCAGGGGCCGGGCCTGGCGCCGCCGTGCTGTCCCGTGGAGGTGGAGACTCCGCCCTCCGGCCGATACGGGGCGGGTGCCTGGCACGAGGCCCGGAGGGCGACGGGGAGCGAGGGCGATTGCAAGCCACATACACGGACGGCACAGCGGGCGCAGCTGGCTGAAATGACATCTACTGGGGCTCCTGGTGCAGCGTTCACGAGTGATCCATTTTGGCCACCCGGCGATTGTCTGCATGTGGAGTACTTCGAGAAAATGACGCACTTTAAATTTGGAGCAGCTCTGGCAGGAGAGCAGGACCGAAGTGACAGGAGCGAGACGGCGCTCGTGGCATTGCGGTCAGGGAAGGGCGGAGGGCGTCAGGGCACCAGAAACTCGTGTTCCCTCTGGAGCCCCAAGGTCCTCCCCACCGTGCCGACTTGGTAGTTCTTTCGAGGACAAGGCCCATGCGGCCGTGTGGACGGCCCGGTTCGACAACGGCCTTGAACCAGACCGGGCACGATCCTGAGAACACCGAGGATTCTGCCGGTCCGTACCTCGTCGGAGTGTGCACGCACTCGTGAAACAAGGGTGCCCGGCCCTTTCCGGTTTTCAGCGGCGAGACCTCCCTACTTCGCTGATCAGAGCTGCCGAAATGCCTTGAGGCCAGCACCGCTGACATCCCTGCTGATGTCGAGCTCCGAGCACGTCCGCAATCCCTCCGCCCGGTCGAGCCGGGGCCCTTGAACCGCCAGCCGACGACCTGAGGGTTTGCCACAGACTTCTGGAAAGATTGGTGTGAAGTGTCCCGTCCTCAGCACCGCAGCTGGCCGTTGTCCCTTGCGCAGCGTGGTATTTGGTTTGCGCAGCAGCTCGACCAGGACAGCCCGAGCTACACCATCGCGGAGTACCTGGAGATAGCGGGCTGGATCGATGTGGCGCTGCTCGACGCAGCGGTGCGGCGGGTGGTGGCGGAGACCGACACGCTGAACGTCCGCTTCACTCAGGACGGCCAGGAGCTCCGGCAGGTATGCGAGCCGGCGGACAAGGGGTTGTCCGTCGTGGACATCAGCACGGAACCGGATCCGCGGGCAGCCGCCGAAGCGTGGATGCGGGCCGAAACGGGACGGCCGGTGAGCCTTGAGTCCGGTCGCACGTTCACCCTGGCGCTGCTGCGGGCCGGTACCGACCGGTACTTCTTCTATCTGCGCGGCCATCACCTGGTCACCGACGGGTACATGTGTGCGCTGTTCGTGCACCGGCTGGCCGAGGTCTACACGGCTGCGCTGCACGGGGCGCCGGTACGGCAGGACGACGGCGACGGCTCACTGGACCTGCTCCTGGACGACGAAGCCGCATACCGCGCCTCGGAGCGATATGCGCGGGACCGGGACTACTGGCTGGGTCGGCTGGCGGGCCGCCCCGAGCCGCCCAGCCTCGCGGACCGGGTGGTCGGGGTCCCGCGGAGCGTTCTGCGGGAGATCGCACAGCTGCCGTCCGCGGCCGTGGACGCCCTGCGGGCGTCGGCACGCCCGGTCACGGGTCGGCCTCCCCGTTGTCCTGATGGCTGCCGCGGCGGTCTACCTCAGCCGGATGACCGGCGCCGAGGAGGTGGCCCTCGGCATCCCGGTGACCGGGAGGACCGGCAGCGGACGAGGCATCCGTGGGCCGATGTCCAACGAACTGCCGCTCCTGCTGGACGTCCGGCCCGGCATGAGCGGCGAGGAGCTCCTGCGCCAGGTGTCCACCGAGGCCCGGCAGTTCTTCTCCAGGGTGAGGCGGAGAGCTTCCTGGACCAGGATGTGCCCGAAGCCGCGGCGGAGGCGTTCGCCGCCAAGTTCGGGTGGGACCCGCGTGCGGAGGAGGGTTCCTTCCTGTATGTGCCGTGGTGCCGAAGAGTGTGCGCGCTTGGCGCGGCGTACCGGAACTACGCGGCAGAGTCATCATGCGCGACGGGACGTGGCTGGAATAGTGGCAGTCCCCGGCTGACACCCCTCTCCCCATTGGCAAGATCACGATCTACGGCTGGAGTACTAAGCAGCGGGCTCGGTAGCGATCAAGACTTGCGGACCGATCAAGCCACCGGCACGGGCTCCACGCTCACCAAAGGGACCGGGCCTACACGCCACGCCCGCCAGTGACGGGATGCCTCCCGTTCTCGGGCTCTGGCTCAACTTCTGTGGAGTTGGGCGCTGCACCTGCGGAGGGCGAGGCGCTTGCTGCACGCCCCATCGCTCGATGCGAGGGTTCTGACACCCTTCCCCTATGGACTCAACGGGCATGGCGGAGCACGTCATCGAGGCCGAGTGGACGAGGCTACTCGATTCAGATCGCGTGGACGGTGATCTGGTGCGGTCCGCCTACGCCGAACCCAGATTGCGGCAGCTCTTCCCCTGGGTTGGCATGTGGGAGCTGCACTTCAGCCGGTGCACCGAACATCCCTGCACGTGGGACGTGCCCTACATCGCCCCACGACCGGGTGGGGGCTTCGTCGTGGCGGGGCCGTCCAGGGTGGAGTTCGTCGGTGAGGCTGACACCGCTGAGGCAGCCGTGGAGATGGTGGTAGACCGTCTGCCTCCGGGCTGTGGTCGAGCGGTTGTCGGCAACCGTCACGATCTGGCCGCTTTGACACAGGAACGCTGACGATCGGGCCGCGATCTGCCGAGCGACAGTTTTCACAGAGGTTGAGCCAGAACCCGTTCTCGTGAACATCCACCAGGCTCGCCATCGTTTGCCGACACGATCGGAGGCCTCTTCCGGTGGATCAACATCCCTCTCGCCCATAGGACTCAGACGTGGAGTTCCTGCGGGAACCCGGTCCAGCGGAGCGCGGCGGGGAGGTGGCCGGTGTCGTTGAAGAGGAGGACCGTCGGGGGGCGGTCGGGTGCGTAGCGGATGACGGTCAGGGCCGCGTTGGCGTGGTTGATGCCCAGCCACCTCCACTTCGGCGCGTCGAGGGCGGCTCGGACGAGCCAGCCGATGAGGAAGTTGTGGGTGACGACAAGATCGTGGCGCGGCTTGTCGCCGACGACGGGGCCAGTGAAAACCGCGAGCGCCGCCGCCGCGAGCGCGGGTCCCCGCTCGCGTTCCTCGGCAGTGAACTGGCCCAGGAATGTGAGCCAGTCGTCGGCCGCCTCCGGTGGCAGTTCCTCGCGTGTCGGCAGGTAGGGAACGTAGTCGCCGGCTGCTGCGGAGCGACGGCGAGGGACGCGGTCGAGTTGTGCACCGACCAGCTGGGCGGTCTGTTCGGTACGGGCGAGAGGGCCGTGGTGGATCGCCGCCAGTGGGACCCCGCGGAGCCGTTCCCCGAGCAGGGCGGCCTGGTGGCGGCCTGCATCCGTCAGTACGCTTTCGTCCGGTGATGCCTCGCCGTGGCGGGTGAGATAGAGGTAGCGGGCGGCCGTACGGGTCATGGGCGCGTCCTTCAGCGAAGTAGATCTTGCGGATTCATGGAGGGACGCTGCCCCACGCGGGCCGGTTCCACGAAGGGCTTGGGTCGGGTTCAAGCCGGATCAGCGCGTCGCAAGGTTCGGAGGAACCGCTGGTCGTCCAGGTCCCGGAACCGCGGGGAGAAGGGGTAGCCCAGGATCTTGAACAGGCCGAACACCAGGCCCGGGTAGGTGTGGGTCGTTACTGGGGACGCTGAGCTCGGCGCCTCGCGTAGGTGGAACCCGGCCGCCGGCCGGAGCGGCTCCTGGCCTGCGGGTGGTGTTCATGGTCGGCGGGAGCCCATCGCCTTCGCCTCGGCGAGGTAGGCCGCCACGGGCTTTTCGTGGCGCCACTGGTGGAGAGACGTGGTGAAGATCTTGATGTACTCCCCGCCCCGTACGGTCTGGAGCCTGGTGAAGAGCTGCAGGGACTCGCGCCCGAGCTGTATGCCGGCTTCCCAGTCCCCCTGCTGCGCGTGCGCAGTGGCGAGGACGGACAGCCGGACGCCGCGCGACCTTGCGAACGCGTCGCCGGGCATCGCCCCCAGCGCGTGCCACGCGAAGACCGACCTCGGGCGGCCGAGGTCGCGGAAGATTTCGGTGGCGTCCGTGATGATCCGCTGCCGGTTGAAGAATTCGATCCAGGTGCGCTCTCCGGGCCCTTCCGCCGTCCCCTGTTCCTCCAGGCGCTCGGCAGCGGACAGGCAGGCGCATGCCGACCGGCCGTCCCCGGCCCGGGCGTGGGCTCGTGCCTCGATCAGCTTGGCGAACCCCAGCACCCGGGGGTCGGCACCGGGTACCCGCTCGTAGGCTCCTTGGGCCATGTCGATCGCCTGGGAGGGGAAGCCCCGCATCAGCGCCTGCATCGCCATGGTGGTGAGGACGTAGGACCCGAGGTGGATGTCACCGGCGGCCTTGGCCAGCCGGAGCGCCTGGATGTAGTGCCGTTGCGCGGTCTGATGGTGCCCCGCGTCGAAGGCCGTCCAGCCGGCGAGCCGAGCCATCTCGGAGGTCACCGAGAACAGGTCGCGACCGTCGCGTTCCGTGTACCGGGCCCTCAGTAGCGGAGTGACCCTCTCGTACAGGTACTCGGTCAGGGACTGCGACTTCCACGCGGCCCCGCCGAACCGCGAGTCCCAGGCCCGTGCCGCCTCGGCTGCCTCGCGCAGTTCCTCGATGTGCCCGCGCTCGACCGTGGTGCGGCCGGTCGGCCGCACCACGGGTTCGGCCGGGCTGATCAGCCATCGGGTCACCGGTTCGGAGAACGCGGCGGCCACGAACGGCGCTGTCGTCAGGAAATCTCGTCTGTTCAAGGCGCTCCAATACGAAGCCGCTTCGGACAATGCGTTCTGATGTTCCCTCGGGAAGCCCAGCCCAACACTGCGGTCGGTGTTCGCCGACTCCATTCTGATGTCGGCGAGATCGACTGCACGGCCCAGGCTTTCCGTGAGCACCGTGCAGATGTGTCGTGGAATCGGCCACTTCGGCATCATCCCCCTGCGACACCAGTTCGCCACGGAGGTGTGGGTGTACTCGGTGGACAGCCCCTGCGACAAGCAGATTTGATTCAGCCGGTGAGCCAGCCTTTTGTGGCTGATCCCCGATTCGGAGATCAGCGCCTCCAGCTGGGTGTTCGCCTTGTGCCCGGTGTCCGTTCCCGCCGCCATCAGCCTCACCCTCGCTCATCGTCCGGTCGGCTCGACCTACCCCAAGTCCAGCGTATGGCAGGGGAGTTCATCTACGTGCGGACCGCGATTCGTGAGCCCCGGCCGTGAGCCCTGCGCTCCCGCACCGCCCTTGCTCTCCTGGTGTCGGGAGAGTTCGAGAACGATGCATCAGAAACGGGTGAGGGCCATGGGAAAAGTGCAGCGAAACGTGCCAGAGGCGACGGCGGAGGAAAGGGCGACTTCCGTCGGCTCGCGGGCGAGGCGGAATGCGGCAGGATTGCTTGCAGCAGTGGCTGCGCCGGCCGGCGCGGCGGTCGTTGACGCGTTGCCGCTCTGGATGTCGGCAGCTCTTTTCGTCCTTCCTGGCGTCCTTGCCGTGCTGTATCCGGCTGGGGAATACGGGGAAGCCGATGGCACTGGCGAAGGCGACTTCACAGCCGTAGGCGGAGCGCGGGAGGCCGCAACGCGGCCACACGACGGGCCGGACACGGCCTGACCGACCGACGGGTCCGGCGTGGGCCCAGAGCGGTGAAGCCCGTCACGCAGGCGCTGCCAAGCCCGTGCATGGTGGTGGGCGATGAGGCGCCGAGGCGAGCGGGACGTCGTCCGCTCGTACGCGCGGTGTGCAGGGCTGGCAGTCCAGGCGAAATGCACGGACGACTGGGCCGCGAACACTGCCGGACCAACTCGGCCCTCAGCGCGGCTTCACCAGAGAGTGCGACCGCTAGCCACTCGATGCGGTGGCAACTGGCCGATCCACCTCCGCACCGGCCAGCCGCCCCCGATACTCGCGGCGTGGCCGACACATCATCGAACGCCCCGGTCCGTCCGGACCCAGGCCGAGAACCGCAAGGTCCCGACGCGAAGGGTGCGGCCGGCTCCGCCGCAGGTCGGCGACCGGCTGCCGAGCAGCCCTCGTCCCCATCATCGGTTCCGTCGGCTCTACCAGAATGCCCGGCGCCGCTCCCGGGCATTCTGGTAGAGCCGGCGGGCGCTTATTTCTCGAATCCGGTAGTGCGGCGGCCCGGGGCTGCGGCACTGTCGTCTCCGTGCCACAGACAGGGATCATCGAATACAGGAATCGCAGCGGGAGGGGTGCCATGGGCGGGCGGGAGACGTGGACGACGGAGGAGTTCGGCTCGTCCCACGCGGGCGCGGTCGGTGTGCTCCTGGCCGACGGCACCGTCCCGGCCCCCGTCTTCTTCGGGATGAGCTCTGGTGCGGGTGGAGAGTCGGTGTCGCAGTGGAACGTCTATGACGGCAGCTTCGCGCGCGGACCGCGGGCGGCCGCACTGCGCGCGGTGTGTTCCTGCGGTTGGCACGGACCGAAGCACGAGCTGGACTGGGACGCGATCGGCGACCAGGAGTTGATCGAGGCGGCGGGCGGCACGGCGGATACGTGCCTGGAGGACTGGGACGAGCACACCGCCGAGGTGGAGCGCTCGACCCTTCCGCTGCCGGAGACGGTCATCGCCTTGCTGGCCCAACTGCAGGCGGAGATCGAGAAGCTGGCGAAGACCTCACCGCTGGCGGCCGTGCGGGCGGCCCGCCGGCTGGAGGTGGCTGCCGCGCAGGTCGGGTACTGGCCGGCTCACGACGCCCGGCAGGGAACGACACCCGAACAGGCCGCCGCTGCCCTCGGCCTGGACGAGGACGCGGCGCGAAAGCTGCTGGCCCACTTTGGCCGCTGGAGCCCGTACCGCTGAGCACTGTGGCGTCTCGGCTTGCCCGGTCCTCGGCGATCGAGGCTCGTGCGGTTCTGCGCGCGGCCGGGCCGGGCCCTCACCCCGCAGGCCAGGTCGTGTGGCCCGGCCGCCGTGGGCGATCCGTACCGCGGCTCTCTGCCGGTCTGCAGCGGGAGACCGGTCCTCCGGCGTCGGGCCGGGCGGAAGCCCACCGTGCCGTTCGGGCCGACGATGCTGCTCGGCGCCCCGCTGAGCGTGCTGGTGGGGGCGTAGCGCGAGCCGGCGGCCGTCAGCGGTGGGCGAGAGGGGGAGCCGGTGGACGCGGAGACGGGGTACTGCTGCGGCGACGCGTCTACGGGCCGACCACGACGGCCCCGGCGACCCTGACCACGACGACCACGACGCCCCCCCGGACTCCGACCCCGGACTCCGACCCCGGACTCCGACCCCGGACCCCAGCTGGGACGCACCTACCGTGAGGTCACCGGGTGCATCTCCAGCAGGGCCGCCACTACTCAGAGTTCCGGACCACCGAACCAATGGCCGGCGGCCTGCTCGAACGCTTCACGATCAGGAGCGCGATCGCCTGCCCAGGCGACCACACCGTCGGGTCGGACAAGCACGGCACCCAATCCGAGGTCGTTTCTCGCCGGACCGGCTACGTACCGCATCCGGCTCTCCCAGCCCGTCGCTGAACCGCGCAGGCATCGGTCGATGCTGAAATCGAGCGCGACGCCCCGTCCGTCCCGCATCAGGTCGCCGAGCCGAGTGCCGTCCTCGAGGCGAAGGTCCGGGGCGCTGCGGCCGACCAGTGGATGCTCGCTGCCGAGGTCGTAGCGGATCGACGAACCCGACACCTTCCCGAACACGTAGGTCGCTCCGTCACGGGTCCCGATCAGGTCGCGTATCACTCCTTGGATCGCTTGGGCATGCGGGTCCGGCCGCATGGCCGCTACCTGGGCGCGCGACCAGTCGAGCACCTTTTCGGCGATCGGATGGCGCTCGCTGGTGTAGGTGTCGAGAAGCCCGTCGGGTGCGTACCCGTGCACCGTCGCCGCGAGCTTCCAACCCAGGTTCATGGCGTCGCCGATGCCGGTGTTGAGTCCCTGCCCGCCAAGGGGGGAGTGGATGTGCGCGGCGTCGCCCGCGAGCAGGACGCGTCCCTGCCGGTAGGTCGTCGTCTGCATCGCCCGATCGGTGAAGGTCGAGACGAGATGAACCTCGCTCAGCGTCACGTCGGTGCCGGACACACGGCGCAGAACCGCCTGGAGGTGGTCGAGAGTCGGCAGCTGCGAGCGATCGAACGCGCCGCCGTCGAAGTCCATCATGCCGATGTGCCCCGCGTTGGGCGGCTGGAGGTACATGCCCGTCGGCGTCAGATTGAACCCGGGGCGCAGCTTCTCGGGATCGGCGACGGTGGCGTGCACGGTGTAGCCGGTGAACTGCGGCTCGGTGCCGACGAATTCGAAGCCCGCGAGCCCACGCACCGCACTGCGCCCGCCATCGCAGCCGACGACCCAGCGCGCCGCGTACTCGTCCGCGCCGGCCCCCGCGACCACGGCCTCATCGTTCTGGACCATGGTGGAGACCGTGACGCCGCGCTTGATCTCCACGCCGAGCGTGGACGCCTGCTCGGCCAGCACCGCCTCGAGCGATCCAAGGTAGGTCAACATGCCGTGCTGCGCCGGGCTGGGAAGCCGGTACGGCAGGGCGGCTACGTCGACCTTGGCCGGATCGAGCACCATGCCGGCGAAGTGCCCACCGTGACGCGGGGGTGACGGCTCATCCGCGGCGTCGTCCGCGTCCGGAACGTCGGGGACGCCCGACGCCGTCAGAACCTGGTGCAGCATCCCGCGGCGGTAGAACGCCTCGACCGACGCGGCGGAAAGGCCCCGCATCCCGAGCGGCTTCGCCTTGAACGGGGAGTGGGGCTCGGGCTCCCGCTCGAGTACCAGGACAGAGCAGCCCGCGAGGCCAAGCTCGCAGGCGAGGAACAGACCGACCGGGCCAGCGCCCACGATCACTACGTCATGCACAAGAGATCCCCTTCTCAAGCCCACGGCCGGATGGGCACCCGGCTGGACCTCTCGAAAGGTGCCAGCCCTCACCGATATCGGACCGACAGGCCCCGATACGCCACCGACACCGGACCGACAACCCCCGACAGGCCACCAACGCCACACGGCTACGCCGCCCGATCACCCCTGGTCAAAGCGCCGATCAGCCAGGAGGGGCGGTACAGGTCTCAACCCCAGGGACCGTCTCGTTCGATTCGATTCATGAGCCGGGCAAACGCGAAGCAGAGCTTTGCGAACAGGCGCTCAGATTCCTTCTTTAACCCTTCGACCTTTGGAGGGTGATCAGGGTCTTCTCTGGCTGCCAGTTTTGCCTGGTCTCCGTCTAGGGTGTCGAGGATGCCGCTTGTCGAAGTGACCTATGCGCCCACGGTGCCCGAGCCCCAGCTACGCGAACTCGGCTCGGTGCTGCCGCACCTGGTGTCCCTGGCTGTGGAGTGCCCCGAGGAGCCGTACGACGGTGAGCTGCAACCCGGGGATGTCGAGATCCGCTTCCGGCCGCTGAGCCCGCTGGACCGTAGCGGCCTGACGGTGGCGATCGAGATCAAGTCGAAGTGGTCCGCCAGCAGGGAAGCCAACCGCCAAGAGCGCGTGGATGCGCTGCACGCGGACATCCGCGCCGCAACCGGGCTCGTCGACTTCGGCGTCTATCTGTCGCTGCCGAGCGCCGCTTGGTCTCAGGGAGACTGATCACTCACACCCGACGGCGTCGTTTCTCAGCCCCCAGCGAAGGCGAGACGGTGCGTCGGCCAGATGTGAGCTTGTTCGTCGAAATGTTTCTCGAACTGGGTTGCTGGCCTGGGCATTCGCCGGACGCTGAGGCGGCCCTCAACTCCATACCCTGGAAGGCCCCTTGGCTCGAAGAACCGGCAACCCGCCACCCACTACGACGTGGGCAAGACCGTGAAGAGACCAGAAAGCATCACTGAACCAACCAGCAGGGCGGTCCCCTGCTGGTTGACCAGGAAGTTCGGCGTGTGCCCCATAGGACACCGTCTTAGACGTCGAGCTCAACTCGAGTTTCGACCTCTGCCTGGTTCGCCCGCCGCGCGGAGCTGCTCATGGCGACCATCAGCCCCTCGGGCGTGGTCACGGCCGGGTACTACGGTGTCAGTGCTGGCTGCCAGGATGACACTTATGACGATCAAGGATGTAGCCCGGCATGACGTGAGTGAGCAGCGGATTGAGCAGGCGCTGGACGACATCGAGCGGCGGGCCCACCGCCGCTGGCACACCATGCAATACGACTGCTACTCCGACGAGGAGCTGCAGGGAATGCGCGACGAACTCCTCGACCACACAGCCGCCCGCACGGTGGCTGGCGCCGAGCCCGGCACCGCCCCGTCACGCATCGTCCTGCGCACGGCGGCCGAGTGCGCCCTGGGACTCCTGAGCCTGGGCTGCTACCCCAACGGTGATCAAGAGATCTGCTTCACCCTCGTTGGCGAGAAGCTCAGCAGCGAGGACAAGGACTTCGAGGCCGTTGTGGAGCAGGCAGCAACCGCGCGGACCTGGCTGGACGCATTCGCTCTGGCTGTGATCAGCGGCATGATCTGGGAACGGGACCTGGTCATCGGGCTGCTGCTGCGCGGTGACTTTGCGCCTGACATCCACCGCGGTCTGCCGCATTCGAAGCTGCAATCGACGTCGGACCCGGGCGAGCTGGCGGAGATGGACGCCCTGTGCGGCTACCTCACCCAGGCCGAAGGACATCTGCCCCGGCACTGGCCGTCGGTGACGCTGTGCAAGCCGACCGCCGACGAACGCGCCGCGGCAGGGCGGCAACTGGATACCCTCAAGGCGCTGACGCCAGATCAGCACCTACTGCGCGTGCTCTTGGAGGATGACCAGCTGGCCTTCGAGCAGGCTCTGGAGCATCGCCTCGTTCAGCACCGGGAGAGCGCACCCTCCGATGCGGCGCCCCGCAGCCTCCTGCCGCACAAGACCATCGCCCTGGCCGCACTGGCAGTCCAAGTACACGGCTGGGACTTGCGCGTCCGATCTGCCTACCTTCCGCAGGTCATGCTGAGCACCCCGGAAGGCGCGCCGCCGATCAGTGGCTGAACTGGTGCCTTCGCCACTGTCCCGGGCGTTGCCCCGCATGAGTGTTGATGTCGACCGGCTGGCTCGCCGGGTCCACGCGGTGTAGCGCGCCCGGTTCTGCCGGTTCCGGAGCGGACGACGAGGGGTTCGGAGCGGACGACAAGAGGTTCCGGAACACCGGGGCGCCAGCAGGCTGTCCCGCAGGTGTTCCGCAACCTCCCATGCGGAGCACCCGGGGCGTGTGGAAGTCCCAGCCATCCCGTGATGCGAGCGGGGCGTTCCTTCAGCCCGGTTGGAAGAACGCAAGCATCTTCTGGCTGGCGTCGGGCGACGTCAGGATTTCCTGGATGCGCGCGGATTGCCGACCGGCGGCGCTGGTGCGTTCGAACATCTCGCGCTCGTATTCTTCGACGGCGGCGGGATAGTCGTCCGGGTGCGCGGCCAGCGCGAGGCCGAGCAGGGCGCCGTCGAGCAGCGCCATGTTGGCGCCCTGCCCCACCGGCGGCATCAGGTGCGCGGCATCACCGAGCAGCGTGACGCCTGGTCTCGACGGCCAGGTCAGGCCGACCGGGAGAGTGGCGATCGACCGCGGTAGGACCGTGTCGTCGCAGGCTGCGATCAGTGCGGTGAACCGTGAGTCCCAGCCGGTGAACAGCTCGGCCAGCCGCACCCGGGCGGCGGCCGGATCGCCGAAGGGGATCCCACTGGCCGCCAACCAGTTCTCGGCGCTGTTGTAGAAGCTGAGGTAGATGCGTACGCGGCCGTCGCCGTTGCGCTGCGCCGACAGGGATTGTCCGTTGCCGAGCACCCAGTAGTTGCCGCGCCCCACCATCGCCGCGATGTCGGGGTGGGCGCGGTCGATGTCGGGAATACCGAGCTCGACGATGTTTTGGCCGGTGTGCGTTGGTCGGGCGTGGGTGAGCATCGGCCGGACCCGGGAGCCGGCGCCGTCCGCGCCGACCAGCAGGTCATACGTCGCGCGACTGCCGTCGGCGAAGTGCAGCAGGCCATCGTCGGCGGAGTCGAACGCGCGCCCCCAGCGCACCGTGTGTTCGGGGAGCGAGTCCAACAGCAGGTCGCGAAGAGCGGCACGGTCGACCTCGGGTCGATCGAGCGGAGCGTCGTCGGGCGTGTCCTCCTGGAGCAGCAGGGTGCCGTCCGGCTGGAGGAGGCGCATGTCCTGGCCTTCGCGACGGGCAATCGCGTGGAACTCGTCGATCAGGCCGGCCTCGCGCATCGCTCGCTGCCCGGTCCCGGAGTGCAGATCGAGCATGCCACCCTGACCGCGCGCGCTGCGCGACGATTCACGTTCGTACACGACGGCGTCGATGCCGTTCACGTGCAGCACCCGGGCAAGGGCCAGGCCGCCCAAGCCGGCTCCGATGATGCTGATGGTCATGGTTGCCTCTATTCCATCGTGTTGCCGGTTCACGGGACATCAACCTGTGGTGCGCGCGGGCCGCCACCGGTGGGGCGCCGAACGCGATCCCGGACTCGCCGATCGCCTCGGCGAGGATGGCGCTCATCACGCCCCGTCCTCGCCCGTCCCACCGACCGGTTCCGGCCCTCTGATCAGCCGGTTCACCGGCGGAGCCGGGGCGCGAGCACCGCGCGCACGGCCTTGGCCACCTTGCTCGCGGCGGATCCGTCCTCTTCTTCGGGTTCCGGTTCGAGCATGCGCTGGATCTGCTGCAGCAGTTGGTTGGTCGAGCGCCAGAGCGGGACGAACATGCCGGCGACCGGCCCGACGCCCTGGACCGGGCCGTCGGACAGCTCGGTGACCTTCTTGGCGACCATGACCGTTGTCGGGTCCCGCAGGATCAGGTGCACCTCATCGTCGACCAGCCGGATTTCCATCTTGCGCGCGGCGGCCTCCTCCGGGTTCGCGTCCGTGGTCGCCTCCGGATCCAGTTCGTCGATCTTGGCGGCGACCGCGTCCGGGTCGACGCCGAGTTCGCGCAGCACCCTGGCCGCCATGCTGTTCTCCGTCTGCAGCATCGCCTCGAGCAGGTGATGGCTGCCGACCGGTGCGCCACCGGCCAACGCGCTGGCGGTGGATACGGTGTCCTCGGCGGCAGGTGTGCCGGCCGGCCAGGGGCCGGCCGCGACGTCCTGCGATCCCGCCAGTGCTGCCAGCACCGCGGCACGGATCTTGCTGAGCGGGTTGATCCGCTCGGCGAGCACCTTCGCGCCGACGCCCTCACCTTCCCGGATGAGGGCGAGCAGGATGTGTTCCGTACCGATGTGGTTGTGGTGCAGCTGCTGCGCCTCGCGCAGGGCGAGTTCCAGCGTCTTCTTCGCCCGCGGCGCGAACGGGATATGGCCGCTCAGCTCCTCCGTGCCGGGCTTGACCACCGCGGCGATATCGGCCTGCGCCGTCTCCTTGTCGTACCCGAGCTGGTGCAGAACTTTCGCCGCCGTGCTGTCCGGTGCGTCGAGCAGCCCCAACAGGACGTGCTCCGTGCCGATGCGGTGGTGCTTGAGCTGCCTCGCCTCCTCCTGAGCCGTGACGACCACCTTGCGGGCTTTCACCGTGAACCGTTCAAATGACATGCTTCCATGCTCTCAACCCTGTCAATACACTGTTATTGATAGGGCGCCATGCTGAAGGGAGGGTGTTGTGGAGACACCGTCGGACTGGGAGGACCGGCTCGCGCGCTGGCAGAGCGAGCTGGAGTTGTTCGAGCGGCTGGACGAGACACCCTGGGTCACACTGGCCAAGGCGGAAGCCGAGACCGGCGTTTCCCGCTCGGCCCTGCGGTCCTGGTACCGCAACGGCGAGATCCGGTCCCGGCTGGTGGACGGCCCGAACGGGCCACAGCGCCTGGTCCAGCTGGACGCGGTGATCGAGCGCGCCGCCGCCTCACCGCGCATTCAGCGCAGGGCGGAGCGGGAAGTCAGCCTGGAAGCCCAAGTCACCCTGCTACGACACCGGGTTGATCAGCTCGAACTGCGGCTGGCCGCACTGGAACGGAAGTGACCGGCGCGAGCAGCACCGCGCCACCGGCCCGGAACGGTGCCACCGACACCGAAGCAGCCTGCGGTCGTAGCGGCGGGCGGTGAGCATCTTCAGATCCACCGCGATCTCATCCCAGTCGCGCAAGGGCCAGCCGATCAACTCCAGCAGCGCAGCCTCGTTGTTGGGTACGCGGCACGAGAGCGCCTTCGTCCCGTCCGTGTCGACCACCGCGCTGTGGTGAGCGGCCTTGCCCGCAGCCGTCCCCGACCAAAGCTCGGGCACCCGAGTCTCCCTCGTCGATCGGTTGACCGGCCCTGCGGACGACCGCGCCGACGTGCCCTTACGAGGCGGTCTCCGCCCGAGGCTCGGTCTCACCCGTTTGCGCGCAGTTCGTTAGTGGGACGTGAGTGAGGCGTTTCCGGAGCGTCAGTGGCCCCGGGAAAAGTGGTGTCCACACCGCGGGAACGACCAAAGAAAACTCCCGCACGAAACACAGGGGGAACCCGATCATGCGTACTTCTCGGATTCGTACCGCCACCCTGGCCGCCGTCACCGCCGCGCTGGCGCTGGGCCTGACCGCTTGTGGCGGCGCGGACGAGGGGTCGAAGGCGGCGGGCGGCGACAACGCCGCCGGCACCGCGCAGAGCCAGTCCGCGTCCAACGGGGACGGCAAGGGCGGCTCGGAGCAGGCCAACAGCGGCGGTGACACCAAGCAGGGTGCGCACTCGACGACCTCCGCGGGCGGGACGGGCGAGGCCGCGAGCAAGGGCACTACGGCCGGCGCCCAGCAGTGCCGTGGCGACGAGATGCTGCTCACCGCGGTGCACCGGTTCGCCGGGCAGCAGGGCGACCACCTGCTGGTCACCGCCTCGAACAAGGGCAGCAAGCCGTGCTGGGTCACCTCGTACCCGGCCGTGAAGCTCGGCGACGAAGGCGCCGCACTGCCGCACTCGAAGAAGGACAACCCGGGCGGCAGCAAGCGCCTCACGCTCCAGCCGGGCGGGAAGGCATACAGCGCGGTGAACCTCTTCGACTACGGCTCGAAGCACCACACGGCGCAGTCGTTCGCCCTCGCGCTGCGCGGCGCGGAAGGTCAGGTCGGCCCCTCCTACTCCGTCGACCTCACGGGCCAGAAGCCGCAGTTCAGCTGGAACGAGGCCGACGTGCTGAACTGGAACACCAAGAAGCCGTACGACTTCTGACGGTCCGTCGGCCAGTGACGCGTCAGTTCGGGATGCGCCGCATCGTGCGTCCCGAACTCCACCAGCACGGCGGCGGTGTGCTGACGATCGCTTCCGGCTGGTCCTGGGAGGGGCGCGGAGCCTCCCGACCGTGCGCGTCATGCGGTGCGCTGGAAAACGACGGGCGATCCTGCGCGGCTACGACCTGAGGAGCCGGACCGGACTCACACGGTCCGGCTGTTGGGCCGTTCTTCCACGGCTACGTCAGCCTGGAGTTGGGCGGAGGGTTCGGCCAGGGCGCCCACGACAGGCAGGAAACCTGGTCACGGATCCTGGACGGCCTCGACGCCCTGCTGCGGAATTGGCCCGTACCCTGACCAGGACCGTGTACCACCGGAGGCCACTGCCTGCGCGGCGCATCGGTAAAGCCGAACAATCCAGAACAGGTTGGGACCATGCACACCGAGCGCAACTGGCTCACCACACCCATCACCGCAGACCTCCTGCGCGGTGCCCTCGACCTGGAGCGCACCGAGCACGGTGCGCTGCCGCACCGGCTGCCCGCCTGGGCCCGTGCCCAGTGCGCCGACGGGCAACTGGCCATGGCCGAGTCCCAGCCGTCGGGCGTACGGCTGGTCTTCCGCACCCGGGCCACCGCCGTCGAACTGGACACGCTGCCCACCAAGCGGGTTTACGTGGGCGCCCCGCCCCTCCCGGACGGCGTGTACGACCTGCTCGTGGACGGCCGCCCGGCCGGCCAGGCCAGCGTGACAGGCGGCAACACCCTGGTGATCGACATGACCACCGGGACCGCCGAGAACCAGCCCGGCCCGGCCGGCACCCTCCGCTTCACCGCCCTGCCCGACGGCGTCAAGGACGTCGAGATCTGGCTGCCGCACAACGAGACCACCGAACTCGTCGCCCTGCGCACCGACGCCCCGATCGAGCCCATACCGGCTGGGGGCCACAGGGTGTGGCTGCACCACGGCAGTTCGATCAGCCACGGCTCCGACGCCGCAAGCCCCACCACCACCTGGCCCGCGCTGGCCGCCCGTCTCGGCAACGTGGAACTGATCAACCTGGGCCTGGGCGGCAGCGCCCTGCTCGACCCGTTCACCGCGCGGACCATGCGGGACACCCCCGCGAACCTGCTCAGCGTCAAGATCGGCATCAACCTCGTCAACGCCGACCTGATGCGCCTGCGCGCCTTCACTCCAGCGGTGCACGGCTTCCTCGACACCATCCGCGAGGGCCACCCCACCACGCCGCTCCTGGTCGTCTCACCTACCCTGTGCCCCATCCACGAGGACACCCCCGGCCCCACCGCCCCGGACTTCAGCAACCTCAGCGCGGGAAAGCTCCGGTTCCGGGCCGCGGGCGACCCCGCGGAAACGGCCGTCGGGAAACTGACCCTCAACATCATCCGGGACGAACTGGCCCGCCTCGTGAAGCAGCGGGCGGCCAACGACCCGAACCTGCACTACCTCGACGGCCGCGAGCTCTACGGCGAGGCGGACTTCGCCGAGCTGCCGCTGCCCGACCAGCTCCACCCAGATGCCGCCGCACACCGCCGTATCGGTGAACGCTTCGCCGCCCTGGCCTTCGCCCCCAACGGCCCGTTCGCTGCCGAACGTTCCTGACGCACGGGCTCCTGATCTGGCCGCGGTCATCAGCAGCGCCAGATCTACGAGGCGGAGCGCCTCTACAACCCCCGGATCCCCGGCCGCCACCGGCAGGCCGCTCCGCCCCTGCCGTCGGGGCGGGGCGGTGCCGCCGTTGCCTTTGTCGCCCGTGCGCCGGTGACGGCCTGCCGAGGTGTCACCGGTGTCACCTCACTTCGCGAGGAGCGACTCTCATCAGGAGGTTGGCGGGGTGGTTGGTAGAGGTCATGACTCCCCGTACCTGCGCCCCTGGGAGCGGCTCCAGGCGCCACCGGCGGGCCAGGGCCGCGACCACCGTGGTCATTTCCGCGCGCGCGAAGGATTCACCGATGCACCTGTGCCTTCCGGCGCCGAAGGGAAGGAACGCGCCGCGGGGAGCGGCCTTCTGGCCGGGCAGCCAACGGTCGGGATCGAACGTCAGGGGGTCGTGGAAGTGGTGCGGGTTCCGGTGCAGGACGAGGGTGCTGAACATGAACTCGGCACCTGGGGGAAACCGGTAGCCCGCGAGTTCGACGTCCGTGGTCGCTCGTCGCATCGTGACGCCTCCGGGGTTGCGCACCCGCAGCGCCTCGTCCACCACCCGCCGCGTGTACGGGAGACGGCCGAGGTGTTCGAACGAAGGCGCCTCGCCGCTCCTCGTCCGCAGCTCCTCATGGAGTTCCCGGTCGACGGCGGGGTGCCGGCCCAGCTCGTGGAAGAGCCAAGCCAGCCCGCCTGCCACTGTCTCCGTGCCGGCGACCAGCAGGGTGATGAGTTCGTCGTAGACCTGTTGGTCGGTCATGGTGTTGCCGCTGTCGGCGTCCTGGGCCTGTAGGAGCATCGACAGCAGGTCCGGCTGCTCGGCGGGGAGGCCGGTGCGTCGGGTGCGGATGAGGTGATCGATGGCCCGGCGCAGCCGGTCGTGTGCGGCCGCAAGGCGGCGGTTGCCAGGGGTGGGGAGCTTCTGCCAGAGGCCGGTCGGATCGATGGCCCGGTTGTACACGCCGCGGAGCACGACGGGCACGTCGTGGCGGATGTCCGCGGCAATGTGCTCGTCGAGTGCGGTGGAGAACAGCGTGGAGGTGACGATGGCGAGGGAGAGGTCAAACATCTCCTGGGTGACGTCGACGACCTGTCCGGCCTGCCAGGAGGCAACCCGTTCATCGGCCAGCCGCGCCATGGCTCGTGCGTAGTGATCGATCTGCCGGTGGTGGAAGGCCGGCTGCATCAGGCGCCGCTGGCGGAGGTGGAAGGGCCCTTCGGAGGTGGCGAGGCCCTCGCCGAGGTAGTCGCGGAGCTTCTCGAAGGAGCGGCCCTTTGCGAAGTGGCCGGCTTCGGCGACCATCACCCGGTCGACGACCTCCGGTCCGGCGAGGACGTAGGTCGGCGTGGGTCCCAGGTAGATGGCAACGATCTGGTCGTACGCGGTGAGCGAATCGAGGAACTCCAGGGGACGCCGCCACATTTCGAGTGCGTGGCCGATCAGCGGCAGGCGTCCGGGAGCGGTGGGAGGAGCCGTGAGGCGAGCGGCGGTGGCCATATGTGCCTTCCTTTGGCCGCGGGCCCGTGCCTGCCCGGCGACCGAGTAGTACTCCTTGGGACGTTGTGGACCGGTGATGCGGGTGCAGGCGTTCGGGTCACACCGGGAACCAACCGCCCGGTGACGTCCCCGCAGGCCGAGCAGCGCATGCAGCACGGAGGGTAGCGCGATGGACACTCAGTGCGATATCGGGATCTCGGTCAGTCGAGGGCGCCGGGGGCCGGAATGAGCCGCCCAGTGCACAGCGAGGATCGCCCGTTCCGCGGCCCTGTGGCGTGTCTCGGATGGGTGAATTCGGGAACCTGGCCGCTCCCGGAGTCCGGTAGGACCGTTGGGCTGGGCGGATAGCCGGATGATCGCTCTTCGGACGTCCCCTGCTCATTCCTGTACACGTGCTTGAGGAGACGTCCCCTTGGCTACCGCTGATCTTCCTGGTCCTGATTCGCTGCTGCGCCGCACGCTGGGGGAGTGGCGGATCGGGTTGGTGGCGTGGCGGCTGCTGGTTCTGCAGACCGCGGATCCGGCGGTCGCCGCCGGCATGGCCAACTTCTCCACCTACCGCGCGCACCCGTGGCGGCGTATCGAGCACACCATGGACAGCGGGAAGCGGCTGTTCTTCTCCGACCGTGAAGGGCTGCGCCGTGAGGTTGCCCGTCTGGAGCGCACGCACCGCCGCCTGGCCGGGACCGACGAGCAGGGCAGGCCGTTCACAGCGTTGGACCCGGCGGTGCGGGTGTGGGTACTGGTCACCTTGTACGAGTGCATGACGGCGATGCGGGAACTGTCCGGACGCCCGCTGGCGCCGCCTGAACTGGACCAGATGTACGGAGAATTCCGTGCCGTGTGTACCGAGTTCGGCCTCTCCGACGACCTGCTCCCGGCCACGGCCGCGGACGTGCCCGCGTACGTGGACCGCACGATCCGCGAGCGCCTCGAATACAGCGAACCCGTGCGCTACTTGCTCTTCGACATGCTCCGTGAAGCACCCGCACCCCGCCGTCTCGGCCACCTGAAGCCGGCCTGGCCGCTTGTGCGCACGCTGGCTGCCCACGTGATCGGTGCGCTGACCATCGCGGACCTGCCGGAAGCCTTCCGCGAGCGCTTCAACTTGCCCCGCACCCGCCGCGCGGCCCTGCTGTCCTTCCTCCTGCACCGTGGCATGCGCGTGCTGATGCATGCGCTGCCCGAGCACCGCCGCTACCGCACCCCACTGGCGGGCAACTCCTCGACTTCGCAACCCCCCACCGTCTCCACCGACCGTCCTTCCTCGCCGGAGGCAAGCCCTGTCCGGCTTCCCGCACCACGCCGCCGCAAGGGTGCCGATTCCCGCCCGGCGCGTCTGCGGACCTTCTTCCGCCAGGTCCTCGACCAGACCGGCGACGGCCGCATCAGCTCGGCCGATCTGCAGGCCATGGCGCACAACGTGTGCTGGCCGCTCGAACTCACCCCTGAGCGCGAAGCCCGCGTCTATGCCGCCTTCGAGACCTGGTGGCAGCACCTGCGGACCGGCATGGATGCCGACGACGACGGACAGGTGACCTGCGAGGAGTTCGTCACCGCCATGCTCACCGGGATCGACGCCGGGCCGGCCTATCTCGAGCAGGGGTTGCACATCGCGGTGCGGGCGATCTTCCACGCCGCGGACACCGATGGCAGCGGACACCTGTGCGCCGATGAGTACCGCACGATCTTCGGCGGCTCCCGGGTCCACCCCGCCGAACTCAACCACGGCTTCCGCCAGCTCGACCACGATGGAGACGGCTGCATCACCGAAGACGAATTCGTCCAGGCCTTCACCGACTACTTCACCGCCCGCACCGACAATGCGGCCGGCAGCCAACTCCTCGGACGCCCCTAGCTCCCGATACGGGCGAGGGTGCCGGGGCAGGGCGCGCCGCCCACCGCGTCGGCGCGCCACTGATGATCTTGGCGGCTCAGTGGCGGCTCCCGCACGGGCGGGCCTGACGGTGCACCGGATCGTGCAGACCCGGCTGCGCGCCGACCCGCCCACCGGGCTGAGCGGCAGGTCAGCCCTTGAGCGCTTCCGCAATGATCAGCTCAACAGCCTCGGCCACCCGGTCGCTGTGCGTGCGATGGATGACGATGCACATCCGAATGGTCTGGCGGCCGCCCACCACGGTGCTGGACAGCAGCACACGCCCTGTTGCGTTGACCCGGTCGAGCAGTCGGCGGGTCGCCTCGTCCGCCTCGGCCACGGCGGTAGCACTGCTGTCGCGAGGCCGGATCCGGAATACCACCGTACTGAGATCCGGACGCCAGGGCAGTTCCAGTGACGGGACGCAGGCCAGCTTGTCATAAACCTGTTCGGCGAGGTCGAGCTTCTCGTTCAAAGCGCAACGGAAGGCAGACACGCCGTGCAGGTGCAGAGGTAGCCAGACGCGCAGCCCGCGGACCTCATGGGTGAGTTCAGGACCCAGGTGCGCGTAATTGGGCAGCCCACCGGAAGAGCCAACGTCTTGGAGGTAGTCACCCGTTCCCTCGTGAGCGGCGAAGAGCCTGGCCGGATCCCGGACGACGAGGGCACCCGTGCCGAAGGGCAGGAACAGCGTCTTGTGGGGGTCCAGGGCCACCGAGTCGGCCCGTTCCATTCCCGCCAGTCGCCGCCGTCCGCGCGCGGTGAGTCCGAAGAAGCCGCCGTACGCCGCATCCACGTGGAACCAGAGTTTCTCCTGCTGGGCCAGGCTTGCCATGGCGGAAAGCGGATCGACGGTGCCGGTGTGGGTGGTGCCGGCTGAACCGATCAACAGGAAGGGGCGCAGTCCCGCGGCACGATCACTTCGGATCATGGCTGCCGCAGCCTCGACATCCATCCGGAGGTCGTCGGTGCACGGCACGACGCGGATGTTCCGCTCCCGGATTCCCGCCAGCCGTGCCGCCTTTGTCAGCGAGTGGTTTGCGAACGGGGTGACGTAGACCGTTCCGGCCCCGAAGTCCTCACCGAGATGGGTGTGGCGGGCGGTCACCAGGGCGGAGAAGTTGGCCATGGACCCGCCGGTGGTGAGCAGGCCGCTGCTCCCGGGCGGAAGGCCGCTGACGTCCTGGGCGATCCACCGCAGCACGCTCTCTTCCAACGCAACCAACGCTGGTGCGGTGAAGGCCATGCTGCCGTAGCGGTTGACGCCCAGGGTGTAGAACTCGGCGAGCGCTGAGGTGTACAGACCACCGCCTGGCACATAGGCAAGGTAGCCGGGACCTGCGGTCTCCAGCGCGCAATTGACGGCAAGACCGAGCCGGCCGAGCAGCTCTTCCAGGTCTCCTGCCTGCTCCGGCGGTGCTGCGAGAAAGTCCGCTACCAGGCCGGCTGTCGCCGCCGGCCCAACGGGATTGTTTGTCGGACGATCCGTCAGTTCCGTTATGAAATCCATGACGTGATCCAGGACGAGACCGCCCATCTCTGCCATGGTTGCGCGGTCCGGCTCCAGAGGGAAGTGGTGGCTCACGGAAAACACCGTACGGGACTTCTCCCGAAAGCGGCAGGAAGTCTAGAAGTTTGCCCAGAGTCCGAGTTCACCCGCACTGCGCAAATGGCGCCGTGTCGCGTACATTCATTCCGGCGGCAACAGCCACACCTGCTGGAGGCACCACGCGTGTCCACTCGGTGACCGAGAGGTCAATTGGCCTAGATATCAAGACTTGTTGACCCTCGGCGGTCGCGCGGCCACCCTCAGTCCAATTGCCGTGACGTCAGACCCCCTTCGGGTTGAAGCGCGCCTGCGTGAATCCCCGACGAGCGCAGACGGAGAGTGAGCGATGACGGAACCCACTGATTACCTGGTGATTGGTGCTGGGCCCGCTGGTCTTCAACTCGGTTATTTCCTCGAGAAGACCGGGCGCGACTACCTCATACTTGAGGCCGAAGACGTGCCCGGAGCCTACTTCCGGAGGTTCCCCCGGCACCGCCAGTTGATCTCCATCAACAAGCCGCACACGGGCTGGAGCGACCCCGAACTCAACCTGCGCATGGACTGGAATTCACTGCTCAGTGACGACCCTGAGCTGCGCTTCACCCGGTACAGCGAGGACTACTTCCCGAACGCGGACCTGCTCGTCGACTACTTCGCCGACTTCGCGGCGCAGACCGGGGTCCGGATCCAGTACGGCACCCGCGTCACCGGGATCACTCGTGACGACCACTTCCACGTGTCCACGCAGGACGGCACGACGTTCCAGGCCAGGCGGGTCGTGGTCGCGACGGGGCTGGCCCTGCCGTATGTGCCGGACATCCCCGGAATCGAATTGGCGGAGTCCTACAACGATGTGTCCGTGGACCCGCATCAATTCAACGATCAGCGCGTCCTCATCATCGGCAAGGGAAATTCGGCCTTCGAGACTGCCGACAACCTCATCGCGCACGCCGCGGTCATCCACGTCCTCGGCCCCAAGCCGCTGACCTTCGCCTGGCGCACCCACTTCGCGGGCGATCTACGGGCAGTGAACAACAACTTCCTCGACACCTACCAACTCAAGTCCCAGAACCTCGTGATGGACGCGACGATCGACCGGATCGAGCGGCATGGTTCCGAATACCATGTCACCCAGCGCTATCTCCGGCGGCCCAAGGTCATGACCCATGTCTACGACCGGGTCATCGTGTGCACCGGCTTCAAGATGGACACGACGATCTTCACCGACAGCGCCCGTCCCCGGCTCGCCCTCAACGACCGGTTCGCGGAGATAACACCCGCGTGGGAGTCGACGAACGTACCCGACCTGTTCTTCGCCGGGACCATCACCCAAGTACTCGACCGCAGGAAATACACGAGCAGTGTCCTGCACGGATTCCGCTACTCCACCCGTGCGCTGCACCGTTTCCTGGAGCAGCGCTACGAGGGCCGTACCTGGCCCGGCCAGGACCTGCCGGCAGACGCCAGCGCCGTGGCGGACGCCGTGCTCGCGCGGATAAACCGTAGCTCCGGGCTGTGGAACCAGTTCGGTTTCCTCGGCGACGTCCTCGTCCTGCACGACGACGGCACCTCGCGGCTACGGGAAGAGGTGCCCGTCCAGCTCGCGCACCGTCCCGAATTCGGTGCGGGCCAGGACTACCTCATCGTCAATGTGGAGTACGGCTCTGGATACCCGGCGATCGACCCGTTCGACATCGCGACCGGCCGGGCGTGGGAGGACGATCCGGCGAATGAGTCCCTCTATATGCATCCGGTCGTGCGCCGCTATCGCGCGGGCGAGCTGGTCTCGGTGACACACCTGCCGGAGCACGCCTACAACGAATGGACCGACCACAAGACGTACCACGAGCCGGTGCGTGCCGTGGTCGCCGAGATGTTGCCGGCAGGGGTCCGATGAAGAAGGGCTCAGCGTTCGCGGGCTCGACGCGCAGAAAGCCCGGGCATCGCGCATCGACTGGCCGCGGGTTCGAACATCCGCTGGCGTTCTGGGCGGGCGCGCTGGCCTGTACCGCTGGGGTGCTGCTGCACTTTCCGATGTATCTGCACGCCAGCGACATGGGTTACCAGCTCGTCGGGATGCCGGCGGACCCGGCAATGATCGTCGGCATGGTGCTGATCGTCGCCGGGTTGCTTGCCTCGCTGTACGGGCTCGTTCCCCGGCGCAGCAGGGAGATCCAACGTTCCTCGGGCCGCATCCAGGTCCGGGCGATGGACGACGCACCGATCCGGCCCGCGCATATCGCACTGGTCATTGTCCTGGTGATCGCGGTGACGATCGACGTGATGAAGCCGACCTCGCTGGCCTTTGTGGCCCCGGGCTTCGCCGAGGAGTACGGGCTGAAGTCGCCCGCCAATCCGCAAGGAACCATCCCGGTCTCCTGGTTGCCGCTGGCCGGCATCACCGGGACCGTCATCGGCTCGTGGATCTGGGGCGCGCTCGGCGACCGGATCGGACGCCGCGCCTCACTCATCTTCGCCGGGATGATCTTCGTTGCCACCAGCATCTGCGGGGCCATGCCCGGCTTCACCTGGAACCTGGTGATGTGCCTGCTTATGGGCATCGGCGCGGGCGGCATGCTGCCGATCACCTTTGCTCTGATAGCCGAGACCATCCCGGCCCGGCACCGGGGCTGGCTGATGGTGCTCATCGGCGGAAACATCGCCGGGGCGTACATCATCACGAGTTGGCTGGCGGGATGGCTGATCCCCACCTACAGCTGGCGCATCCTGTGGCTGATCGGCCTGCCGACCGGGCTGATCTTCATCGCACTGAACCGTTGGATCCCCGAGTCGCCCCGCTTCCTGCTCGCCCGTGGGCGGACTGAGGAGGCCGAGGCCGTCATGGCCCGCTACGGCGCCGCGGTGCAGGAGACCGAGCCGGAGGAGGCCGAGGCACACGTACCGCTCAAGCAGGCCGGCTACCGCACGCTCTTCCGCCGTCCGCTGCTGGGATCAACCGTCGGGATCACCGTCCTCGGCATCGGCGTCGGGCTGATGACCTACGGATTCCAGCAGTGGGTGCCGACCAACCTGCAACACCTCGGCTACTCAACGGTCAAATCAAACTACGTCGTACGCAACGCCGCCCTGCTGGGCCTGCCGTTCACCGTGCTGACGGCATGGATGTACGGAGTCTGGGGAAGCCGCAAGACCATCGTCACGGTGAGTGGGATCACCGTGGTCCCCCTGCTGGGGTTCGTGGTTGGCGGCGACGCACTGGCGGACCGGCAACTGCTGCTCTCGCTGCTGCTGGTGGTGCCGCTGGCCGGGGTCAGCTCGCTGGCGGCCGTGGTGACGGGGTACGCGGCCGAGGTGTATCCGACCCTGCTGCGCTCGCGGGGCACCGGCCTGGCCGCCGCGATGACCAAAGCAGGTGGCGTCCTCATCCTCGCGCTCACCGTCGCCGCGGCCACCGTCCCCTCCATCGCCACCACCGCGCTGATCGGCGCGGTTCCCCTGCTGCTGGCGGCGCTGGTGTTCGCCTGGGGATGCCCGGAGACCAAACAGCGCTCCCTTGAGGAGATCAGCCAGGACCTGACGGTCGCCCGTACATAGCCCGAGGGGAGAGGGAGAGGACGGGCGATGCGGTACGTGCGGCCCCTGCCATCCTTTGGCGACTGAACAGGTCCTGCACCAGACGTCGTCGCCCGTGGGGTAGTTGTCCAGGGGGCGGTCAATCCGGCCCGGTCGAGGCCGCGCCGCAGGTCGTGACGGAACACGGCTTCTCCGGACCGTACGGGCGTGGTTGCGCGGAGGTGTCGTAGCGCCTGCCGCGTTCCACCTCGGCCGGCTCGGCGGTGTGATCGGCCGTCATCATGCGCCGCATCGGCATCAGATCGTGCTCGAACACCAGCGGCGCGACCCGGAGCCGCACCCGGTCCTCGGCGGTGTGACCGCCGCGACCGTGAGCAGGGCTGCTCCGAGCGCGCCCGCTCTCACGGGCCCGGGGCGGCGGCGCTCCCGGCGGGGACTCGCTCCCGGGCGGGGTGCGGGGTGGGTTGCGGAGGTGGGCGCGGAGTCGTCGTCCATGACCTCCCCCTCGGCGACGGACGGGCCGCCGGGCATCCACCGGACGGTGGGTACCCTCCTGCGAGACGGCGGCCGTCTCATCCTTTCGGCGGTCCACCCGTGCCTTCCGCACCGCGATCCGAGCACCTCACGGCCGGGTCCGGGGCGTCACGGCCACGTCCCGCTGCTGCCGCCCAGCGACGCTTGCGCGAAGCGTGGACAGCCTCTCCTGACCGCTAGGGTGCTGGAGTGAGCAGTGCGATATCGCGTGGGTCGAGCAAGAAGCGGCAGCGAGAGCCGAAGCCGGCGTTGGGGTGGCGGATCACCGGGCTGGTGCTCGGTCTCGTCCTCACCCTCGTCGGCGCCGGAGGTGTCCTTCTCAACGCCGTCCAGGGGGTGCAGGCCACCGGCCTAGTGGGCACGCGCGGTACCTTCACCGTCGGCTACTGCATCGATACCAATCGCAGCGGGAAGACTGCGGACTACGAGTGCGGTGGCGATTTCACCCCTCGCGGCGGGAGTGCCGACGACGGGTGGAGCGGAAGGCTCGAGGACGCGGGCGACTACGCTGCCGGTGAGAAGTATGACGTGGTCGAGTCCTGGGTGGGCAGCGACGGCCGCTTCCGGGAGGTCGGCATCGGGGCGGTCCTGGGGTCCGTACTGTGGTTGGGCTTCGGGCTGGTGTTCCTGGCGATGGGCGTCTCCCAGCTGCGCAAATGGGGGAAGAGCTGCAAGGGTTAGGCGTGGCAGGTCTCCCATCGGAACGCGCGGCGTACCGCACCACCCCGGCCGGGCAAGCCGCACGGAGAGTCGCGCGGGAACCAGCAACGTCCTTGCGACGTCTGGCAGTTGACCCGACCCTGTGGCATCGTCCGCGGGTGAACGAGGCCTCTGATGGAGATGGTGCTGAGCTATCCGACCGGCGGACCGGACCTGGCGCTGCGGCTCGACCCGGGCCGGGCCGAGGCCGCCGCCGGCTTCGACTACTTCGCGTTCGCGGTGCCCGACAGCGCCGCGAGCGAGGCGCTCGCCGCTCGCATGGAGGTCCTCGGTGAGCCGCACGGCGGCGTCTGGTGCGGCCTGCGCGGATGGCTGCTGCCGCTGCTGCATGACCCCGATGGTCACGAGGTGCGTGTCTACACCATCGAGGAACACACCTTGCACGAGCCCGGCGAGGTCATGCGCATGGTGGACCCGCAGGAGAGCGCCGAGCAGGTGCGGCCCCCCCCGCGCCGGAGGCGGCCCAACCAGAGGTTCTGCCGACCCGACAGGGTGTCAGGTCCATCGACCGTAGAGAACAGCCGGCAGCTTGCCGAACAGGGCGGTCACGCGTCAGTTTCCGTACCACCGCCATGGCGCCCGTGGACCGTGGCTTCGTCAGCGGGCCCCCGCGAACGTGCCGTGCGCCCAGTCGGCGAAGTCGGTCCAGGGGATCTCCGGATGAGCGTCGTGCAGTGCGGGAATGTCGACGCTATAGCCAGGTCCGTTCAGAAACGTCCACATCGCATGCATGTCCGGATTGCTGATTGCCGTCAGCGGTACGTGCTCATGGCGGACCTCCCGGCCCAGCGCCGCGCTGAGCGCGGCCGCCATCTGGGCGGGCGTGGGCGCATCGCTGGCCAGCTCGATCCGCCGCCCTACGTAGGGGGCGGGGTTGAGCAGAACTTCTGCCGCGAACGCACCGAGGTCAGGGCGCGCCAACTGGTGCAACGGCCGGTCGGGCGGCATCGGCAGATCGAGAACGCCGCTGCGGATGCGCTCCGCACCGCCCAGAGCGTTGTCGAAGAAGTACGTCGGCCCCAGGATCGTATACGGCACCTCCCCAGAGACCAGCTCGGCTTCGATGCGCGCCTTGCTGTCGAAATGGGGTACCCCACTGTGCTGGTCGGCTCCGGCCACCGAACTGAACACGAGATGGGGTACGCCCTCGTCCCGGGCGGCAGCCAGGATCGCCCGCCCCTGGGCCACCTCCGCGTCCAGGCCTGCCTCGAAGGGAGTGGTGAACGCGAAGACGCCCGCCATCCCTTTCATCGCCGCGGCGAGCGACCCGCGATCGCTCAGGGATCCCGCCACCACTTCGACGCCCTTGTCGGCCAGTTCCCGTGCATTCCTCCGCTGGGGGTCACGCACCAGGGCCCGGAGCCGGGCCCCGCGGCCCAGCAGCGCGTCGGTCACCGCCCCGCCCTGCCCGCCGGTTGCCGCAAGCACCAGGATCGGCTCATTGACCATCGAAGAACTTCCTTCCTTGTGGGCAGGCGCGGCAGCGGATCAACGCACCGGCCCCCACCGTAACCATCCGCTTCGGACGGCAAGCCCAGCCACGCGGCGCCCCCGACCGTAGGCACCTGATCGCTTGGCGCATTGCCTCCCGGTGCACGGCTTTGCGCTCAAGGCGTCAAGTCATTGGGGGCGGTCATGGACGACACCCTGCTCACCCGCGTCATGGCCTACGCGCGCCGCCACCTCGCGGATCGTGACCTGACGCCCGAGCGGATCGTGACCTGACGCCCGAGCGGATCGCGGCCGAGCACACCTGAACGGCCCCAGCTACCGGCCCAACAAGCGCCCGAAGGACCGCCGACAGGCCTGGCACACCAGCGAACGGCTGATTAGACCACCGGTGGCCCCGCCTCGATGCGGCGCAGCACTGGGGGCAGGCGGTCCAGGTCGGGGCCGGTCTGGACCTGCCGCTCGTCCCACCAGGTGGCGCCGGCGTCGTACAGCGGACCGATCACGTCCTTGGCCTTGGCCGCGTCTGAGGGCGTGGCGCCGCCGAGTACGAACTCGAAGGGGCGCTCGGTCCCGGCCGCACGGTGCTTGCGCACGTAGCCCACCAGATCCCGTACCTCGGCCGCATCTGGCACCTGCCCGTGCCGGGCCGTCTCGAAGAGCGGCACCGCGCCGTCCCACCGCGCTGCCCGCCGCATGGGCGGGCGATGCGGCCAGAATCCGCCGATCCACACGGGCGGACCCGGCCGCTGCACGGTGGCGGGCAGCAGCGCCACGTCGCGGACCTCGTAGTGCCGGCCGTCGTGGTTCACCGGCTCGCCGGACCAGAAGCGCCGCAACAGCTCCAGTCCCTCGTCCAGCCGCTCGGCGAGGAGGCGTGGCTCGGCGGTGTCGCCGAAACTGTGGTATTCGTCCTCGATCGGACCGCCCAGACCGGCGGCGAAGATCACCCGGCCGCCGCTGAGGTGGTCCAGGGTGGCCACTTGGCGGGCGAGTTGCTGCGGACGGTATCGGGGGACCGGCGTCAGCAGGGTGCCCAGTCGGATCCGGGAGGTCGCCAGCGCGGCTGCGGTCAACAGCATCCAGGGGTCTCCGAAGGGACGCCCCTGGTGCTGCCGGTGCAGTACGTGGTCCCAGACGAAGAGCCCGTCCCAGCCGGCCTGTTCGGCGGCAGCCGCCACGGTCGCGACGTTACGGGGATCGGCGAAGTCACCGAAGTTGGGGATGTTGATGGAGAAGCGCATCCCAGCAGGATGTGCAGCTGGCGGCGAGGGGGCAATCGGATTCCTGGCCAGGCGGCTGCACGGCATGCACCGCCTACGGCGAGTTCGATCACCGCTCAGTGCCTGGCGTCCAGGAGCGGGACAGCTGCCGGGATGTCGGAACGGACGGCGTACACACGGTTTTAGGCCGCTGCTCCCCGCTCCGGTTCCGGCCACGCCGCGCATCGGCCGGCGCTCCGCAGTCGCGCCGGGGTGGACCTGACGGGCGGTAAACTTGGTCGGTTGGGATTGAGCAGACCGGCCGACCCGGGGGGCGAGAGTGGCGGAAGACAGGCGGGTTCCGGTCCTGGTCGGACGGCAGCGCGAGACGGAGCTGCTGACCGCGGCTCTGGTGCAGGCCGAGGACGGCGCGAGCGGGTCCACCGTGCTGCTGCGCGGCGAGGCGGGGGTGGGCAAGAGCACGCTGCTGGCCTGGACGGAGTGCGTGGCGGGCGACCGGGGGTTCACCGTGCTGCGCGCGGTCGGTGTGGAGGCGGAGACGGACCTCTCGTTCGGGGCCCTCCACCAGGCATTCTGGTCGTTGCTCCAGCGGTCCGTCGCCCTGTCTGCCCACCAGCGGGAGGCCCTGGAGAGCGCGCTCGGCGTCCGGTCCGGTACACCGAGCGGGTTCGCCGTCGGCGCCGCCGCCCTGGTGCTGCTGGACGAGGCGGTGCGGACCGCCCCCGTGCTGCTGCTCCTGGACGACCTGCACTGGATCGATTCGTCGAGCGCGGCCGTCTTCGCCTTCCTCCAACGGCGCGGCGCCGAGCTGCCGCTGGTGATCGTCGGTGCCACCCGCGCGGATGGCCCGGCCACTCAGACGTGGTCGGCCGAAACCGTCGAGGTGCGGGCCCTGCCCCGGGCGGACGCGGCCCTGCTGTTGGGCACCTGCTACCCCGAACTGGCGACGACCGCCAGGGACCGGGTCCTGACGGAGGCGGCCGGCAACCCCCTGGCGCTGGTGGAGCTACCGCGCCAACTGGCGGCCGCCCAGCAGAGGGGGGCCGCTCCGTTGCCGGAACGGCTGCCGCTGGGGCGGAAACTGGAGCGGATGTTCGCCGCGAGGCTGGGAGCGGTGACACCCGAGATCGGGCGTCTCCTCCTGCTGGGCGCACTGGCCACCGGACCGGAGTTCAGCAGCGGCGTGTGGCTGCGTGCCGTCGCGGACGAGAACATCAGTGAGACCTTGGAACGGATCGAGGCGGACGGTTTGGCCCGGCTCGACGAGACCGGTCAGCTGGTGTTCCGTCATCCCTTGGTCCGCACCGCCGTGGTCTCCGCGGCCTCCGACACCGCGCGCCGAGAGGCCCATCGCGCACTCGCCGAAGCCCTCGTGCCGGACGACCCCCGGCGGCTGGTCCACGAGGCGTCCGCCGCGCTGTTCCCGGAAGAGGACCTCGCCCGCCGCCTGCAGGAGGCCGGTCGTGACCTCGCCCGCCGCGGCGGTGACGCGGAGGGCGCGCTCCTGCTCGAACGCGCCGCCGTCCTCAGCCCCAGTTCGTGCGACCGCGTCCGCCGGCTCACGTGGGCCGCGGTGATGGCGGCCCGCGGCGGGCAGCTGCGCCACACCGCGGCCCTTGTGGAGGAACTGCGGGTCAGCACGGTTCCGCAGGATGTCGCCCCGCTGTTCGCGTACGCGGTGGTCTACGCCGACCAGAGCCACCACGTCGACTTCGAGTCCTCGGCCGTACTGCTGCCCGCAGCCCTCGACATGCTGACGGCACCGGGCGCCGACGACTTCGGTGGGCTGGCCGAACAGGTCTACTTCAAACTGCTGCTGGCCGCCACCTACACGGACCATCCCTGGGCATGGCGAGCCCTGGAACGGCACCGGGAGAACGTCTCCGAGGCGGGTCGGCTGTGCCTGCGGGCCTGGACCGATCCGGGCCCGGACGTGGCCGCAACCCTGCGCGAGGTGGCCGGGAACATGACCGAGGAGCAGGAGGCCGGTGCGGCCTGGCTCCTGCTGTGGACCGCCTCGGCGCTCGACTGCCCCGAGGGCGACCTGTGGCAGCGCTTCGCCGGGCTGCACGGCTACGCCACCCAGGGCTCGGTCGCGAAGGCCAAGTGCCACCAGGACTTCCTGCTCGGACACTGGGACCAGGCACCCGTCTGCCTGCGCGAAGCCGAGATAGCGGATGAACTCGGCTACCACTGCAACGCCCTGATGTTCCGTCAGTCCTACGCCCATTTCCTGGCCGGCCGGGGCGATGAGGCCGGACTGCGGGAGATCGAGCAGGCCATCAGGCCGACCGCCACGCGCGCCCGCATGCGGTACGTCCTCGACCGGCTGACCCACCTGCGCGGCCTGGCCGCGCTCGCCCACCGGCGCTACGAGGAGGCGTACGCGTACTTCTGCGAGATCACCCCGCCCGGGCGGCTGTCCAGCGGCCAGCCCTGGCGGCACGCACTGGTCTTCGACCTGGTGACGGCTGCCGTGCACACCGGCCGGCACGAGGACGCGCGGGCGCACATCGCGGCGGGACGGGCGGCACGCTCCGCGGAGATCTCCGGCCGCCACGCCTTCCTGTTCGCGGCCGCCACCGCCCTGGCCGCCGAGGACGACGAAGCCGACGCCGCCTACCGTGCCGCGTACGCCACGCCTGGCGCCGAGCAGTGGGCCTTCGACCTCGCCCGGCTGCGGCTCGCCCACGGTGCATGGCTGCGCCGGCGCCACCGGCCAGGGGCCCGCGAGGTGTTGCGCGTGGCCCACCACGTGTTCCGCCGCCTCCAGGCCGCCCCCTGGGCCTACCGGTGCGAGGAGGAGCTGCGGGCCTCCGGTCACAGTGTGGCCCTGCCGCCGGATGGGCCGGCCGCGGAGCCGTCCGGCCTCACCGGCCAGGAGCTGCGCATCGCCCGGCTGGCCGCGACCGGTCTGACCAACAAGGAGATCGGCCGGCAGCTCCAGTTGTCGCCCCGCACCGTCGCGGCCCACCTCTACAAGATCTTCCCGAAGCTCGGCATCACCTCGCGAGCTGCCCTCGCCTATGCCCTCGACAGCGGCTGACCTGCCGGAACACCGAGCCGACCGGCCTTCCCGGGCACCGGGCCGGGCCCTGCGGCTGGTGCCGGTGGAGGTGCTCCCGCTCCCCGGGCGGCCGTTCGACGGGCTCCTGGTGTCCCACCGGCTCGGGTACGTGCGGATCTCCACGCTGGAGGCGGACGCCGTCCGACTCTCGTGTACGGAGGCGCTGATCGCGCGGGCTCCGCGGAGCGAGCCGCAGGTCGGGGCCGGCGTGCAGGTGTCGGGCCGTGCGGTCCTGGAGCAGGACGGGCGCCGTGTGGAGGTGCCGCCGGGCGGGCTCTTCCTGTACGACACGGCGCGCCCGTACGCCGTTCACTACCCGGAGCGCTTCCGAGTCACTTCAGCCGGGCGTTCCGAGCCGCCTACGGGGTCTCCCCGCGCGAGTGGCAGGCTCGTGCCGGCGTGGGCCTCACACCGGACACCGTGCGGCCGCCGCTGACGGTCGACAAGCCGGGGGAGGCCGCCTGCCCGGACGGATACGGCATCGTGGTGTGAGCCGCAACGGTGGGCCTGGCGGGCACGAAGCCGCCGACGGCCCTCCAGCGATGCGGATTTGACGGTTCGTCATATTGCATCGGTCACCGGTCGGCGTGGATCTCCGCGAGGTAGCCGCCCGGGAACTGCACCATCGCGCTGTCCCGGCTGCCCACGGTGACCGGCCCCCACAGCACCGACGCGCCGGCGGCCCTCGCCCGCTTCAGGGTTGCGCCGAGGTCGGGCACGCCGTAGCCGGTGAGCTCGCGGCCGAAGGGGTGCGGCAGGTGGCCGTCCGTCACGGTGACCGTGGTGGTGCCGAAGCCGGAGGTGAGGCGCAGGAACCGGTACGTCGTCCCGGGCAGTCCGATCGAGGCGCCGTCGGCCCGCCGGTCGTCGGAGACGATGCGGCCCTTGGTGAAGGAGAGGTAGCTCCGCAGGAAGGCGTGCACCGCGTCCGACGAAAGGTAGAGCCGGTTCTCGGGCACGCTCGCCAGCTTGGGGTAGGACGGCGGAGTGGTGTGCACGTAGAGCTGGGCGCTGACCCCGCCGGGGAACTGGACGACGGCGTCCCGGCCGATCGGATCGGCGAAGGGCGTCACGGTCACGGCCGCGCCGTCGGCCCGGGCGGCCCGCACCGCCTGGTCGAGATCGGTCACCAGCCAGCCGGTGCGCTCGGTGCCGAACGGGTACGGGACGGGCGTGGTGTAGTCGAACACCGACAGCGTGCCGACCGGGGAGAGCACCAGCTCGGACAGCGTCCGGCTGGGCGTGGGCGTCACCTGGGTGGCGGTCGGTCCGACCGTGGTCCCCCCGAAGGTGGACACCCAACTGGCCACGAACGCCTGCTCCGTGCCCGGCTTTACATAGACGTGGGTGGAGTCGTACTGCGGGCCGACGGAGAACTGCCGGTGCGAGCCCGGCGGCCTCGTCGGGGTGCTCTGGGCCACCGAGGCGGTGGGGATCGCCGTGAGTGTGACGATCGCCGCCACCAAAGGGACCACCCGGCGGGCAAAGCGGTGCTTCATGAGGGACCTCCCGGTCGTCGTTCGCGCCCCGGCTTTTGCTGTGCCGGTGGTCGGGCGCGGGTCTGTTGCTGGGCGGAGGAGTCGGTCGGTGGTGGGGTGGATGCGGAGGTGCTCAGGTCGCGGGCGGGGCCCAGCGGGGCCCGGGGCGGGCGTCGGGTTCGGATCGCCGCACGATGTGGGCGGCGGAGGGGAGTTCGAGCGGGTCGAGGCCACGGGCCCAGCCCGTTCGAGCGCCTGACAGGACGTTAGGTCAGGTTCCTGACCTGGAATGTGCCCACAGCGCACCGACTTCGTTCCGGTAGCGCACCGGGGGCGACCGTCGAGGCTGATGGGGCCGCCCACGCCATCGTGGTGTCCCGGCCGAAGGCCGTCGCCGACGGAGTGAAGCCCCGGTGCCTCTGAGCCACACCTCGAACCTTCCGGACCTCGAAGCCCATCGCACCCCCTTGTGACCGGTGACTGCGCCTACGGTCAGGAGTGGTGGATGCGCCGCTGTCCGGAGGAGGCCGGCGTCGGCTACGCCCTGGCTGTGCTGAAACCCCAGCAACTCCACGCAGGCCTCGGCCGCATCGACCACGCCCTCGTCCCGGCACCCGAGGAGACGTGGGAGCGGATCTCGTGCGGGGACTGCGCCGAGGGACCGCGCGTCTACGACCAGGTGGCCGGCCGCCTGCGGCCGTCGCGGACTTCGACGGTGACCAACGCACCCACCAGCGGTGGCTGCTGGCCCGCCGCAGCCCGGCCAGGCGTAGACGAGATCGCCTCCTACCTCGTCTACGCGCCAGGCGGTACCACCGTGGAAACCCATGGTGCGGATCGCCGCAACTCGCCAGCGCCGGAACGGCCTCGCCGCCCCGGCGGCTCACTGCGGATGCGTGCCGAAACTGATGGCGGCGATCTCGTAGGGCTGCGGCTCCGGATGGGGGCGCTTCTCCGTGGTGCGCACCATGCTCTTGCTCTTGATGTGGGACGCCCGTCCTGGGGCGCCGTCAGCGCGCGGAGCGTCTCAGCCGGCGGCTCAGGAGGAGTGCTCCTGCGCCCGCGATCAACGAGGCGGCGGCGATGCCGGTGAGCGCGGTCTCGGCCCGGGCGTCATGGGGAGCCCCTGTGGCGGGCAGCGAGGGCCGGACGGAATCGGCCGCAGTGGCGGCTTGGAGGACGAGGTCGGTGACCGCTTCGGGGTGGGCAATCATGGCCACGTGGGAGGAGTCGATCTCCACCGTGTGTGAACCCGCACGCTTCGCTTCGAAGCGTTCCTGGTCGGGGTTGATGGTCTTGTCCTGCTTCGCGACGAGGAACCACGACGGGAGGTGTCTCCAGGCCGCCACCTTGGCCTTCTCCGAGAACGCGGTCGTGGCCACCGGCCGTTGGGTCACCGCCATGAGCCTCGTGGTGCTCTCCGGCAGGTCGGCGGCGAAGACCTGATGGAGCCTGTCGGGCTTGAGGTAGAGGTCGGTCCCGTTGACGCCGCCGGCCCGGTAGGGAACGGATCTCGTGGCAGTGCCGATTTCGCTGGGGAACCTGGCGCCCAGGGACATTCCGCTCTCGCCCACGTCGGGCATGAGCGCTGATACGTACACCAGGGACTTCACCCGGGGGTTGCCCGCGGCGGCCGAGCTGATCAGGGAGCCGCCGTACGAGTGCCCCACCAACACGATCGGACCCTTGATGCTGTCCAGCACGGAGGCGAGGTAGGCGGAGTCGTTGTACAGCCCGCGTAGCGGGTTGGCAGGGGCCATGACGGCGTAGCCACGACGTTCGAGCCGCTCGACGACCCCGTTCCAGCTGGAGGCGTCCGCGAACGCCCCGTGCACCAGCACGATGGTGGGTTTGGCCCTGGTCGAGACCCCGTCCGCGGTGGCAGGGACCGCCGTGAAGGGGCACAGGGCCATGGCGCACCCAGCCGCGATGACGTGTGTGCGACGTATGCGGCGCCGTGAGCCGGGGACCGGAAATGCTGCCATGGTGTTCACGCCCTCCGTGAGGCCTACGGCACCTGAGTGTTCACCCCTCCGCACCGGCAGGCGCGGCCACGCACTCCAGCCGGGTCACAGCAGTGAGCCAGGCAAGTGAATGCCGGAGCCAACGGGTTTCCAGAGCCCACACATGAGCCGCCCGCACGTGAGCCGCGTGCACGTGAGCTGCGTGTCCCACTCGCGCGGCGGCGCCGGATCTCGGCACCGCATCGGTCTGATGGGGTTCTCCGCCAGTGGTCACCTGGCCTGCCTCGCGGCCCTCGCGCCCGGTGCCGAGGCGGAGGAACGCGTGCAGTTCGTGGTCCTCGGCTATGCGATCACGTCGATGGAGACCGAATCCTATGGTCTAGCCAGGCTGATCCTGCTGGGGGAGGACGCCGACCGCGCTCCTTGGCCACGAGGGCGAGTGCGGCGGTCATGTTCGAGTCGGTCAGGCGGAGTGCTCGGTGCGGTCGGCGCCCCAGAGCGTGTGGAAGGCCCCGTCACGGTCGGTGCGTCGGTAGGTGTGTGCGCCGAAGAAGTCCCGTTGGCCCTGGATGAGCGCCGCCGGCAACCGCGGTGAACGCAGGGCATCGTAGTAGGCCAGCGCCGCCGCGAATCCGGGGGCGGGAAGGCCCAGTTGGGCCGCCGAGGACACCACCCGCCGCCATGCGTCCTGCGCCGCCTCCAGCGCCTCCCCGAAGTAGGGCGCGGTCAGCAGCGTCACCGGCTGGTCCGTGCCGCTGTAGGTCTCGGTGATCCGGTTCAGGAAGCGGGCCCGGATGATGCAGCCGCCGCGCCAGATCTTCGCCACGGCTCCCGGGGCGATGCCCCACCCGTACTCCTGGCTGCCGGCCTGGATCTGGTGCACGCCCTGTGCGTAGGCGACGATCTTCGATGCGTACAGGGCCTGCTCCACGTCGTCGGTGAAGGACTCGGCCGCCGACCCGCCGAGGCGCCGGCCGGCCGGGCCCGGCAGCCCCTGTGCGGCGTCGCGGAGGTCGGCGTGGCCGGACAGGGAGCGGGCGAAGACGGCCTCGGCGATTCCACTCACCGGTACGCCCAGGTCCAATGCCGTCTGCACGGTCCAGCGGCCCGTCCCCTTCTGCTCCGCCTGGTCGAGTACCACGTCGACGAACGGCTTGCCGGTGGCGGCGTCGGTGTGCCCCAGGACCTCGGCGGTGATCTCGATGAGGTACGACTCCAGCCGGCCCTGGTTCCAGGTCCGGAAGACCTCGGCGATGCGAGCCGGATCCATGCCCAGCGCCCGGCGCAACAGGTCGTACGCCTCGGCGATGAGCTGCATGTCGGCGTACTCGATGCCGTTGTGCACCATCTTCACGAAGTGGCCGGCACCGTCGGGCCCGATGTGCGTACAGCACGGCTCGTCGTCGACCTTGGCGGAGATGTCCTCCAGCAGGGGGCCGAGCGATGCGTACGCCTCGGCCGAGCCACCGGGCATAATGCTCGGGCCGTGGAGCGCGCCCTCTTCGCCGCCGGACACGCCGGTGCCGACGAAGTGCAGCCCCCGGTCCCGCAGCGCGGCCTCACGCCGTCGGGTGTCGGCGAAGTGCGCGTTACCCCCGTCGACGATCATGTCGCCCGGTTCGAGCAGCGGCGCGAACTCGTCGATGACCGCATCCGTGGGCGCCCCCGCCTTGACCATCACCACCAGCCGTCGCGGCCGTGCCAGCGAGGCGACGAACGACTCCGCCGACGCGGTGGGCACGAAGCTCCCCTCGTCGCCGAATGCGTCCATCAACGCCTGAGTGCGGGCCTCGGTGCGGTTGTGGAGCGCGACGGTGTGCCCGTGGCGTGCGAAATTACGGGCCAGATTGCGGCCCATCACCGCGAGCCCGGTCACGCCGATGTCCGCCTGCCCAGTCATGATCATCAACTCCTGCCGTTGCCGACACGCCTGAACGTCATTTCCGTGGCCCGGCGAAGCGCTGTCGGCTGCCCAACAGCTCACCGCTCACACCATCGCCCAGGCGGCCACTTCCCACAGCAATGAAAAGATCTCCGCGCCCTCGTATCGCAACGCCGGGGCGTACGCGGCGCAGGGCTGGTCCGCCGCCTCCCGGCCGACAGCAGCACTTCCGATATTGCGTATCACATCATGATGGTCACCCATGAAGTGGACACTGCTGACGCACCGGCGGGTTCCGTAGCCGAAGGCGGCGGGTCGGGGGCCGTTATGCCTGGTGGGCCGCGGAGATCTGGCCAACCAGGACGGCGAACGGCATGTCGAGAGCGGCGTAGACGGCGCCGGACTCGGGTGCCGCATTGTCGGCCAGGGCCTCGACCATGAGAGTGGCGTAGTCGCTGACGATCACGCCCGCCTGCTGCATGCGCACCAGCCCCGCCTGCCGCTTGGTCTGGCTGAAGGTTCAGGAACCAGACCACGGAACCGGACCTCGGCGTACTCGCCGCCCAGATCCTCTTCTCCGTTCAACGTGAGCTGTTCGCCGCGCTCGCCGAGCAGGGTTTCGACGACATCCAGCCGCGCGCCGGCGCCGTCCTCGCACACCTGCGTGCCGAGGGCATCCGGGCCAGCGAACTCGCCCGCGCCTCCGGACGGCACAAGCAGGTCATCGGTTCCCTCGTCGACGATCTCGAACGGCTGGGCTATGTCGAGCGCAAGGCCGACCCCGCTGACCGCCGCGCCAAACTGATCTGCCCCACCGAGCGTGGCCTGCTCCAGATGGAGACCGCCGCGGCCATCATGCGCACGATCGAGGAACGTCACGCGAAGGCGCTGGGCAGGCAGGAATACGCCGCCTTCAAGTCTGCCCTGCGCTGCGTGGTCGACCTCCAACGCAAGTCCTCGAGGTGAACGCGCGAACCCGCCAGCCCGAGGCGAGGCCGCGCACGCCGGGCCCGGGTGCGCGCGCTCATGAGCGAGGTGCGACACCCGGAAGTGGAGGAGCGCCGGGGCCAGGGACCAGGCCCCCTGGTTGGCGGCGTGGCCCGTACGTTCCAACTCCGCCTGAAGGGCGGTGACTTGCTTCAGTGGAACGTCTTGGCGCCGAGAGGGTGCTGCTGGTCGAAGCCGGGGAGGATGAGGAATGTTGCGCTGGCGGTGGTGGTGGTGAAGCGCAGCAGTGCGTCGGAATCATCCATATGAGTAAGCGTGTTGGTGAAGGTGCGTATGTCGTTCTGGAAGCTGATGAAGAGCAGGCCCGGGGTGGGAGCGTCGGTGCTGTAGGAGCGGCGGAGCATGAGACCAACGCCGACCACGTTGGGGTTGGCCCGGCGGACGTGGGCGTCGGCTGGGACGAGGTAGCGCCCGTCCGGGGTTTTGGCGCCGAGGTTCGGGTCCGAGGCCGCGGTCCCGCCGGAGAGGGGCGCGCCGGTGGCTCTGCGCCGGCCGAAGACCGCCTCCTGGTCGGCGACGGAGAGTGCGGTGAACCGCGGCAGGTCGAGTTCCATGCGCCGTACTACGGCGATCGTGCCGCCGCCGACGGGAGCCGGTCCGGCCAGCCACAGGTGGCGTTGGTGTTCGGCCGTCGTGTGCGGGCCCACGATGCCGTCGATGAAACCGAGCAGGTTGCGTGGCGCGGAGATGCCCTTGTCCACGGCGACGTTCAGACCGCGGCGTCCGGACTGCCGCCAACGTTCACGCATCCGGTGACCGGCCTGCTCTAGAAGCGCGGTGGCGACGACCGGTAACAGCAAGGGGTCGCTGGCGCAGATCTGCATCAGCAGGTCCCCGCCGCGTGCCTGCGGGGTGATCCGCTCGCGGGAGAACCGGGGGAGGTCTGCCGCGCCGGGCAGGGAGGGATCGGCCATGCGCACCAGCCGTGGGCCCACCCCGATCGTCACGGTGAGATCGCCCGGCGGCAGGCCCAGCAGTCGTGGATCGGTTCCCGCGGTGAGCGTGCGAACCGCCTGGCCGAGTTCGGCCAGCAGCGGGCCGACGGCCACGGCGTCACCGAGGTCGGCCACCACCGCCAGGAGGTTCGGCTGGGCCGGTTGCGGGAGCGCGATGCCTGCCTGATGACGGCCGGTCGGCGACACCCGTATGGGTGACGCGGGGGCAGAAGGCCGGCTCGGCTGAGGTGCGGGCGATTCGCACCCGGCGGTGAGCCCGGTGGCCGCCACGGCCCCGGTGGCACCGATGAAGGCGCGGCGTGATGGGTGGGAGTCGGCTCGGCTCACGGCGTGAAGAATGCCATATCCGTTATGGGGCAGGCGAGTTGGTCGGCCAACCGCAGGTATGACTTCATGCCAGGATGAGGCCATGCCTCGTCTCCGTCTTCGCGTGATGGTCGCGTTACTGAGCACACTGACATGCGTACTGGCGGGCTGCGGGCCCGGCGATGACGGGTCGAACCACGGCCGGCGACCACCCGGCGCGCACGTGACGATCAGAGTGCCGGCTGACGCCCCGACGATCTCGGATGCGGTGTCGCTCGCTCACCCCGGTGACCTGGTGTTGGTCGCGCCGGGCGTGTACCACGAGTCGGTGAAGGTCTCCACGCCCCGCGTCACTCTTCGTGGTGAGTCCCGGGACAAGGTCGTGATCGACGGGCGGTTGCAGCAACCGAACGGCATCGTCGTCACCGCGCCCGGAGGGGCCGTGGAGAACCTGACCGTAAAGAACAACACCCAGAACGGGGTTCTGGTCACCGGTTCGGCGAAAGCGGTCGCCGGGCTACCGGGGCATTCCGGGGGCTACGACACCGGCGATGAGCCGGTCACCTTCCTGAAGTCGTTCCTGGTCTCCTACGTGACCGCGACCCGCAACGGGCTGTACGGCATCTACGCGTTCTCCGCGCAGAACGGTGTCATCGAGCACTCGTACGCGTCAGGCGGGGCCGACTCGGGCATCTACGTCGGACAGTGCAAGCCCTGTCACATCGTGGTGCGGGACAACATCGCCGAACTCAACGCGGTCGGTTACGAAGGCACCAACGCCAGCGAAGACATGTACGTGGTCGGCAACCGCCTGGTCGGCAACCGGGTCGGCCTGACCACCGACTCCGACCACCAGGAGAAGCTGCTCCCGCAGCAGGGCGCCGTCATCGCGGGCAACCTGATCGCTGCCAACCAGCAGAAGGCGACCCCGGCGCAGGCCGACGGCGGGTGGGGCACCGGCATCGGCATCGACGGCGGCAGCGACAACCAGTTCCTCCGCAACCTCATCGCCGACAACAGCAACGCCGGGCTGGTGATCACCGCAACCGCCGACGTACCTCCGGGCGGCAACCAGATCGTGGACAACACGTTCAACGGCAACGGCATCGACGTCGGCTGGACGTTCCCCACCGCCACGCGGGGACGGGGCAACTGCCTGCGCGGCAACGATCTGCGAACCACAGTGCCCGCCCGGCTCGCGACCACCGAGTCCTGCCCGCTGCCGGCCCGGTCGCCCTCGCCGGCCGGCAGGTGGGCGATGCCGACGGCGCCCGGTGGCATCCCGTTCACCGAGGTCGCGGCGCCGGGTCCGCAGCTGCAGTTCCCCAACGCCACTACTACGGGCGCCACCGCCGTACCGGCCGTTCCGGCCCTGCCGAAGACGGCAGGCATCCCGCTGCCGTCAGCGTCCCTGCTCGCCGCGCACGCGCGGGTGCGGACGTCCTGAACAGCGGCTACCGCGTCGGGGGGACTCCGGGTACCGGCTTGACCGGAACGTACTTCTGGGTGTCGAAGTCGATGACCACCGGCTGCGACTCGGAACCCACGCTGACGCGGACCCGGTACATGGTGCCGTCCGCGCCGACCCAGTAGCGCACGTTGCCCGCCGTACCGGAGCGGTGACGGGAGGACGGCCCGGTCATAACGTCCACCCGATGCCCGTCCACCTGGTCCCGTCCCCACCAGGCGGCGCCGTTCTGCGGCAGCAGTTCGGCGTTGTCCGGCCGGTCGCTGCCGAGACTGAGCGCGATGGTCAGCGAACTGTCCAGCGCGCTGCCGGACGACAGCAGCGGACGGCTGTACCAGGCCGAACGGGGCGGCGACGCGGGTGCGCGCGCCGGGGCGTTCGCCATCGGGTGGACGAACACCGAGGTGGCCGTCCACTGGATCAGCCCGTCGCTGGATGTGTGGCGCCCGGTGCCGTGCACCACGCCGTAACCGCGCTTGCCTTGGTAGTCGACGGACCCGGTGACGACCAGCCCGCCGGCGGTGCCCGGCACAGTGATCGTCACCGCGCGGCCGTGCGCCTCGTAGTTGCGGAACCGCGTGATGGCCAGCCGGTTCGCCTCATCCGAAGCCAGTGCGCGCGGACCGGCGGGGCCAGAGCCGCCGTCGGCGACCAGGAACGCGACCACCGCGGTCACCGCGACGGCCGCTGTGCCGATCACGGCTGCCGCCCAGCGCGTCCGCAGCCATCGGCGCCGGTCAGCCGCACGGCCTGGTAGAGGTTGCTGGATTCTCACGCTCCGCACGCGGCTCGACGCTGACACTCTTCTGCTTCACCCTCTCGATCACCGCACTGTTCGGCCGCCGTGCGGGCGCGGCGGCACTCGGCAGTCCAGTGGCAGACGACGCCAGGGCCGGCCCTTGTGGACCGGCCGAGACGTGATCTGCCCGACCGCGCCATCCGGACCGCGGGCAGGCAGACCACTGTTGTTCGGTTCGTTCAGTGTTTCCGGGCGCGCCGTTTCCGGCTCATGAACGCGAGGACCAGGCCGGAACCCACCAGCAGACCGATCAGGGCGATCATCTCTGGCAGCCTGGACATACCGGTGCGCGCCAGCGAGCCCGTGCTCCCACCGGCGGGAGCCGGGTTGGCAGGCGGTGCGGGTGCCGGCGGCGTAGCGGCCGGCGGCAAGGTCGGGCTCGTTGGCGAGGTCGGGCCCGGCGTCGGAGTGTGGCTCGGAGTCGGGGTCTGGCTCGGGGTCTGGCTCGGGGTCTGGCTCGATGTTGGTGTCGGTGTCGGTGTCGGTGTCGGTGTCGGGGTTGCCTTCGGGATGTACACCCCGGCGTCAATCGTGTGATCGACCCCGCCCGGCTTGTCCGGCGCCGTGACAGGCGCGTAGCCGTTGCACAACGGTCCGGTGGTCGGCGGGGTCACATTGGAGTCGTGCGCACGGTTGGCACCGGCCCGCGGGAGCGTGAACCTCAGCTCGCGCGCCGGGGGCTGCTCCGGCACCTGGCGGGTGTCCGCGGTGCACACGTCGAACTGCACCGTGTACTTCGCGCCCGGCGTGAGCTCGTACGCGGCGCCGACACCCCCGAAGTAGTACTCGCCGGCGGCATTGGTCCTGGTCGTGGCGACCTGTTTGCCGTCCGCGTCCAGCAGGTTGATCGTCGCCCCCGGCAGCAGCACGTGCCCCGGGTCCTGAATCCCGTTGTGGTCGCCGTCGAACCACACGACGTTGCCGATCTGGATCGGCGCGTTCGCCGCCGCGTACGCGATGTCACCGAGCCCGCCGGCCTTGCCGAACCCGCCTTGTACCCCGCTGACGAACTGGAACCCGTTGGCGGTCGGGTTGTTGCCCGGACCCTGACCGGTCGTGATGTCGTGGTACCCGGTCCCTGAGGTCGCGACGTTGACGACCGGGTCGAACTCCGTGCTGACGACCCACTGCTGCTGCGGGATATAGGCCACCGACCCCAGCGCGGTCTCCTGGTGCGCGTTGGCGTAAAAGTCGCCCGGGAAGTATTCGACGACATCGGCGGCCTGGCCGCCATTGTTGGCGGGGGTGGCGTGGTTGGGGCAGCTCCCGGTGCCCTCCCACTGGTATTCACCGGTGGGAGTGGCGCAGACCATGGTGATGTCACCACCGGACATGGCGCTTTCCGCCGTGTCGTTCCCCGGGCGGGGGTCCAGCCCTCCCCAACTGAGCACGTCCATGAACCGGTCGCGGAAACCCAGGATCATCGAGCCGTCGCGGGCGAAGGCCAGGGAGGCCAGCTCCGGCTGCGGATCGATGAAGACGCCGCCCGCCTTCCGGTCGTCCCACGTGTCCAGGCCGGTGTTCCACGGGTTCCAGTGGGTGGCCTTGTCTCCGGAACCGAAGACGCTGCCGCGTTTGTCCGTGAGCGGGTGGCTCAGCACCGTGGTGAACCGATTGCCGTCGTAGGTGGAGACGAAGGCTTTCAGGTCCGCGCGCTGCTGGGTGCTCTCCGCGCTGCACACACCGCCCACGTACAGCGTGTTGTTGTGGACCTGGAGACCGAACGGCCGCCAGTCGTCGGGGCTCGCGCACCCCGGGTCCGGGATCGGGACCGTCGACTTGGGCGCCGCGGCGGTGGCCCCGGTCGCGTCGAAGCTCACCAGGCTGCGGGTCCGCAGGTTCACCGCGTACAGCGTGGAGCTGTCCTCCGACAGGGCCAGGCCACCGATGCTCTCCTTGCCCGGCGCGTCGGTGAACCCGGGGTCCTTGATCATGTTGGCGGAGTCGTGCCGCGTCACCGCGGCGTCCGGCACCCGCGCGAACAGCTCCGGCGCACCCGAGCCGTTGACCGGCACCGTGTAGATCGCGCCCCCGCCCTGCGGCCCGTACGGGGCGTACCGGCGGGCGAACGCGCTCTGGAACAGCCGGGTCCGGTACGTGTCGTACGCCAACCCGAACGTGGTGCCCACCTGGTCCTGCGTGGCCAGCGTGGCCGGGCACGCCACATCGGTGGGACACGTGCCCCGGGTCTTCGTCCCGAACGCCACCAACGCCCGGTTGTCGGTCCCGTTGGCGCCGTTGTGGACCGGCACGAAGTACCGCGAGTCCGGCAGCGCGTAGTCGGCCGGATCCCACACGCCCGTCACCACCGAGGCGTTCTTCCCGTCCGACACATCCACGAACGACGTGAAGCTGTCGAAGTGGTTCTCCGCCGTCGACGCAGGCGCCGCCCGCAGGTAGCCGCTGTACGGTGCCGGGACGCTGACGTCGACGCGGTATTGGCCGCCGCTCAGCGCGGTCGAACGCGACACCACGACCTTTCCGGTGGCATCCGTGACGCCGGTGACTTCGTGCCCGGCGGGGTCGGAGATCTCCACCTTCATGCCCCGCTGTGGGACGTCCATCGTCTTGTTGATGACGCCGGTGCCGAAGAAGTCGCGCAGCACCTCAACTGTCAGCGTGCCGTCGGCGGTCGAAGCGGCGGCCGGTCCAGCCGTCGCTCCCACGACGCCGCCTGCCAGTAAAAGAACGGATAACCCCATGCGCGCCAGCGGCTCCACAAGCCTCCAGGCCGACCGGCGAGATTCCCTGCCGACTCGGTTCATGGCATCACACTCCACACTCTTCTTGTCAGGAAAACGAAGCCACTGCTTCTTGCTGCACGTCCACTTCGTGGCCCCGGACGCGGACGCCGGTGCGAACGCCACGGAAAAGAAAGAAGGCCCACGCTGTTGCGTGGACCGCTTTGTGGTGATCGCTTGAGGATATGGTGGGCGACTTCTAAGCGTCGCAGGCCAGGAAAAGCGAACGCGCGTTCAGTGCCTTGAGCGGGGTGGCCCAGGTTGGTGTGTTCTTGCAACTCCATCACGGCGCCCTCGCCCCCACCGCCGACCTCGCCGACCGCCATCGCGAGCAGCGCGCGACATTCTATCCGCTGGAGTCCCGCCGTCACCAGCAGAACGCCTGGCATCCATCGGGATCCGCGATAGTCCTCAAGTGCCCAGAAGAATGGGGACCGGACGAATGTGCGACAGGCGAAATTCCATTCCCACTCGATGCCCGTGTGCAGCACGAACCGGACACCCCGCAGGCATTCACTGTCCTTCTTGGGCAGCCGAGCCTCTGCTTCCGTCGAGCGTAAACCGGCAGCAGAGGTTCGACCCGACCCCACAGATCATCCATCAGCAGCCACGGCAGGCCCTTCCCCTTCCCCTTCCCCACGGCTTATCCAGTGCGAGGCGGCAGGCAACGAGACATGGGCCTACCGAATTTCTTCGTGGACTCCTCAGTCGGCGGGCTGGGTTCGGAGTCAGTCGTCCTTGTCGATCTGTGCCAGGGCGTTCAGGGCGGCCGACAGGGCGCCGGTGTCGCCGTCCTCCGAGGTAGCCGCGATGTCCAGAGCGGTGTCCGCGAACTTGATCGCATGCTCGTTGCCGTGGGCGACCGCCCGCTCGAAGACCTCTTCAGGTGTGACCGCCTCCGCACTTGGTGCCGGTCGCGGGGCGTCGGCGGCGTAGAGCGTGGTGATCGCCGAGGACGCCGCCCAGGCCGCCGAAAAGGAACGCGCCCACAGGTGCCGGGGGAGAGCCGGCAGGGTGCGCAGCACGGCGTTCGGTGCGGTGGCGGCGTGCACCAGCATGATGCCGTTCCGGTGGCCGTGGTGCGCGTAGGAGAGGGCGGCGGCGCGTACCAGCGCGGTCAGGCCCTGGCGAACGGCTTCGGGATCGTCGGGGAGGTGCAGCGACTCGGCAGTGCTCAACCAACCGGGAAGGGAGGCAAGTTGGGCGTATCCCTCCACCGGCGTCACCTGTTGATCGGTGATCCGGGGGAGGGCGGACAGGGCCTCCGACGGGGTGGCACCGCCCGTGGGGTGCACCGCGGTGGGTAGGGGCAGGTGGCGGGCAGCCCAGTAGCCGAGCGCATGCGCGAGCTCCGCGATCAGCACGGCGTCCTCCCCGTCCGTCAGGAGGCTGCGTACGGTGTGGCCCACGCGGATGACGGGGTGGGTGGCGGCGCCGGCGATGCCGGGCAACAGACGCGGCCACCACTCGGTGAGGAGTTCGCGCCAGGGGCGCTCGGCGACCTTTTCGGTGAAGTAGCCGGTCCAGTCGGTAACCCGGCTCGGATCGCCCAGGGCTTCCGGCCAGTTGGCGTCGGTGATACGGGAGCGGGCAGCCGGCACGTCCTCCAGCTTGTCCGCGTAGGCGTCCAGCCAGCGGTGGACGGACCCGGCCTGGCCGTTGCGGACCATGGCTTCGACGGCCATGGGTCCGTGATTGCTGAGATAGCCCCGGAACTCGGGGCCGGCGCTGTGCAGGCGTAACAGGGCTTCGTCGAGTGTGCCGCTCGTCGTGTTCATCGCCCGAGGCTAGGTCGGCGGACCGGCCCGGCGTAACGGGCTTTCGGACTACCTCGCTGGTCCTCGTCGGCCTGCACCGGTGGTCGTAAGACCCGGGCCGCGTGCTACCCGTCGCCTTCGTCCCGGCCGTCCTCGAAGACGAAGAGCGGTTTTGCACCGTGCGCGGGTGCTTCGGCGAACGAGACGGCTTCAGTGAAGCGTTCGAGCGGGAACGGCTTGCCTTGGGGGATGCTGAGCACTTCATCAGCGACGAGGCTGCGCACCTCGGACAGCGCGCGCAGCGCGTCCGCAGGTGAGGCGGCGCCGAACCAGCGGTTCAGCCAGAAGCCACGGACTGCTTTGGTCTCGTAGATGACCGAGCGTGCCAGCAGCGGGATCGTCAGCGCTGCCGGGTCAGTCTGCCGATGGGTGGAGAGCGCGCCGTAGACCACGAGCTCTCCTCCCGGGGCCAATGACTGGGATACCTGGGCACCCACCTGGCCCGCGACACAGTCGATGGCCTTGCGCACGCCAGCCGTTCCGGCAATCTCGGCCAGGCGCTGCAACAGGTCCTCGTCCTCAGTGCAAATGACCTCGTCACCACCAAGCGCCTTGATCTCCTCGACGGCATCGCGCCGCCGCACGATATTGATCGTGCGCATACCCAGATGCCGGGTCAGCTGAATGACGAGCCGGCCGACGGTGGAGCCCGCGGCCGTCTGCAACAGCCATTCACCCGGCTGTATGTCGAGTTCGCGCGTCACCAGTAGCAGCGCGGTCAGCGGGTTGACGGCGAGCTGACAGGCGCTGGAGTCGCTCAGATGGTCGGGGACCGGCAGGATCCTTCGTGTATCGGCAACAAGGTATTCCTGCCACGTGCCGGCCACATGCGGCCCGGGAATCGCCGGGACAGCAACGGCCACCACGCGCTCGCCGATCTTCCGGCCCTCGGTGTCCGGGCCCAGGGACTGAATACGGCCCACGCATTCCATGTGACCGCCGACAGTGGGAAACTCGGGGAAGAAACCGTAGCGGCCGCGCAGTACGTGCAGATCACTGGCGTGAATCGGAGTCGCCTTCACGCGGATCAATGCCTGACCGGCTTCCGGCGTGGGAACAGGACGGGATTCCAGCCGCAGGACATCGGCCGGCTCGCCAAGCTTTCCGGCTACGAGCGCACGCATGGATCGTGGCATGAGTGACCTTTCGCCTCTCAGCGCCCGACGAACTCGGCGGGCGCACCAGAGAGCACCTGGAGTCCCCGACATCACGCTAAGCGCCACTGACAGGCTCTGCAATCCAGCCTCGGACGGCTCCACCTGGTCACCAGTCCGCTCCACGCACGCTGCCGACCGGTTTTGATGGCGCTCGACCTCGAAGTCGTCGTGCGAACCGCCGGGCGGCGGTTCAGGTGGCTTCCGGTTCGTCCGTGCCGGACGAGTCTCCTCCGCTGCCGTCGGCTGCGGCCGAATCGATTCCATCGACATGTGGGACGGCTTGTCGGCCTCAGTACGTGCCGCGCATTCTTTGCTGTAGGAGAGCGCTCCCGGGGACGGGTAAAGGTGTCAGCCCCGTGGGGCGGCTGGTGCGTAGCGACGGGCCTTGTCCGCCGCGGTGGCCGTCGTCCCGGTGGGCAAGGGCACGACCCGGGGCGGGGCCTCCAACGCGCCGGTGCGCATCGAGGCATCCTGCCATAGAGGGTCTCTTTCAAGACGATTGGTGAATTTTACCCCTCCTGTGCGTCATATGCCCTGTGAACTGATCGTCGGCTTTGTACGTTGAGCTGTGCACGACGGCCGGTGATCGGGAGGGGCTCATGGCGCTCGGGGAGATCGGCCGCAGGAGCGAGACGGCACGGCTCCGAGCTGTGCTCGAACAGTCCCGCAGGGGCACCGGGGCGGTCGTGGCGGTGCTCCGTGGCGAGCCGGGAGCGGGGAAGTCGGCGCTGCTCGACGCGTTCGGAGCGGAAGCAGCCGCGGCCGGGTGCCGGGTGGCCGTGGTACGCGGGACAAGAGTGGGGGACCGTCCCTGTGCGGCGGCGCATCGGCTCCTCGCTCAGCTGTCGCCCGGCGACGGTGACGGCGAACTCGTAGCGGTGCAGCACCGAACGCCGCCCGGCGATCTCGAAGGGCTGGCCGCAGCGGTGCAGGCAGGACGGGACACCCCGGTCGTGCTGTGCGTGGATGACATGGCCGGTGTCGACAGCTGGTCGCTCCGGTGGTTGCTGGACCTGTCCCGGACGGTGCCGCCTGCGCCGCTGGCCATCGTGCTGACGGCCAGGACCTGCGGCACGGGGGCCGGGGCGGTCTCCGCCCCCTCGAACGGGGCCTCCAGTGCGCCCGGCTCCGCACTCCTCGCTGCCGCGGAGCCCATCGACGTATCGGGGCTGCGGGTGGAGGACCTGCCAGCAGCCGCCGCCGAACGATGTCGGGTCGGCCTCGATGCGCGAACCGCCGCGGTGTGTGGTGAACTCACCGGCGGCAATCCCGCCCTTCTGTACGCCCTGCTGGCGCCCCATTCCGGCAGCGTGCCCACGGAAGACGCGCTCCGCGTCACCGGTGCGTCAGGTGCCCTGCCGGGGGTTGACCGGTGGCTGGCACCGCTGAGCACGCCCGCCCTGGCTCTCGCGCGGGCGGTTGCGGTGCTCGGCGGCGAGGCCGAGGTCGCGGTCAGTGCTGAGCTGGCCCGCCTGACGGTTGAGGAGGCGCTCGGTGCCGTCGACCAGCTCGTCGACGCCTGCCTGCTCGCCAACCGCACCCCGCTGGCCTTCCGGCACCCGCTCTTGGCGGCGATGGTTCTCGGCAGCATGGCCGTCGGCACCCGAACGGCGCTGCATCTGCGGGCGGCGGCTCTGCTGCGCGACCGGCAGGCCGATGCGACGACCATAGCCCGCCACCTGCTCGCCATCGGCCCCGTGGGGCAGGAATGGGCGATGCGCTGTCTGTGGCGGGCCGCACGCCGGCGGGAGCAGGAGGGCAGATCCCAGGAAGCGGCACGGTATCTGCGGGGCGCGCTCCGCGAACCTCTGCGCCCCCAGGAGAAGTTGGCCGTCCGCCGGGAGCTGGCGGGGCTGTACGCCTTCGTCGACCCTGAGCGCGCCCTACGCCTCCTGGACGACGCCCGCTGTGAGTCCCACACCCCTGACGTCGCCGTGGAGTACGCGCTGGCGCTGGCCGTCGTACTGGATGAGTGCGGCCGGTCCGAGGACGCCGTCACCGTCCTTGACGGCGCTGCCGCCCGGCTCGGACGCACGCCGGGTGACAGCTCCCTGCAGCTGCGGCTGCGCCTGCACAAGGCCTTCACCTGCCGGCGCGGCCCCCTGTGGCTGGCGCGGGCGGCCGATCCGCCGGGCAGCCTGACCTGCCAGGCCCCGCACAGGGGCGCCGCCGGCCGGGAGCTCGCGGCGTTGCGCGCGGTCCATGCGGTCGACGCCGGGGCTGACCGGGGGGTGGCCGCCCGGCACGCCCGGCAGGGCCTGCCCCGGGGGGAGGGGCACGGCTCGGCCACGCTGCTGTGGCACGCCTGCGGCGCGCTGGTGGCCGCCGGTGAAGTTGCCGAGGCGTGGACGCACTGCGGCCGTGGGCGCAGGGTCGCTGGTGCCCGAGCCGGTCGCTGGGATCACGTCAGGATCGAGTTGCTGCGGGCGACGGTGCTGCGGGCCCGGGGCGATCTCTACGCTGCCGACGCCGTCCTGACCCCCATGGCCGACCGCCTGCTTCCCTTCGCGGCCACCGGGCGCCCCTTGGCCGTGACCGGCGTGGCAACCCTGGTCGAGGTGCGGGTCCTGAGGGGCGCGACGGACTCGGCGCGCTCCTTGCTCACTGAGAGCGGACTGGACCGGGACCAGCTGCCGTGGCGGCGGGACTCGGCGTACGCCCTGGCCGCGCGGGCGGCGGTCCACGAGGGCGACGATCCCGGTCGCGCCGTGGAGAACCTGCTCGCGGCGGGCCGCCTTCTGGAGGAGGCCGGGGTGCGCAACCCCGCGGTGCTGCCCTGGCGCTCCCGTGCTGCTCGGGTCCTCGCGGCGTGTGGCGAACGCAAGGAGGCCGCCGAACTCGCCGGCGGAGAGCTGGCTGACGCCCGCCGCTGGGGCACCGCGGAGTCCATCGGCCCCGCGTTGCACGCCCTGGCGCTCACCGAGTCGGGGGAGCGGCGGATCGACCTGCTCGCTGATGCGGCCTCGGTGCTCGCCCGGTCCTCGGACCGCCTCCAACTCGCCGTTGTGCAGGCGGCCTTGGGGGAGGAACTGGTCAGGGCCGGGCGCGGGGAGGCGGCCCGCACTGAGCTGCTCTCGGCCCTCCAGCTCGCCCAGGCGTGCGGCGCGGAGCCGCTGGCCCGTCGCGTCCAGGGGGCCCGGCGGCCCCTCCGGGCACTTGGCCCGGAAGCCCTGGAACCCTCCGGGACGCTCTCGGCCATGCCCCGACCGGCGAGCGTAGGGAGGCCTGCTGCGGACCCGGCCTCCGCCGATCGTGCCGCCGCGCACTCCCCTCATCCGCTCCTGGACAGCCTGACGCCCCAGGAACGGAAGATCCTCCGCCTCGCCAGGGACGGATACTCCAACCGTGACATCGCGGGCCGGCTGTTCGTCACCGTTCGCACCGTTGAGTTTCATCTCTCCGGCGCCTACCGCAAGTTGGGGATTGCGGGGCGCCGCCAACTCGCCGAGGTGTTCAGCGGCGGCTGACGCCGAGGCGGGGCGGGAAGGGGCTCGTCACGTTCCCTCTGCCCACTCGGCGCCGATCCGCCGCCAGCCGGGTTCCTCCCGCCGGTCCGGTGCGGCGACGTACCTCTCGAAGCTGGCGATGGCCGACGTGCCGTGCACCGACTCCACCGTCCGCGCCGCCAGGTGGCACAGCAGCGCGCGCTCCACGGGCGCCAGTCCCATCCGGTTGAGATGGAGGTACAGGTAGTTCATCACCAGCCGGAACGAGGCGAACCACGCGTCGTCGAGGAAGTCCCGGTGCCCGTGGTCGGACAGCAGGAGCCGGTGGAACTCGCTGAGCTGCCGCGTCGGCATGCGCGGAGCGAGCGCTGCCCCGCCCATCGACACCTCGCCCGAAACGAGCAGCGGCTGGGCGGTCCGCTGGTGCCGACGAACGGCCCGCGCCCACTCCCGTACGTACGGCACCCCGGAGCCTGTGGCATCGGCGCCCTCCGGCTCCGCGAGGACCGCTTCCACCTCCCGCAACCGCGCGCCCAAGGCAGCTTCCTGCCGACGGAACCGCTCGTCGAAGCGGGTGCGGTAGGCCGCCGGGTCGTTCGTGCGGGACAGAAAGGCGTCCGCGTGCGAGCGCAGGGACAGCACCCCCCGCTCGATCGGGGCGCTGCCGTCCTCGAACGGGATCGCTGCCGCGGCCGCCGTGGCCCACATCAGGTCCAGGGCCAGTACGGACAGGGGGTTGGCGGGCAGCTGCTCGTACATCCGGAACGCGAGGTCGTTGGTGTCGGCGAGGAAGCCCGCCACAAGCTCGCTCGCGCGGAGCGAGCCGAGTACGTGCAGCCGCTGGTCGTACGGGCGCTCCACCACCGTGTTGTCCGCGACCCACGGACGGAGCGGCTCGGGCTCCATCTCCAGCTCCGCGAGCCGTTCGTGCACGGGTGCCAGCGCGGCCTCGTCCAGGCGGACGGTGGAGGGGTGGGCGCGCAGGTAGTCCGTGGCGACGCCCGTCACCACGGGGCGCACCCGCTCGCACCATGCCTGCTCGTCGGTGCGGAAGTTGAGGCGCAGATGGGGTCCGCGCAGCCAGTGCCGGCCGAACCAGGCGTCGCGCACGAAGGGGGCCACCGCGGCGAACGCGGGGCGTACGGCCCGCAGGATCAGCTCCGGCTCCGTGGCCTCGTCGTGGTGGTGGACGTGCAGGCTGTGCCAGGAGGCCTCGGCGGCCCCGGTCATGCGACGCCCTGGGCTTCGGGCAGCTCGGCCAGCACCCGCCCCACCAGGAACCGCAGCTGGTTCTCCTGCCACAAGGTCAGCCCCAGCCGGTTGTTCACCAGGTGGGCGCAGCGCAACAGCACCAGACTGGTCGCCGGGTGCGCGGTGGCCGACAACTCCAGCGGATCCGCCAACGGTGAGGCCGCCCAGTCGGCGACGAACGTGCCGGACTCCTCCATGCGGTGCAGCGCGTCGCGCAGCCTCCGCACCGTCGCGAGCCAGTATCCGCGCTGGCCGGTCCCGGGCGGTTCGGCGGCGAGCTCCCAGGTGCGCCGGGCGCGCGCGTGCAGCTGCTCCCGCTGCGCCAGGTAGCGCGGTTCGACATCGGCCGCCTCGGGTCCGCTCCCGAACGGCAGCGGCGGCCCACCGTGCTGCGCCCACCGGTCGCGGATCTCATCGCACAGCGCGAAGACGCCCACCACCAGGTCGAACGCGAGCAGCGCGCGCTGCTCGACCGTGGTGCCCGCCGCGATCACCGACAGCGCCAGCCGGCTCGACTCCCAGAAGTGCCGTTCCACGGCGGCGAGGGCGGCGCCGTGGCCGTAGTCGGCGTGCTCGCGTTCGTAGGGCAGGAACTCCACGGTGTTGTTGGCCCGCACCACGACGTCGTGGCCGCTGCGGCCCTCCAGCCCGGCCAGTCCCAGTGCGACCTGCGCGAAGCGGGAGCGGTCCACCACGTCCGGAGCCGGCGACAGCGCGAGGAACGCACCCAGCCCGTGCTCCATCGCCTCTGCCACTTCGGCGCGGTCACCGTCGCGGGAAGGGAGCAGGCGCAGTCGCACGTGCGGGCCGCCCTCCCAGTAGCGCAGGAAGAAGTACCGCTGGATCACCCCGCGCTTCTCCAGCTCCGACACCAGCGGCTGCACGCAGCGCGTCAGCAGCACGTCCTGGTCGGCGTCGTAGAAGACGTGGGCGCACACCCAGTCCGCCGACCGAGCGGTCGCCGGATCCAGGAGGGCACCGTCGCCGTGTCCGTTCATCATGGTCATCGTGTCCGTCCTTCGTTGATCTCGACGAGGAACTCGGTCACCCGGGGGCCGCTGTCGCCGTGGGCCGGCATCTCCGAGGGACCGGGCAGCGCCTCCTGGAGGAAGACCACCTGTCCCGTCCCGGCGGCGAGCAGCCGCTCGAAGACCCCGACCAGCAGCAGGTTGGCGAAGTCCACGTAGAGCGGCTTGCGGGACTTGACGCGCCATACGTCCCCGCTGACCACCGACTGCGGGTCCAGGGCACGGACGAAGCAGCGCTGCGGCATCCGGTGCTCTTCCAGCCATCCGGCGAGCCGGAGCAGCAGCGACCGGTCGCTCTCGCCCTTCCCGCGCCTCGGCACGGCGTCGGGCGGCAGCACCCACTGCCGGCGGCTGACCGTCGTACGCCCCACGACCACCCGCGGCTCCACCAGGACCTCCCGCACCTCGGTGAGGGACGGGTCCCCGAACATCCGCCGTCCGGGGATCAGCAGGTTGGACGTGGCGCCGAAGGTCTGCATCAGCAGGCGCAGCGCCGGCGGGAGCCACAGTTCCGCGATGAGGTTGGGGTGGACCGGCCGCAGTTCGCCGGCGTGCCCTGCCGCATGCAGGGTCAGCAGGCCGAGTCCGGGGTCGTGCGTCACGCGCAGGTCCCCCAGGCGGACGCGGTGCTCGGGCGGCCGCAGGCTCAGCCCTCCGGGATACTCGATCTCTGCGGCCACGGCGGACACTCGCAGGCCCACGTTGCTTCCGAAGTGGCGGCAGGTGTCGGCGTGGACGGCGCCTGGAGGCGGGAGGGCGGAGTCCACGACGGTATCCCGCGCCGCGCCGAGGCCCGCTTGGGTGAGCAGCCGCCGGATACGGTCACGTCCGCGCCCGTGCCCCGAGTTGATGGCGTTGACCACGAACTCGGGCGCGGCGCGGGTGCCGAGCGGCTGGCCGTAGTACGCCACGGAGTCCGGCGCCCGCATCCACCCGGGCCGGCGCTCGGTGACCGCCAGGAGCTGCTCGGGAGCGATCCGTACGACACCGTGTGCATCGGCCGGAGCTGTGCGGACCAGATTGCACAGTTCGTCCCGCAATGCGGCCAGTTCGCCCAGCCGCGGGAGCCGGTGGTCGTGCATCGTCCGGTAACCGTGCACGGCGACGGAGAGCAGGGCGGGCAGCGCGGGGTCCTCGCGCAGCCACGTCTGGACCAGCCGGTGGAAGGTCAGGAACGGCACCGTCTCCCCGGCCCCGACGCGCTCGGCGAACAGGTCGGCGAGCGTCACCCGGCCGGGCAGGGCGGGGTCCAGCACGGCGTAGCACTGCCGCAGCGCGTCCAGGTCGCTCAGCACCGGTTCCCATACGCCCCGGTCCGGCCCGGGGAAGGGCGTCGCCAGCAGGGCGTTCTCGATGACACTGTTCTTGGCGGGCAGACTGATGCGCCCGGGGGCGAGCAGGTCCCTGATCCGTCGTAGCGCGTCCTCGACGGCTTCCGTGGCGCGCACCCGCTGCGCCGGATCCGTCACCTGCGGGTAGCCGGACAGCGTCTCGGCGATGACGGCAAGTTCCCGCTCGACCCCGACCAGCTCCGGGCTCGTCGCCCCGGCAAGCCAGGAGCGAAGGTCGGCGACGTGGTCGAGGGCCTGGTCGGCGAAGGGCCGCTCGGCCTCCAGCAGCCCCAGTTCCTCCAGCCGTGCCAGGTACGCGGCGGCGGTGTCCGGGTCGCTGCCGGTGCGGTGTGCGACGGCCCGGGCCGCCTGCTCGCGGGTGGGGCGGGCCGCGCGCACCACGTCCACGCACACCCGCACCGCGGCCGCCTCGGGCAGCGTACGCAGCGGCTCCTCGGCCGCCGTCCCCAGGAACCGCCAGCTGCCGTCTTCGAGCATGGCGCTGGGGTTGAGGCGCAGCCGTCTGCCCCCGGCGAGTTCGGGACGGCTGCCGAGTTCGTGCACGACCTGCTGGACGATCCATACGTTCAGCTCGGCGACCGTACGCACCTCGGGTCCGGCGGGCGCGCAGCCTTGCTCCCCCTCGCTCCAGGTGCCGAGGCCGCTGGCGGTGAAGGTGCTGAACGGGCTGGTCTTCATGGTCACCCGGCCCAGGTACTTGGTGAGCCGCAGCGCCAACGAGCGGTCGGGTGCGCGCTCATCGGGCCGCGCGAGCCATTTGCGGACCTCGGCGAGGAGCACCGGACTGCTCAGGACGAGGCCGTGCTGGAACCCGGGATCGGCTGCCGCCTTGCGCAGCAGTGTGTGTTGGGTGCGCAGATGGTGGCTGATCAGGTCATCGAGCCGGGCCAGTTCCCCCTGATGGCCGGCCCGCAGCCGCGCCCAGGTGTCCACCTGGTCGATGACGGGCCGGGGCAGCAGCGCGCGAACGGCGTCGTTCCAGTGGCGCTCGGCGAGCGGGCGGCGGTTGTGGATGGCCCGCCGCACGGCCACCAGGAGCGGCTTGCCGGAACCGGCACGGCCGATCTGCTGGTAGAGGCGGTCGGACAGCTCGGCTGCCAGACGCTCCAGTCGGCGTTCCGCCCCGCGTACGGTCGCTACCTGCTGCCACAACTCCGGCGAGCGCAGATCGTCCAGCGTGGAAGCGGGCAGCCCGCCGATCCGTACGCCGAACGCGTCCGGTGTCGAAAAGTCCTCGGTCATGGCCGACTCCAGTCACGGAAGGTGCGGAAACGCTGGGGCGTGGGTGCACGGGAACGTCATGGGAACGGGTGTGGGTGCGGATTGATCTCTCCTTCGACCAGGGGCGTCGCACGATGGCCGAGTTCTGCGGGGAGCCGCAGCAGCCGGGGAAGTCCAAAGGTGCGGCGCATCCGGTGTCCGAAGGTCATCGGAAGCAACCCGGGCACGATCACCTTCGCGCACGCCAGCCGGCCCGCCCGGTGCTCGTCGGTGGTCTGGTCGACGACGATGACATCGAGGCCCCGGTCGGTGAACCGGGCCACCGCCTCGGCCAGGTCGTCGCGCAGGTCCGCGTGGCGCGGTCGACAGGTGGCGTGCGCGAAGGCCTCCTCGACGGGCAGGCCACCCCGTTCCACGTCGCCGTCGCCGCCGAGCAGGAAGGCGAGCCGGTCGAAAGCGGCCGGGTGGCAGTAGAGCAGCGCGTGGTCCCGCATCTCGCGCACCAGGTCCGGTTCGTCGACCATGGCCGCGATGCGGTCCCGCTCCTGACGGAAGGCCGACCGGTTCCACCCCAGATTCGCCGTGAGCTCCAACAGGCCGTTCATCAGGGCCCGTTCGGGATCGAAGTGTGCCCCCGCGGCGCAGACCGCGGCGGGCTCATCGTGCCGGCCCGGTCCGCTCGGACGCACGGCCATCACCCAGGCCGTCGGGATGCCGTGCTCGGGGGTGGTGGCGAAGGCCAGCACCCGGTGGCCGCTGCCCTGACGGATCCGTTCGATGAGCGCACCGATGCGGGGGTCGGACACCGTCCGCAAGTCCACCCGTGGCACCGGGAGGCGGGCGTACCAGGTCAGCAGGAACGCGTCCCGCTCGGCGAGTTCGACCAGCCCGTGCAGCGCCGCCTCCTCCAGGCAGCCGCCCAGCGCACACCCGTTGGACACCTCGTACGCCAGGGGCCTGGCCGCAGGGTTGTCGTGCCGGGTGCGGTAGTACGCGTAGTCCTCCGGTACGAGGACGGGGGCGTCGCGGACGAAGGAGTGCCCCCACACCCAGTTGAGCTCCAGGTCCGGATGGTACGGCGGATAGGGGAAGTCGGGATCGGCGTACCGCTCGGGCGGGTACAGACCCAGGTCGGGCGGGCACAGTGCCCGGTCGGCCACCTCCGCATGGCTGGCCCGCACCGTCGTCCGGCGCCCGCCGGGCCGGGCCCCGCCCAGCCGCTCCAGGGCCTCGGCCAGTGCGGTGCGGGCGCCGGCGCCGTAGTCCAGGTCACGGCCGAACCCGGCCTCCTGCTCACCGCCGGGCAGGTGCAACGGGGCGGAGACCATGGGGTAGGGGTAGTCGGTGCGCACATCGAGCTGCCGGACCAGCCCCGTGCGCCCGTCGACGTACCGGGCGACCAGCCCGTCCCAGTCGGCCCGCAGGTCGCGCACGCGGGGGACATCCCGGTCGGGCTTGGGCCGGGGCTCGGCCATGAGGACGGGCGGCCGGTCCTCGGGGAGCCCGCCGCACCAGGGGCACGCCGGGTCCGGCAGGAAGGGGTGCACATCGACGGCCATGGTCGTCAGCGACAGGAAGGCGACGGCCCTGTCGGTCAACCGCCCGGTGGGGGAGGCCACTTCGCCCGACACGAGTGCGGCAGCCGTCTCGCACGCCCAGGTGGTGAGGACCGGCGATGTGCGCCCGGCGAGCTGTTCGCCGTGCCGCCGCAGCAGAGCCGCGCGGGGGCTGTCCTTTCCCAAGGCCCGGTGCCGACGCGTCCGGGCGCAGCGCGCACAGCCGGCCCGGCCCGGAACGGTCGTCGGGCCGACCACGAGCAGGCCGAGCTCGACCCGGACCGGCAGCCAGCGGACATCGGGGCGCGGCGGCTCGGTCGCGGTCACCCAGCCGTCCTCGGCCGTGACGACCGCCTCGTAGGCGGGGCCCTCCGCCGGCACCAGCGCGTGGGTACGGGACAGGGCGGTGCGGAGCGCCGAGGCGAGGACGCCCTTGCCCACGACGGCCACGCGGGCCGAGCGGGCCGCGGGGGCCGTCGCGGTGTCGCCGGAGCGAGCCGGGTGGAGCGGTTCGGTGGGCCGTCCGGTGCGGGCGCCCGTCACTGCGTCGGTCAACGTCATGTCCTCGTCGTCGCCGGGACACCGTGTTCGGCGGTCCAGGGCCCGCCGAACACGGCAGTGCGGCCGCTCGGTTCAGCAGCAGCAGCAGGAGCAGCAGCTCGCCGGGGTACCCCTGGACGTGCAGTTGGACGCGCCGATCTCGACCATGGCGTGACCCACGTTCACCGTCTCCAGGCTCTCGCCCGGCGAGGCCGGCAGGATGTCCAGGTCGTCCACACTGAGGTCAGCGAGGTCGAGGACGAGGTCGTCCTTCATCGCATTCCCCCTTTCTCCTTGGATGGGTGAGAAGTTGGCCAGTCACTGGGCCACCCGCATCCTGCGGTCCTCGGACGCCCGGTGTCTTCACGGTCCGACCGCAGGACCGGCCGTAGCACGAGCCGCGGTCGCGGCCGTAGGCCGCCCGTAGGTTCGGCTCACCGACCCCGCAGGGGCGGTCACCAGGTCAGCTGCGGCTCGTACTGGGCGGTGGGCCGACGGCGGCCCACGACGAGCGTGAACACCGGCACATGGGCGGCGTCCACACCGATCAGCTCCCTGACCATCCCGTCGTGGTAGCCGTTGGTGACCCGTACGGACAGCCCGGCCGCGGCGGCGAGCACACTGATCCGCTGGGCGACGATCCCCGCCTCCTGGTGCAGGACGCGGTACCCCCGGGCCCCGAACCACCGCTCTCCTGCCACCCGGTGGGCGGTCAGGAACACGAGGGCGCCGGCCTTCGCCGAGTTCACCGCCGGGGTGCGGTCGCACAGCATGGCGAGCACGGCGCGCCAGTCCCGCCCCGGCACCCGTACCAGTGCGGGCGGTCCCGATGAGGCATCCAGTCGGTACAGCCCGGGTGAGGCCCCGTCCGCACCGAGCATCAGCACGTGGGCGTCGACCAGGGGGCGGCACATGGCCCCGGTGTGGTCGGACGCTACGGGCTCCAGCGCGTACCGCAGGGCCGACGCCACGTGGTCGAAGGCCACGGGGAGAGCGGCCGGCAGGAACATCCGCCCTCCCGAGTCACGGGCGCGCAGGGCCGCGGCCAGCTCCACGCCGCCGGGGCCGGGCTCCGGCCCCGCGAGCCCGAGGACGCCGTCCGCATCCGGTGCCTGGTCGGGCAGGTGGAAGCCGTCGGGGGCGATGGGCGCCCCGGGGCCGGTGAGTCGGGCGGCGAGGTCGACCGTGGTCAGGCCTGACCATGCGCGCGACGGCGTACCGTTGGTCTGTACGTGGGCGGGGTGCAGTGTCCGCAACTCAGCGACCGGAAAAGGACGTTGAAGAGCGGCGCACGGCGGCGACGCCTCGGCCGGGGTCAGGTCGATCACCGCGAAGGCCGTCTCCTCCCTGCCGTCGAGCCCCAGCGCACGGTTGACCACGGCGTCGCCGAAACGCTGGTGCACCCTGCCGTGCAGCCCGAGCGCGGCTGCTGTCAGCAGCGCGTTCCCGAGCGTCATCCCCGCCTCCTGCGCGCACAGCCGATACGCGTAGTCCCGATAGCGGAACGCGGTCTTGCGGAACCACGCGGACGCCACCAGGAGCCCGATGTCCGCCCTGACCCCCGTGGCGGCGCGCACGGCATCCGGTACGCCGCCCGCGCGCAGCAACGTCAGCGCGTGGTGCGCCGGGTCGTAGTGGTAGCACCCGGCGGGCAGGTCGCCCGCCGGACGGGCCAGCCACACATACAGCTCCACGGGGTGGAAGCAGCGCGCCGAGGCGACCGTCCGGTGGTAGGGCCAGACGGCGTGCGGACCGAGTTCGATCCGGCATACCCCGTACGTCCAGTACAGCAGCGCGGAGAGCGTGCGTTGATCCAGTGCGTCGAGGCTGGGGACCTCTCGCGGGTGGGCGGCACGGAACGCCTCGAAGGACCAGCGCGCGTCCCCGATCCGCCGGGCCGGCTCGGGCAGTACGTGGCGGGGCAGCCCGCGATACGTCTTGAACGGCAGCGGGTCGTCCGCGCCGCCCTCCGCACCGTGCCCCTCAGCGAAGAGGTCCTGGACCCCTTCGAACGTCCGCCACCAGAACCGGAGGCCGACCGAGCTCCGCAGTCCGTCGCTGACGCTAGGCATCGCCCCGCGCCTCCGCCCGCCGCTCGGCTCCCGCTGCCGCCTCCCCGGCCTCGTCGGCGATGACGACCCGTACGAGGAAGGGCAGCACCTCGTGCACCGCCGGATCGTGGTCGAGCGGGACCACGAGCGGACGCATCCCCCGCGAGCGCAAGGCCTCCACCATGCGCTCGCGCCCCGCCGGGGCCGGCACCTCGATCCACTCCTCACCCGAGGCGGGGGCAGCCAGCTCACCCAACCGAACCGGTGCGTAGGCCGGTTCGTCCGTCATCACCGACTGGCGGTCGAGCAAGACCGCACGGAGCCCCTCCACGACCGACGCGGGCCCGCATGTCGCGGTCACCGTGCGACCCGCCTGCGCCCAGGCAAGGATGGGCAGGCCCAGCGCCTCGCCGATGTCGGTGACCTCCACCGAGCCGCGTGAGGCGTGCAGCAGGTCGAGCAAGCCCCGTGCCTCGGGGGGCAGGGCGTCGCGACGCAGACGCACCGGCCGGGGCCGTGCCCGTCCCTGCGCCACCTCGCGCAGGGCCAGCCGCACACAGTGCTGGGCGAGGCCGTCCGCCACGGCATCGGCCCAGCTCAGCCGGGCGGCCACCCCGACCTCGTGGTCCGTTGCGAACACCCGGCTTGCCGCCACCGCCTCGGCACGCTGCTCGTCCAGCGCCCAACCCCACACAGCGCCACCGGCCCCGAGCCGACGGTCGTCGACGTGGTGCGCCGCGTACCGGGCGAGCCCACGCAGTGCGCCCTCCCGGCGCGCTTCGGCGAAGTCCGTCCCCGCCCCGTACACCGGCGCAGCGCCCTCTGTGTGCGGTACCGCCTCGGTGACGTTCAGTGGCACCTGGGTGAACTCCCGCTCGTCGAGGGCGCACAGGACACCGACGTACGGGTCGAAGCAGCGGGCCGCGCGCTGGGAGAAGGTGGCCTCGTCCAACGGGGGTGTGGAGCCGAGCCGTTCGAGTCGCCGAGTGAACTCCTCTCGTGTCTCCGGTCGAGCGGGGACCGTCGCGGGATGGGGCAGGAACGCATGCGTGGAGGTGCGCAGGGTCTCCAGGTCGATGCGCGTCATCCTCCCTGCGTCGGCTGGGGATGGTGCGCCGTCGGCGATCCCGGTGAGTGCGGTGAACGCCGCGAGCCCCAGGTACGAGGCGACCACCGCGGCGGCCGGCCCGGTGAGGAAGGCGTTGGGCCGGAACGGGCCGCGTGCACCGAGCCGCCGCCACGCTGATCGCCAGTCGGGCCCGGGCGGCCCCAGCCAGGCGATGTCGTCCAGGACCAGTCCCTGCACCAGCAGCGCGCCCGCCTCCTGGCACAGCGCATCGAGCCGGACGGCCCGGTCGACGCTCGTGCCGTCCGCGACGTGCAGCACGGCGTCCGCCTGATCGACCAGGCCGCCCCACGCGGACTCGTCGCGGGTCGCGGCGGACTGGTCGAGGAAAGCAGGAGTCACCGTCTGTTCCGGATCGCGCAGGGCGGCCTCGGCGGTGAGCTCCGCCAACCGCTCGGTGTGGGTCCCCGGTGCGTCCGTGCACACGGCTCGCAGGCTGCGCACCCCGGAGCGAAGCGCCGAGCACACCAGGGCGATGAACACCGGACCCGAGCCGACCACCCCCACGTTGCTGTTGCGGTAGGTCTCGAACCGCCGCGCTGCGGAGTCCCCGTGGTACTCGATGAACGCGATCTCGGAAGCGTAGGCCGCCAGTTCCCGCGGGGTGAGCCCGTGCGGCAGGTCCTGCCCGGCATCGACCAGGCAGCCGGCCGCATGCAGCTGATCAACGAGGGCGTGTACGACCTGCCGCTTGTCCTGCGGCAGCCGCCCGACCAGCGCGTCAAGCTCGACCGAACCATCGAGATGCGGCGCGAGCCGGTCCAGCCACTGGTAGGCGGACCTGCCGCGCAGGGCCAGGTCGACCCCCGCGCCGAAGACATGGACACCATCACCGGTCGGTACGTACAGGACATCGGACTTCAATCGGGGGCGCATCATCCGCCTTCCGGGTCGGGTATCCACCGGTCCGGCATCCGATGTGCCGTCGAGTCCGGCGTCGGAACCTGCAGTCGATTGGGGCCCAGCCGAGTATCGGGGCAGCCCGCGGCCACGTCTTCACGGTCGAGCCACAGGGCAGACCACAGGTTGCGCGGAGCCGGGCTGTGGAGACCCGCGGGGCGGCCTGGCTGATGAGGAGGCGGGACCGCCGGCGCACGGGGCGCGCAGTGAGCGGGAGCCGCCGGTCCCGGACGGCCGGCCCAGCTCTCCGGGACGCATCGCGCGGGACCGGGGGTTGGGTTGGCCGGCCGGGTGGCTCCCGGGGGGAGAAACGCCCTAGCTCTGTGGAACGTCCTTGACGAACACGATGCCGTCGAGGTGCGCCAGGTGGGCCGGGTCAAGCGGGGCGTAGCCGAACCAGGGGGAAACGCGGGGCCCAGGCCGGGACGCGACGACCGGGCGCCCGGCTCATCGGTCGCATGCCCGACCAAAAGATGAAGCCCGCCGGACGTTGCCGGTCACGGCACTTCCGGTAGTCCGGGGCCGGTGCAGTTCACATCCGTCTTCGGAGTCGTGCCGTTGACGAGGTAGGCAGCCGCGGTGTCGTCCACGCATGCGTTGCCCCGGCTGGCGAACACGCCGTGCGAGTAGTCGTTGTCGAGCGTGACCAGGCGCGAGCCGGGCAGCAGTCGGCGCAGTTGGCGTGCGCCCTCGATGGGGGTGACGGGGTCGTGCGCGGAGGCCACCAGCAGTACGGGTGGGGTGTCGGGGCTGCCGAGCGGGGTGCGGTGGGCCGGCTTGTGGTGCCAGTAGGCGCAGGTGGACGCCTCCATTCCGGCCAGGATCGGCTGCGGGTCGAGCCGGCGGGTGTGGTGGATGTCCGCCAGGATCCGGTGGGGGGCCGGGGCAGGAGAGTCGGCGCACTTGACGACGCGGTTCGCTGCTTCGTAGTTGCGTGAATCCGGGCTGTCGAAGGCGGTGGCGGGGCGGAGTCCGTCGGGACGTCCGTCATGCAGGTAGTCGCGCAGGCCCTCGGCGAGACCGGCCCAGCGTTCGGTGCGGCCCAACGCGCGGTAGACGGTGCGGTCGAACTCGGCGGGCCCGAAGCCGTCCACGGGGTGCGCGGCGAGGTCGTGGCGCACGCGCAGATAGGCCCGGCGCACGGTGTCCGCGCTCCCGCCGAGGCCAAAGCGTTCCGCGTGGGCGGCGGTCCAGGCGAAGAAGGTGTCGCGCTGCCGCAGCAGCGCGTGGCTCTGGACGACGTCGAAGTCGTACCAGTCCCAGGGGCCGACCACGCTGTCGAGCACCATGCGGCCCACGCGGTGCGGGAACCGAGCGGCGTACGCGGCGCCGAGGTAGCTGCCGTAGGAGACGCCGAGGAAGCTCGTCCGGCGTTCGCCGAGGGCGGCGCGTACCGCGTCCATGTCCCGCGCCGTCTGCTCCGTGGACAGGTGGGCCAGCGATTCGCCCGCGCCCGCGGCGCAGTCGTCGGCCATGTTCCGTAGCGAGGCGAGGTAGTTCTTCTCCGCCGGCGTGCCTATGGGGACGGGGTTCGCGCCCGGGCTGGCGAAGAGGCCGCCCATCGGGCCGCAGTTCACGGGAGCGCTCTGTCCGACGCCACGAGGGTCAAAGCCGATGACGTCGTACGCACGTCGCACGCTCTCAGGGAGCTTGGCCCGCTTTGTGACCGCGTAGGAGAGCCCTGAGCCGCCCGGTCCGCCGGGATTCACCAGCAGGATGCCGCGCCGCTCGGCGGGGGAGCCCGACGCGCGGACCCGCGAGACGGCTACTTCGATCTGCGGTCCCCGCGGGTGGTTCCAGTCGAGCGGAACCCGGAGTCGTCCGCACTCCACGTGTTCCGGGGCCGGCGGGTTCGGGAGGGAGTCGGGGCACGCGCCGAAGCGCAGGGGGGACGCCGGAGTGGCGGCCTGGACCGGGCCGGCCGGGGCGAGGGTGGCGGCGGTCAGCAACGCGCACAGAACGGCGGTGCGGCGCATGGGAGGGGTCACGGGGCCTTCCTGGGGACTCGGCGAACAAGGGGGCGGCAAAGGACTGCCCACGAGATGACAATGAAAATGATTATCGTTAATGTCTTCGCCGGGCAACCCGGAACCCTTCGACGAGGAGGGTCGCTGGGCTGTCCCGTGTCCGAAATCCAAGCCCGGAAGGGGAGTTGTGGCTCATCTGTTGGTGGTCGAGAGCTGGGTCGGAGCGATGAGCCGGCTGCTGCCGCGGGCGATAGGGGAGGGTGGGCACACGTTCACGTTCCTCACCCGTGACCTGCACCACTACCTGCGCTCCGCGCCCGAGGGGACGGCTCATCCGCTGCTTGGTGCCCGCAACGTCATCACCGCCGAGACGAATGACACCGAGTCCCTGGTGTCCGAAGTCGAGCGACTGCATGCGGCGTTCGGGTTCGACGGGGTGGTCACGTCCTGCGACTACTACCTGCCGACGGTGGCGCGGATCGCCGGACGCCTCGGTCTGCCGGGCCCCGGGCCCGAAGCGGTGGAGAACGCCTGCCGCAAGGACGCCACCCGCCGCGTCCTCGCCGCCGCCGGAGTGCCGGGGCCGCGCTTCGCCGTACACGAGGAGTGGACCGACATCGCGGGCGCCGCCCGGGAGATCGGATACCCGCTGGTGGTCAAGCCCGTCGACCTGTGTGCCGGTATGTACGTACGGCGCGTGGATGACGAGGCGCAACTCTTGGATGCGTACCGTACGTTGGCGGATTTCCCGGTGAATGCGCGCGGACAGCGGCGGGCGCCCGTCGTCCTGCTCGAAGAGCTGCTGGACGGCCCCGAGGTGAGTGTCGAGACCGTCTCGTCCACAGGGACGATCCACGTGGTCGGCGTCACCGACAAGAGCGTCGGCGGGGCGCCCGCCTTCATCGAGACCGGCCATATGTTCCCCGCCGCCCTGGCGCCCGCCGACGCCGAGGCCGCCGAGCAGACCGCGCTGCGCGCCCTGAAGGCGCTGGGGCTCGTCGACGGCGTCGTGGCGCACACCGAGATCAAGCTGACCGCCGCCGGCCCGCGCGTGGTCGAGGTCAACCCGCGTCCCGCCGGGAACCGCATCACCGAACTGATCCGCCACGTCACGGGCATCGACCTCGCAGCGGCCTGCGTGGAGGTCGCGCTGGGCCGCCAACCCGAGTTGCGGCGTACGGACACCGGGCTGGACAGCGCCGCCATCGGATTTCTGGTGTCGGGGACCACCGGCACGCTCGAAGCGCTGGACGGCGGCGAACTGCGGGATGCACCGGGCGTGCTGGAAGTGCAGCTCGCTGACCCCGGCAAGGTGGTGAAGGCGGCGGACAGCAACAACGAGTACCTCGGGCACATCATGGCCGGTGACGCTCACGGGTCAGGGGCCCGCGACCGCGTCGAGGCCCTGCTGGCCGGGCTGCGTGCGGGGCTGGTGATCCGATGACCGCCGTCACCGGCGCGGCCGGCACGGTGGCGTACGAGACGTACCGGACGTACGGCGAGCTCGTGGACCGCGTCCGCACGGGCGGGCTGGGCCCCGACCCGGCCACCCAGCGGATCGCCGCGGCCTTCACCACTCGGCAAGCCGTACGGCACAACGGGCGTGGCACCGGCTATCGCAATGAAGTGCTCAGCCTCCGCCTGGCCGAGGCCGTCGGCTCCTGCGCGGTCGAGCCCGGCGCGCTGCCCGACAGTGCGCTCGACGACTGCGTGGGCGCGGATGTGGCCCGGCTTCTGGAGCATCCGCTGCTGCCGGTGCGGGTGGCCGCCCTGGATGCGTATCTGATGCACGTCAGCCCGCACGGCCCGGAGAACGGTGCGCGTCCCTTCCCGCTGCCCGCCGGGTCGTCGCTGGAGAAGTCCCGGGCGCGGGCGAAGGCGGTCGCCGAGCTGATCGACCTGCCGCCCGGGGCCACGGTGCTGGTGATCGGAGTCGTCAACTCGCTCCTGGAAGCGCTGCGTGCACGTGGCCTCCGGTACGTCCCGTGCGACCTCAAGGGCGGCGTCACGGAGTGGGGCGAGCAGGTCGTCACCGATGCGCTCGCCGAGGCCGGCCGCTGTGATGCGCTGCTCGTCTCCGGCATGACCCTGGGCAACGCCACCTTCGAACTGCTTCGGCAGCACGCGCTGCTGCACGGCAAGCAACTGGTGGTGTTCGCCCAGACCGGAAGCGCCGTGCTGCCCCGCTTCCTCGGCCACGGCGTGAGCGCGGTGTGCGCCGAGCCGTACCCCTTCTTCTGGCTCGATGGCGGACCCGGAGCCGTCCACCGCTACCGGGGTCCGTACGGCAGCTCCTGTCCGGGAGGCGAAGACCGTTGACCACGACCGCTGTCCGTCCCACCGACCGCCCGGAGCTGCTCGCCCTGCTCGGCCGTACGCCACTGGTGCGCATCACCGCTGATCTGCCGGGCCCCCACCCCGGATTCTGGGCCAAGCTCGAAGGACTCTCCGCCGGCGGGATGAAGGCCCGGGCCGCCATGTCGATGCTGCTGGGCGCGCGCGAACGCGGCGAACTACGGCCCGGTGCACCGGTGGTGGAGTCCACCTCAGGCACCCTCGGCATCGGCCTGGCCTTCGCCGGGCAGGTGCTCGGCCACCCGGTCGTGCTGGTCGGCGACCGGGAACTGGAGCGTTCCATGCGGCAGTTGCTGTGTGCCCACGGCGTTCGCCTCGAAATCGTCGACCGCCCGGCCCCCGAGGGCGGCTGGCAGGCCGCCCGCCTCGCCCGGCTGCGCGAGCTGCTCGCCGTGCGGCCCGACGCCTACTGGCCCGACCAGTACAACAACCCCGACAACACTGCCGGTTACGCCTCACTGGCCGCCGAACTCACGGACCAGCTCGACCACCTCGACGTCCTGGTGTGCAGCGTCGGCACCGGCGGCCACAGCGCGGGCATCATCGGTCCCCTGCGGCGGCGCTGGCCCGCCCTGCGGCTCATCGGCGTCGACGCCACCGGTTCCACGATCTTCGGCCAGCCCGCCCGGCCCCGGCTGATGCGCGGACTGGGCAGCAGCATCCACCCGCGCAACGTCGCCTACGACGCGTTCGACGAGGTCCATTGGGTCGGCCCGGCGGAGGCCGTGGAAAGCTGCCGGCGGCTTGCCCGGGGCAGCTTCGTCAGCGGCGGCTGGAGCACCGGCGCGGTCGCCCTCGTCTCCGCCTGGGCCGCTCGCGTCCACCCCGGCGCGGTGGTCGCCACCGTCTTCCCCGACAGCCCGCACCGCTACCTCGGCACGGTCTACGACGACGACTTCACCGCCGCCCATGGCCTCGACCCGGCCGCCGCGGCCACCCGACCCGTCGAGATACCGCACCCCCGCGCGGCCGAGGCCACCGGATGGGTCCGCTGTACCCGCGTCGCCGACCCGCTCCGGGCCCCCGTACCCCCGCATCCTTCGGAAGAGAAACTGTGAAGGCCACCCAGCGCACCGTTCGCCTCGACCTCGCCGAGCCGCTGCGCATCTCCCGTTCCACCATGGCCGCACGCGATGCCGTGTGGCTGACCGTCGAACACGCCGGGCTGCGCGGCCACGGCGAGGCCGTCACCAGCGTCTACTACGGCCTCGACGCCGGCACACTCGAACGGTTCTTCGCGGCCGTCGCCACGGACCTCCGCCGCTTCCGCGACCCCGAGGGCGCCCTTGGTGCCCTGCGGGCGGGCGAGCTGGCCGGGGAGGACACGCCGCCGGCCGTCACTGCCGCCGTCGAGGCCGCGCTCCTCGATCTCGCCGGCAAACGGGCCGGCAGTCCCGTCCACCGACTCCTCGGGATCGCCACCGCTCCGGTGGCGGCAACGGCCCGCACCATCGGCATCACCTCGCCGGTGCGCGCCGCGGCCGAGGCGCGGTGCCTCACGGCGAGCGGCTTCGAGGTCATCAAGGTCAAGGCGGGAGCGCCCGACCCCGAGGACGACGTGGAGCGGGTACGCATCATCCGTGACGCCGCGCCCCGGGCTCGGCTGCTCCTCGACCCCAACGGCGCCTGGAGCACGGCCCAGGCTGATGCCCTGCTGCCCCGGTTCGCCGACCTCGGGGTCGAGGCCGTCGAACAGCCCCTCGCACCGGGCGACCCGGAGACGCTCGGCGCCCTCGCCGCGCGCTCACCGCTCCCGGTCATCGCTGACGAGGACGCCGTGAGCCTGGAGGACGCCTGCCGCCTGGCCGGACGGGTGCACGGTGTCAACGTCAAGCTCGCCAAGTGCGGCGGCGTCCACGCGGCCCTGCGCATCGCCGAGGCGCTCGAGGGCAGCGGCACCGCGCTGATGCTCGGCTGCCTCACGGCAAGCAGCCTCGGCCTCGCCCCCGCCGTCCACCTGGCCGGCCGCGCCCGCTGGGCCGACCTCGACGGACACCTGCTGCTCGCCCACGACCCGTGGACCGGGATCGGCGGCACCGACGGTTTCGTACGGGCAAGTGACCTGCCTGGCCTGGGAGTCCGGCGCAACGCGGGGGAGGAGACGGCATGAAGATCTGGCACGAGATGCGCCGCTTCCCCCTGGCCGTCCGCCTCCTCCTGGCCAACCAGCTCGGTGTCAACACCGGCTTCTACCTCCTCATCCCCTATCTCGCCACGCACCTCAGCCAGGACCTGGGCATGTCGGCGGCCGTCGTAGGGATCGTCCTCGGCATCCGCAACCTCAGCCAGCAGGGCCTGTTCCTCATCGGCGGCTCCGCCTCCGACCGGCTCGGCGCGCGCGGCGTCATCATTGCCGGCTGCGCGCTGCGCACTGCGGGGTTCGCGCTGTTCGCGCTGGGTGATGGGCTGGCCGTGCTGCTCGCCGCCTCCGTGCTCAGCGGGCTCGCCGGCGCCCTGTTCAACCCTGCCGTGCGTGCCTACCTCGCACAGGAGGCGGGGGAGCGTAAGGCCGAGGCGTTCGCGCTGTTCAACGTCTTCGCCACCACCGGCGCGCTGATCGGCCCGCTGCTGGGCAGCGCACTGCTCCTCGTGGACTTCCGTACGTCCGCGCTCACCGCCGCCGGGATCTTCGCCGTCCTCACCGTCGCGCAGGCCCTCGTCCTGCCCGCGCGTCGGGTGGAGCCGAGCGAGGGTGGCGTCCTCGCCGACTGGCGCGAGGTCCTCGGCAACCGCGCCTTCCTGGCCTTCGCGCTCGCCATGGTCGGCATGTTCACCCTGCAGAACCAGCTCTACCTGCTGCTGCCCGACGGAGCCCGGCGGACCACCGGGTGGGACGGCGCGGCGGGGCTCGTCTTCCTCGTCGGCACCGTCGCCAACCTCACCCTGCAACTGCGCATCACCCGCGCTCTCAAAACCCGTGGAAGCAGGGCGCGTTGGATTGCCACCGGGCTCGCTCTGATGGCGCTGTCCTTCCTGCCGCCGGCACTGGTGGCGGGTGGAGCCGGCTCCCCGGACGGCGCCGCCGACGCGGTGCTGCGCACGCTACCCGTCCTGCTCGGTGCCCTCCTGCTCTACCTCGGCGTCATGATCGCCCAGCCGTTCGTGCTGGAGCTCATCCCCGGATTCGGCCGCACGGAGCTGACCGGCACCTACTACGGGATCTTCTACGTGGTCTCCGGCATCGCCGCGGCGGCCGGCAACACCGCCGTCGGCTGGGCCATGGACACCGGGGAACGTGGCGCTGCTTGGCTGCCCTGGGTGTGCTGCGTCCTGTTCGGTCTCGCCTCCGCATGCGGCGTGGCCTGGCTGCACCGGCGCAACGCGCTGCCAACGACGCCGAAGCCCGCCGTGACGACTGCGGCTTGAGGAAGGAGACGACATGCCCCGCACCGCCACTGAGGACCTGCGCAACCTGCTCACCGACAACCCCGAGCTGTATGAGGCCCGTTTCCCTGACGCCGACCGGCTGGCCGGCCGCTGGACGGAGGACTGCCTGCGGCGGTACGGCGCGGGCCCGCGGGTGCTGGACATGGGCTGCGGCACCGGCCGTGACGCCGCCCACCTGCACGTCGGCGGCCGGACGGTGACCGGCGCCGACCTCTCCGAGGCGATGCTGGCGCACGCCCGCGCCCACCACCCCGGGCCCGCGTACGTCCGTGCCGACCTGCACGGGTTCGACTTGGGCCACAGCGCATTCGACGCGGTCGTCTGCCTGGACAGCTCCCTGCTCTACTGCCACACCAACGCCCAGCTCGACGGCTTTCTGACCTCCTGCCGGCGCGCGCTGACTCCGGGCGGCCTGCTCGTCGCGGAGATGCGTAACGGCGCCTACTTCCTGGGCCGTACCGACCTGCTCGACACCGCCACCGTCCACGAGTTCGCTTGGCAGGGCACGGCCTACCGGTCCACCACCACGCTCACAGTGGACCGCACCGCCCAACTCCTGCGCCGAAGCCGCGTATGGACCGCGGATGCCGGCGCATCGCCCGTCGAACAGCGCTCTGCATGGCGGCTGCTCTTCCCGCAGGAGCTCCGCCGCCTCCTGGCGGCGCACGGCTTCGAGGTCCTCGAACTGCACGACGGTCCGGGCCCGCGCACCGAGCCGCCCTGGCGAGAAGGCCTGTCCCCCGGCGACGCGACGGACGCCGACCGGCTGCACGTCGTCGCCCGGCTCCCCGAGACAGCACTGTGACCCCTCCACACCACGAGGAAACCCGCATGAACGAAGAGTCCGCCCGCTACCTCCCCTCGCCGGCCGAACGGTCCTTCCCGGGCCTGCGCCGCCGCGGCTTCCTCGCCGCCACGGGCGCCGCCTCGCTCGGCACACTCGCGCTCACCGGTTGCGGTGGGCCCGGCTCCGACGACGGCACGGGCAAGGGCGACGGTCGGCCCCGGCGGGGCGGGCGGCTGCGCGCCGCCTTCGCCGGGGGCGGCGCCAGCGAGACCCTCGACCCCCATCTGGCCAACCTCTTCGCCGATGTCGCCCGCGCCAAAGCACTCTTCGACAAGCTCGCCGACTACGGCGCAGACCTGTCCGCACGACCCCGCCTCGCCGAGAAGTGGCAGGCGAACAAGACCCTGGACCGCTGGCAGGTCACCCTGCGCAAGGCCACCTTCCACAACGGCAAACCGGTCACCCCCCAGGACGTCCTCTACAGCTACCGCCGGATCGCTGACCCGAAGAAGGGGTTCCGTGCCAAGGCGTCCCTGGAGCCCCTCGACCTCGACGCGAGTCGCGCCACCGGCACGCGGAGCATCGAGTTCGTCCTCAAGCGCCCCACCGCGGAATTCCCGAACATCCTGGCTGCGTTCGGCGCGTACATCGTTCCCGAGAACGCGACCTCGTTCGACCGGAAGCCGATCGGCTCCGGTCCCTTCCGCTTCGTCTCCTTCGCCCCCGGCCGCTCGGCCGTCTTCCGCCGCTACGACGACTACTGGGAGGGCGCCCCGCACCTCGACGAGGTCGAATTCGTCGTCGCCAACGAGGAGTCCGCACGCGTCAACGCACTCCTCGGCGGACAGGTCGAGTACGCCCACGAACTCGACCCCACCACTGCCCGCGCGCACGACGGCAAGGGGCAGATCGAGATCGTGCGGCTGCGCAACAGCGCCATGCAGGGCTTCGCGATGAAGACCGACCGGGCCCCGTTCGACGACAAGAGGGTGCGCCAGGCGTTCTTCCTCATCGCCGACCGCAAGGAGCTCGTCGACGGCGCCCTGTCCGGCGCCGGCGAGATCGGCAACGACCTGTTCGGCAAGGGCTACGAGTACTACGCCGACGGCCTACCGCAGCGCGAGCAGGACCTGGGACGCGCTCGCGCCCTGCTGAAACAGGCCGGCGCCGAAAAGCTCACGGTCACCCTCGACACCTCGGCCGTCGCGGCCGGATTCACCGAGGCCGCCAGCATCTTCCGCGACCAGGCCGCGAAGGCGGGCGTCACCGTCGACGTCAAGACAGGCAGCAAGGACACGTACTGGAGCGACATCCTCGACTCCGGCACCCTGTGTTGCTACCGCTCCGGAGCCATGCCCATCGAGGCCCACCTCTCCCAACGGCTGCTGACCGACTCCACGACCAACGCCACCGAGTGGCACCACAAGGACTTCGACGCCCTTTACCAGCAGGCGCAGTCCACCCGCGACACCAAGGACCGGGCAGCCGTCTACGCGCGCATGCAGCGCCGCCTGTACACCGAAGGCGGCTTCCTGATCTGGGGCTTCGCCGACTGGATCCTGGGCACGGCGCGCACCGTGAAGGGGGTTGACCGCAAGGCGCCCGCCAACACGCTCGACTGGGCGCGGTTCGACAAGGTGTGGCTGGCGTGAGGGGACTGCGCTCCTTCGTCGCCCGGCGGCTGCTCCTCGGCGTCGCACAGACCGTGGCCGTGGTGCTGCTGGTCTTCGCGCTCACCGAGGCGCTGCCGGGCGATGCCGCCGTGGCCCTCGCCGGCGACCAGCCCGACCCCGCCCGTATCGCGGCCATCCGCGAGGCCATGCACCTCGACCGGCCGGCGTACGAGCGGCTGGCCGAGTGGGCGGCGAGCCTGTTGCACGGTGACTTCGGCACTTCCGTGACCTCCGGACGGCCCGTCAGCCAGTACCTCGCCGACGGCTTCGGCCCCACCCTGCTGCTGGCCGCGCTCACCATGGCGCTGCTCGTCCCGGCCGGCTTCGGCCTCGGCGTACTGGCCGCCCGCCACGAAGGGCGACTCGCCGACCGGCTGATCAGCTCCGTGACGCTCGCGGTCTACGCGGTCCCCGAATTCGCCCTCGGAGTACTGCTGGTGACCGTGTTCGCTCTCCACCTGGGCTGGCTGCCACCCACCGCCGTCGGCTACGGCACCGACCTGCTCGCGCACCCCGCAGCGCTGCTCCTGCCCGTCCTCGTACTGCTCTCCCGGCCGGTGTGCTCGCTGGCCCGCCTGGTCCGCGCCGGCATGGTCGACGCCCTGGCCGCGCCGTACGCGGTGCATGCCCGCCGCTACGGCGTCGGCGGCGTCCGCGTCCGCTACGCCCACGCCCTGCCCAACGCCCTCGCCCCGGCCGTCCAGCAGCTCGCTCGCACCGTCGACTGGCTGCTGTGCGGCGTCATCGTGGTGGAGGCCCTCTTCGTGATCCCCGGACTCGGGACAGTCCTGCTCAATGCCGTGGCCGAACGCGACGTACCGGTGGTGCAGGGCCTCGCCGTGGTGTTCGGCGTCCTGACCGTCGTGCTCAACCTCGGCGCCGACCTGGTCGCCCACCGTCTCGCACCCCGGGCGGGGGTGGCCGCGTGACGCACAAGCCCTCCACCCTCGTGTCCGGTACCCGTGCGGTCGTACGGCCGCGCCGCGTGGGCCGCTATGCCCTCGGGCTCGCCGTCGTCTCCGTACCTCTCGTCCTCGCCGTCCTGGGACCGGTGTTCGCGGGCGACCCGGTCGCGCGGGCCGCTTCCTTCACCCTCGGCGACGGATACTGGTTCGGCACCGACTTCGTGGGCCGTGACGTATGGCGTCAGGTCCTGCTCGGCGGCCGGCCGGTGGTGCTGACTGCGCTCGCCGCGACGGCCCTGGCCTACCTCGTGGCGCTGCCCGTCGGACTCATCGGCGCGCTCACCCACCGCCGCTGGCTGGAGGAGACGCTGCTGCGGCCACTGGATGTGCTGCTGGCGGTGCCGTCCCTGCTGCTGATCCTGCTGGTGGCGTCCGTGCTCACACCGGGCGCCGTCGGGCTTGCCTTGCTCGTCGCGCTGGTCAACGTCCCGGACGCGGCCCGGATGGTGCGCGCGGCCGCCGGCGAAGCCGCGGCGCGCCCCGCGGTCGAGGCGCTGCGCATGCAGGGCGAGACGTGGTGGCGCACGGCCGTCGGCTACGTCGGCCGCTCGATCCTGCGCACCCTGGCCGCCGACGCCGGCACCCGGCTCACCGGCGTGCTGTACCTCGTGGCCACGGCCGCGTTCCTCGGCGTGGGTGTCGCGCCGGACGCCGCCGACTGGGCGGTGATGGTGGACCGCAACCGCACCGGACTGTTGGTGCAGCCGTGGGCCGTGGTGGTGCCCGCGCTGCTGATCGTCGTGCTGACCACGGGCAGCAACCTGCTCTTCGACGCGGCACTCCACAAGCCCGGCCGGCGCCGGGGAGAGAGGAAACCACGGCCGTGACCGAACGCAACGACACGACCGCACCGACGGGCGCATGCCCCGATGTCGGGCTGGCCGCCGTCGCGGAGATCCATGACCTGCGTGTGGAGATCGACGGCCGGGCGGTCGTGGACGGCGTGCGACTGCGGGCGCTGCCCGGCAAGGTGACGGCGCTCGTCGGAGCCTCCGGCAGCGGTAAGACCACCACGGGCCTCGCCCTGCTCGGCGCATACCCGTCGGGCGCCTGGGTCACCGGGGACGTCCGCGTGGCGGCGGACGGCCCGGTCGGCTACGTGCCCCAGCATCCGGCGTCCGTCCTCAACCCTGCCCGCCGGGTCTCCGCGCTGCTGAACGACATCGCCCGCGCCCAGGTGCGCGACCTGCCCCGCAACCAGCGCCGGGCGGCCGCCCGCGAACGCATCCTGCGAGCCCTGTCCGACGCCCAGCTCCCGGACGCCGAGACCCTGTTGCGGCGCTATCCGCACCAGCTGTCCGGGGGCCAGCAGCAGCGCGTCGTCCTCGCACAGGCGCTGCTGCTGGGTGCCCGCGTCATCGTCGCCGACGAACCCACCACCGGCCAGGATGCGCTGACCAAGAGCCGCATCGTCGACCAACTGGCAGCGCTGGCGGCAGGTGGCATCGCCGTCGTGCTGCTCAGCCACGACCTCGATGTGGTGCACGCACTCGCCGACGAGGTCCTCGTCATGCGGGCGGGCCGGGTCGTGGAATCGGGCCCGGTCCAGCGGCTGCGGCTCGCACCGCGGCACGAGTGGACCCGCCAACTGTTCGATACCCGACCGTCGTCCACCGGGCACGAGCCGCAGCCCGACACCGAACGGCCCGTCCTGCAGGTACGCCATCTCACCGCCCGCTACCGCGACGGCACCCATGGTGCCACCGTGGTGCTACGAACCCCGGAACTCGCCCTGCACCCTGGTGAGTCGCTGGCCGTCATCGGCCGCTCAGGCAGCGGAAAGACCACCCTCGCCCGCTGCCTGGCCGGCCTCCACCGTGACCACGACGGCCAGGTCGATCTTGACGGCACCCCACTGCCGCGCAGCGTACGACAGCGCGGTCGGGCGCAGTTGGGGGCTGTGCAGTACGTCTTCCAGGACGCGCGGTTCGCCTTCGACGAGCACCGCCCCGTCCTCGACCAGGTCGCCCGCACCGCGGTACGCCTGCGCGGCCTCGACCATCGGTCAGCAGCTCAAGAGGCCCTGACGACACTGACCAGCCTCGGCCTCCCATCCGAAGCGACCCACCGCCTTCCCTCGGAGCTCTCCGGCGGCGAACTCCAGCGGACGGCTCTGGCCCGCGCCCTGTTGGCCCGGCCCCGGGTCCTGATCTGCGACGAGATCACCTCTGGCCTTGACAGCGTCACGCGCCGCGGCATCCTCGACGCTCTCGCGGATCTGCTCCGCGACCGTGCGGACATGTCCCTCATGCTGATCACCCACGACCTGGAGACCGCACGCCTGGCCCACCGCATCGCGGTACTGGAGGCGGGTGAGCTGGTCGAACAGGGCCCGGCCCGCCGCATACTGACCGAACCGCGGCACCCTTTCACGGTCTCGCTCATGGAGACGACGGCACGTCTGGAGGCGGCGACAGGGGGCTGATCCAGCCCTCGGGCCAACCCGAAGTGTGACGTGCAGGAGAGGCACCAGTCGGCAGCCACCTGTGTCCGGCTCAGTCCCGGCGTCCGTGCATGAGCCGGATGGTGCCAGGTCACTGGGCAACTCGCGGTCACAGCTCTGGATGCTTCGTCGCCACCTGGTAGTACCCCGAGTGGAACACCAGAGGGGCACCGCCGTCGGCCTCGTACTGTTCGACCTCGCCGAGGAAGATGATGTGGTCGCCGGCGTCGAGGCGTTGGACGGTGCGGCATTGGAAGCGGGCGACCGCGCCGTCCAGGAGGGGCGTGCCGGCGATGCCGGGGGTGGTGGGGGTACCGCGGAACTTGTCGTCGGCCGGGGTGGCGAACTGGCGGGAGAGGTGGTGCTGGTCGGCGGCCAGTACGTGGACGGCGAAGTGCGAGGCGTCGGTGAAGTCCGGGAGGCTCGGGCTGTTTTTGCCGGGGCACCACAAGACGAGGGGCGGGTCCATCGAGACGGAGGTGAAGGAGTTCGCGGTCATGCCGACGTTGCGGCCGTCAGGGGCGCGGGCCGTCACCACGGTCACGCCGGTGGCGTACTGGCCCAGCGCGCGGCGCAGTTCGCGGCCGTCGAAGCGGGCGGCGTGCTGGGCGCGCTTCTCGGCGAGGAAGCGGTGTGCCTCGGCCTCCTCGAACCACCAGCGGTAGAGGGTGCGCGGGTCGTCGAATCCGGCGGCGAGGGCGCCGGCGACAGAGGGGATTTCGGCCGCCGCGGTCAGGAGGTCGCGGTGGTGGGGGCTCAGGTCGGTCAGGAGGGAGTTGGTCCAGCCGACGGCCCACTGGGCCCAGCCGCGCCAGAAGTTGTCGAAGGTGCGCTGCATCCACTGCGGGGTGAACTCGGCGGTGCCGTGGCGGAGGATGCTGTCGAGGTAGTGGGTCGCTGCCTGGGCGGCGTTGTTCGAACCCTGGCCGGTGATCGGATCGTTGAGGACGACGGCGTCGGCCATGCCGAGGACGTGCCGGCCGGAGGCCAGGCGGGCGACGGGGTGCCGGACGGTCGGCGTGATCCTTCCGCGCAACACGCCTCCGTTGTCGGTGAGTCGGGCGTGCCGGTGGCGCTCGTATGCGTCGGGGAAGAACCGGTGGAGGATTTCCAGTGAGCGGGTGAGGTGGTCTTCAGGGGTGCGGATGTCGTCCCAGCAGTCCATCGGGCCGCCGGGGACGCCTTCGAAGACCATGATGTCGCAGGGACCGGTGGTGGTGAGGGCCGGAAAGGAGAAGTATTCGCCGACGCCGGGGACCAGGCGGAAGTGGACGGCGTCCTCCCCCTCCCGCGGTGCCGTTCCCGTGACGTACGTCAGGGCCAACGCGCGGCGCGGCCGGTCGTACGGGGAGAGTTCGGAGTTGCGCGGGAAGAGTTGGCTCAGCTCGCCCTTGCCCGTGGAGACCACGACGAGATCGTGCGTACGGGCGTACCATTCGAGGTCGTTCACGCCCGCCTCATGCAGCACGATCTCGCCGCGGCCGCCGTCCGCGAACTGCTCGATCCAGGCGGCACACTTGACCCGCTGGTCGACGGAGTGGGCAGGGCCCTCCAGCGGCGCGCGCCAGGACACGTTCGGAGTACCGTGCGGACCGATGAGAGAGAGCGCGATGCCGGAGATGTCCGGGGCCTGGTCCTCCCAGTGGTGCAGGCCGAGTTCGCGCTCGCTCTGCAGCGCGGTGTCGAACATGCACTGGCTGGACATGACCGGGCCGCGACGTATCTCGTCGGGGTCGCGGTCGGTGACCAAGGTGACGTCATAGCCGTGCGCCTGGAGCCCCAGGGCGAGTTGGGCACCCGCCTGCCCGGCTCCGACCACCGCGATCCTTCTCATGCCCTGCTGTCCTGTCCTCACGCGTAGTGTCGCTGACGCAGTGTCAGCTTGCTTTGCCCAGCTCCTGACGAACTACTCAGGCGCTGGCCTCCGCCAGGTAGTTCTTCGCGGCGACCGGGTCCATGAACCACTGGAACAAGTCGCGCGGGTCGTCGAAGCCGTTGACGAAGCGCGCGGCGATACGCGAGTTGGCGCTCGCCGCGCCGAAGATCTCCAGGACGTGCTGCGGCGGGGCGCCGAGCATCGCGTTGGTCCAGGCCGTGGCGGACTGCGCGTTGTCCCAGAAGCGGCCGAAGGCCAGCTCCATGAACGCGGCGTCGTACGGGCGCTCGCCGTGGTCCAGGATGGTGGCGAGGTAGGAGGCCGCGCACTTCGAGGCGTTGTTGGACCCCTGGCCGGTGATCGGGTCGTTGAGGACGACGACGTCGGCGAGGCCGAGCACCTGCGCGCCGGAGGGCAGCGTGGCGACGGGCTTGCGGACGGTCGGCGCGAAGCGGCCCGCGAGGGTGCCGTTCCCGTCGGTGAGCGTGACATCGGTGCAGCGCTCGGCCTCCCACGGAACGTACGTCCGCAGCAGCTCCTGGAACTTCGCCAGCTGCTGGTGGGGGGTGAGCCCGTCGAAGCAGTCGAGCGGGCCACCCGGGATGCCCTCGAAGAACATGATGTCGCAGGGGCCGCTGGTGGTGAGGCTGGGCATGGTGAAGTACTCACCCACACCGGGGATGACGTTGAAGCTGACGCCGGGACGGTCGGGCAGCGGTGCCATGCCGGTGACGTACGCCAGGGCCAGCGCGCGCTGGGGAGCGTCGTACGGGGAACGCATGGGGTCCCGCTCGAACAGCCCGGCGATCTCGCCCTTGCCGGCCGCGACGATCACCAGGTCGGACTCGGCGGCGTAGCGCTCCAGGTCCTCGATGCCGGCCTCGCAGAGCTCCAGACGGCCGCCGCGGCGCGCGAACTCGCCCATCCAGAGCGGCATTTTGACGCGCTGGTCGATAGAGCGGGCGGTGGCCTCGAGGCGGGCGTCGAAGGAGAGCGCCCGGCCGCCCTGGCCGTCGGCGATGCTCACGCCGAGACCGGCAATCGGCGGGCAGGCGTCGCCCCAGAAGTCGAGGCCGAGGTTGCGCTCGTGGGCCAGCGCGGTGCCGAACATGGCCTGGCTGGACATGACCCGGCCCTCGCGGATCTGGTCTCCGGTGCGGTTGGACACGATCGTGACGTCAAAGCCGTGGTCGATCAGGCCGACGCCGAGCTGGAGACCGGCCTGGCCGGCTCCGACGATGGTGATCTTGCGCATAGGGGTATCTCCGGGGGTTGGGGTGTGCGGTTTTTTGAGCGGTGCCGTGCAGTGCCGTGCGCTGTGCAGCGTTTCGGTACCTGGCGGCGCCAACGGGGGGCGGCGGTTGTGTGGCATGCGGCTGCCCACCGGAGGGGGGCCGGTGGGCAGCCGTGGTAGGCCGGGTCACCCGTAGGACCGGGGGATGAGCCCCGGGTGACCCGGCCGGCTAAAGGGGCCCGACCGAATCGGCGAGCCGGGGCAGCAGCGGCAAGGGTGCTGCGACGTGCGGGGGTACGGCCCTGGCGGCCCTCGCCGCGCCGGTCGCGGGTAATGCGCGCAGCGCGCGTGCGACGGGCCGTCCGCTGGGCGTGACTCCGCCTCTGACGAGCGCAGTCCGGCCCGGCACTCCCTGCATTGTTGATTCCCAGGATTCTCTCGGGTCCGCGGCGTTCAGGCATCAATCTTGATATGGCAAGATCACCTCCGCTATCCGAATCACGCGGGTTGCTGTCCCGATCGCGCATCTCGGCGGTGGAGGTTTACATGCCCGCTGAAAAGTCCCCCCTCGCAAATCACCAGCGGTTCCATACAGCGGACATTTGGGAGGCGCGGGCCGAGGTCGGCCGCGCCTTCTGTCCGCATGAGCTGCGCATCACCCGGCGCTCGGCGACGCTCGACGCCCGACTGCACGGCGCACCCTTCGATCGGACAGGTCTCTATTACCTCGATTACGGAACGGAAGTCCGGATCACACCGGGCGATCTGGAGAGCTTTTTCCTCGTCCAGATCCCGCTCGCCGGTTATGCCGAAATCACCTGCGGCCGCGAGGAGATCATTTCCTCCCCGGAACTCGCTTCTGTCCCTTCTCCGACCGGAAAGTTGGACATGCGCTGGGGTGACGGCAATCCGCAGCTGATCGTGTGGTTCGACCGATCGTCGTTGGAATCGCACCTGGGCAGTTTGCTCGGCCGCACCGTGCGCCGCCCGATCTTCTTCTCGCTCGGCATGAACCTCACCACACCGGGCTCCCGATCCTGGCTCAACATCGTCGACCTCATGCGTCGGGAGGCGGAGGGGCCCGGTGGCATGACAAACCAGCCCGTCGTGACAAAACAGCTTGAATCGCTCCTCATGACTCAGCTGTTGATGGCGCAGCCCAACAACTACACACCGGCGCTGCTCGGCGAGCAGCCGCGCGTCGCACCGCCCGCGGTCCGCCGCGCCATGGAGGTCATCGAGGGACACGCCGCCGAGCCGCTCACGGTCGCGGAGATCGCGGAGTGCGTCGGCGTCGGCGTACGCGCCCTTCAGGACGGCTTCCGCCGGCACCTTGACACGACACCGCTCGCCTATCTGCGCGAGGTCCGCCTGGACCGCGTACGCAAGGAACTCCTGGCCTCCGACCCGGGTGCCGCGACCGTCACCGCCGTCGCCTCCCGCTGGGGCTTCCTGCACCCGGGCCGTTTCTCACTCGCGTACCGCCAACAGTTCGGGGAGTCGCCCTCGGAGACGTTGCGGTCATAGGCGGAATTCGGTCTTTGAACCACCCTGTCGATCAGCGTGCGGCGGGCAGGACGATGCAGCCGTTATCCCGCTGCCAAGCGGTGGCGTCGCGCAGGCGCCATGAAATCCGGGACCCGGGCGAACGCCGGCTCCCTTTCGTGTCGGTGCGCACGCGCCGACCTGGTGGTCACGGCGTCAAGTCGAGAAATTCCCAGTGCGCTTGGGGTTGCGCGCCGCTGAGCCATTTCCCACAGTTCTGCAGGACCGTGGGGCTTGAGGTGATGTGCTGGGTACCTGTGCCGAGATCACGCAGAAACCGGTCGATCGGCCCGCGCCGGATCGCCGCCGTCCCCGCCCATCGATGCACCGTCTGACCCACGTCCTGCACGGTCCACGTCGCGTGGTTGAGCGCCAGCCTGAGCAGAGTGTCCTGCTCGGCACTCGTCAAATCGCCTGCGTCCAGGGTGCCTTCGATACCTCGCCATACCTCCATCGCCCACGCCCGTGCCGAACGAAGTTTGGCCTCGGCGGTCGCGTACTCCGCGTGGAACTGCGCGGTGTCGACGGCGGCGTTACGCGTGCCGGATTTTGCCGCGGCGACCAACTTGCGCGTGGTCCCCACCCGCGACATCCGGGAACAAGTCGGCCGCCGCAACGGCATCGACATAGGCCGCAGTGGTGCCGGTCATCAACTGCAGCGCCATCATCGTCCAACCGGCCGCGGAATCGTGGTAACTGACCCGCTCGACCGTCTCCATCAATTGGCGTGGGGAGAACTCGTAGCCGCCGAGGCTCTGCGGTAGTGCGGCCCCCACGACCCCAGCACCCAGCAACGCCTGCGCGATGTCCTCGGTGAGTCTGCCGAGTTCCTCGGCCGCGTCCGCGTCCGCCTCAAGCGCCCCGCCGAGTGCGTCAATCCGGTCGAGCATCGCGGGACATTCCGGGCTGACATGCAATCCGATCGAGACCGCCATGGATGGTTGCTCCTCGCCCTCAGCGTTGAGTCAGCGTCACCATAAGCAAGGAACCGTACTGTTCCTCGACCTGCCCAAGGAATGCGTGTGCTGAGGCAGGGCGTGAGAGCTCGATCTGCGCCGTGAGCCGCCGTTCGAGGTACTTGGCCAAACTCGATGCCTGTGGTGAAGCGGCAGCGCGTCGCTGACCAGCACAAATAGTGCCCGTCGAGACATTGGCGGGGCCGCTGGTCCGAGCATGGCCCGGATGATCTGCATCCGGCCACGGACAGGAAGACCGGCCACGCGGGGTGGTAACGCACTTCGCAACAGACCGGCTCGCCGCCCAGACCGCGCACCCGCAGGATGTGCAACACCGGGGGGACCCGCGGCGAGCTCCAGTCATTCGGAGTCCTCCGGCGTCGCGGGGCGGTAGGCGGCGGACACCACGTGCCCGGTCGCCTCGCGCCCCATCGCGCGCCCACCGCGCGAAGCTGCACAGCTCGGCGAAGGCCTGGCTGCGGCGGCTCGTCAGGACCACGCGGCCGCACGCCCTGCCGTGATCCGATGAGCCCCTCGACGGTCAGGGCAGCGACGGCCTGGTCGACCGTGCCGCGCGAGACGCCGCAGCACGCCGTGAGGTCGGCCTCCGCGGGGAGCGGACTGCCGACCGCGTAGTCCTCGCGACCGATCGCCCGCCGCAGCTTGTCGGTGATCTCCTCGTGTCGTGCCGCCATGCCCCTCTCTCGCACGGAGTGGTGCCCTGAGTGCGCAACGCGACCGGCGTAGAGGAGGCACCGTGACACGTCCTTGCGTGCCACAGGTGTGCAGGAATGGTAGCCAAGAGTTTCGAAGATGTTACGGACCGGACATCGGCAGCGTGCCTACTATGGCCAACTTGTTCGGACGAGCTGTTCGCGCAAGTCCTCACCCCCCACGTGAATCCCCTTGTGTCCACTGTGCCCCCTTGTGTACCCCTCTGGAGAGACCGTGACCGAGACCCTGCCGAGATCCGTCGTCCTCACCGGCGGCCTCGTCGCCGCCACACTCGTCCTCAGCGCCTGTGGCGCGGGCCTCGACGGGTCGACCAACGCCGACGGAGAGAGCGCGGCCACCGCGATCACGGCCAAGGACTTCGGGGGCATGGACGCGCTCGTCAAGGCAGCCAAAGAGGAAGGCACGCTGCACGCCATCGCGCTCCCCCGCGACTGGGCCAATTACGGTGCCCTGATCGACGGCTTCCAGAAGAAGTACGGCATCAAGGTCGAGGTGGAGAACCCGAACGGTGCCAGCCAGGACGAGATCAACGCCGTCACCTCCCGCAAGGGCCAGGACCGGGCGCCCGACGTCCTCGACCTCGGCAGCTCCTTCGCGTACAGCGCCGCCCAGCAGGATCTGCTCGCGCGGTACATGGTCGCCGATTACATTGACATCCCCGACGGCCAGAAGGACACGCTGAGCCGCTGGTACAACGGCTACGGCGGCTACATCTCCATCGGCTGCGATGCCAGTCGCGTGAAGACCTGCCCGACCACCTTCAAGGATCTGCTCAAGCCAGAGTACAAGGGGCAGGTCGCGCTCAACGGCAACCCCACCAAGTCGGGTTCGGCCTTCGGCACTGTCTTCGCGGCCGCCCTCGCCAACGGCGGCTCCTTCGACTACATCCAGCCCGGCCTCGACTTCTTCGCCAAGCTCAAGAAGAACGGCAATTACACGCCCGTCCAGTCCACCTCGGCCAGCATCATGAAGGGCCAGACGCCCATCGTCCTCGACTGGGACTACCTCAACGCCAGGCACACCGACGAGTTCAAGAGCAAGGGACTCGACTGGCAGGTCGCGGTCCCAGAGGATGGCAAGTTCTCGCAGTACTACTCGCAGGCCATCAACAAGGACGCCCCGCACCCAGCGGCCGCCCGGCTGTGGCAGGAGTACCTCTACAGCACCGAGGGCCAGAACCTCTGGCTCAAGGGCTACGCCCGCCCGGCCCTGATGGCCGCCATGGAGAAGGACGGCACGCTCGACAAGACCGCGGCCGCCAAGCTGCCGAAGGTCTCCGGCACGCCGAGTATCCCGACCGAGTCGCAGATGGACTATGCCAAGGATGACATCGCCCAGGGCTGGGGTAAGGCCGTCTCCAGATAACCGCGACTCTCACGCGTACGGTTCACCTCCGCTCGGGCGGAGGTGAACCGCGCGCCGTCCTCGCCGACTTCGCGCACGCCCGGCGCTCTCCGCGCAGGCGGAGGTGAGTCGTCCTGTGGCAGCGTCCCGACCGCACACCGTCTTCACGGGACCGAAGACCTTCGCGGAAACCATCGTGCTCCCCTCGGTGTTGCGGGCTACGGTGGGTGCCGGAGGCCCGCATGCCGCTCGGCGAGCCGTGGCGGGTCGACAAGCGCCCCTACGGCCACTCCGCGCTGTCGACCGCGGCGGCCTGCCTGAAGGGCTTCTACTCGTCCTGTCCGGCGCTGATTTTCTCAACTGGCGGCGCAAGCGCGAGCAGTGGCGGCGGCGCGTGTGGTCCACCGCCTTCCGCGCCGCCGTCGCCCGCCGCGCGGACGTCTCGCGCACCTTCCGCTACGACAACCCCAAGGCCAGAGCCTCGGTCGTCGCAGCGATGACCGAGGCTGGCGAACGCCGGACCCAGATGCTCGCCGACCAGGACGACGAGCACGAGGCAACTTGGCGCGAACGCCCCCGGAACGCAGAGGAAGGTCTCACGGCTTCCCGGGCCGGGATTCTCACGCAGCGCAAGGACCGTCGCATCGCCGACCTCGAAGTCCAGCTCACCGGCTCCGACAACTGAGGGAACGGTGGCTCCGCTCACCACTCGGCCACCAAAAGCGCTTTTGAACCGCAAGGCCCGGAGGGTTCTTGGCACAGAAGGCGTGGCGAGGGGGTCAGGTAGTGGCCAGCAGCAGGTCCTCTCCGCTCGACGGGCGGAGGCCGTCGGCGCGGTCGGCGAAGTAGCGCTCGGCGAGCAAAGCTCCCGACACGTGTCGCGCGTCTTCAAAGCCGGCTTCGCGCGCCAGTGCCAGCATCTCGGGCGGGGTGTAGAAGCTGATGAACGGCGTTCCGGATGCTTGCGCGCCTTCCCGGCTCGTCCGGAGGCCGGGGCGGTCGGCGTCGTCGAGCAGTTCAGTCGGCAGCAGGAAGGTCATGGCGAGCGTCGAGCCGGGTGCAAGCCCGGTGATCTGGCGCAGGGTGGCCGCGGTGGCGTCTTTGGTGAGGTACATGGTGACGCCGGTGGAGACGATGACCGCCGGCCGGCTGGCATCGAAGTCGGCCGCGGCAAGCTTCTGCAACCAGTCTTCGCTCGCCTCGAAGTCGACCGGCACCAGGTTCAGCCAGTCTGGGATGCGGTAGCCGAGTTCGACCAGGCGGTGGCGCTTCCACGCCTGGGTCCCGGGCTGGTCGACCTCGAAGATCCGCAGGCGGGAGGCGAGCTCCGGCTTGCGCTGGGCGAAGGTGTCCAGACCGGCCCCCAGGATGACGTACTGGGTCACGCCCCGGTCGGCCTGCTCAGCGATCAGATCCTCGATGAAACGAGCGCGTGCAACGATGGCTGCCCGGAACCTACTGGTGGCCTGCGGGTCCATGTCCGGACGGGCGCGCCAGTCATCGCCGGGGGCCGCCAGCTGCAGGCCGATCTCATCCTCGATCACATGCGGGGGTGGGTCGACCTGGAGGTGCATCGCCCGCCAGAGGGCGGTCCGCACTGCGGTGTTATCCGGTGCCTGTATCTGCTCGTGCGCCATGGTGTTCCCCCTTCGTCGCAATCAGTTCTTGGCGGGAGCCTGGAGGCTCCACAGGCGCCCGTCGGGGTCGCGGACGGTCATCTCCTTGGTTCCGTAATGGGTGTCCTCGAACGGCGTGACCACCTCGACGACAGGATCGGCACGGAACGCGTCTGCGTCCGGCACTTTCAGCACGATCCGCGTCTGGGGCTCTTGGTCCTCGGGAACCTCGGCGATGAACACGCAGGGACCGTCGCCGTTGCGCAGCTGGCCGGAGTTGTGGTCCGTCGCAAACTCCAGCTCGTACCCCAGCGCCTGGAAGAACTGCGCCGCCTTACCCCAGTTGTGGGTCGTCAAGAACACGGCCTCGATGCCTTCGGTCTCCATGTCAGGTTTCCTTCTCGGTCGACTGCTGTGCGTGCCCATGAGCGTCATCGAGGTAGGCGCGCAGTGCGTCAGCGACCAGCGCCGACAACGACATGCCCGACTCGATGGCGCGGTACTTGACCTGCTTGATCAGCCCGATCGGCAGGTACACGTTGAACTGCTTGACTTCCTCATCACTCACCGGGCGATGCTAGCATCCTAGCAAGCTAGGTGAGAAGCGCGCCGATGACGTCCGGGCGTCCCACGAGACCACCCGGACGAGCTAGGGGTGTGACCGAGATACGTGCCAAAGGGGCAACCCACGGTGCACGCGGATACGCAGGGCCAGAGCTTCCCTGTCTTTGCGCTCGCCCACCTGCTGAGCTTCGACTTGATGCCCAGGATCAGGAACTGGAAGGAACTGACCTTCTACCGGCTTTCCAAGCAGAGCGAGTACGTGCACATCGACGCCCTGCTCACGAACCCGGACGATCTCCGCAATGCCCTGGACATCGCGGAGATCGTCCGCCAGCTGCTGGAAGAGGGATGGGAGATCGACCCGGAAGACCTGGCGCACATCTCGCCGTACCTGACCGAACACATCAACCGGTTCGGCGAGTACAGCACCCACGAACTCGGCATCCAGCCCGAGGCGTACGACCCGAAACTCGACGTCGACTTCACCCCGCTGCGCGAGCAGGACCTGACCGCCGCCGGTCTCGGCCAGGCTGCCTGAGCCGAGAGGGAACTAGCTGGTGACGCCCTTCACGGGAGCGGGCCGGTATACCCCGGAATCCTGCTGCTTCAGTGAAGATCCGACTGGACTCGGTCAGTCGATGCCTTCGACGATGCGGAAGTCGCGCTCGACGCCGTCGGAAAGGGCGACCAGCGCCTCCTGGTAGGCCGCACTCTCGCGCGCCGCGACGGCCTGCTCGAAGCTGTCGAACTCGACCAGGACGGTGCGCTCGGCGATTCCGGCGTCATGCGCCACGACCCGACCGCCACGGACCAAGGTCCGACCGCCCCCGGCCTTGACGGCCGGAGCGGCCAGCTTGTTGTAAGCAGCCAGTTTCTCGGGGTCTGAAATGGTGCGGTACACGCTGACCCAGTAGCCCTTGGGCATGGAACCTCCAGTGTTGGGATGAGTGCATCTGACTTACGGGACTTACGGGTTGGTCTCGGACGGGCGTCGGCGGGCGAGAGCGAGGCTTGTCAGCGTCGTGATCGCCATGGCGCCGATGCCGACCAGCGCCGCGGTGGTGTAGGCGCTGTCGTCGGGGAAGAGGTGGCCGGGGCCGGTGCCCGCGGCGAGGATCAGGCCGCCGATGGCGCTGCCCAGGGAGTACCCGACGCTGCGGACGACGTAGTTGAAGCTCATGGCGCTCGACGTCTCGCTCTTGGGGGTGACGGCCAGGATGACGCCGGGCATCGCGGCCGAGAAGCCGCCGACGCCGAAGCCGAGCACGCCCATCGCCGCGAACAGTTCGGCCAGGTCCGACCGGGCCGCCGCGAACAGGGCGAACCCGCCGCCGACCACGACGGCGCTGCCGGCCAGGAGCAGGGGGTCAGCGATCCGCGTCCGGACCCGCGGCGTGAGCTTGCCGGCGACGAACCCCAGCACCGAGAACGGGATGAGGACCAGCCCGGCGACGAAGGTCGTCAGCCCGAAGCCGTAGCCGGCGCCGTGCGGCGTCTGCGCGTACCGGGTGATGAGCGTGAGCAGGAGGTACATGCCGATCCCGCCGACGAACATGGCGAGGTTCGCCCCGGCGACCGCCGGGTGCCGCACCGCCCGCACATCGACCAGGGGCGTCGTGCTGCGCAGCTCGATGACGGCCCAGACGCAGAGCAGCACCACCGCGACGACGGCGAGGCCCGCCGCCACGGCGAGGTGCCGGCTCCACAGATTCCGTTCGCCGGCGAGGAACAGCACCAGGAGCAGCGCAGCGGCCAGGACGACCGCGCCTGCCACGTCCACGTGGGCGGAGCGGCCTTCGGGGGCTTCGGGCATGGAGCGCCACGCGGTCAGGAGGGCGGCGGCGGTGACGACCAGGCCGAGGCCGTAGGCGGCCCGTACCCCGCCGAGCTCGGCGAGCAGTGCGGCCAGCGGGTAGCCGACGCCGGCCCCGATGATCGAGACCACCGAGATCAGGGCGATCACGCCCGCGCTGCGCTCCTCGGGGAGGTGGTCCCGGGCCACGCCCATCATCAGCGCCGTCAGCCCGAGCCCGACGCCCTGGGCCGCCCTGCCGGCCAGCAGCCACGCGAACGGCAGCGGCAGCACGGTGAGCGCGCTGCCGACGACGACGACCGCCAGCGTGGCGAGGATCGTGGCCCGCCGGTGCCGGCCGGCTCCGAGCCGGCCCAGGACCGGCGTGGCGACGGCGCCGCTGAGCAGCGCGACGGTCAGCGTCCACTGCGCGCTGCCGAGCGAGACGTGGAACGAGGTCGCCACGCTGGTGATGAGCGGCGTCCCGAGGCTGGCGACCGCCGCCACGACCAGAGCGATGAACATCAGGGCGGGGACCAGCAGCCGCGCCTCGGAACGCGCCACCGGGAACGCCTTCACCGCGACCCCGCCGACCGGCTGCCCGGTCACTGCTTCGGCCCTTCGCGGTCCTGGCTTTCGAGCTCTGCCAGATGCTTCAGCGCCGGAAGGGCCGCCACCAGCGCCTCGACCTCGTCGCCGGTGAGCTCGCCGATCAGCCGCTCGAACGCGTGGACGCCCGCCTGGCGCCGCGTCCGGACGTAGGAGGCGCCGGCCTCGGTCAGGCACACCAGCGTGACCCGCTTGTCGGACGCGTCGCCCCGTCGCTCGACCAGGCCGGACTCCTCCATCACCCGGACCAGGGCGGTCATCGCGGGCTGGGTGACGCCCTCGACCGCGGCCAGATCGGTGATGCGCCGGGGGCCGGTCCGGTCCAGGGTGGCCAGGGTGGCGGCGGACGTCAGGCTCATGTCCCGGGGCAGGCGTCTCGCGGCCCTGGTGGCCAGGCCGTAGAGGGCTGCCCCGATGGCGGCGGACGCGCCAGGAGCGGTGTCTTGACGACTCATGGTCGAAGCATAGCGTTTTTATATTCATAGTTTATGGAAATGGTTGACCGGCGCGGGCGGACGAGATGGACGCCGACACCGTCAACCGGGAGCTGTCCATCGCTCCCTGGAGCGCTACGCCCGCCCCGGCGTCGACTCGGCCGCCCGGCACGTCGCCGTACGCGACCCCGCTGCACGTCGCCGCAGGCAAATCCGAGCGGATCAGTGCTTCAAGATCATCCCGTTGCCCGTTTGGCGCGTATCTCGGTCACACCCCAGCTACAGCAGCGGCCCCAACTTCGAATACAGGTGCGACACGGACGCAGGCGTGATCAATCAGGGACTCTTCTACCTGTCCTGGCTGATGGATCACCAGGCCGAGTTCGGGTACCGGGTCCGCGACCGGCTCGGGGCCACGGCTGCGTCCCAGGAGCTGTGGAACGCACCGAGGCTGATCTGCGCGGCTGGCGACTTCACCCGTTACGACATCCATGCCGTACGCGAGCACCGACGCAGCATCGACCGCGTCCGCTACCGCCTCTTCGGCGCCGATCACATCGCCCTTGAGGCCGTGGCTTCGTACCCCGGACCGACGACTACCCCCGCGGCTCCCCGGCGTCGCGCAGCCGGCGTGCCGAGCACGCGAAGCCAGGACCGCGTACTGACGGATCTGGCTGCAGCCCTCGACGAGGCACTGCGCAGCCTCGGCGACGGCATCACCAGGGTCCGGCGCAAGCAGTACCGCGCCTATCAACACCTGCGGAACTTCGCGTGCGTCTGTCCGCCACAGCAGACCAAGCTCCTCGTCTACCTCAAGGCTGACCTGAAGGGGGCGATCTCATTCCCGGCTTCACCCGGAACGTGACAGGGCTCGGCCACCACGGCACGGGGACCTGGAGCTGCAGCTACGCACGGAGCGAGACCTGGAGCGTGCCCAGGACCTGTTGCGCCTGGGGCTGGTGGTGCCGGGGCGCACTGGCTGACCTGACGAGGGCTTCAGCGCTGCCCCGCCCTCCCCGGGCGGGGCAGCGTCCTGGCGGCGACTACCGCGTTCATTCGTTTAGTGATCGTTTACTGAGGCTCGGCAGGATGTGAAGCGTCGAGAAGGATCCTTCACAGGGGACGGTATGGCCAAGCTCTATCTGGAGAAGCTCAAGTGCGTCACGACCGAGGGCTGGAGCGGCGTCGACGAGCCGAGGCTTGTTGTCCAGAATCGTGGCACTGTGTGGAACGGGACGGTGCTGGGAGACCGGATGTACACCGTCAAGTACGACTGCGACTTCACGGGAACGATTGCCGTCTCTCTCGGGGAGGTCGGCGGAACAGCCGGGGACGGCAAGCTCGGGGAGCAGTGGATCACGGATACGCCTGGTGAGCGCAGTCTGCGCTTCAGGGCGGGTGGCGCTGAGTACAACCTGCTGTATGCGGTGGAGTAGGTAGCTCGACCGGAACCAGGCAGTCGCCCGTCGGCCGCGGATGGAGCTCTGGCGCGCAGAACGCAAGGCGCCCCGCCCAGTTCGGGCGGGGCGCCTTGCATGTGGCTCTGGTCAGTCTTCGGCCTGGCCGTCGACGAGCTTGAGCTTCATACGGGCCGTGACGAGATTGGGTCCGCTGAGAGCGTCCCCGTACGGATGCCTGTGGACTTGCGCGGCAAGGTCACGTTGCAGCTGGGAGGTAGGCAGTGGCGTGCTGGTGGCACGACTGCCGTGCGAGGTCGGGGCGCCCGATGGCGGAGGCGATGAGTGCAGCCTGGTTGTAGACCGCGGATGCCAGGCCCTGGTCCGCCTTGGCCGCTGCGGTGTCTGCGAGTTCGACCAGGGTGTCCACGCGCTGGGGGAGGGGCAGGCAGGCGGGACGGAATCGGGAGATGAGTGGGAAGCACTGACGCTATGGAGCCGTGCAGGTCCATGAGGTCCCCCGGCTGAGTGGACGGCGAAGTGCGTACGGTGGGGTGCCTGCCGGCGAGCGGCGGGCACTCCGCGCCGACGTGCTACTGCCAGGTGGCGAGGACGCGGTTCAGCGGGGTGTCGAGGGGGAAGGCCCCGGGGTGCTGCTCGACCGCGGGCCCGTCGAGCGGAAGGATCTCGAAGTTCGCTTCACAGTCGCGGTATTCGCGGTCGCAGTGGAGGACGGGTACGGGTCCTCGGCGAGCAGCGTGCCCTTGCCGGCCTGAGGGAACAGCATCCGGATCAAGCCGGAAGGCAGAGTGCAGGAGACGAACAGCTCCATCCGCTCAGGGCTTTCCATGGCGCGGACCTTCATACCGGTTGGCTCCTCGGTCCACTCCTCGGTCCGCGGCTGGTCCAGGACCCCGGCGAGGGCGTCGGCGTCAACGAGTGGCTGTAACTGTCTGACGCCCCCTCGCGGCCGGACATAGAGTGCGCTCATGCGGGCTGTAGTGATCGACTGCGATGGGCATTTCCACCTGGACCAACGGCCGGGACCGGTGGCGGGACCGGGAGATGTGGTGGTCCGCGTGCGCGCCGCAGGTCTCAACGCCGCCGACCTGCAGCAGGCACGGGGGGACTATCCGGCGCCGCCGGGATGGCCAACCGACGTGCCCGGCCTGGAAATCGCCGGTGAAGTCGAGCACGTTGGGAGCGCCGTTACTGGAATCTCCACCGGAGACCGAGTCATGGCACTGGTCGGTGGCGGCGGTCACGCTGAGCGGATCGCCGTCCCTGCCGATCTCCTGCTTCCGGTGCCGGATGCCCTGTCTTGGCAGGAGGCTGGCGGCTTCTCGGAAGCCTTCAGCACCGCCTGGGACGCCCTGATCACCCAGGCCCAGGTCTGCGCGGGCGACCGTGTACTGATCACCGGTGCGGCAGGCGGTGTGGGAACGGCCATGGTGCAGGTCGCCGCGGTTTCCGGAGCGCATACCGTGGCAAGTGTGCGCCGTCCCGAACTTCACCACCAGGTGAAGGCGCTCGCCCCGGACGGCGCACGCGTCGACGTCGTCACTCCCGCCGGTGAAGCACAGCACGGGCCGTACGACGTGATCGTGGAACTCGTCGGCGGACAGGACTGCCTGCAACGGGTCGCCCTGCTGCGCAGCCGCGGCAAGGTCCTCATCGTCGGGGTGCAGGCCGGCGCTACGGTGCCGCTGCGGATGTTCGACCTCATGCTGGTACGCGGCCATCTGATCGGAACGACCATCCGCGGCCGCACGCACGCGGAGAAGGCGCTGCTGGCCAACCTCGTTCGCACCTCGGTGGTTCCCCTACTCGCCCACGGTCGCTTGCGGGTCCCCGTAGACACGACCTTCTCCCTCGACCGGTACGCCGATGGTTACGCCCGGCTCGCTGGCCCGGGTAAATTTGGCAAGGTCATCCTGACTTGCGCATGACAATGCGCTGGGGATGCACGCCCCACCAGGCCCGGCACGCGGTCGAGTGCGGCATCAATCGCCTCAAGAGACATCGAGCCGTGGCCACCAGGTACGACGAACTCACGGTCTGCTACGAGGCTACCGTCCTCGTTGCCGCCATCAATGAGTGGTTGTGACGTACTGGTCCGACGACAACTCGAACACCCGTACTAGCCGACCGCCGGTGGGATGGACGGTCTCACGGACCGGCTGCATCCCCAGTTTGGTCATGATCCGTTCGGAGGCGTGGTTGCCCACTTGAGTGATGCTGACGATCCGCTTCAGCCCTCGCTCTTCGAACCCGAACCGTACAGCGGCCGCAGCGGCTTCGGTGGCCAAGCCCTGCCCCCAGTGGGAACGTCCCAGCCGCCAGCCGACCTCAACCGCCGGCAGCACCTCCGGCAAGAAGTCGGGCACCGAAAGGCCGGTGAACCCGGCCAGCTCGCCAGTGGACCGGATCTCCACGGCGAACAGGCCGAAGCCCTGTGACTCCCACTCGCTCTCCCATGCCTGGACCCCGTCGCGAGTCTGCTGTTCGTCACGGACGCTGCCGTCACGGATCCACCGCATGACCTCAGGGTCGGCATTGACGGCAGCCATGGGCGCAACGTCTTCCTCGCGCCAGCGACGCAGGATCAAACGGGGAGTCTCAAGCGTGACCATCCAATCATTCTGGCTCACAAATGGACTCTCCGTCGTCCTTATCAGGCACTTTCGTTACACGCCCTAGCAGCATCAGGCAACGGAGGCGCCCGAGCTTCTTCAAGACGCCAGCTGCGGCAGCCAATGAGCATCGGCGAAGAAGCGGCGTCAGGCCGCCGAAAACCGGCGAGCTGTGGGCACCACTGGAGGGCTTGTAACCAGAAACGGCAGGGGAAACCGGAGCTGACGGGAAGGTCCGTCAGCTGCCCTTGAGGGCTCGCAACTCAGCGGAGTAGGGCAACTTCCGACCGGCCGAGCGGGTCGTCGTCAGCCCGGGAGGGGGGTGCGGGAAGCGAGCCAAAAGCAGGCTGTCACCTTCGCATTGAGGGTAGCCCTTGTATGACGGCGACCTCCTCGAACAGCCCCTGCCCGACGACCTGCACCAAGATCAGCGCATCGCGCAACAACAACATGGAAGGGCCAGCCGGCCTCTATACGGCCCGGATTGATGTGCTGGGGCGCTCGCCGAGGAGAGTTCGGACGGTTTCGGCTTCGTGGGATCCACGCTCTTCGTAGATGGACAGCGCCTCGCGCCAGCAGGCACGGGCTCGGTCGAGCTCACCGATTCCGTCGAGCGCACGCCCCAGGACGGTCAGGATGTTGGCGCGCCACCAGTCACCAGCGATGTTCTGGGTCACCGAAAGCGACTGCTCTGCCGCGAAGGCTGCATCCCCCGTTCTGTCGGCAGCAAGGTGCACCTCTGCGATTCGAAAGAGGGTCACCCCTTCCCAGAAGCGTTGCCGACCGCTCCTGAAAACGTCGAGTGCCTTGTGGAAGAAGCCGAGTGCCTCACCGAGCGAGCCCGCTTGGGTCAGAGCGAGGCCGAGGGCGTAGCGTGCGTTGGCGCCGCGCGATGCGAGTCCGAGGCGGTCGTAGATTTCGATCGCTTCCGTGGCGAGTTGCACAGCACCATCTACTCGGCCGGTGAGCAACCGCAGCCGGGAGAGATTGCACAGCACGCCGGCAATGCCGGGTTGGTTGTTGTCGGCCCGGAAGCTGTTGATGGCCTGGCGGAGGTATGCCTCCGCCTCGACGTAACGGCCTTCGCTGGAGGCGACGATTGCTCGTTCATTCGGTGCATTGCCCGCGGCCCACGGGTCGTTGACCGCCTCGCACAGCAGCATTGCCTGCCTGGCTTCCTCCTCCGCTGCCGCGAATTGCCCTGCGATGGTGTGTACCTTGCACAGGAGCGTCCGCACGCGTACTTCCACAAGCTGGTCGCCGGCACGAGCGGCGGCATCACGTACCGCCGTGGCAGCGGACTCAAACCGCCTGGAACTGACGCCAGACTCTGCGAGGTCCGTGGCCGCCACCAGCAGGTCGGCCGCTCTGCGGAGCAGGCCGGCCGCGGTTGCCTGCTGAACACACGCGAGCAAGCACTCGGCTTCGGCATGGAGCCAGTCGAATGCTGACCGGTACTCCGTGAAGGTGAGCCCGGCACCGTCGGCCACCTCCAGGTGTGCCACGGTCGTGTCGCCTGGTCGCTCAATCGCGTACACGCCCGCAGCGGTCGCCAGGTAGAAGTCAAGCAACCGCGAGAGCGGCGCGTGCGGGTCGCCCGGTTGCTCCTCGTCGCGCCCAGCGCACGCGCGCGCATACAGCCGCACAAGGTCGTGGTAGCGGTACCGTCCCGGCGCCGCCGAATCCAGCAGGGATGCGTCAACCAAGGACTCCAGGATGTCCTCGGCATCCTGCATTGACAGCTCAAGAACAGCTGCCGCTGCCGCGAGTGAGAAGTCGGAGCCGTCGGCGAGACTCAGCAACCTGAAGGCACGGGCTTGAGCGGGCCTCAACTGGCTGTAACCCAGCTCGAAAGTGGCCTTGACCGCGAGATCGCCGGCCTGGAGCTCATCCAACCTTCGCCGCTCGTTGGCCAGTTTGGAAGCCAAGGTGGAGACCGTCCAGGTACGGCGGACAGCTAGGCGCGAGGCGGCGATACGGATGGCCAGTGGCAGAAAGCCGCAGGCGGCGATGACAGCGAGGACGGCATCCTGCTCGTCGGCGACTCGATCTTCACCAACGATCTTGGCGAAGAGTTGCCGCGCGTGCTCCGGCGACATGATGTCCAGGTCCACGAGGTGTGCGACGCTCAGGTCGACCATACGCGTCCGGCTCGTGATCAGCGTGGCGCTCCCTGGCGTGCCAGGCAAGAGGGGGCGCACCTGGTGCGCATCGCGGGCGTTGTCCAGCAGGACGAGGACGCGGCGGCCGTCCAAGGCGGACCGGTACAGAGCCGCGCGCGAATCCAAGCTGTCTGGGATTGCGCCGCTCTGCACTCCAAGCGCCTGAAGGAATTCGCCCAGCACATAATGCGGATCGGCCGGCTGGGTGCCTGCTCCCCGTAGGTCGAAATAGAGCTGCCCGTCCGGGAATTCGCTCCGGATGCCATGGGCGACGCGTACGGCCAGTGTGGTCTTGCCGACGCCGGCAATCCCTGCGACGGCGGATACCGCCATGACGTTGCCCCTGGCCGTGGACAGATGCTGGGCGAGTTTCTCGACCAGGAGTTCGGAGCCGGTGTAGTCGGCGATGGCTGCCGGCAGCTGGGCAGGTCGGACCGTTACCGATGGCTCGGCCAGTGGAACGGTGGTATGCGTCTGCGTGTCCGGTTTCGGTGAGCCCGTACCTGCCAGGCTCGCTTCAGCATGCAGGATGCGCTGTTGGATCTCATACAGCTCACCGCTCGGGTCGACACCGAGTTCGTCCGCGAGCAGTCGACGAACATCGCCGTACACGGCTAGTGCTTCGCCCTGGCGACCGTTGCGGTAGAGCGCGATCATCAGAAGTCCACGCAGCCGCTCGCGCAATGGGTGCGCGGCGGTCAGGGCAGTGAGCTCGGAGATTGCCTCGGAGTGGCGGCCGAGTTCGAGGTCCAGGTCGAGGCGGGTCTCCAGGAGCTGGAGTTGCCACTCCGCCAGCCGGGTGCGCTGCAACTCGGCGTATGGGCCGGCGACTCCAGTCAGCGGCTCGCCCTCCCAGAGTGCCAGTGCGTGGTTGATGAGGTCCCGGGCCCCGCTGAGGTCGCCACTGCTACGGGCTTTTTCCGCTTCGGCGGCGTATCGCTCGGCGAGCTTGAGGTCGAGCGCATCGTCGGGGATCCGCATTGCGTACCCGCCAGACTCACTGACCAGACATTCAGAGTCTGGGCCGAGCGCCTTGCGCAGCCGGGAGGCGTACGTGCGCATGCCCGCCAATGCAGCGTGCGGTGGTTCCTCACCCCAGAGGGCGTCGAGCAGTTCGGATGCGCTAGCCGTGCGGCCGCCGCGGAGCAGGAGTGCCGCGAGCAAGGCTCGCTGCTGCGGGGAGCCGACCGCCAGCGGCTGATCACCGCGCCAGGCCCTCACCGGCCCAAGTACGGCGAAGCGCAGGCGTGGATCGAACGCCCGTTCCTGTCTCATCGCTCCCTCCCTCGGCCACGGTAGCAAGGCATCTATCAAACGTATACCGATCGTCTATGCGGAGCTGGAAGCATCAGCGAGGCAGCGTTCCGAGACTTGCCCAGTCCGGAGGCAGCTCAGGAGGGGATCCCCGGGACTGGCATCCCGGGGCCCCGCCTCACAATCTCCCTCAACTCTGGTGCGGCAGACGCCGTTTCGGCTACCGTCATGCCCATCGGCATGCTGCCGCGAGTGGTCCGGGCCCTCCATGCCAAGGGCCGTTGACGGAACCCTTGCTTCTGCGTGCCGTGAATTCCGGACTGGGCACGGTCGCAAGGAGAGAACACTGTTATGCATGTGATGAGTCCAACTGCGTGGCTCACAGCCGGGGTCATCGTGACCTTGGCCTACTTCGTACTCATCGGGTACCTCACCAAGGCCCTGAGGTCAACTCAGCGGCTCCCCGTAGTGATTGCGGCGATGACGGGGCTCATTGGAGCCCTTCCTGCCATCCTCTATGCGCTCTATCACGCGCTCAATCTAACCGCCTGAAGGTCTCACTGTGAAGCTTTCCCGGGGGTAGAGCCGTATGCCCCCGGGAAAGCCGAGTAGCGGTGCTGCCAGGGCTTGAGCGTCCTGGTGGCTTTGGGTGTACCCGGCGATTCCCCGCCAGGGTTCCATGGCACGCAGATCGGCGGCAGGTCTGGCTTCAGGGAACGCGGGATCGGCGGCAAGGCTCGGTTCGTCAGTGCGGCCTTCGAAGGTGTCCCGGCGTAATGGCGGGCTGTGCCCTGCACCCCCCGGGGATCACCGCTTGGTCGGGGGGACCACCGTGCGCAGCGCATGCCACGTTTTCGCCCCTAGCTTCCCGTCAGGCGGCAGACCTCCCTTTGTCTGCAGGGATACGATGGCCCGATCGGTGTTCGCGCCGTACCTGCCGTCGACACCCGCGGTGCCGAGTTCGTACCCGAGGCGCTGGAGCAGACACTGCGCCTCGGCGACCTCCCTCCCGTGCGAGCCGGGCGCGAGCAGGGCATCCTGCGTGTCACTGTTGCCTGCGTACCAGAGTCCGTCGTGCTGCCGGAAGCGGCACCTGTACGGCGGCACGTATCGGACGTCGAAGGTGCTCCAACCGGTACGCCGGCCGGTGGCTTGGTCTGTCACCCGCACCCGGTACGTCCCGCGAAGGTCCGTACTGGAACAGGGCCAGGCCAGCTTCAGCGACCCGTCGCTGTTGACCGTCCCCGTGGTAAAGACATTCTGAAGCGTGCTGCCGTCCGGCGCGATGACCTCGTCCGTGTACCCGCCACCCGGGGTGAAGCCGCTGGACCGATTGATCAGTCTCTGGTCGGCTCGCGTGCACGTACCGACAATCTCCAAGTGCAGCGGATCGGGCCTTCCCATCCACCAGGCGGTTGCCGCTGCGGTGACGCAGACCACGCTGGAGCCGATCAAGACCTTGCGATTCCTCCACACCGGGGCCACGAACGGCAGCGGAGGACGCAGCCCAGCCCTGTCCAGCGCGGCCAGGCTCGCCTCGTCCTCGACTTGGTCCGCCCACCGGTCGGCACGCCTGATCGTGAGACTCCCCAGCCCCTCCGGCCTGTGGTGCGCGGTGATCAGGCCGATGATCCGGCCGTGCGCCCACACCGCCGCGCCGGACATACCCTCCCAGGGGGAGCGCCACGGATCCGGATCCCGTTCCGGTTCCTGAACCCGGAGTTCCAGGACGCCCTCCCTGCGCCCCGTGAGGAGTGCGATCCCACCGCGCGCGTGGAAGGAGTCGCGGTATACGCCCCGTGCGTCCTGACGTCTCTTGAACAGCGGGAAGCCCAGAGCACTGCATCTCAGGCCCGCGTCCCCTTCCCGCACTGCGCCGAACACGGCGGGCCTGATCCGCCCCAGAGCCTTCGGAGTTGTGCTCAGGGCCAAGATCGCGACATCGATGTTCCCGTCGGACCAGGCAACCTCGGCCTCTCCGTCCCACAGGACGGATCCGTCCTTCTCCGAGCGGACGCGGATCTGCTGGGCACCCGCCACCACATGGGCCGCGGTGAGGACGGTGTCCGCGCGCACTAAGTATCCCGAGCCACGCCGACCGGTCCCATCGTGACGGACGACGATGATTTCGGCGACCCGTTCCGCCTGCAGGCCCCTCACGGACGGCCGTTTCGGTGTAATGAGCGGGTCGAGTCACTGTTCACTGGCATCGCGTGCCTCTCGCGAAAACAGGTGCTTCCGACTGGTAGTACTCCGCTGGGTCGGCTAGTACTCCGCTGGGTCGGCCGTCCCACGGCCCGGGGGGCCCGTCTGCGCGCTCACCGTTCGCCGGGCAGGTTCCCGCCGGAGATCAACGGCGCCGCGCCGGGACGGCCAGAACGCCGGGGAACCAGTTCCAGCTTGATCCGCTGGGCGCTGTTCGAGGCCGCTGTGACCTCGGAGCCCACCTCCACGACCCAGAACCGGACCTTGCCGCTGGGTTTGGCCTCCCTGTCCACCGCGACGGTCAGTTCGAGCTCCACCCTTTTGCGTGCCGCGGGGCAGCGTGATCCGCAGGTCCTAGCTGATCTCGCTGATGTCGCGGATTCCGAGGGATACATCTTGATCGCCCGTGCCCGCCACGCGGCGATCAGCGGCTCACAAAGGTGACTGCGTCATAGCACCAGGATCTTGTTGTTCCTGGTGCTATGACGGGGGTCTGCTGCTGATGCTCGTGACGTGCGAGGCCGCCTCCAGCGCTTCTCGGAGTCGCAGGCCCGAAGTCGAACGCCCGTGATATGCAGTCACCGCCGCCAGCGGCAATGACGACTGGCGGTCAACGGCCAGCTGGTTATCCCCGCCCACAACCTGGCCCGGCATCGCGTCACGGCCCCGGTCCTCACGAACGCCCCCTTCCCGGATTAGGGGCGAACCCAACTCCCCCTTCTAGCATGCAAGTACGTGGAAAGGTGAGCACTACGAGGTCAGCGCAATTGGCTAGTCTGCGGACGCGGATGAGGGTGCAGGCGATGCTGGTGAAGATGAGGAATTGCTCGGCCCCCGCAGCACAGCTGCCCGCACCCTTCAGACGGCTACCTGCTCTTCGCGCACGGGCGCTGGTGAGGGCCGGTGCCCGGCTGTTCCGGCGAGGTCGGTACGGCAACTTCCGGCCTCTTTTGTACGTGTCCGTGCCAATATGCTGGTGTGAGGTCTACTCTGCTGCCTGCTCTGCCGCGCTGGGTGGCGGAGTGTGACCCGGGTTGCTCCGGGGCTGGGGGAACATCATGCGTGATCGAGGGATGTTCGCGGCTGCCGCAGCTCTGACGACCGCCGGAACGGCACACGGTGGCACGGCCATACCCCGCGTCGTCGATGTGACGCCGGCGTCGCAGATCCCGACGGTGGACAGCCACCTCAAGGGCGCCGTGCCCCATCAGGTATATCGGGTCACGAAGACCAACGCCGACCGTGATGAATGTCTGGACAGGGACACCGACACGATCCCGGCGAACGAGGCGAAGCTTCAGTTGTGGGCGTGCAGCGGCTGGACCATTCAGAACGGGACGTTTCACTGAGGGGCTTGTGAGCCGGCAATTTCAATTCCGCGCCGTTCGTGCGTGGGGTAGCCCGGAGCCCCGGACACCGCAGCCGGGATGGTTGCGTGCTGCTGACCGGCAGCCCGCGAGGCCTTACTAATCTCCAAGTGGAAAGTGGAGTTGACCCATGTCCATACGACGTGCTCTGCTCGTGCTCGTCACCGCCGCGCTGACGATGCCGGTCATCGCTCTGGCCGGCGCGCCGGCGCAGGCCGCGGGTTTCAACACGATCAGTATCTGGAACTCGAGCCACTGCCTCGACAATGCCACCGAGAACGCCGCGAAGCTTCAGATGTGGAACTGCACTGGTGGGCCTGAGCAGAAGTGGCTCGCGGAGTTCCTCCCGGGCAGCATGTACCGCTTCGTCAATCAGAACACGGGACGGTGCATTACCGGGCCGACCGCCGTGCACACGGGTCTCTGGATGGACGAATGCAGCCTCCTCCCCGACACCCAGAAGTGGCGTGTCTTCTACGAGGAGCCCAGGGGCCTGTTCAAGGTGTGGCAGAACGTGTCCAACGGACTGTGCATGACGACCAGCAGTGTGGCCAACGGCACCCAGCCGCAGACAACCACCTGCAACCCCTCCGCCGCCTATGAAAGGTGGCACTAGGTTCCGCTCTCCGACCTCGATCGGAGAGACAGAACGTTGACGTGGCGTCTGCTCAGCTCTTATGTGCCGTTACCAGAGCGAAGGACAGGAACCTTCCGCCGTCTGTGGTGAGCATGTCGATGACAGGCTGGTTCGCGCTCTGGCCGTTGCGGCGGTGTTCAGCGCCTGCCCAGGCCCAAAGCAGCCAGTCCCGCCAGGCACCTTGCTGCAGCCGCGTGGACGTGCGGCGATGTCCCCTCCGCCGGCGGGGTGGTCCAGCAGCTCCTGCAGCACGGGGGTGGGGGTTGCGCCAGTCGCGGTGAGGTGCCACATGCGGTTCGAGACGGGCGTCTCGTACGCGGCCATGACCCAGGCGCTCTCGTGGGCGGGAGCGTCGTGGATGCGCTCGATGCGCAGGGTCTGGGATCCGTGGATGGCGTGGGTGGTGCCGTCTGGCCAGGGCTCTTGCCGAGAGTCCTTCCGTCTCAGCATCCTTCCGGATGCGTCGGTAAGGATCTCTATCTTGTCGATCTTCTTGGGAGGCGAGGAGGCCGGCCAGGCCCAGGCGAAGACCTGGGGAATCTCCCGCGATGACGCCGGGGGAGCCCTTGAAGCAGGAAGCCCCGCCAACTCCCGTGAACTCCTGGGAACTTCACCCACTCGCCAGTAGCATCCGGCCGGCCAGTAGCACGCCGCCCCAGCAGCCATCCTCGAAAGGGTCTCCTGCATGCGCTTGACCTCCCGCGTCGCGCCCGCCGCCCTCGCCGTGGCCGCCCTCCTGCTCGGCGTCCTCCCCACGCAGGCCCAGGCACACCCCGACCGGGCCCCTGACCGCGCCCCCGGCCGCGCCCCAGACCGGGTCACGGTCGGTGACCGCACCTTCATTGCCGACAGCCAAGGCCGCGCGCTCCAGTGGCGCGGCTTCAACCTCGCCGACAAGAACAGCCGAGGCACCAACGCGTTCGCCGACATCCACGAGAGCGACCTCAAAGACATGGCCGCCCGGGGCTTCAACCTCGCGCGCCTCGCGTTCTTCTGGGACGACCTCGAACCCGCCCCCGGGCACTACGACCGCGGCTACCTCACCAAGATGCGCCGCATCCTCGACTGGGCCAACCGCTACCACATCAAGGTCATCCTCGACGCCCACCAGGACGTGTACGGCCCCCACTTCGGCTCCCGCGGCGTCCCCGACTGGGCCACCCGCGACGAGGGGTTACCGTTCGAGCCGAAACCCGACGACTGGTTCTCTGAGTACTTCGAGCCATCCGTACAGAGCGCCTTTGACCACCTGTACAAGGACGCCGACCTCCGCGCCGCGCACGCGCGCATGTGGATGACGGTCGCCTCCGCCCTGGGCCGGCACCCGGCGCTGCTCGGCTACGACCTGATGAATGAGCCGTTCGCGAAGTTCCTCGAAGGCGAAGACCTCCCCGCCGCCGCGGCCCGCTTCGAGGCCACCGAGCTCACCGAGCTGTGGAACCGCCTTGCCCGGGCGATCCGCCTGGTCGACCACAGGTCGTGGGTATTCGTCGAACCGACCGTCATCGTCGGTGTCGGCGTCCCGACCCAGATGGGCCACATCGACGACCCGCACGCCGGCTACGCGCCGCACTTCTACGAGACCGCGATGGAAACCGGCGCCGACTACGACCCCAACGGCACCTTCATCCCCGCCTACGAGGCCGCGATCAGCGACTACCCGACCCGTCACCGCATGCCGGTGATCGTGGGGGAGTGGGGCGGCAACCCCTACGTTCCGCACGCAAGCCAGTTCGTCACCGACATGACGGCCTCCCTGGACCGCTTCTCCAGTGGCTGGACGTGGTGGCAGTGGTGCCGGGGCGGCGGCTACTGCTTCCTCGACCAGACGGGCGCCGCGAAGCCCAACGCCCAGCTGCTCGTCCAGCCGTACGCGCGGGCCGTCGCGGGCGACCCGCTCACGTTCGCGTACGACCCGGCTACCCGCACCTACACGCTCACCTTCCGCACCCGCGACAACGCAGAGGGGCCCACCCGGATCACCGTGCCCAGGGACACGTACCCAGGCGGCTACCGCGTCGATATTCAAGGAAACAAGGCCAGTTGGGACGACCACGGCCAGACCGTCACCGTGAGCACCCACGGCAGGGCCGGAGCCACCTACAGGGTCACGATCAGCCCGAGGTAGCCCACCCGATTCGCTCGGGGGCTGTGGCCCGCGGCCCCCGCATCAACCGAAGAAGCCGTGAACCCGTGCCTCCCCCTGGCGCACCGCTCCGCGCAGGTCGTCCGGTCCGTGGACGAGACCGGTCGGACCGTCGTCCACCTCGCTGAGGGGAGGGACACGGACACACAGCTCGGCCATCTGTCGCCCGACGTCGCCGTCGAGTTGGCGTGGCAGTCGCCCGTCCAAGCGCCCCCGCGCCGCCCCGTCGCACCGCCAGCCGCAAGGAGAACCGCAACCTAGCCTTTGGCGGTGCCTCTGTACCCCGAGCACCTGCTCGACCCGTCCACCTCGGCCACGGCCCAGACCGCGTACTGGGTCGGTTTCGGCGGCCAGTGGGCCCAGTTCACGACGGACGAACTCGGCGAGCCCCGCCGGAATGTTCCGGCGGGGTCCCGGTACTCCTGGGAAGATGTGATGCTCTGCTGTTTTTGCGGCCCGGTCGATGTGGGAGCGCAGATACGAGTCTCATGGGAGGACCACCTCCGCCTGTGCAGTGAGCACGCCTTCCACGTGCCCTTGAGGTCCCGTAGTTCCGATTCGCCAGTTCCGATTCGCCTCGCTTGCGCGGGGAGGACGCGTACGTCGCCGTCCACGACGAATGGGCCGACGGTTCACCTCCGCCTGCGCGGAGAGGGCACGCAACGCCGTGCGCATCGATGAGGTATCCCCGGGTCGACCCGGCGGTGCCGGCGCTTCGTATGCTCGCGGTGCGGGGAACCGGAAGCTGACCACCTTCGGAGGCGAACGACCATGTCGGAACAGCGTGTTGTCCTGGTGACGGGCGGCGGAACGGGAATCGGGGCCGCCACCGCCCGGCTGCTGTGCACGGCCGGGCACCAGGTGGTGATCTCCGGGCGGCGGCTCGAGCCACTGCGCCGGGTGGCTGAGGAGACCGGGGCGCTGGCCCACCCTTCCGACGCCGCCGACCCCGAGGCTGTGCGCGAGCTCGTGGAGACGACGGTGACGGCCTACGGGAGACTCGACGGTGTGGTGCTCAATGCCGGAATCGGGCGGGGCGGAGCGGTCGGCGACACCGCGGTCGAGGACTGGGAAGAACTGATACGGACCAACCTCACCGGCCCGTTCCTGCTGCTGCGTGCCGCGCTGCCGCATCTGCTGGAGGCCCGCGGAGCAGTGGTTGCGGTCGCCTCGGTCGCCGCGCTCCGCAACAGCGTCGGCAACGCCGCCTATGCAACGTCCAAGGCGGGTTTGCTCCACCTCTGTCGCTCCCTCGCTGTCGACTACGGGCCGCAGGGGTTGCGGGCCAACGCGGTGTGCCCGGGCTGGGTGCGTACGGAGATGGCTGACCAGCGGATGGCGCGGTTCGCGGCGGAGGCGGGGCTGGTGGGCGGTGCCGAGGCGGCGTACGAGGAGGCGAACCGGCTGACTCCCGCCAGGCGGCCGGGTGATCCGGAAGAGGTCGCCGAGGCGATCGACTGGTTGCTGTCGCCCGCCGCGTCCTACATCAACGGGGCCGTCCTCACCGTCGACGGTGGGGTGACCACGGTCGGCGTCGGCGGTGCCGCCTTCGACCACCGCATCGAGGCACGCACCCCGCGCCTGTAGTCTATCCGGCGGGTGACGAGCTTTGGCTCCAGAACCGTTGTCGGACCTGCTCGATAGCCTCTCGGCATGTCTGAGCAGCCTTTTGTCCCCGACAATTTTGTCGTTCCCCTGAGTCTTGCTGCCGACGGGTTCCGCTTGGAGCCCCTCGGGCCGCAACACAACGACGCCGACCATGCCGCCTGGATGTCGAGTATCGAGCACATCCGTGCCACCCCCGGCTTCTACGAGCGTGGGTGGCCGCCTCCTGCGGGATTGAGCCTGGCCGAGAACCTGCGTGACCTGAAACGCCATGCGAACGACTTCGAGAAGCGGGCCGGCTTCACGTACACGGTTCTCAACGACGTTGGAGAGGTGATCGGCTGCGTCTACATCTACCCGTCGCGCTCGGACGAGCGCGTGACGGATGTCCGCTCGTGGGTGCGTGCGGACCGTGGTGAAGTGGACGGTCCACTGCACAAGACCGTGGCGGCCTGGCTGGCATCGGACTGGCCGTTCGGGGAGGTTCGATACCGGTCAGGCGCGTAGCCAGATGAGGCGTGCGGCGGGGACGCCCGAGCCCCGCGCGTGGAACACGGACCTTATCCATGACCGGCTCGAACTGGGTGCAGTCCGCCCGCTGCCCCGGCGTGATGAGCAAGGACAACGGGCGGCAGCGGCCCTCCGCAACAACATGGATCTTGGTAGTCAGTCCCCCGCGGGAGCGGCCGAGAGCTTCGCCTGCCGCACCGCCTCTCCAGTAGGAGCCGCAGGGTGATGTGCGCGTGCACGTGAACTGATCTTCGTGGCGCCCCTTTTGAGGATCCGGGCGGGACGGGCGGTGGGTTCTTGGGTGCTCCGGCGGCGTGCTGGTGGGCTCTCACGGAGGTGGAGTCGACGTTCACGTCCCTCGGCCAGCGCACGTCCTGGTACTGGACGGGAGGAGCACCCGCCTGGCTGGCCTACGCCCTCATCGCTGTGGGATGGCTCCTGACAACGGCGGTACTCGCCGGGATCACGCGCACCCTGAACAGGAACTGACCCTCTTCTGCGGTCACTTCGTCGAGCCGAGACGTCTGTGTCCACCGCGTCCGGCAGCGGCAGCAGCGGCCTGTGATCGGGTCGGGCCTGCGGGTCCCCGGTCGTGAGGAGTTCCTCCAGCGCGTTCGTAAAGTACCTGATGGCCGCTGTGATGCCGCGTCCGGTGTACGACGAGGGCGCGGGAGTCGTCAACAGCGAACGGCCGCTCATCACAATCCCGCGTCCCACCTGCGCTTGTCCGTGACCTCCTTACCCCTCCGGACGAATGACGCCCGCACGCGAACACTCTCCGGCAGGCCGGAAACCACCGATCGCATTCTTTTTCCTTTCCTTTTCATCTGGTTGACAATGTGAAGAACTCCGGGGTTTCTGCCGATATTTCACGTGTCATTGGCTTCTTCGCTAGCGTGGCCGGTGTGACTCGACAGAGGAATTCTCAGACGGGGCTATCGCACGGGTTACGGCCCTGGCGGACCGCCCTGCTCAAGTCGGCAGCCGTCGCGTTCGCCTCCACGCTCATCGCCCTCACCGTCCAGGCATCGCCGGCTCTCGCCGACGATCCAACGATCTGCGGCCACAAGGTCGGCGGTGAGATCCTGAAGAAATATCAGGAAGGGGAGATTGCCAAGAAGCTGGGCTGCCCGGCAACGGATGAACTGACCAACCCAGACGGTCAGGGCAAACGCCAGCAGTTCGACGGCGGCACCCTCTACTGGCACCCCACCCTCTCCCACGGCGCACACCCGGTGTGGGGGAAGATCGGCCAACTGTGGGCCGACTACGGCTGGGAGACCGGGGCGTTCGGATACCCGACGTCCGACGAGGGCTGGGACCAGGAGTACAAGTCGTGGTACCAGCGCTTCTCGACCAATAACCTGACCCTCTTCTGGAGTTCCGGAAACGGCGTAGAGGGATGCAAAGGGGAATGCGTCGGCTATTCCGGCATCACAGGAACCGACCTGTTCAAGGAAACCCGGGTCGAAATTCCCGTAGGGACCCAGAACGTCGTCGTCCGCGCGTTCCCCACTACAAGGGGCACCGTTCAAGCCCGCGTGGATCCCGCCGGAGCCTGGAAAGAGATGTGGAGCCTGGCGCCCTACCCGCACGGGGTGTCGAAAACGGAGAACAGCTCCCTGTACAAGCAGTTCGTCTGCCACGCCGTTTACGACGTGCCCACAGGTGGGGGTGACGGGACGAGCGGCATCTCCTGGGACCTCGAATCCTGGCACGCGGACGTTTCCTGGGCGAGGGTTCTGAACCCTCTCCGCAACGACGCGTGCGACTGGAAGTGACCGGCTAGCGCAAGTGGGGGCCGGCAGACACGCCGTCCGGCCCCCTAACTCGTGTTGTCGGCGGAGCGCTCAGGCGGGTCTGGCGGTCAGGCCGGTCTCGCCCGGCTGTTCGGCTGAGCCTCGGACAGCGCAGGCTGCTGGCACGAACTCCAGACACCTCGCGGGCTTCCGGCAGGCGACTCGGCCCTGGAGCGTATCGGCCGGGGGGGGCGGGTCACATACGCCAACTCGGCCCAGCACTTCTGCGGTTTTCGTGGACCTTTATGGCATGGGCATAACATCGTGGATGCCATTTCCTGTCAAATCGAACTGTTCGAGTGCATTGTGTGTCATTATTGCTTCTAATGGTTGTGTGCGAGAAAGAGGTGAATTGTGAGCGCGAGCGAAAAGGCGAAGGCGAAGGCCGAGCAGGTTAAAGGCACGGTGAAGAAGGAAGCCGGTCGATCCGTCGGCAACGAGGGCATGATCGCCAAAGGTCAAGCGAAGCAGAGTAAGGGTGCTGCCCGAGAGGCCAAGGAGAAGGTGAAGGACACTTTCAAGAACAGAGGGTGATTACGTGGGACGGTAGGTCACGTTCCGGAACTTGTGTTCCCGCCCGAATCTCGCAATACCGGCATCCCCGCATCATGGGGTGCCGAGCGACTGGTGGAACGTGCATGCCCGAGGGGGAGCTGGCGCGCAGCTCGCGGGCGAATGCGTCAGAATCCGTCGTCGGCGGCGGCCGATCCAGCGGCGCAGCCGTGTGCACGTCCGGGCGGGGATGCCGCGGGCGATCTGAGCCGCCGTCGTCGCTGTCGACCGAGGATCGTGCTCAGCTGATGGCGCCGGAGCTAGGTCAGCAGCCGCAGCATCAGCAGCACGAAGACGGTCAGTGCGGGGATGGTGGCGGGTCACCACCAGCCCTGCGTCCAGCGTTTGGTGCCGCGTGGGGAGCACCTGGCCGGGGCGGTCCAGGACCAGCCGGCAGTATGAGGTGCCGTTCCGCGGGCATGTCGAGTCCGCCGAGCTGCAGCACACCGGCCAGGCCGAGCAAGCACCTGGTTGACCGTTCCGCGGACCGTGCGCATTGCTCGGCCACCTCTTCTTCGGGCGCCGGACGTCCACGGTCAGGCGGAGTTCGTGGGCCAGGCCCAGCTTCCGGCGGCACCTGCCGATCGAGGCTCGAGGTCGGCGCGGACCTCGTCCGGTTCGCGGAAGTGCGAGACGGCGTGCTCCTCTGCCTTACGGCGGCTGATGGCCACTCGTACGGAGCTGGACACCGGCCCCTGACACGGCCCCACGGTCGTGCAGCACCAGCGCGGCGGCCGTACGGTCCAGCAGCGGGGGAGTGCAGCCGCTCGACCTCCACGACGACCTCGGGCGCGGTCATGCTCGCCAACGCCGTCACCCGCTCGGTGACCTGACGGCGTACCAGCTGGCACCGTCCGTCGATGTCGGAGGAGGAGTAGCCCAGCGCCACGGCGATCCACACCAGCGCCCCGCGGTGCGCCAGTGGTTGGTGGACCCCTTGTGCGGCACGCTCAACCATCCCGTCGGCAACATGCGCGCCGCCTACGTCACCGATGGCGGTGATCTGGCCGGGAGCGTGCACTTCGTCGCCGGTATCGCTCTGTGCCGGGCCGCCGGCTGTGTCGTCACCGGAGTCGACGGCGCTCCGGTCGGGCAGACGGGCAGCGGGCTCGTAGTGGCCTCGGGCGCCGAGACCCACGGGCTGCTGTTGTCGATGATCCGCGGTCGAGGCTAGTAGGCAAATCCCGTCAGGAACGGGCTGACCAAGAACATCGGCACCCACAATCCGGTCAAGACCAGCTACCACGAGTTCGCCGGGATGCCCGCGACATCCGCCGGGCCCGTACCTGGCGCGGCAAGGCCGGTTATCTGTTCGGCCCGCCGGATGGCGCGAGGTGAAAGCCGCAGTCTGGCTTGGCGAAACCACCATTCCGGCATCCGGGGCCGTCAACCCGGCATTCGTACCTGGGGCAGACGGCAGGAGCGGCGAGTCCGTGCCGGCGGACCAGGAGAGAAAGGAAGCGGTGCCGGCCTCACGTCCGGCCGCCGCTCCACCTGGACCCCGCCGCGGGGGCCAGGTGGACTCATCGTGCAGCGACAGTAGACGGACTGTTCACGTACCGGGCCGGGCCCCTGTGGGGCGCCTGGTCAGGCGCACGTCATCGGCGATCGTGATGCGAAAGCCCCGTGAACACCCTGGAGTTCTACGAGTGCCTCGGACGCACCCGAACCGTTCGTCGGGGTGCGCGTCGGCACCGAGGGCGATACCTGGGGAGATGCGCGCCTGAGTGTGTGGGGGCAAGGTGGGAATAGGGGGCCACTGCCGCCAAGAGGCGCTGCGGGGCATCTGGGGAGTCTCGCGCTGCTGCGGGGCATCTGGGGAGTCTCGCGCTGGGGCCGCGTGGTGCGTGAGCGGCGCGATCCTACGAACCTGACATGAGGCCATTCATGGAAACCGATACAAAAGTCACTCTGGCTGCCGCGCTCGCGGCTGGATATGTACTGGGCCGGACCAAGAAGGGCAAGCTCGCCATCGGAGTCGCCTCGATGGTTGCCGGTCAGGCGCTGAGCCCGCAGGAGCTGATCGGCCAAGGGTTGCGCAAGCTAGCTGCCACTCCCCAGGCCGCACAGCTCATCGACCAGGTTCGTGGTGAGCTCTTGGAGTCCGGTCGCACCGCGCTGTCTGCGACAGCCGACCGCAGCTTCGGGGCACTTGCTGACGCCCTGCAGAAGCGCACCAGCGCCCTACAGGAACCCCCGGCAGACGAGGAGGAGCCGGCGGAGGAGGACGAGGAGGAGCTGGCCGAGGACGAGGAAGAACCGGCTGAGGACGAGGAAGAACCGGCCGAGTACGAAGAGGAAGAGGAAGAGGGCGAAGCGGAGAAGCCCTCACGGCGGCGAACGAGGCAGCCTTCGGCGAGCCCGTCCCGCACAAGGAAGTCCTCGGGGAAGAAGGCTCCGGCGAAGAAGGCTGCGTCCGGTAAGCCGGCGGCGAAGAAGACAGCCGCCAAGAAGACAGCCGCAAAGAAGACGGCCGACAAGAAGACAGCAGCCAAGAAGACATCCCGCCGCACCAGTCGCAGGAGGTAAGCGATGGCCGCGAAGGAGGACGGCACCACTCCGGACAATGTTTCCGGCCTCGACATGCTCAAGGAGCAGCTGGCCGGGTTTGCCGAAGCGCAGGGCCAGAGACTGGTGGACAAGGCCGGAGAAAAGATCAGTGACCTTGCACAGGGGCTGGGCGACGTGGGCGACGGGAACAGCACCCTGCTGAACGTCGGGAAGCGGGTTCTCGGCGGAGGCGAGTCACCTGTAAAGGCTTTCCTCAGCGAGAAGGCCGGTGACCTCAAGGACAAGGCAGTCGACACCGTGAAAGGGTTCTTCGGTGGTGGCGGCAAGGCCGGGGACAAGAAGGTCACCAACATCGTCGAGATGATCGACATCGGTATGCCCGTGCGTACTGTGTATGACCGATGGACCCAACTTGAGGAGTTCAGCAGCTTCACCAAGGGCGTCAAGAGTGTCTCGCAGTCGGACGAGATCGAGAGCGACTGGAAGTTGAAAGTGGCGTTCTCCAGCCGCAGCTGGAAGGCGACCGTACAAGAGCAGGTTCCCGATGAGCGGATCGTGTGGAACTCCGAAGGGGGCAAGGGCACCACACGCGGTGCCATCAGCTTCCATGAACTGACCCCGGACCTCACGCGCATTGTCGCTGTGGTCGAGTACTACCCCTCCGGCTTCTTCGAGAAGACAGGCAACATCTGGCGCGCTCAGGGACGGCGTCTGCGCCTGGACCTCAAGCACTTCCAGCGGTACGTCACGCTCACCGACAACGAGGACCTCGAAGGCTGGCGCGGCGAGATCCGCGACGGCGAAGTTGTCCGAACGCACGAAGAGGGACTTGAAGACGACGAAGACCAAGGCGCCGAAGGCGAAGAAGACGAAGAGGTCGAAGACGAAGAAGACGCCGAGGGCCTGGAAGACGAGCCCGAAGAGGACGAGCCCGAAGAGGGCGACGAAGATGCTGAATACGATGAGGGATACGAGGGCGGCGAGGAAGAAGAATAGGATGCGCCGAAGGGAAACGCACGTCGGTGCAGCTGCGGATGCAACTTTATGTCCGCCCGTCGGTAGCTCGCCGCGGACAGCACGATATGGGCGAGGGGGAAGCCAACCGTTCCATGACGGGCGGCGGTGGGTGTGAGCATTCACCCCGTGGGCACCTCGTACGCCTGACAGAGAGGCCGGCATGAGTATGCGGACGAGGTCTGAAGCTGGGCCTCAGATGCGCGACTGCGGCGGAGCCGAGCCCTCGATCAGGCGTCCCGGCACTCCTCCGCTGCGATGGGCGCGGCACGGTTCTTCCCAGAGGTGGCAGTCATGGCATCACTGACCGAGCGGAAGGCGTACCACGAGACAGGTCATGAAGGCTCTGTACGAGGCCACTGAGGGCAACCGCCTGCTGGCTTTCACCGGGACCGAGCTGGCGCAAGATCGCGCGGTCCCGGCAGAGGATCTGGCTGCAGCCTGCACGTATCTGGGGGGCGAGGGCCTGATCACGTCGACTGGGCCGCGGGCAAGACGCCGGCCATGGTCACGCTGACGCACCAGGGTATTCGGCGCATGGAGGCTGAAGAAGAGCGCGGTTGACGCCATGCTCCGGCGGCGTCCGAACCCTTCGGCTGCGAGCGGAGGCCCGGAGAACAACCCATCCGGCCGTGAGCGCGGTTCCTCCGCGGCGGGTACTGGTGAACCATGGCTGGCACCTTCACCACCCGCACGATCACCACCGGCGCCACTGAGACCATGCACGACCTGACGAACGCATGCTCCGCGTTCCTCCGGGAGGTCGCTCATGGGCGAAACGGGCTGCTGAATGTCTTTACCGCCCACGCGACGTCCGGCCTGGCCGTCATCGAGACCGGCGCGGGCAGTGACGATGACCTGCTGGCGGCGCTTCGCGACATTCTTCCCGCGGACGGTCGTTGGCAGGACCGCCACGGCGGTCCAGGCCACGGCAGGGGCCACGTGCTCCCGGCTCTCGTCCCGCCACACGCCACGCTGCCCGTGGTCGATGGCGCGCTGGTGCTGGGGACCTCGCAGTCCGTCGTACTGGTGAACACCGACCGGGACGGCGCCGAACGCCAGGTCCGGCTGTCCTTCCTCGGCTGACCGGACGACGCGCGCGGTCCTGCGGCTGACAGCCCCGTCGGCAGCCGATCTCGCACGAGAGTGTCCGGCCGCCGGCACGGGAGGCGCTCCCTCCTTCGCAATTCTCGGGCCGCCTGCTCCAAGGTCTCCGGCGCCTCCATTCGCTCGCTCCGGATCGGTCCGGCGAGCCTTACCAGGAGTAAGCTGGAACTACCGAGGGCACTTCGTACACCAGCCTCCACGCTCGTGTCGTTTTCGGCGATTCACGACACCGGGCCGGTGTGGTGGGCCCGGGGCAAGGTCCGCGTCATGACCACGACCATTCCGTATACGCCGGCGGTCGAAGACCGGGCCTCTTCGCTGCCCCTGCGACTCATGCTGGCGCCGGCCGGCACCGCTCCGGCTCTGCTCGACGGTGCGTGGTGGCCCCGCTCCCGTGACCTCACGGCGGAGCTTCCCGCTCTGACCGCGGTCCTCGACCCGCTGTGGGGGCGGATCACTCACGTCACGGTGAATCCCACGTTCTGGCCGGTCATCCCACGGAAGGTGCCCGTCGCCGGGCATGTGGTGGGCGTCGGCTGGTTCAACGCGGAGCAAGATCCCCACAAGCTGCTGCTGCTCTCCTACGGCGTCGGCCGTTGGGACCTGCTGGTCATCCCCCCGGAGACCAGCCCGACCACCGCCGCCCGGCTCATGACAGAGGCCGCCGATCCGCTGGGCACCCTCACCGCGAGTGCCCTGATGAACGAAGCGGAGCAACGCCGGATCGCGGAGGAGATGGAACTGTCCCTGGTCTCGGTCTGGGACTCCGAAGGCGGCCATGGAGCAGGCCTGCCGACCACTCGCTCCACCGCCTGAGCAGTCACCGCTCAGGTTCCAGATACGACGAAAGGTGTCTGAGCGTCGTGTCGGTCATCGCGAGCGAGACGTCGATCCCGCAGCCCGCTTCGGAGGAAAGCCCCAGGTCAACAGCCTGGGGTTTATCTCTTGTCCGGACCTTCCACGGCACGCCGTTCAGCCAGGTGCCCTGGAGGAACCTGACACGCCGCCACTGGCTCAATGAGCCCTTTGGCCCGGTTGGCTGGGTCACGCTGTCCGAGTTGATCACGGTGGTTTCAGGAGGCCGTGTGCACAAGTCGCATGAGGGGGTCTGCCAGTGGGGCCTTGTGCGGCCGGTGGCCGCCGCGCAGGGCGTGAACTTGTGCTCCGGATCCTCACCGAGTGGGGCAGCCGAAGGGCCGCAACGGACTCGAACATTCCGACCCTGGAGCGCAGCAGGGCCTCGTTGCTCCCCGCCTGCGCTCAGCCGTTCGCGGGCCGGCTCGCCTTCCCCTGACCTCATCCAGACCCGCGCCCGTGCTACCGGGCCAAGCCACCGCAGTCGAACGCCAGGCCGCCCGGTGACTGACCCGTTGGAGACGGCCGGTCCAGCGGATGACGGCGCAATGAGGCTGCTTGTGAAAGGGCATGGGTATGGCGGCAGGTAAGCGGCCGGCGGACACGGGCGCGGTGGACCGGTCGGAAGGGTTCGGCGAGCGACTGCTGGGGGTGCTACTGGACCGGGCGCACGAGATGCCGCCGCAGTTGATCGCCCCGCTGATCGCGGAAGAGATGGCGAGGCTCGGCGGCCGTAACGTCTCGATCCTCCTCCAGGACTATGCGCAGCTGCTGCTGGTGCCCCTGCCAGGCAGGCGGCTGACCGTCGGCCGGCCCGAGCTGATCAGTGACTCGCACGCGGGCACGGCCTTCCTGCACGGAGGCCCTGTCGAGGTACCGCAGGAGGACGGCGTTCGGATGTATCTGCCGTTGCTGGACGGCAGCGACCAGGTGGGCGTGCTGGCCCTCACCCTGGACACCGTCGATGACGACGACCGGCGCCTGTTGCGCAGATTCGCCGGCCTCGTCGCCGACATGCTGGTCACCAAGCACAGCTACACCGACCAGTTCTTCCTCGCCCGGCGCCGCGAACCGATGAGCCTGGCCGCGGAGATCCAGTGGTCCCTGCTACCGCCGCTGGCGATGTCCGTCCCACAGGTCGCAGTGGCGGGAATCCTGGAACCCGCCTACAGCGTCGCCGGCGACAGCTTCGACTACGCCCTCAACGAGGACATTCTGCACGTGGCCATGGTCGATGCGATGGGCCACGGCCTGGATGCCGCCACCATGGCAACCGTCGCCATCGGCGCGTATCGGCACGCCAGACGCGCCGAAATCGGCCTGTCCGAGATCTACGCGTTCATGGACCGGGCCATCGCCGAGCAATTCGGGCCCGACCACTTCGTCACCGCGCAGATGATGCGCCTCAACGTCGCAACGGGCCAGCTGCAGTGGGTCAACGCGGGCCACCCCGCACCGCTGCTGATCCGCAACCGGCAGGTCGTCCGGCAACTGCAGAGCCCGACCACCTTGCCGGTCGGCTTCGGTGGTGAAGAGCCCCAGATCAGCGAGCAGCTGCTCCAACGCGGCGACCGGGTGCTGTGCTTCACCGACGGCCTGATCGAGGAGCACGAAGCCGGCGAAGAACAGTTCGGCGAGGAACAACTCATCCACTGGGTCAACCGCATCGAGCACACAGAGAAGGAAGTGCGGGCGGTGGTGCGCTCGCTCTCCCACACCCTGAAACAGGAGCGGGGCGGGAGCACCAGTGACGATGCGACCCTCTTCCTGATCGAGTGGCGCGGGGGCGCCGCCGACCACCTCGCCGTCCTGGAGTGAGCCGACAGCCGCACCACCGTGCGGCGAGCGGGCCGAGTCCGTTGCCGAGGGCACGAATCGGATTCGGGACGCCGTTTGGCCCTGCTCAGCGTGCGGTGGCCGGGGCGGTGATCACACTTGACCTATGGCAGAGCAATCGCGGACACGGACTTCGTCGACGGCTACCCGCAAGCGGAAGGCGCCTGCGGTGAGGCCGGGAGACGCCGCGCGTGGTGCGGCCGAGGTGTTGCAAAGCCTGATCAGACATCGTGTCGAGGGGGTGTCGGCCGTCCGGCGCACCGAGGACGGCTGGTGTGTCGAGGCGGAAGTCCTTGAGCTGCCACGCATTCCCGACACCACGAGCCTGCTCGCCACCTACGAGGTGAAGCTCGACGAGCAGGGCGAGCTGCTGGAGTACCTCCGCACCCGTCGTTATCGCCGAGGCTCGGCCGACGAGTGAGCGCACGGTCCTCATGCGATGAAAGGACGTCAACAGATGGCCGCCACGAGCACGTATTCCGGCTTTGCCGGCGAGGTAGTCCCCTGCCCGCCACGAGCCGGCACGTTGTACGACGTGCTGGAGCTCATCCTGGACCGGGGCATGGTGATCGACGTGTTCATCCGTGTGTCGCTGGTCGGTATCGAGATCCTCAAGATCGATGCCCGCATCGTCGTCGCCAGCGTCGACACCTATCTACGTTTCGCCGAGGCATGTAACCGCCTTGACCTGGAGCGGGATTCGGGAAGTGTCACCGTTCCCGAGCTGTTCAGCGGCCAAGCCGCCAAGAGCATCGGAAAGAGCAAGGTCAAGAAGGCGGCCAAATCCGTCGGCGACACCGTTCGCACTGCGGTGGGGGCGGGCGACGACACGGACGAGGATTCCGAGGAGGAATCGCAGCCGAGGCGCCGGCGGGCCCCCGCCCGATCCGGAGCGGCCTCCCGCCGGCGCAGCTCCGAGGAGGACTGACCGGTGACCCACGACGGCGTCTACGTCTACGGGATTGTCCGGGCGGCGCATCCGGTGCCCACGGCTCTGCACGGGGTGGGGAATCCGCCAGAGGCGGTGACGACGATCGAGGAAGGGCGGCTCGCCGCGGTCGTCAGCCCCGCCCCAGCGCAGCTGCGCGCCCGCCGCCGTGACCTTCTGGCGCACCAGGAGCTGTTGCTGAGGCTGGCCGAGCAGGGGCCGCTGCTCCCCATGCGCTTCGGCATGGTCGCCCCCGACGCGGTGGCCGTTCGCCGGCAGCTGGCGGATGCCGAGGACCGCCACCTGGCCGTCCTGGAACGGGTCGCGGACCGAGTCGAGGTCAACCTCAAGGCGATGCCGGCCAACGACTCCCTCGCGGCCCTGGTCAAGGACGACCGCACCGTCCGCGAACTGCGCGAGGCGGTACGCCGTCGACCGACCTACGAGGCGAACGTCCGCCTGGGAGAGGCCGTGGCGGCGGCGCTGTCGCGCCGGGCCGCCGAAGCGGGGCGCGACGCTGTGAGGGAGCTGCGCCGTGCGGCTCATGCGGTCGCCGCCGGGCCAGAGGTCTCCGGATGCGTGATGAATGTGTCGTTCCTGGTCAACCGGGATGACTGCGACGGATTCATGGACCAGGTGCGCCAGCTGGCCCAGCGCCATCGCGACCGGGTGGACCTGAGGGTCGCCGGCCCCCTCCCGTGCTACAGCTTCATGGAGCCCGAGCACGCCGCCGAACGCACCGGTGTATGAGATGGGGCTGATCACCGGAGTGCTCACCCTGCCGCTCGCTCCCGTGCGGGGCGTGACCTGGATCGCAAGCCAACTCGCGGAGGCCGCCGACCGCGAGCTCTACGATCCGGCACTGATCCGCGTCCGGCTCGCCGCCTTGAATCAGGAGTACGAGAACGGTCATCTCTCCACCGAGGCGTTCGAACGTGAAGAAGACCGGCTGCTCTACCTGTTGTACAGATGCTGACCCGATACGCGTGCGAGGGCCGGCGCGGTGAATTTCGCGCGAGCGGGGCCGCGCATCGAAGAGAGAGGCCCGCCCGAGGACGAAGATGACGAAGGCGGCGAGGGGCACGGAGGCGACGCGGACCAGGAGGCGGACGGCGGAATGGGTGACCACATGACAGATGTCGACTACCGGTACGGTGTCGCTCCCGATTCCGGTCCCAGTACGGCCAACCTTGCCGACATTCTCGAACGGGTTCTCGACAAGGGCATCGTCATCGCCGGGGACATCAAGATCGACCTCCTCGACATCGAGCTGCTCACCATCCGCCTCAGGCTATTCGTCGCTTCGGTCGATACCGCGAGGAAGGCCGGCATCGACTGGTGGGAGACGGACCCGGCGCTCAGTTCGAAGGCGGCCCGCAGCGAACTGCGGGACGAGAACCGCCGGCTGCGCGAACGCCTGGAAGCCCTGGAGGCCGACGGCGACGAGGCGTCGGGCGCCCCTCGCGCGAAGAGCGGGGCGGGCGCATGACGACGCAGGAGCTCAGCGGTGCGACACACCCCACGGCCATCGGTCCGTCCCACGGTGCGAGGGTCGAGACCGCCGTATACGTCTACGCCGTGTGCCGCCGACTCGACCCCGCGGGCCTGACCGGACTCCCGGGGCTCGCTGACGGGCCCCCGGTGCGCGCTCTGCCGTTCGGCGCGCTCACCGCGGTCGTCCAGGACGTACCGGCAGCCGAGTTCACGGAAGAGGCCTGGCACCGGCGGCTCGACGACCGCCTGGAACTGGAGCGTTGCGCACGGGCCCACCATGAGGTGGTCACCGCGGCGGCCGCCTGCGGGCCGACGGTGCCCCTCGCGCTGGCCACCCTCTACCACGGCGAAGCGCGCGCCAAGGAGGCCCTCGGCCGGGACGCGGACCGCTTCGGCGCGGCGCTGGACCGTATCGACGGCCGTGCCGAATGGGGGGTCAAGGTCTACGTGTCGGCCACGCCCGCCGCGTCTCGCGGAGGCGAGCCCGCGTCCGTCCGGACCGACGCCCCGGCAGGTACCGGTGCCGGCCGCGCCTACCTCCAGCGCAAGCGCGGGCTGCACCGGGCGCGGGAGCAGCACCATGACCGCACGCTGCGGATCGCCGAGGACGTCGATACCGCGCTGTCCGGCCTGGCGACGGCCGCCCGCCGGCTCCGCCTGCACAGCCATGAGGCGACGGGGGAGGAGCACCGGGTACAGATCCTCAACGCGACGTACCTGGTCGCGGCCTCGGCGGCCGAAGAACTCCGTGCCGCCGTGGTCGACCTGCGGCGTCGCACCGGAGCACACATCGAGATCTCCGGGCCGTGGGTGCCGTACTCCTTCGTCGGGGAGGTGTGACCCGTGCCGGCGGCATCGCCCCATCGGCCCGTTCCCTGGGAGACTCCCGGTCCCCTCGCCGGCCCCGTCGGCGTGCCGCTGGTGGACCTGCTGGACCGCCTTCTGGCCACGGGCGTCGTCGTCAGCGGCGACCTCGTCATCGCCATCGCTGAGGTTCCCTTGGTCCGGCTCTCCCTCCACGCGCTGTTGTCGTCGGTCAGCGAGCGAGTTCCCGCCCCCTGGTCGGACGGAGGCCCCCTGTGACGGACGAGCACACCCGGGCGGAGAGCCGCTTCGACATCGACCGCGACGAAATGGGCCGCGATCTGGTCGCTCTGGTGCTGACCATCGTGGAACTACTACGGCAACTGATGGAGCGACAGGCGATCCGGCGGGTGGACCAGGGCGACCTGAGCGACGAACAGGTGGACCGGATCGGGGAGACGCTCATGCACCTCGAAGAGCGGATGACCGAACTCTGTGATCAGCACGGCCTGCGCCTGGAGGACCTGAACCTCGACCTGGGGCCGCTGGGCTCGTTGCTGCCCCGCACCTGATGCCCTGCCCTTCGTGGCACGGCGGTCCCGTCCCGCGAAGCGACGGGACCTTGGCCGTACTCCGAGACGGCGGTGTTGAGTGGCTCTTCCGGGCAGCCTTACGCCTCGTGCGCGGCATTGGCCGGCCGTGTCGCATAGCGGATGCGCATCGCGTCGCTGGCTGCGGGGCCTGCAGTGAAGACGTAGGTGGCGCTGTCGTCGAGTCGGCGGCCGGTTTTGGCGTCGACGATGACGGGCTCGACTTCCTCGCCGCTGTGCGCGTCGATGAGGATCATGCTGCGCTCCGTCGGTGTGAGGCGGGAGTTGCCCCATGCGGCCAGGGCGACGATCACCGGGCGCAGGGAGTGCCCGAGTTCGGTCAGGACGTACTCGTGCCGGACGGGGCTGGTCTGGTAGGGCCGGCGCTCCAGCAGGCCGTCCTTGACGAGGGTCTTCAGCCGGGTGGTGAGCATGCTGGAGGAGATGCCCAGGCTCTCCTGGAACTGGTCGAAGCGGGTGTAGCCGTCGAAGGCATCGTGCAGGATCAGCAGCGTCCACCACTCGCCTACGTGTTCCACCGTCGTGGACAGCGGGCACTCCCGGTCCTCCAGCCTGATCCGGCTTGCCACGGTGACCATCCCCTCAGTTACTGCTAAAATCGAAGTTAGTGGCTTCTATTTTAGCAGTCGAGACGGGAGCGGTGCCCCGTATGCCCGCACCCGGAAACGGAACACACCGTGACCACATTCACCAGCGAATCCCTCGAAGGCCGACGCGCTCTGGTCACCGGCGGCACCAAGGGCACCGGAGCCGCCATCGCCCGACGCCTCGCCCAGGCCGGCGCAACCGTGCTCGTCACAGCCCGCAGCCGCCCCCACGACGTTGAGGAGAAGACCTTCATCGCCGCCGACCTGTCCTCCACCGCAGGCACAGCGCACGTCGCCGCCGAGGTGGACGCCCGCGCCGGGGGTGTCGACATCCTGGTCAACACCCTCGGCGGGTCCGAGTCGCCGGCTGGAGGGTTCGCGGCGCTCGGTGAGGACGACTGGGCCAGGGAGCTGAACACGAATCTGCTGGCCGCCGTCCGCATGGACCGCGCGCTCCTGCCGCACATGATCGCCCTGGGCAAGGGGGTGATCGTGCACGTCACCTCGATCCAGCGCCGCATGCCGCTGTGGAACGGCACCCTGGCCTACGCCGCCGCCAAAGCCGCACTGACCACCTACAGCAAAGGGCTGGCCAACGAGGTCGCCCCCCACGGCGTCCGCGTCAACACCGTCTCCCCCGGCTTCGTCCAGACCTCGGCCGCCGACGACCTCGTCTCCAGGATCGCCGACGACGCCGGCATCACCCAGGAAGCGGCGCTGGGCCGGCTCATGGACTCCCTTGGGGGCATCCCGTTGGGCCGCCCCAACCGGCCCGAGGAAGTCGCTGAACTCGTCGCCTTCCTCGTCTCCGACCGCGCCTCGGCCATCGTTGGCGCCGAACACGTCATCGACGGCGGCACCACCCCCACCGTCTGAACCCGCCCCCACCATCAGGAGCGTCATGCACGACAACCAGCCCGGGACATCACCCCTGACGCGCTGCCCGAGGTGATCACCCGCTAGATTCCTGCTTGCGAGTAGTCCCGATCGGGCGTTCGGTTCTCCCGTCTTGGCACGCTATTTGAGGGGTTGAGCTGCACTACTCACCGAGGGCGTGTCTGAGTGCTTCGTCGAGTAGCTCTCGCAGGGCCGAGGAGGTCGGTGCGACGGCGGTGGCGAGCAGAGCCGGGGCGCCGGCCAGCGGCGCGAGGACCGCACAACCGTCCTTGGTCCCTTCGCGGAGTAGGACGGGGGCACGCCTGACGTCCAGCTCTGGGTGCACGACGAGGAGTTGGCCGACGGCGCGGTGTCCGTCCAGGACCGCGGGGCCGTTCCAGCCGGGCGCCGGATCCCCGTAGGCGGTGTGCTGGTCGAGCAGCAGGCGGCCGGCGTGGTGGACTCGGATGCGGCTGACGAGGTGGCCCGGCTTCTCGTTGGTTCTGCCTAGGAGTTGCTCCTCGCGCAGCACCAGTCGTGAGGTCGCAGCGAGGTTGACGGTGTAGGTCTGGTGCAGGTTGCTGCCGGCGGCGCTGATCAGCGGCTGTGGCAGCCAGCGCAGGCGAGCGTGCTCCCCGGCGGTCAGCCGTACGTCGTAGGTGGCCGGCGCGGTGGTGGGGCCGCGGAGGGCGAGTGTGGCGGCGGCCGTGGTGACGTCCAGTTCGGCCCGGTCTTCGGCGGTGATGTCGAGGGCGAGTCGGTCGCCGCCGAGCGGAGCGCTCATCGCGCCGATGATTCCCACCCGGGCGGTCTTCCCGCTGGTGGGCATGCGTCGTAGATGGAACGGGCCGTCGCTGCGCAGCTGGGGGAGCGTGGTGACGCGTCCGTTGTACGTGGCGCGGATGCGGGCGGTGGCATGAATGCCGTCTGGGTGTCCGCAGGTTTCCTCGGTGCCGGCGACGGGGGCGGCGGGATCGAAGCGGGACCTGAGTTCGGAGAGTTGGGCGCCAGAGCTCATGCCGACGCCTTCGCCCGCCACCGGGTGAGGTGCCCGGTGACCCAGTCGGCGATCTCGCGGATGCCGTCGTCGGAGGTGAGGCTGGTGAAGACGACGGGAAGGTCGCCGCGTTGCCGTTTGGCGTCGGTGGCCATGGTCGCGAGGTCGGCACCGACGTGCGGAGCGAGGTCGGTCTTGTTGACGACGAGGAGGTCGGCGGTGGTGATGCCGGGGCCTCCCTTGCGGGGGATGTCGTCGCCGCTGGAGACGTCGATGACGAAGATCTGCACGTCGACGAGGCCCTTGGAGAAGGTGGCGGTGAGGTTGTCGCCACCGGACTCAATGAGCACGAGGTCGAGGGGGGCAAGGGTCTCGTCGAAGTGCTCGACGGCCTCCAGGTTGGCGGAGATGTCGTCCCGGATTGCTGTGTGCGGGCAGGCTCCGGTCTCCACCGCGGTGATCCGCTCGGGCGGCAGCACGGCCTCGCGCAGCAGGAACTCGGCGTCCTCGCGGGTGTAGATGTCGTTGGTGACGACGGCGAGGGAGAGTTCGTCGCGCAGGGTGCGGCAGAGCGCGGCGACGCTGGCGGTCTTGCCGGAACCGACGGGGCCGCCCAGGCCGACGCGGAAGGCGCGGCGGCTGCCGTCCTCGCGCTGCGGCTCGACGCTGTAGGTATGGCGGTGGGGCATGGTCACGGGGTGATCGAGATGCATGGAAACTCCAGAAGGCAAGGGTGGGTTCAGGAGGCGAAGAGCCGTACGGTCCAGGCGGCGTGCTGCTCTGCGGTGACGTCCAGCAGTGGGGAGGACGCCGACGGCAGGGCGTCAGGGCCCTCGGTCGCCACGCGGGCCGCAGCGTCGGCGGCGGCCGCGGCGACGGTGTCGGTCTCCGCGCTGAGGCGTGCCAGCAACCGCGAGGCGTCGAGCGGGTCGAGGCTGAGCAGGCGCACTGCTGCGGTGGCCGGGCCGCCGACGGTCTCGTACGCTGCGGCACAGGCGGCGTCCTGCGGGGTGAGCCCGGCCGCCCGGGCGGCGAGGCCCTGGACGATGGGCTGATGGGCACCCTGGGGCCGCTCGGCGGCCAGGCGGTCGAGTTCGGCTGACGGGAAGGTGGCGCGTGCCGCGCGCATCATCTGCCGGCCGAGCCTGCGGGCCACGGCGCGCAGCGCGGGGACGGGGGTGCGTGCGTCGGCGGCGTCGTCCAGCATCAGGGGGTCGCATCCGGCGGCGGCCGCGGCAGCCAGGCCGGCTGTGGTGAGACCGGTGGTGTGCAGACGCCCGCGGCAGAAGGCTTCGAGGCTGTCGATGTTGTGTACGGCCTTGTGGGCGACTGCGGCTTCGACGCCGCCTGAGTGGGCGTACCCGCCGGCGGGGAAACGGCCGTCGGCCAGCAGGAGCAGTGCGGCACGGCTCATGGGCGAGCGGTTGCCTTTCGCAGGGTCGGAGGTGTGCCGTGGTCCAGGCAGGGCGGGGCTTGCCTGGACCACGGTCGCGGTGGCGACGTCGTCGGCCGGGAAATGGCTGGTCAGAAGAGGAAATACCGTTGTGCCATGGGAACTTCAGTGACGTAGGCGCGCGGTACGGTCGCTCCGTTGAGTTCCGTGCGGGCGTCCCCTGTGGTCTCACCGCCGATGGTGACCTCGAAGCTGTTGTGGTCGACGTTGAGGCTCTCCGGCACCGTGTCGTTCAGCTTCATGTCGGCCTTGGTGACGTCCCGGATGCTCGTCGAGATGTCCACGAACTTCTTGGCGAGGCCGAGCCGACCGATCGTCATCTCGGTGGCGTTCCCGCTGCTGTCCTGGACAGTGACGACTCGCGAGTTCAACTTGTCGGCCACGCCCGGTGCCACGAAGTTGTACGAGTTGCTCTGCGGCGAGCCCCCGGTGGCGCCCCAGACCGCTCGCGGCAGGAAGGGCTGCGGTGTCGTGATCGACGCGTTGGCGTCGCCCACCTGCGCGTACGCGAGCTGCCCGCCCTTGAGGACCATGTGCATCTTGACGCCGAAGAACTTCGGCTCCCAGAGCACCAGGTCGGCCAGCTTTCCGGTCTCCACCGAACCGACGTGACCGTCGATGCCGTGCGTGATCGCCGGGTTGATCGTGTACTTGGCGACATAGCGGCGCGCCCGGTAGTTGTCGTTCGGGAGCAACCTGTCCGCGTTGTGCGAGTGGTCGGTGTCGTCGGCGATCGGGCGGACCTTCGCGTTGGCGAGGTCCTCCTTCAGAGGGCCGTAGCGCGACTTCATGACGTGCGCGGTCTGCCAAGTGCGCATGACCATCTCGCCGATGCGTCCCATCGCCTGGGCGTCGGAGGACATCATCGAGATGGCGCCCATGTCGTGGAGCAGGTCCTCCGCGGCCATGGTGGACGGCCGGATGCGGGAGTCGGCGAAGGCCATGTCCGCCGGAATGTCGGGGTTGAGGTGGTGGCAGACCACCATCATGTCGATGTGTTCCTTGACGGTGTTCACCGTCAGGGGGCGGGTCGGGTTGGTCGAAGCGGGCAGCACGTTCGTCTCTTTGACCAGCTCGATCATGTCCGGGGCATGGCCACCGCCGGCGCCCTCGACGTGGAAGATGTGGACCGAGCGCTCCTTGAAGGCACTGCGGGTGCTGTCCAGGAAACCGGATTCGTTCAGTGAGTCCGCATGCAGGGCAAGTTGGACCTTACGGCTCTCACACACGTCCAGCGCCGCGTCGATCACAGCGGGCGTGGCCCCCCAGTCCTCGTGGACCTTGAAGCCGATGACACCGGCGTCGACCTGTTCGTTGAGGGCGTCGGTGCTCACCGTGCTGCCCTTGCCGAGCAGGCCGATGTTGACCGGGTACGCGTCCAGGCTCTCGAAGACTCGGGTGATGTGCCACTCGCCCGGGGTCACCGTGGTGGCCGTGCTGCCCTCGGCAGGACCGGTGCCGCCGCCGATGAGCGTGGTCACCCCCGAAGCCAGGGCCTCGTGGATCTGCTCCGGGCAGATGAAATGGACGTGGGTGTCCACGCCGCCCGCGGTGAGGATCCGCCCGTTGCCGGAGATGACCTCGGTGCTCGGACCGACCACGAAGTTCGTCGGCTGCACCGGCAGCGTGTCGCTCGGGGAGGTACGGTCCGGCATCTCGAACTCGTCGTCCGGGATCGGGTCCATCGTCTCGGGGTTGTACGCCTTGCCGATGGCGACGATCTCACCGTCGCGGATACCGACGTCGGCCTTGACCACCCCCCACCAGTCGAGGAGCAGCGCACCTGTGATGACCGTGTCCACGGGCTTGCGGCCTTCGGCATCCCCGTCTCTGGGGATGTGGGACATGCCCATGGACTCGCGGATCACCTTTCCGCCGCCGAAGATCATCTCGTTGCCGCTGTGCTTCGGACCGCCGCTCCAGTCGGCCTCGATCTCGACGGTCAGAGCGGTGTCGGCCAGGCGGACGCGGTCCTTGGTGGTGGGCCCGTACAGAGTGGCGTACTCGGCCCGCTTCAACACGTTGCTCGCCGCGGAGTTCTCCGGTGAGCTCGCCGACCTGCCGCTCGACAGGGGGGTTTGGTAGTTGCTCACTGGTGCGTCTCCTCGCGCAGTCCCCTGGCTTGTCGATCGCCCCGGATCTCCACCAACTCGACGCAGCACTCGTCGCCCGGCTCGAAGCGCACGGACGTACCCGCGGCGATGTTCAGCCGCCGCATCCACACCGCCTCGCAGTCCTTGAGCTCCTGGGGCGACTCCGACCCCAGACCGGGAGGGACCTCCACCTTGAGGACCTTCAGTCCCGGGTTGACCTCGGCGAAGTGGTAGTGGGAACCGACCTGGATCGGGCGGTCCGAAACGTTCTTCACCCTGATCCTCGTCCTGCCCTCACCTGGCAGCGTGGTGGCGTCCTCCTGTAGGTCCGCGTTGAACTCAATCGCCTCGTACCAAGACACCGCCTCCGCCTCCCGGCACTTGTCACAGCACGACGACGAGCCGTCGCCGCGGCAGTCGACCGGGCAGTCCGGCTTGCGAGGCGGCCGCGGGTGCTCGACTTTGCCCGGGTAGACCTCGGGTTCCTCCGTCGCCTCCGGGAAGGGATCGTGGAGGGTGACCAGCTTGGTGCCATCCGGGAAGGTGGCCTCCACCTGCACGTTCTTGATCATCTCTGGAACGCCGTCCATCACCTCGTCCCGGCTCAACAACTGCCGACCCGAGTCCATGATGTCGCTGACTGTCTTGCCGGCGCGCGCCTGCTCGAAGACGTGCACCGTCAGCAGGGCCATCACCTCGGGGTAGTTGAGGAGCAGCCCACTGTCACGGCGCCGCTGCGCCACGTCGGCCGCCACATGGACCAGCAGGCGCTCCTGCTCATGCGGAGTCAAATGCACGATGAGCCGTTTCTCTTGAGCGGACAGTGCATGCGGCCAGACATGCCGAGGGACACGGAAGGCGTCCTCGGACGGCGTCAGTCGCGCCTCGATCATCAGCGGGAGAAAACAGCGAGAAGGCCAGGTCACCGGATCGTGCACACGATCCGGTGAAATCGAGTCGGAAGGTGCGTAGTCGCTGCTCCGCCGTACACCAAGGGCTGGTGGCTGACACCGCGGCGCATGCCGCCAAGCTGGTCGAGCCAGCAGGTCGAGACGAGACTTCAGGCAGCCGTCGCCAGCGCCGGACGGGAGAGCGTGGAGCTGTCGGACGGCGTGGTCGGCGTGCGGTGTCCGGTGTGGGCACCGCTGTACTACGGCTCTCCGCTTTCGAGCACCCGGAGCAGCCACGGTGTCGGCGGACGGCACACACCCTCTCGCTCCTGCGAAGTTCTGCGCAAAGTGGTACCGGCCGGGCTGGCGTTAGCGCAGTTGGGAGAGCTCCAGCAACGACTGACGCCGAGCCGCTGATACCCGAGTTCGTAGCGGCGGTGCAGTTGGCGACAGCCAGCGATCCAGGACACGGTCCTCTCGACGAAAGCCCGGTGGCGCAAGCCGATATGGCTTGCGCCACCCGGAACCGATCACACTTCCTGCTACCGGCGTGGGGTCGCACGCACCAGACACCGCGGAGCCCGCCCTTCGGGCGGACGACGGGAGTGTGACGACCGGGTCCTGCCCCGAGCCGATCACGAACCAGGCCTTCGAACTCGCTGCGGTGGTCCATCAACCATGAGAGGGAGCACAGCCCCTGCCGGTCACCTGGTCGCAGCTGGGAGGGGGAGGGTCAGAAGTCCAGGTCAGGGAATTCCGCCTCCAGCTCCAGCTCCGGCTCCGAATCGAGAACCGGCCGGCAGGGACCGGTGCTGGCGCGCAGAGTGATCAGCGGTTTCAGCAGGACATGCCGGGGTGACGAGGCAGGTGAGGTGAGCCGCTCCACCATCAGGTCGACGCCGATCCGGCTCATCTCCTTGGCCGGTATCTCGGCCGCGGTCAGCGGCGGGCTCACCTGTTCCGCCCAGCGGCTGGCCGCCACGCCGACGACCGAGAAGTCGCGCGGTACGCTGCGGCCGTGACGGGTCAGCCCGCGGTAGATGCCCTCCAGGGCGGCTTCGTTCATGACGACCAGGGACGTGGTGGCCGGATCGTCCTGCAAGATCCGTTCCACGACGTCCTCCCCGGCGCCGACATCGTCGCCGCTGGGGTACGCACGCGCGGTCAGTTCCCTCTCCTGCATCGCCTCGGTGTAGCCCTCGCTCCCGAGCAGCGCGTACCCGTACCCGCTGTTGACGATCTGCTCCGACTTGTTGACGAAGGCGATCCTGCGGTGGCCCAGTTCGGTCAGGTGCTGAACGCACCTGCTTGCCAGGCCGGCGAAGTCGAGATCAACCCAGCCGACGCCCTCGGTTCCGCTGTTCCGGCCGATGGCGACGAAGGGGAAGGCCGCTTCCGTAAGATGCTGGATGCGGTCGTCCTCACGGCGGACCTCCATCACGATCACTCCGTCCACGCGCCGTTCACTGACCATCCGCCGGAACGCGGGGTCCTTCCCCGACTTACAGGGCGTGAGCAGCAGGTCATAGCCGTACGTGGTGGCGGTTTCCGCCACCCCGCCGACGAAGGCGAGCTGCACCGGCGGGTAGTCCCGGTTGGCGCCGGACGGCGGGTAGAGCAGTGCGAGCGTATGTGTCAGGTCGCGGGCCGCAGCACCACTACGGGTCTGGGCGCCGCGTCCTGTTGCCAGGTTGACTGTGCGCTCCGTCATGGTCCGTCGGCTGGGAGACGTTGTTCGGCCCAGATGGTCTTGCCGGTGGGGGTCTGGCGGGTGCCCCAGCCTTGGGTCAGCTGGGTCACCATGTGCAGTCCTCGTCCCCCTTCGTCGTAGGTGCGGGCACGGCGTAGATGAGGGGAGGTACTGCTGGCGTCGGAGACCTCGCAGATCAGGGTCCGGTCCCGGATCAGCCGTAGCCCGATGGGGGCGTCCCCATAGCGGATGGCGTTGGTGACCAGCTCGCTCACCACCAGCTCGGTGATGGACGCTGCCTCGGTGAGCCCCCAGGTCGCCAGCTGACGGGAGGCCTGCGCACGGGCATCGGCCACGATTGCGGGATCCGACGGCAGCGACCAGGCGGCGACCTGATCGGTGTGCAGGGCACGGGTGCGCGCCAGGAGCAGAGCCACGTCGTCGGCGGGGCTCTCGGGCAGCAGGGCTCTGAGGATGATGTCGCAGGTGACGTCCAGCGAGGGCTCGGCGGAAGCCAGGGCTGCGCAGAGTCGTTCAAGGCCGACACCGAGATCGTGGCCGCGGGCTTCTATCAGGCCATCGGTGTACAGGGAGAGCAGGCTTCCCTCGGGGAGTTCCAGCTCGGTGGGCTCGAAAGGCAGGCCGCCGACTCCCAGAATCGGCCCCGGGGTGAGTTGGACCACTCGGGCCGTGCCGTCGGGGAAGAGCACGACGGGTGGGACATGGCCGGCGCTGGCCATGGTGCAGATGCGGGATACCGGGTCGTAGACCGCGTAGAGGCAGGTAGCGCCGATCTGACCGGGGTCGGGCTCGTTCCGAACGTCGTTGTCCGAGGTCAGGTGGGTGACCAGTTCGTCGAGGTGGGTGAGCAGCTCGTCCGGGGGCAGGTCGACTCCGGCGAGCGTGCGCACTGCTGTACGCAGTCGGCCCATGGCGGCCGAGGCATGGATGCCGTGGCCGACCACGTCGCCGACGACCAGGGCTACGCGAGTACCCGACAGCGGGACCACATCAAACCAGTCGCCGCCCACTTCGGCGCCCCTGCCGATCGGCAGATAGCGGTGCGCCACCTCGACGGCCGCCTGCTTGGGGAAGTGACGGGGCAGCAGACTGCGCTGGAAGGTCAGGGCATTGGCGCGTTCTCGGGAGAACCGGCCCGCGTTGTCCACACTGCCGGCCGCCCGACTTGCGAGCTCCTCGGCGAGGAGCAGATCATCCTGCTCGTAGGGGTTCGAGCCTTCTGCGCGGGCAAAGACCACGACTCCGAGAGTCAAGCCCCGCGCTCGCAGGGGGGTAGCCATGATCGAGTGGAATCCGTGCTCCGCCCCGGTACCGGATCCCCCCACGCCGGCGGCGACCCATCGGGTGAAGTCGGGGTCGTCCGTTCCGCACAGCACTGTTCGACCGCTTGTCAGGGCACGTGCGGGGGGTGAGCGCGGAGGATAGGTGTCGACCTCGCCGATCTCGGTGTCGGCTTCGGGAACCCCGTCGGCGGTCTGGTGCGCGACCCGACGCAACACCACGGCGGCGTCGGCTGGACCGGGCGGCGGTTCCTTCCCGCGGGTCACGGAGTCGAGCAGGTCCACACTGACGGAGTCGGCGAACCGCGGAACGGCCAGGCGGGCGAGTTCCTGAACCGTACGCCTCACATTCAGGGTGGTTCCGATACGGTTGCCCGCTTCGTTCAGCAGGGCCAGGCGCTGCCGTGCGGCAACCTGCTCGGTACTGTCGAACGCCGCAGCCCCCACACCGGCCACCCGACCGGTGTCGGGGCTGCGGACGGGCCACATCTCGATGGTCCAGGCACGCCGGTGAGCGGAAGGCGTAGCCGGGGCAAGGTGTTCATAGCGGCTTGGCTTGGCCTCCTCGGCGACCCGGCGGATGCATCGCAAAAACCCCTCGTCAGAGCGGTCGCCGCCCAGCAGGTCCGAGTAGGGGTAGGTGCCCGCCTCAGCCGCCTGCCCCTGCCTGGATTCGCCAGCTCCGGTTTGCCCTGCGGCCGTCTGCGTCCCGTCGCCGTCGGCGGGCCTGCCCGTCATGCGCCCTGTCGGCGAGGGCTGCTCGCCCCCGTGCGCGACCGCGTTCCCCTGCCATGAGCGTGACGCCGTGCTGTAGGTGGAGAGGGCAACGGAGGACTGGGCGAACGCCCACTCCACCATCCGTCGGTCGGACTCCGCCTCGCCCGCCCCCGCGGTGGCGGTCACGACGAAGGCCTGGGTCGTTCCGTCGTCACAGAATGTCGGATGCAGGCGCAGGGGCAGATCGATGCGGTGGCCATCCCGGTGGCGGACTGCTGCTGTGCCGCTCCACTCCCGGGCGTCGACCAGGCAGGGCCGGGCCACCTCGGGGCACTCCCCGTTGATCAGGAGGTCCGAGACGGGGTGTCCGACAATCTCCGGGGGGCGATAGCCCAGTAGTTTCCGAGCCCCTTCACTCCACCCTGTGACCGTGCCCCCCACGCTGATGATGGCCAAGGGGACATGGTTCGACCACCCAGAGTGACAAGTTTGCCCCACGGAAGTGGCCATTCTTGCTCAATTCACCTGAGTGCCATTACTCACAGTCCCATAGTGCATGCGCGAAAAGAATCGAACAAGCTGCACTGACACTCATGGATCGAGGCAGATCCGGTCGGAATCGTCGGCCACGGACACGAGGGACGCGGTGCAGAACCGGCGTCGCCGGCCGTGGAGGGGGTTTGCCGGAGGTCCCTCCGCGGAACCGGCCGCTCGGAAGTGCGCACAGCCGAGTGCGGCTGTGCGACCGACGACCTGGTGACGTGGCAAGAGGCCCCCTTGTTCAGCCCGGAAACCTCACATCCAGGGTGGATCCGCGACGTACGAAGACGGGGATGCATTCCAGTGGAGCGTCCGCTGTGGTGGTCTGGCCGCCGTCCTGGACCATTCCTGTGGTGGCGGCCCTCCAGTCGGCACCGGCCGGCAGGTAGACCTGGCGGTGCCGTTCGCCGAGTCGGGTCACCGGGGAGATCAGCAGGTCCGAGCCGCACAGGAACTGGTCCTCGACCGTCCACGCGGCCGGGTCGTCGGGAAAGCCGAAGAACAGCGGCCGGATGACCGGTGCACCGCAGTCGGCTGCGGAGACCATCTGACGGTGAAGATACGCACGAAGGTCCTGGCGTAGCCGCAGCTGCCGGGTCAGGATCCGGTAGGCATCCTGCCCGTAGGACCACAGCTCGTTGGGTCCCCCGTTTCGGCCGGCAGCGAAGGTCTCCCGCGGTTCGCGGTGGCCGTGCATCCGCAGCAGCGGGCAGAAGACGGCGAACTGGAACCAGCGGATGAGCAACTCCCGGTAATCGGGGTCGTCCGGGTCGCCACCGTGGAATCCGCCGATGTCGGTGGTCCACCATGGAATGCCACTCAGGCCCGCGCTCAGCCCAGCGCGCACCTGCGCCGCGAGGGCCTCGAAGGTGGCCGGGATGTCACCCGACCACAGAGCCGCCCCGTAGGCCTGGCTGCCGGACCAGGCGGACCGCACCAGGCTGACCGGAACGTCTTCGCCTTCGGCCCGCATATGCTCGAAGAATCCGCGCACATGTTCGCGGGGATACAAGTTGGCCACCGCCCGGCCGGGCCCCGCCGCGTAACGCAGGTTGCCGAATTGTTCGGGGTACATCTCCGGTTCGCAGGCGTCCAGCCACCACAGTCGGAAGCCGAGATCGTAGTAGTTGCGCTTGATACGGCTCCAGACGTAGTCACGAGCCCGCTTGTCGGTGGGGTCGTAGAACACCACGGGCAGGGACTTGTCGTCGACCTGACTGTCGGGGAAGACGTGCTGGAACGGCTGGCCGTGCTCCGTCCCCAGCAGCAGCCGCTCATCCCGCATGTACGGGTAGTTCTCGCTCACGACGCTGACGGACGGCCACACGGACACCAGCGGCCGTACGCCCATGCTCGCCAATTCCGCCACCATGCCTGCCGGGTCGGGCCAGTCGGCAGCATCGAAGCGCCAGTCGCCCAGATGCGGCCAGTGGAAGAAGTCCACGGCGATGACGGACAGGGGAAGACCCCGGCGTCGGTATTCGCGAGCGACGCCCAGCAGTTCCTCCTGTGTCCGGTATCGCAGGCGGGACTGCCACAGGCCCAGGGCCCATTCCGGCAGCACGGGAGCATGTCCGGTGGCATTGGCATAGTGGGCCATGATGCCGGCGGGAGTCGGACCGGTGGTGATCCAGTAGTCGATCTGATCGGCGGCGTCGGCGACCCACCGGGTCTGATGGGCGGCCAACTCCACACGTCCGACGGCGGGCAGGTTCCACAGCAGACCGTAGCCTCGGGAGGAGAGGGTGAAGGGGATGGTGACCTCTCCGTTGCGCTGTACCAGGTCGATCACCATGTGCTTGTGGTCGAGGCGCCCGTGGGAGTGCTGGCCCAGCCCGAAGAACCGTTCACCGTCATAGGCGGCGAAGCGCTGTTCCAGCTGATAGCGGCCCTCGCCGACCGATGTGAACTGGCGGGGACCGGGCCAGGCGAAGTGACCGACGGACTCCCGCAGCAGCTCGGTTCCGTCCTGCGTGCGCGCGAAACGCAGGTGGCCCTGGGGAGACAGCTCTACCCGCAGCCGCCCGACAGTGAGGGTCCGGCTGCCATGGGGGCCCACGCCCAACTCTGCGGCCGCGGCGGCAGGGGGCGCGCTCAAGGCTCCCGGCAGGTCGTCGCGCACACGATGTCGGGCCGAGCGCACCCGGACACTGTCGGCTCCCCAGGGCTCCACCCGCAGTACGTGCTCGGCGTCACCGAACTCAAGGCAGACGGCCGGATGGGAGGAGGCGGTAGGCCGGGAGCTGGTCCCGGCTGCGCCGGACGTGGAGGCGGAGGGTGCGGGCCTTGTGCCGTCGGGCGGAGACATGTTGCTCCTTTCTCACAGGGCTGTTGTGCGGGTCAGTGGCGGTACAGGGGCGCGAGTGGCGGTGTACGGCGCGGTCAGTCTCTGACCGCTTCATTGGTGAGTCCGGCAGCGATGTGCCGCTGGGCAATGGTCAGAAGCAGCGCGGCGGGTAGGGAAGCGATGACGGCGGTGGCCATGACGGCGTTCCAGGTGGTGATATTGGTGCCGGCACCGATGTAGTCGTACAGACCCAGTGTGATCGGCTTCCACGTGGTGGTGTTGAGATTGAGCGTGGCGGCGAACAGGAAGTCGCCCCATGCGAAGAGGAACGTGAAAAGGCCTGATGTGATCAGCGCGTTGCGGGATATGGGAAGGACGATCTGCCAAAAGATGCGTACCGCGCCTGCACCATCCAATGCCGCTGCCTCCAGCAGGGATCGGGGGATGGCGGTCATAAAGGCCCGCAGGATGAGCACGGCGAAGGGGACGGCAAGGGTGGCATCGGCCAGGATCAACGCCAGGGCCGAGTTGAGGATCTGGACGGAGGCGAAGATTTGGTATAGAGCGTTGGCCATGACGATGCCGGGCACGAGTTGGACGACCAGCAGCACGCTCAGTAGCGTCCTGCCGCCCGGGGAGCGCAGCTGCGCCAGCGCGTAGGCCGCCGGCGCAGCCAGGGCCAGCGTCAGGACCGTGGCGCCCGCGGCGATGATCAGGGATGCCAGCAGATGGCCCCCTTGCTGGGACAGTGCGTCCCGGTAGCCGTCGAGTGTGCCGCCGAGGGGCAGCCAGTGCGGTGATGGCCGGGCCAACTGTTGATTGGTCTGGAAGGATGCGTTCACCATCCAGTACAGCGGGAACAGCATGATGGCGACGACGGCGACACCGAACGCGGATTTCGTCCAGGTGGGTACGGCCGCCCGGCTCCGTCCGCCTCGGACCGTGGTGGGCCGGCTCCGAGCAGCGCGGGCGGCGGTCATGCACGGGCTCCAGGTTCAGCGCGCAGCGCCCGCAGGTACAGCAGGGCGAAGACGGCGGCCACGATGATGAGCAGATCACCCGCGGCCGCTCCGAGACCGAACTCCGACAGCCCGCCGAAGGACAGCTGGTAGGCGTAAGTGGTGATCGTGTGGGTGGCGTTTGCCGGGCCGCCCTTGGTCATCACCCAGATCACGTCGAAGACCTTGAGCGTGTAGATCAGGCCGAGCGTCACGACGATGCCGATCACGGGTCTGATCTGAGGCAGTGTGACATAGCGGAACTGCTGCCAGCGGCCGGCGCCGTCCAGGGAAGCCGCTTCATAGAGCTCCGTCGGGATAGCCAGCAGCCCGCTGTGGAGGATCACCATGTTGAACGGCACACCAATCCAGATGTTGCAGATCAGCACTGAAGCCATCGCGGTGTTGGGGGCGTTGAGCCACGGCACCGGATCCTGGACCAGATGGAGGGCGAGCAGGATCTGGTTGACGACGCCGTTGCTGGTGTCGAGTAGCCACCGGAACAATGTGCCGGAGACGACAAGGGGCAAGAGCCAGGGGATCAACACGAGCGACCGCAACAGCGGGCTGAGCGGAAACGAGCGGCGAAAGAACTCCGCGAGTCCCAGGCCGATCGTGAACTGGAAGAAGAGCGAGCCCGAAACGAAAACCACGGTGTTGACGACGGCAGTGGAAAAGGCGGGGGTGCTTAGCAGTCGGCGGTAGTTTCCGAGGCCGATGAACGGGGCGTTGCCGCTGTAAAGGGAATTGATATCGTAGTCCTGGAAGGACAGCACCACATTGCGGGCCAGAGGATAGAGGTAGAACACCGCGACGAATGCGACGACCGGCACGATGAACCCGATTCCGAGCCGTCTGCCGCGAGCCGCCGGAGCCACCGAGCGGTCCGGCTGCGGCCTTTTGCAGCCGTCGACCGCAGTCGAGTTCTTGGGCACTGCCGGAACCACGGCTACCCTTCCGGGAGGGCGACCGTCGGCGTGTACCACCCACGGGTCGGCGGCTCGGTGCTCATTGCGTCGCCTGCTTCTGCGCGTCAGTCAGCGCCGCGCTGGGCGATTCGCTCCCTGACAACGCTGCCTGCACCGCGGTCCACAGCGCCTGCGAGTACTTCGGATAATCCGGCCCGACTTCCGCCGTGCGGCTCTTGGCGCTTCCGATGGTCCCCACGAATGTCTTCATCGCGGGCACAGCAGCACTGAATTCCGCGGCCACCTCCGGGTCGGACGGCACATAATTGGTGAGCTTGGCCCACTCCAGACTGTTTTTCTTCGACACCATGCACTTGATGACCTCGGCTGCCTTGCGCGACTTGTACCCCCTGCTGCCGGCCGCCCACACCTCACCGCCGAGGGCACCGGAGGAGGTACCCCCGGCCGGGGCGGGCACTGGCACGATACCGAAATCCTTCATTCCTGCCTTTCGTAACAGGGGTAGCTCCCAGGGGCCATTGATCATCATAGCCAGCGAACCGTTTGCGAATTGCTCCCCGACGTTCATCTGATTCCAGCTGAGCACGTCCTTGGGCGCAGAACCGGAGGCGACCAGGTCCTTCAAGAGGCTCAGCGCCGACACAGCATCCGGCGAATCGAGCTTCTTCAGGGAAGCGCCAGCGCTGAAGAAGAAGGACTCGAACTGGAAACTGCCTTCTTCCGTGGCCGGCACGGCAAAGCCGATTCCGTGCACCTTGTTGCCCTGAGTCAGCTTCTTGGCTGCGATGCGCAACTCATCCCACGTGGCAGGCGGTTTGATGCCCGCCTTCTCCAGCATCGACGTGTTGTAGTAGAGCGCCAACTGGTTCACACCGGGCGCCACACCGTACTGCTTACCCCGGTATTTACCCGCGGCGACGATGTTCGGATACATTCCGTCGGTCTTCACACCGGCCGCGCCGAGGTCGGCGAGCGCTCCCGTGGCGGCGAGCTGCTGTAGGTCAGGATTGTCCAGCAGAATCAGGTCCGGTAGCGCTCGACTATTCGCCAACTGGAGCACTTTTGTGCGCAGGTCCGGCACGATCTGCCGCTTAATGGTGACCCCCGCCAGCTTGCCGCACCGAGCGAGCTGCTTGGCCAGGGCACTCCGCCCGGGTTCGGAACTATAATAGTCCATTTCGGTCAGAGTAATCTTGCTGCTCTCTGTGGGCCTCGTCGGCGAGCCATCACCACCACAGGCAATCAGGAGCAGGCCAGCTGCGGTGACCGTTGCTGCCAAAGTCGCGATTGACCGCGTGCGACGGCATGTAACAGAGGTGCGCATGGCGGCTCCAAGGGGAAATCGGTGCGCAGACACTGATATGCGCGACCCAGGCCTTCTGCCGACGCGCGGAGAGGCAGACATGCATGTAGGGCACCACGCTGCGAGACATACCTGCCGGCTCGGCGATTTCGTTGATGTCCACCGCTTTCCTCCCGGGCCGGCGGGCACTCGACCCCATTGTCGAACCATTTCGAAAACCGGTTCGCGAACCGTTTCGACAGAAATTACAGGCACGCCTTGCCGGCAATGTCAAGGCGCTCTCTGCATTTTCGCGAAAGGCATATTAAACTGGCTTTCCGTCGGGTCTGTGTACCGCAGGCGATCGGGCGATCGTCGGCTCTTCCTTAGCGAGCGGTGAATGTTTCTCAGGTCGGTGGCGGGCCGGTCGATCATCGGGTGTGAAGCTCCGTCCTTGCCTACCGCGGCGAACGTGTCGGCCTCGCGCTCCTGCCTGGTCCCGAGGCGAGGCAGGAGCGGCAGCAGGTAGCCGGTCTCGCCGCGCCAGGTCTCGTGAGCCGCCCTTGACCGGGGCTCCGTGGTGAACGGAGAAGGTGGCAGAGTTCCGTTGCTCTTGACGTGAGCTGCTGGCGGTTCTCGGAAACAGCTCAGCGCGGGGCAGGTTCGAACAGTTCGATGAGGTTGTCGGCCGGGTCGGTGAGCAGGATCTGGCGTCCACCAGGGCCCGCGATGACGTCGCTGCGGAAGGACAGTCCGGCGGCGCCCAGTTGATCGATCTCGGTGTCGAGGTCGTCGACAATGAGATGGATGCGGTTGCGGCCGGGCGCGCTGGCGTCATCGGGCGTGGCCCTGGCCCCGGAGCTTCCCGGCCCGGACAGCAGCAGCCGCAACGGGCCGCGGACCACGTCGGCGAAGGCAGGCGCGGGGTTGGTGTGCAGAGTGAAGCCGAGGTGGGTGGTGTAGAAGTGGACTGCGGCGGCCACGTCGTCGACGATGTAGCGGACGCTGGCGAGCTCGTCGGGTGTTGTCACGGTTGGATCTCCCGGTTCGTGGCGCGGGCGAAGACGGGCAGCAGGTGACGGATGCGGGTCTCGATCTCCGTCGTCGTGTACCTGAAGGCGGGGTGGCCTGCCTTGTCGTTGCCGCTGGCGGCAGCCAGGCCGCGGATGATCCAGTGGATCAGTCGCCGCTTGTTCACGTCGAACACCTTGGCATGCTGGGCCGGCAGATTGCGGGACAGCCGCACCGCAACTGCCGGCCCCCTCCTCCCCAGTACGTCGTACCGTCCCAAATGGTGCAGGCCACCGGAGCGCAGCCGGCAATGGCCAGGCGCTGTTTCCGTCGGCTACTTGGCCAGGTAACCGCCGTCGACCACATGGTCGCTGTCCGTCATATACGAGGCGTCGTTGGACACCAGGAACGCGATGAGTGCCGCGACTTCGGCCGACTGCGCGGTGCGCCTTGCAGCGACGGCGGTGAGGAATCCGTCGGTGGCTCCCGACGGCAGCGAGGTGACCATAGGGGTGTCGACGATGCCTGGTGATATCGACACGACCCGGATGCCGTGGCCGGCGCATTCGCGCGCCGTGGTCCGGGTCAAGGCGAGGACACCCTGATAGGCGGCCTGCCCTTGGAGGCCCGAATGTGCGGCTATGGAGGCAAGGTTGACGATGGCGCGGCCCGTGGCGGCCACCGCGGGAAGCTGGCAGCGCATCGCGTGGAAGACCCGTACACCTCGCTGGCGGGGCTTGACCGAGCAGGTCGCCGACGCCGCCATCGACACCGCCTGCTGCGGCTGCCGTCGATCCGCAAGGAGTGCCCCGACATCGCCGAGCGGGCGCTGAAGGAGCAGATGAGCTACCGGGGCTTCCTCGCCGAACTGATGATGGCCGAGTGCGACGACCGGGTCCGCCGCCGCTCGGAGCGGCGGATCAAGGCGGCGAACTTCCCCGGGAGAAGTCGCTTCGGGCGTTCGACTTCGAGGCCAACCCCAATTTCGACGCGGCCACCGTCCACACCCTCGCCAGCTGCGCATGGATCAAGAACGGGAAGTCGCTCTGCCTGATCGGCGACTCCGGCACCGGCAGGTCCCACATGCTCATCGCCCTGGGTACCGAGGCGGCCATGAAGGGCTACCGTGTCCGCTACACGCTCGCCACGAAGCTGGTGAACGAACTGGTCGAGGCCGACGACGAGAAGCAGCTGGCCGGCTGACGTCTGGCGCTACCTCTCTCGACGGCCAGCTGCCCTGAGGGGTGATGGCGGCGAGTTGGGTTTTCCCTGCCGGCGGCCAGTCGGGGGACCCATCCGGCCGCCAGTGGTCCTTTTACACCGGCGCGCTACCAGCCTGCTCGCGCAGCACCAGCCACTCCTGAAGCTCGATCAGATTCGCTTCTGGGTCTTCCAGGTATGCGACCCGCATCCGTTCGCCCATCGGGCCCGGGCCTCGAATGAACTCCGCACCCCGCGAGGTGAGCTCGGCATGGGTGGCGTTCAGATCGTCCACCCGCAGCACCACCAGCGCGCGATATCCCTCCGGCTCTGCCCCCAACCGCCCCAGAACGTCAGCCATCTGCGTGCGGTCTTGAAGCGCGATTGCGGCTTGTCCAGCGTCGGGGCTGAGCTTGGCGTACGGGCCGCTCTCGGCCTCGAACTGCGGCTTGAGTCCGAGCACGTCCCGGTAGAAGCGGTAGACGGCGGTGAAGTCGGACACCAACAAGCGTATCTGGGTGAGTTCCATGCCCGCCTTTCTAGCCCAGTTCCGGCTCCGGGTCTGACTGAACCGCGATCTCTGAGATAGCCCCGTCGGAGTTCAGCGACGCCCTCTTACAGAGAGTGACACCACAACGGGCAATACGTCGCGGAGGCGAGCTGGCTGCTGTCAGACGAGCGGCTGGCCGTCCCAGGTCCGGGGGCCACGACAGTGCCGTCATTTCTCCTCGACATTCCCGAGCCGATTGATCGCCAACTGCCTTCGGAAACCGAAGACAAACGCTGTCCCTGAAAATCAACGAAGCCACACGGCGATTGCACTCCGGTCTGGGCGTATCTCTTGTCCGACGTCATCCCGCACCCGGGCCCGAAGCGGCGCTTGCCACGTCCATAGCGGGCTCAGGCGGAGCCTGCTGGTGAACCCGCCGCGCGGGCGGCCGAGGCCCTCACACACCGCACCACCGCCACCGGACGGGCGCGCAGGCTGTGCCACGCGGTTTCGCGCCTGCCCGGTACAGGACGCAGGGCTCGTCCCGAGGGCACGCGCACGCCATCGGCGGGCATCCTGGTGTGGACGGCGCCTATCAGGTCGCGCTCAGGCCCTCTCGCACAATTTGCGTGGACGGCGGAAGAGCCTCGGATCCCACGAACACGGATTCCTCGGAGAGCCGGATGGTGCGGAGAGACCTGACCTTCTTGAGGCTGCTCACATCAATGCTGGCTAGCGGGCTTTCGAAGGTGATGGTGTGGAGATTCGGGAAGTATGCCAGCCATTCCCAGGTGGCACCCGAGTCGGCCTCCACCCACAAATGAGTGAGGCGGGACCGGTCGCAGGCAATCTGGAATTCCTCGGGTGTGATCGTGCCTGTAATCCGGATGCGAGAACGGCCACCGAACCGCCGGAGCGCATTCAATTCCTGTGCATTCGAGACGCAGAAGTAGAGATCTTTCTCTCCGAGATGGGCAATGATTTCCTCAGCGAACCGATCGCAGTCGAATCGACTCCAGACCCTGGCCAGTTCCGAACGGACACGGAGGTCTGAGAGGTCGCGGTATTGCGCCAGTACGGAGATCGCGGCGTCGGTGGCAAGACGGGTTGCGGACAGTACCGTGAAGTAGGCCTCGTCGTCGGAGAGCCCCTGCGGCCCGGGAAGCAGGTCCAGAACGACCGGGCCCACATCGGCCAGAGCGCGCGCCTGATCCACCGATCGAGGCGGAATGAGCGCCGAGGCCCGCTGCTCCACCTCCATCCGTACATCCGGGTCCAGTTCTGTCGCATGTTCCAAACAGGCCGCTGCCAGCAGATGGAGACGCCTGCTGTCCTTCTCGGATGTGTCACCTCGTTCTATGAGCCCGGTGAGCAGCCGGGTTCGCTCCATGGTTCGAGCGTGGGCAACGGACATCCGGATGACGTCTTCCCATTGATCGAGATGCGCGTGCGCGATGAGGAAATCGAAGTCAAGACCTTCGACAGCAGCCTTGGCACCCAGGTAGTCCTGGAAAGTACGGTGAATGAAGTCCATCGAATCTGCACTGGGTTCGCGCAGGAGACCACTTCGAATCAGCAGGTGGTGATAGATCTCCTCAGCCGTTCCCTGATCGGCGATCTTCGGCATCGCGGGTAGTGCGTGCTCCAGCAGTTCAATGGCGTCGGCTCGGTCCATCTCGGAACGACCGTTGCGAATCATCCAGTAGGCCAGCTTCTGGATCAACTGGATGTGATGTTCCTCGCCGATGCGGATGGTGCCCGGCTTGTAGATTCCTCGCTCACGGTCACGCCGGGACAGCAGCATGGAGAGGGCGGCGTCGTAGACCTCCTTCCGGCCGTCCGGTAGGTAGCCACGACGGTCCTGGTGAAGGGCGCAGATCAGCGCGCACATCAGGGGGTTGGTGGCGAGCCGGCCCAGGTCTTGCTTGGCTCGTACAGACTGCAGGAGATCTGTGGCGTAGCGGTCACCAATGCCCGCGGCTTTGTGCCACCGCTTGATGAACTCGGCGACGTTCTCCCGGCTCATCGGAGCAAGGTCGAGTTCCGCGAAGTCGTCGCCGACCAACCAGTCCTGGCGTACGGCCGAAGGTCGAGAGGTCACCAGCCACCGGTTGTGCGGGTAGTAACTGACCAGCTCCTGTAGCCAACGGCGAGCCTCTTGGCGTTCACTTTCCGGAACTTCGTCGATCCCGTCGACCAGGATCAAGCCACGCTTTGAGCGCAACACCCTGTCGAACCACCCCGTGGGCTGGAGGTTGGCGATGGGACAGTCAACGGCGGCCAGGAATCCGTCGGGTGTGGGGAGTTTGGCGCCGCCTCGGGTCAGCCTGCGCAGCGGCAGCACAAACGGCACCAGGCCGTAGAGATACAACAGACGTTCGTCGAGCGTCTTCCGCGCCGTGGATACCGCCAGCCACTGTACGAGCGTCGTTTTCCCTGACCCTGCTACGCCCCGGAGCAACACTCGGTTACGGCCGGCCAAGATGTGGTCGGCGGGGAGGAGGGTGGGGAGATCATGAGTTCTGCCGCCTGTTGCGTCCAAGCTCAGATAGGCGGCGTCGAGCGGCCAATTCTCTGGTGCCTCAGACAGATCGAGCCCAAAGATGGTCAATTTGCCATGCTTGGAGGCGATGTATTCGGCGTAGCGCTCCTCGAAAGGCCCGTCGGCCGGCGAGGGAGTGCGGGAGATCAGGGAGTCGATCTTGAGAGATAACTCTTCGATCCGACGGCTGTTTTCGATCAGCGTACGGGCCACAAAAGTTGATCTCTGGGTGAAGAACTGCAGGATATGCAGGCACGCGGTGTCGAGCACGCTCGCATGAAGTGTCACCGCGTCGCTGGATAAACCGAGAGTGGCCGAGGGGCTCTGTGACCTCAAATGCCGGGAGAGTGCAAGGTGCCCGAGCTGCACGGCTTGCACGTCGTCCATGTCGATGTAGCCGAGCGACCTCAGCGAGTCCGCCACGGCATGTGCCACAGCACGCTGTTCGTACGCCGGTAGACGTTCCTCGACACCGGTGGACTGCGCGGCGCGGTTCACCAGTTCCTCGGCGATCTTGTGCAGATCTTCGTCCGACAGGACTCGTTTCTCGCCCTTGAATGAAACGAGCTTCGAGACGCGCAGCGGCTTGTCGATCAAACCGGCACCGGGGCCGTCGACTAGGAAGAGTCTCTTGATCAGCGGTGCTACAACGCTTGAGGCGAGGCGAGCGCCAATGGCAGCGGCTTCCATTTGCTCCCCGGTTGGTGTGTGGACGGCAGCCAACCGTCGGCCTGGCAGCAGCTTAGGAGACGGAGTGACGGGTTTCCCGGGAAACAGCCCAAGTGCGGTGGCCAGATGCCAAGCGCTGCCATGGCGACTGGTTCCCAGACCTGGCGACCCGTCTCCAAGACTGCGGCTGGGCATGGAGAGCGACATGAGCGTGGGCGCCAGACGGTCGTGGCCGTCGCGGGCGCAGTGTGGCCCCGGTCAGAGACGCGATGTCGACCGCGCGCAGTCGGTGGAGGAGGGTGGGGTGGACGGCAGCCGTCCAGTCGGCATGGAGCCTGGGCCAGGTGGCGAGGGCGACGGTCGTTGCAGCTAGCCCGAGGCGGGCAGTGACGTCCATGCCCTCATCTCCGGGCTTCCAGCTCAACAAGGTGGTGGGCGGAGCCGAGCCCCGCGAAGTTGCGAGGATAGTGGTAGCGGCCGGGCTGACGTTATCCCAGGTCAGAGCGCTCCAGCATGGACAGACGCCGAGCCGCCAGTGACCGACGACTACCGTCGGCAGGTTCTTCGTCTGCTGGTGGTACCCCACGCTCATAGCGGTGCTGACCTGCTGAAATGGCGGCTGCGGCGGCGTCGGCAGAGCATGGATCCGTGAAGGATCCGGATCTTGACGTCAGCCAACTGAATGATCAGGCATGGTTCGGTAAGAAGTCACTGCGGGTCCGGAGTCCGATCTGCCCGTGGCGTACACCATGGTGTCCCTCATGGCAGGCTGAAGGGATCGAAAATGTTCCGCAAGGTACTGGTCGCCAACCGTGGTGAGATCGCGATTCGCGCTTTCCGCGCCGGCTATGAGCTGGGCGCGAAGACCGTTGCCGTCTTCCCGTACGAGGACCGCAACTCGCTGCACCGGCTGAAGGCCGACGAGGCGCATGAGATCGGCGAGCCGGGGCACCCGGTGCGTGCCTACCTCTCCGTGGAGGAGATCGTCCGTGCCGCGCGCAGGTCGGGCGCGGACGCGGTGTACCCGGGCTACGGGTTCCTGTCCGAGAACCCCGACCTCGCGCGGGCCTGCGAGGAGGCGGGCATCACGTTCGTCGGGCCGAGCGCTGGCACGCTCGAACTGACCGGGAACAAGGCGCGCGCAGTGGCTGCCGCGCGCGCCGCCGGCGTACCGGTGCTCGGCTCCTCGGAGCCCTCCAGCGACGTGGACGAACTGGTCCGTGCCGCCGAGGACATCGGTTTCCCCGTGTTCGTCAAGGCGGTCGCCGGCGGCGGAGGACGCGGTATGCGCCGCGTCGAGGACCCCGGCGTGCTGCGCGAGTCCATCGAGGCGGCGGCCCGTGAGGCCGCGTCCGCGTTCGGCGACCCCACCGTCTTCCTGGAGAAGGCCGTCGTCGACCCCCGCCACATCGAGGTGCAGATCCTCGCCGACGGGCACGGCGAGGTCATCCACCTCTTCGAGCGCGACTGCTCTCTCCAGCGCCGGCACCAGAAGGTGATCGAACTCGCGCCCGCGCCGAACCTCGACCCGGCGTTGCGCGAGCGGATCTGCGCCGACGCGGTGCGGTTCGCCCGGGAGATCGGCTACCGCAACGCGGGCACCGTGGAGTTCCTGCTCGACCGCGACGGGAACCACGTCTTCATCGAGATGAACCCGCGCATCCAGGTCGAGCACACGGTGACCGAGGAGGTCACCGACGTCGACCTCGTGCAGGCGCAGCTGCGTATCGCCGCGGGGGAGACACTCGCCGATCTCGGCCTCACACAGGACAAGGTCGTCCTGCACGGCGCCGCGCTGCAGTGCCGTATCACGACCGAGGACCCCGCCAACGGCTTCCGCCCGGACACCGGCCGGATCAGCGCCTACCGGTCGCCGGGCGGCTCGGGAATCCGCCTGGACGGCGGCACCACACACGCCGGTACGGAGATCAGCGCGCACTTCGACTCGATGCTGGTCAAGCTCAGCTGCCGCGGCCGGGACTTCAGCACCGCCATCGGTCGGGCCCGGCGCGCGGTGGCCGAGTTCCGCATCCGCGGCGTGGCCACGAACATCCCGTTCCTGCAAGCCGTGCTCGACGACCCGGACTTCCGGGCCGGCCGGGTCACCACCTCCTTCATCGAAGAGCGCCCGCACCTGCTCACCGCGCGCCACTCCGCCGACCGCGGCACGAAGCTGCTCACCTACCTCGCGGACGTAACGGTGAACAAGCCGCACGGCGCACGGCCCCAGCTGATCGATCCGATCACCAAACTGCCACCCGTGCCGGCCACCGAACCGCCCGCCGGCTCCCGGCAGCGGCTCGCCGAGCTCGGCCCGGAAGGGTTCGCCCGGTGGCTGCGCGAGTCACCGGCCATCGGAGTCACCGACACCACCTTCCGGGACGCCCACCAGTCACTGCTCGCTACCCGGGTCCGTACCAAGGACATGCTCGCCGTCGCCCCGGTGGTGGCGCGGACGGTGCCGCAGCTGCTGTCCCTGGAGTGCTGGGGCGGCGCCACCTACGACGTCGCCCTCCGCTTCCTCGCCGAGGACCCCTGGGAGCGCCTGGCCGCACTCCGTGAAGCCGTGCCGAACATCTGCCTCCAGATGCTGCTCCGTGGCCGCAACACCGTGGGCTACACGCCGTACCCGACCGAGGTGACCGACGCCTTCGTCCAGGAGGCCGCCGCCACCGGTATCGACATCTTCCGGATCTTCGACGCGCTCAACGACGTCGGCCAGATGCGGCCCGCCATCGACGCCGTACGGGAGACCGGAACGGCCGTGGCCGAGGTCGCCCTGTGCTACACCTCCGATTTGTCCGATCCGTCCGAGCGGCTCTACACCCTGGACTACTACCTCCGTCTGGCCGAGCAGATCGTGGCAGCCGGCGCCCACGTCCTGGCCATCAAGGACATGGCGGGGCTGCTCCGGGCGCCGGCCGCCGAGACGCTCGTCTCCGCCCTGCGCCGGGAGTTCGATCTGCCGGTACACCTCCACACCCATGACACCGCGGGCGGCCAGCTGGCCACCTACCTCGCCGCGATCCGAGCCGGCGCGGACGCGGTGGACGGCGCGGTCGCGTCCATGGCCGGCACCACCTCGCAGCCTTCGCTGTCGGCGATCGTGGCCGCGACCGACCACTCCGCACGGCCCTCCGGGCTGGATCTGAAGGCGGTCGGGGACCTGGAGCCGTACTGGGAGAGCGTCCGCAGGATCTACGCGCCGTTCGAGGCGGGCCTGGCCTCGCCGACCGGCCGCGTGTACCACCACGAGATCCCCGGCGGGCAGCTGTCCAACCTGCGCACGCAGGCGGTCGCGCTCGGCCTGGGCGACCGCTTCGAGGACATCGAGGCGATGTACGCCGCCGCCGACCGGATCCTCGGCCGCCTGGTGAAGGTGACCCCGTCGTCCAAGGTGGTCGGGGACCTTGCCCTACACCTGGTGGGCGCCGGGGTGAAGCCGGAGGACTTCGAGGCGACGCCGAACGAGTTCGACATCCCGGATTCCGTCATCGGCTTCCTCCGCGGCGAGTTGGGCAACCCGCCCGGCGGGTGGCCGGAGCCGTTCCGCGCCAAGGCGCTGGAGGGCCGCGCCGAGCCCAGGCCCGTGCAGGAACTGACCGCGGACGACCGTAGCGGACTGGAGCAGGACCGGCGCGCAACGCTCAACCGGCTGCTGTTCCCCGGGCCGGCCCGCGACTTCGAGGCACACCGTCAGGCCTACGGCGACACCAGCGTGCTGGACAGCAAGGACTTCTTCTACGGACTGCGTTCCGGAACGGAGTACGCGGTCGATCTCGAGCCGGGGGTACGGCTCCTGATCGAGCTGGAAGCTGTCGGAGAGGCCGACGAACGCGGTATGCGCACCGTGGTGTCCACCCTGAACGGCCAGCTGCGGCCGATCCAGGTACGCGATGCCGCAGCGGCCGCCGACGTACCGGTGACGGAGAAGGCCGACAGGACCAAGCCGGGCAATGTCGCCGCGCCGTTCGCCGGAGTGGTGACGCTCGCGGTGGCCGAGGGCGACGAGGTGGCTGCCGGCACCACCGTGGCCACCATCGAGGCGATGAAGATGGAAGCCGCGATCACCGCCCCGAAGGCCGGGCGGGTGGCCAGGCTGGCGATCAACCAGATCCAGCAGGTGGAGGGAGGCGATCTCCTCGTCGACATCGGGTGAATCGCCTCCCGCTACGGCATGAGCGGTGTCGTCGCCCTGGTCGGCACCGGCCGGCCTTGGCGAGGCCGTGGCGGGCGCGGGCCCCTTCGCGGGCGGTGTGCTCCGGCTTCTGTGTGATCCGGGTACAGCGGACGACCGGGCCGAGGTGAAGCCGGCGAGCCGGGAGTAACGGCGCGAGCGACCTGATAGCCGAGGCGGCGCTCGCCGTGACGCTGACGGGCCTGGCCGACACCATCCACGCGCACCCGCCCCTGGGGGAGGCCGCCATAGAGACGGCAATGGGGACCGCAGGGCAGGCGAGCGGCCAGCGCCAGCGGAGGACAGCGCTCGGCGCCAGCCTGCAGCGAGGTGGCGATCCGGCTCACCGATCGTCCGGGGCAGCCGCGGCACCGCGGGAGTGGTGACGTGCCGTGGCGCGGGCGGAGGTCGTGCATGCCGTGTGTTTCCTGTCTCGTGCCATTTAGGACATCGCTGGCCGCTACGCCCCAGGTACTCCCTGGGATCCAGCGGAATTGATGGCAGTCGCCGTTGTCCCAGCAGGTGTGTACGTAGACGCCGTTGCTGGGCTTGACGTTGATGTCGGCGCAATTTGAGGTGGTGGTGACCGTTCCCCTAATCGGCCAACCCTCGTCCTGGAAGGTGACCGCCGTGTCGTAGTTCTTGGCGCTGCCGTAGCAGGAATGGACTGTGGTGGGTGCCGCGGTGGCCGACGAACCAGCTGCCAGAGCGAGGCCACCCGCCGTGAGAATCGGGGTCGCCGGAACCTCGATGGTGGGTAAAGGGGTACGCATACCTTCCCCACGCTTACGGTCTGCCCCGCGATTGATCGCGGGGCAGACCGTAAGGCGTCACGGAAGATCGGTTAGGTGCACGAGCCGACCGTCCGAATTCGCTTGTCCGCCGTTCCGAGTCCGGCTTACCGTGCCGTAGTGGATCTCTTCTCACACTCTTGGACAGCATTGCGCACGGCGGTCGCCGAACTACCGGACGAGGACTTCGAGCGGCCGTCCGGCTGCACCGGCTGGCTCGTGCGAGACCTGGTCTGCCACCTGGTCATCGACGCCCAGGACGTCCTGATCACCCTGGTCACACCCACCGAAACCGAACCGACCACGGACGCGGTCACCTACTGGGGCCTCCTGGACCAGCCACCGACCGGCGAAGACCCCCTCGATGCGCTGATCCCCCGGCTGGCCGCCGCATACGGCGAGCCGCGGTGGCTCAAGTTCCACCTCGACGACGTGGGTTCCGCCGCGGGCCGAGCCGCCGAACTCGCCGATCCCGCCCTCCGCGTCAGCACCCAGGACAAGGTGCTGACCGTCGGCGACTACCTGTCCGCGTACGTGCTGGAATGGACCTTGCACCACCTCGACCTGATCGCGCATCTGCCGTCGGCCGCCGAGCCGCCCGCCGAGACCCTCGTCGCGGCTCGCACGTCGCTGGAGAAGATCGCCGGGACCCCGTTTCCCGCTTTGTTCTCCGACAAGGACGCGTTGCTGATCGGCACCGGACGTCGCACGCCGACCGACGCTGAGAAAGCTGCTCTGGGCGATCTCGCCGCAAACCTCCCGCTCATCCTCGGCTAACGACGCTGTTGACAGTTGAAGATCGGGGGCGTGGCCGTGACGTGGAGGGAGCCGCACGGGTGGGTTCTCGGTAGGCCGGGGCCGGGCCGAAGTACGAACTGGCCTTCGCCGACCGGCTACTGGCCACCCTGATCCACCTGCGCACTGGCCTGACCCCACCAAGCCCTGGCCGTGATCTACGAGGTGGGCTCGTCCACCATCGGCCGGGCGATCAGCGAGATCCGCCCGCTTCTGGCCGAGCGCGGCTCCGCCCACGAGCGCCGTGCCCGGGGTTGATGGCGCTTCTTGACTCTCCCCACTTGCGTGCTGTTCGTCGGACCGCCCGGAGTGGGCAAGACCATGCTGTCGGTCGCCCTCGGACGAGCGGCCGTCGACGCTGGCCACCGTGTCTACTTCACCGCCGCCACGGAACTCGCCGCCAAGTGCCACAAGGCCGCCCTCGAAGGCCGCTGGAAGACCTGCATGCGCTTCTTTGCAGGTCCAAAGCTTTTGATCATCGATGAGCTCGGCTATCTGCCGCTGCCCGAGGACGGCGCCTCGGCCCTGTTCCAGGTGATCAACCAGAGGTATCTCAAGTCCAGCACGATCCTGACGACCAACGTCGGGATTGCCGACTGGGCCGGAGCCTTCGGCGACGCCACCGTCGCTGCCGCCATGCTCGACCGGCTCCTGCACCGGGCTGCCGTCGCCGGCATCGACGGACCCTCCTACCGGCTCCGCAGCCACCAGAACCAGGCCGACGCCATGCGCAAGGGAGTCAACGCAGGTGTCTCCTGACCCCAACGAACAGCCCAACCCCGCACCCGCCAACTGTCCAGTCTGCGAGGGAGAGTTCATGCCGAGCCCGAGACAGATCTACTGCTTTCCCCGCTGCAAGAGCGCCGCCCACCGACGCGCTCCCGCCGGCCTGGCCGCCCACACCTGCCCAGTCTGCGAGGGCATCTTCACCGCCAACCCCTGACTCCGCCAGGTCTACTGCTCGCCCGAATGCCGTCGCGAGTCGGAAAGGCAACGCAACCGGACCCGCGACGAAGAACGAGCACGACGTCTTGGCGAACATCCCCGAGCCCTTCCGCCCGGCCCGCAGCCGGCAGCCCCCGGCCCCATCGACCCACTGGCACCGACGGCAGTCCGGAACTGCCCGCACTGCGACCAGCCCGTCACGATCGTCGCCTGCTCGCCAACCAGGAAGCCGCCCGCTCCATGATCACCAACCGCGTCACCGTCATCGGCCCGCTCAGACGCCTCCAATGAGCTTCGGCTGACCGTCACCGATCACTGGGTCCGCCGACCTGACGGTCGGCGGACCCACAACGCGGCTTCGTCCACGAGTTCAAGCGGACGGCGCGACCGGGGACCGCAAGCCGAGCCACTGCTCGGCGTCCCAGGCTTGGAACCGCTCTACCTCGGTGAACCCCAGCTTTGCCGCGAGGCGCATCGAGCCGACGTTGGCCGTCTGGGTGGCGAGCACCACCGGCTCACCGGGAAGGACGCCGTCGAACCAATCGAGTGCCGCCGCGCACGCCTCGGCGGCATACCCGAATCCCCACGCCCGCGGCAGGAACAGGTAACCGAGATCAATCTTCCCCGCAGCAGCCGGGCGAAGATGCTCCGTTGCCCTCCTGAGCAGGATCTGGCCGATCATCGCCCCGTCGAGATCAACAACGAAACTCCCCGGCCACCGCTCGGGCACCCCGGGCATCTCGCGCTCAAGCACGTCACGCGGCCGGGGGCCGCCGAGATAGGTGTGCACCTCTGGCGACGCCAGCAGCTCGATAAACGCCGCACGGTCCCGCGCCTCGGGCTCTCGGAGCACGAGCCGCTCAGTCTTGACCGGGCAGGCGGCCAGGCGACGGGTCCGAGTTCAGCCATGCCGACCAACCAATCAGCAGGCTCGGCAACGATCAAGGCTCGCGGACCGATCAAGCCAATGGCCCGGACCCCACACTCCAAGGTTGTGCTCCTTACGGCGGAGTTCCTGCCAGGTCAGCTCGTACGGGACCTTGGCCGTCCGCTCCGTCAGGACGAGAGGGAAAGTCGGGCCCCGGATCACGATCGCCAGCGTATGCACGGCTTCACCGCGCTGGAGGTCGGTCTGGGGCTCCACCGTGTAGCCACGGCTCTCGACCTCGGTCAGAAGCGCGTCCATGATCCGCAGGGCCCGGTCGGCGAGCGGGCGGGACACGTACAGAGGAATGACCTCGGCTCTGCACCGCGTGTCGACCGCGCCCCGAGACCGGCCGAGGGCCTTGCGCGTTGCGCGGATACGGCCGGCGTGCCGGGCAGCGCCATGTAGGAGGAGATCATCGAGCTGGCGGTCAGGTCGGGGATGCCGAGGATGACGGCACGCGCGCACGTCGACCTGCTGCTGTCCGAGGACGGCAGGCGCACCGCGGCCGAGCTGACCCGCAGACTGAACGTCAGCCCAGCCTCCGTCCCCGTGGCCGTGAACTTCCTTGTCGACCAGGGATATGTCCGGCGCGAGCGCGACCCGCGACGGCGCCGCGACATCTACGTGGTCGACGACGACGTCATGTGCCACTTGATCACGATCAGCTCGCGCCAGACACTCGCGTCGGCCCGGGCCGCGTTGGCGGCGCCGGAGGCACTGGGCCACGACAGCCCCGCCGGGCAGCGGCTGGCCAAGACAGGAACCTTCCTGGACGGGGCACCCTGGACATGATGGACTCGGCCGACCGCCGGCGTGCTCTCGTCGGCTGACACGTACCGCGGAGCGCGCGACGTTTGCCCGTCACCGTCCGTCTGCGGGAGGCATTGAGGCGTCCGGCAGGAGGTGCCGGGGCTCCGGTGAGAGGTGTCGGGGGCGCCGTCATGACACCCGGCTGTCGGACATGGCCCCGTGCCGCTGTTCCTCGGCTTTCCGGAACGAGGTGGCCAGGGGGGAGCGGAAGAAGCGGGACAGTTGCAGGAGGAAGCCCAGTTCCTCGGCCATGTCACCGCCGCCGCTCTGGGGCAGCCCGGGGGGCCGGCCCGGCGTTGCGGCGCCCGAGCGCTTGTTCGTCAGTGCTGTGCCGGCCCAGCACGCCGTCACCGCCGCCTCAGCCGCGGCGTCCGCGATCCGGGCGGCGCGCACGTGTTCGCGGGCGCGGTCGAGGCTGCCCGCGGGGGAGAAGTCCTCCAACGCGAGCAGGGCGTCCCGGATCTCGATGGCGCGCCGGTACAGCCGGAGGTCCGAGTGCCGGACCGCGCTCAGCAGGTCCACGGCGCGAGAGCGGGGACCGGTGAGTGTGACTTCCGGTGAGACGTGGACGAGCGTTCGCCACAGGGGGTGGAGGCGGTACATGACGGCCATGTTCCGTACGGTGCGCAACGGTCCGCGCAGCAGGGGGAAAGCCGCGCCCGCCGCCATGAATGCCGCCTCTGCCCCGGAAACCGCCGGGAAAAGGTGCGGAATCGCGGCGTTGCGGGTGAAAACATGGGCGAGGGACAGTGCCATGAGCAGTGCGGACAGCAAGAAGCCGGTGCCGAGCAGCAGCAGCCCGGCCCGGGTGACCGCATTGTTCACCTGCCGCCCGCACATCCAGCACGCGGCGACACAGGCGATGTTCGCCGCCAGATGATAGGAGAGCAGCACGACCCAGTAAACGGCGTCCGGAGTCTCCTCCTGGGTGGGGGTGCTGGGCACCATGTGCAGGACGTGCGGCGGCGAGAGGACGCACAGCGCGACGAGCGCGGTCAGCGTCAGGGCCGCGGTGCCGAGGATGGCGAGCCGCGTCCGCCGCAGCCCGACGATCGCCGAGATGAACTGGAACACGGCGGTGGCGGCCAGCAGCCCGACGATCTCCTTGAACAGGCACACGGTGTGCGAGGAGCCGCCCAGCGCCGCCTTCGCCAGGGGTGCGACCTCCGGCAGCTGAAGGGTCATCGCGACCGAGGCCAGGCCCACCGCGAGCCACAGGGGGCGCTGCTGCGGCGTACGGACCGCGACCGGCGCCCGCAGCAGTGTGACGATCCACATCAGCGCGATGCCGAGCCATTCGGCCTGCTCGAAGAAACCGTTCGGCCCGTGGTCAGTCATGGGTGATGCCCAGTGCGCGTTCGGCCCGTTCCGTGGTGGCGCACCGCTGCGGGGCCCGGCCCTGCACCGTGGCGTGCGTCCGGATCAGGCTGGCCAGCATCTCCGCTTCCTGCTCCTGGCGCGTCGAGTAGTTGGTACGGGCGAGCAGGCGCTGGACGAGGCGGGGACTGAGGTCGGTCAGCACCGTACCGATACCGCCGTGGTTACCGTCCGCCAGCATCTGGTGGTCGAAAAGCAGATGCCCGATCTCGTGGAGCACGATGTGTTCCTGGTGCAGGGGCGACGTACGGGCCTCGAAGAATATGTGGTCGTCCGTCTCGGTGGACAGCCACAGTCCGCACGCCTCCATTTTCGCGATGTGCGTGGGTAACGCGTGCAAAAGAAGCGGACGTTGCCGCTGTTCGGAGAGGTTCCGGCAGAATTCTTCTACGGAGAAGGGGGTCGGCAACGGGATGTCGGTCAGTTTCGACCGGCACCACCGACGCAATTGGGAATACCCGTACAGCATGTGGGAGAACTGCCACCTCTTCTGTGAGGGGCGGCGTACGGCGCTGCCCCGTGCTCCGACGGTTGGTACCACGATGCGGTCCCGCCCGGCCCGGTCGCGGTCCGGCGGGGATGTGCGGCGCAAGGTCCGGGGGCCGTCAGCGCGGCGGGCCTCGCAGCGCATCCGGAGAGCTGGCCCAGTGGACCGTGCGCAGCTGCGCGGCCGGAACTTCCGTACCGGCCGCGGGGGTGACGCAGCCGGGCGTGCCACGGTGCGGCAGGAGCAGGGAGCGGATGAACGGCTCGTTCCGGCGCGGCGCGCGGTCCGGCGCAGAGGCCCGGGAAACGCGGGAACAGCAGAGGCCGCGGTGTCCGCGGAGGTGGAAGAGGGCGCCGTACCGATCTGCTTGGGGAGTGGCGGACGCCTCCGGGGCGACGCCCGCCTGCGAGGAGCCGGCCGGTGCCCCGTCCGGCAGCGGAGTGATCGCCTGGACGGGTTCCCGTGATGACCGGTGGCGGGCCCCCGAATGCGCCACCTCGCTGTCGTTCATGCGTCGCCCTTCTGGTTCTCCGCCGGGGAGTTGGTCCCCCGCTGAAGCGAAACGTCTGTCACCGTACGGTGTCGCGGAACCAGACGCCGCAGATTGGCGTATTTCGAGCCAATTCGCTGACCGAATATGCCTCCACCACCTGCCCACGGTCCCGCCCGCCGTCCCGGGGCCCGACGGGGCCCGCGGGGGAGCCGAACGGCCCGGTCCCGGCGGCGTACCCGCTGCGGATAGGTTCCCGGCCATGGATGAACGTCTGCTGCTCGAACGCTCCGGCGGCCCGGTGACCCGCAGCCGGCTCGCCCGCGACCTGACCGCCCTCGGCCTGCGCGCGGGCGATGTCGTGATGTTCCACACCGAACTGTCCGCGATCGGCTACGTGGCGGGCGGCCCGCAGACGGTCATCGGAGCGCTGTGCGACGTGGTCGGCGACCGGGGCACCCTCATGGTGACCTGCGGCTGGAACGATGCCCTGCCCTACGACTTCACCGAGTGGCCCCCGGCCTGGCAGGACGCGCTGCGCGCGGAACACCCCGGCTACGACCCCGCCACCAGCGAGGCGGACCACAACAACGGCCGGCTCCCGCAGGCCCTGCTCCGCCTCCCGGACACGGTACGCAGCCGCCACCCCGACGCGAGCTTCGCGGCCCTCGGGGCCGACGCCCGCACCCTGATGGACGAGCACCCCTGGGACCAGCCGCACGGCCCGGACAGTCCGCTGGCGCGGCTGGCCACCCTGGGCGGCCGCGTCCTCCTGCTGGGCGCGCCGCTGGACTCCCTCACCCTCCTGCACCACGCCGAGGCCCTGGCCGACGCCCCTGGCAAGCGGTTCGTGACGTACGAACAGCCGGTCCTCGTCGACGGCGAACGGGTCTGGCGGTGCTTCACCGACATTGACTCCGAGGACGGTGCCTTCGACTACTCGGGCGTCGTGCCGGAGGGTGTGTGGCCGTTCGAGGTCATCGCCCGGGAGATGCTGGCAGCGGGAATCGGCCACCGAGGCACGGTCGGCGCGGCCGAGAGCCATCTGTTCGAGGCCGCGGACGTGGTGCGGTTCGGTGTCGCTTGGATGGAGGAGAAGCTGGGCGGGAAGGCGGTGGCGCCCGGCGGGTCCGGCGAGTGAGTGGCCGGATCCGGTGCGGTGGCCGACCTCGGGTACGAGGGCGCCTGGCCAACCGCCCCCGCCGGCACGTGATTTCTCGTCCGTGAGCCAAGGGGATCCAGGGACCGAGGGGAATCAGAGGCCAAGGGGTCCCAAAGGTCAAGGGACCCCGAACATCAAGGGACCCTGAACACCAAGAGGAACCGGACACCAAGAGAACCCAGCTCCAAGAGCCCCCCGAAACCAAGAAGTCACAGCGGACCCGCCACACGCCGGCCCGCTGCCGTCACCGCGTCGACGGCAGCGGGCCGCGTGACGTCTCCCGTCCGTACCGGTCCGTCCTCCGCGTGCATCATCCACCTCCGGGCCCGCTTTAGTTGACAAGTGCCCCACGTGCTGGCGTACGCTCCCCGGGCACTTCATTCGCTGAAGCGGACGCTGCTCGTGACGCTCGACACCCGTTCGGTCCCGTGGACACGGAGGTCTGCACGATGAAAGCCTTGATGTTCAAAGCTCCCCTGCAGGCCGTGCTCACCGAGCGCGACGTGCCGGAGCCCGCGCCTGGCGAGGCGCTCGTACACCTCGCCTACAACTCGATCTGCGGCAGTGACCTCTCCTTTTACAAGGGTGTCTGGCACGGCTTCACCTACCCCGTGGTGCCGGGGCACGAGTGGAGCGGAACCGTGGTCGAGGCCGGCGGCGACGCCCGTGAGCTGGTCGGCCGCAACGTGGTCGGCGACCTCACCGTCGCCTGCGGAAGCTGCCGGCACTGCACGGCCGGGAAGCCCACCCTCTGCGCTGACCTGCAGGAACTCGGCTTCACCCGGGACGGCGCCTGCGCCGAGTACATGACCATCCCGACGGCCAACCTGCACCGGCTGCCCGAGGGGCTGTCGCTGCGCGAGGCCTGCCAGGTGGAACCGCTGGCGGTCGCGCTGAACGCCGTCGACCGGCTCGCCATCGCCTCCGGCGAGAAGGTGGCGATCACCGGCGCCGGCGGCATCGGACTGCTGCTCGCCCAGGCCGTCCGGCTGCGTGGCGGCGAGGTCACCGTTCTCGCCGAGCCGGTGCCCGAACGCCGCCAGGCGGCCCACGCGCTGGGCGTGCCGCACACCGTCGGCGGCGACCCCGGTGAGCTGGTCGGCTTCGTCGAGAAGCACCCCGAGGCGACGCCCGACGTCGTCCTGGAGGCGTCCGGATACCCGCTGGCGGTCCAGGAGGCCGTGGAAGCTGTCCGCTCTGGCGGACGTATCGGGCTGATCGGCTACCGCATCGAAGAAGCCGCGACGATGGCGCCCCACCACATCGTGGTCAAGGTCCTTTCGCTCCAGGCGTCGATGGGGCCGGGGGACCGGTTCGGCGAGGCCATCGAGCTGCTGGCCGTGGGCGCGGTCGACGTCGACGCGCTGCTGAGCCACGAGTTCGGCCTGGCCGACCACGCGCAGGCGCTGGACGTGGCGCTGCGCCGCGCCGACGGCAACACCCGCTCGTACTTCAACCTCCGCGCCTGACCGGCCGTTCTCCCTCACCCCAGCTCCGTGCTCAGGAAGGACGAACAGATGACCCGTTCCCTGGCCGTGCAAGGCGGCAGCCCGGTACGTACCCGTCCCTGGCCCCTGTGGCCGCAGCCCGCCCCCGGAGCGGTCCGGGCCCTGGAGGGGGTGCTCACCTCCGGCCGCTGGTCGATCAGCGGCCCCTACCGGGACACCGAGTCCCAGGAGCGGTGCTTCGCGCGGGCCTTCGCCGCGTACAACGGGGTCGAGCACTGCGTACCCGCCGCCAGCGGCACCGCGAGCCTCATGCTCGCCTTGGAGGCGTGCGGCATCGGGGCCGGTGACGAGGTCATCGTCCCCGGGCTGTCCTGGGTGGCGTCCGGCTCGACCGTGCTCGGCGTCAACGCCGTACCGGTCTTCTGCGACGTGGACCCCGACACGCTGTGCCTGGACCCCGCCGCGGTGGAGAGCGCCCTGACCGAGCGCACCAAGGCGATCGTCGTCGTCCACCTGTACTCGGCGGTCGCCGACATGGACGCGCTGCGCGCCCTGGCCGAACGCCACGGGCTGCCGCTCATCGAGGACTGCGCGCAGGCGCACGGCGCGGAGTACCACGGCGTCAAGGTCGGCGCGCTGGCCACCGCCGGCACGTTCAGCATGCAGCACAGCAAGGTGCTGACCAGCGGTGAGGGCGGCGCCGTCATCACCCGGGACGCGGACTTCGCCCGCCGCGTGGAGCATCTGCGCGCCGACGGACGCTGCCTGGCCGGGCACCCGGTCGGCGACGGGCGGATGGAGCTCGTGGAGACCGGCGAGCTGATGGGCTCCAACCGCTGTGTGTCGGAGTTCCAGGCCGCCCTGCTCGTCGAACAGCTCGGCGTGCTCGACGAGCAGAACGAGCGGCGGCGGCGCAACGCCGCGCTCCTGGACAAGCTGCTGGCCGACGCCGGCTACCGGCCGCAGACGACGTCCGAGGGCACCAGCACCCGCACGTACTACACCTACGCCGCCCGGCTGCCCGAGGGTGAGCTGACCCATGTCGACCTGGCCACCGTCACCGACGCGCTCACCGCCGAGCTGGGGTTCTCCATCGCCCCGTGCTACGCGCCGATCACCCGCAACCGCCTGTACGACCCCAGGAGCCGCGGCCGCTTCGCGCTGGGCATCCAGCACGAGAGCCGCATCGACCCCAAGCGCTTCGACCTGCCTGTGTGCGAGGAGGCGGCGCGGCGCACCGTCACCGTCCACCACGCCGCCCTGCTCGGTGACGAGGGCGACATGCAGGACATCGCGGCGGCCTTCGTCAAGGTCGTGCGCCACGGCGCCCAACTGACCGGCTGAAGGCGGCGGGCCGGACACGGCCCGCCGGAGCAACCGTCCCGCGACCCGCCCACGAAATCGGGGAGACCATGCACGTCACGGCCATCACCATGGAAGACACGAGCTTTCCCTACCGGCTCGGGACCGAGTGCGTCGAGGAGATCGTCGCACGCCTCGGCGAACGCACGGCCAGCCGCTACCTCGTGGTGTGCGACACGACCGTGGCCCCGCTCTACGGACGCGACCTGGCCGCCCGGCTGGAGAAGGAGGCCGGCCCCGCCGTGCTCCTGACCCACCCGGCGGGCGAGGTCCACAAGCGCATCGGCACCGTCGACGCCCTGGCCGAGCAGGCCCTCGCCGAGGGCGCCGACCGGCGCAGCGTCGTGGTGGCGCTGGGCGGCGGCATCACCGGCAACATCGCCGGGCTGCTGGCCTCCCTGCTCTTCCGCGGCATCACGCTGGTGCACGTGCCCACCACCGTGGTGGCGATGCTGGACTCGGTGCTCTCGCTGAAGCAGGCGGTCAATGCGAGTTACGGCAAGAACCTCGTCGGCACCTTCTACCAGCCCGCCGAGGTGCTCGCCGACACGGCGATGCTGCGCACCCTGCCCGTACGGGAACTACGGTCGGGCATGGGCGAGGTGGTCAAGAACGCGCTCGCCATCCGCCCGTCGATGATCGAGCGGCTCTCCGCCGAACTGCGGCCCGACGCGCACTACGAGGACCCCGCGATGCGGTGGATCATCGAGGAGAGCGTGGCCGCCAAGGCCCAGGTCACCGGCGCGGACAAGCACGAACGCCGGGACGGGATGGTGCTGGAGTACGGCCACACCACCGGGCACGCCATCGAGCACGCCGCCCGGGGCGAGGTCGCCCACGGCGCGGGAGTGGCCATCGGCATGATCGTGGCGGCCGAGGTGTCCCGTCGGCTGGGGCACGCCTCCGCCGACCTGGTCGGTCTGCACCACGAACTGGTCGCCAAGGCGGGCCTGGAGGTGACCGTACCGGCGCTGGTGGACCCGGCGGACGTGAAGAATTGGCTCACCTACGACAACAAGCGCGGCCATCTGCCCTGCCCGCCCGCCACCACTCCGATGGTGCTGCTGTCCGCCCCCGGCCAGGTGCTGCGCACCGGCCAACTCCCCCTGGTGCCCGTGCCGCTGGAACTGCTGGGCCAGGCCGTCGACACGCTGGCGGCGCCCGCGCGGCAGGCGGACGCCACCGGCTGCCTCTCGCCCGCCCCCGCTTGACCGACGGCGAGCCACGCCCCCGTCCCCTTCCGCCCGCCGTCCGTTTCCTCTCGTGTGGAGTTGTAGTGCGTGTGCTGCGGCTGACCCCGTTCTTCCACCACGACCAGGTCGAGAGCTGGCCCGCCGAGTACGACGCCGTCGGCGGGATGCAGGTGCAGATCCTGCGGCTGTCGCGCGAGCTGGCGGCCCGCGGCGTCGAACAGCAGGTGCTGACCGTCGGTTTCCCCGGCCTGCCCAAGCGGCGCCGGGACCGGCCGGGGCTGGTGGTGCGCGTGACCCGCGCGCCCCTGCCCCGGATCCGGTCGCAGCTCACCGGCCTCGTCGGCCTCAACCAGGCGTGGCTGGCCGGTGCGCTGGCCGCCTGCTTACGGCTGCGCCGGCGCTGGCGCCCCGACCTGATCCATGTGCACGCCGACGGGCAGCTGTGGGCGCTGCTGGCCGGACCGCTGGCGGCGCGCGTCATGGGCGTGCCGTACTGCCTGACGCTGCACTGCTCACGGCTGTCGGTGTACGAGCCGATGTCCCGGGTCGACCAGCTCCAGCACAGGCTGGTCCGCGTCGTCGAACGCTACGCGGTGCGGCACGCGGCCCGGGTCTCGGCCCTGACCTCCCGTACCGCCGGTGTCGTCGCGCGGGCCCTGGCGATGGACCCCGCGCGCATCGACATCATCCCCGACTCCGTCGGCGACCTGGCGCCCCGGCCCGCCGCGGAGGTGGCCCGACTGCGGTACTCGCTGGAGATCCCGGACGGGTCCGCCATGATCGGTTACGTGGGGCGGGTGGCGCACGAGAAGGGCTGGCGGGACTTCGTCGCCCTGGCCCGCCGCCGGCAGACCCTGCCCGGGGCCGCGCCCGCCGTGTTCCTGGTGGTCGGTGACGGACCGCAGCGCGAGCGGATGGGCAAGGCCGTCGCCGACGCGGGGCTGACCGACCAGTTCCGCTTCACCGGGTTCCTGCCGCACGCCGACATCCCGGCAGTGATGACAGCCCTGGACGTGCTGGTCATGCCGTCCGCCCACGAGGAACTGGGCGGCAGCGCCATCGAGGCCATGATGTGCGGCACGCCCGTTGCCGGCTACGCGGTGGGCGGACTGCGGGAGACCGTGGGCACGGTCACCCCCGAACTCCTGGTGCCGCGCGGGGACGTGGCCGCGCTCACCGAAGCCGTATGCGGCGCCGTCGACGATCCCGACGGTCCCCGCGGACGCGTGACCGGCGCCCGTGAGCGGCTGCGCGCCGCCTACGGCAGCGGGTCGGCCACTGACCGGGCGCTGGAGCACTACGCCCACGCACTGCGCGCCGCGGGAAGCGCGCGATGAGCGCCCCGCCCGCCCGCACCGGGTCGCTGTGGCGCTGCGCCCGCTATCTCCGGCCGCACCGCTGGCTCATGGCCGGGGCCTGCGCCGCCGCCCTCGGCTCGATGCTCGCCGGACTGTCCATGCCGCTGGTCCTCCAGCGGCTGGTGGACGGCCCCGTCGCCCACAAGGACATGGCGGCACTGCCGTGGACCGTCGCCGGCTTCACGCTGCTGGGCATCGTGGAGGCCGTACTGCTGGGCGCCCGCCGGCTGCTGGTCGTACGGCCGTCGACACGCCTGGAGACGACGCTGCGCGCGGACCTGTTCCGCCACGTCCAGCGGCTGCCCTCCTCGTTCCACACCCGCTGGAGTTCGGGGCAGCTACTGTCCCGGACGGTCTCCGACATCGCCGAGCTGGGCCGCTTCTTCGCGTTCTCCGCGGTGTACCTGCTGGTCAACACGGCGGCGCTGCTGGCGGGGCTGGCCGTGCTGGCCTACCTGTCGCCCTTCCTCGCGCTGATCGTGCTGGTCACGTATCTGCCGATGGTGGTCGCCACCATCGTCTTCGAGAAGCGCTTTCACGTGGCGGCCCGCTCCGCCCAGGACCAGAGCGGTGACCTCACCACCACCGTGGAGGAGTCGGTCCTGGGCATCCGCGTGCTGAAGGCGTTCGGCCGTGGTCCGGAGACCGTACGCCGCTTCACCGCGCAGGCCCGCGCGCTGCGCGGCACCGAGCTGCGCAAGATCTCGCTGACCGCCGCGCTGTGGTGGCTGATCACCGCCCTGCCCGAGCTGGGCATCGTGGCCCTGATGGGATGCGGCGGCTACGGCACCGCCACCGGCAGCCTGACCCTGGGCACCCTGATGGCGGCGATCACCGTGGCCACCTACATGCGCTGGCCGGCCGACACCCTGGGCTGGCTGATCGCCGACGCCAGCACCGCGGCGTCCGCCGCCGACCGGTACTGGCAGCTGCGGGACGCCCCGCTCGCCGTACGCGAACCGGCCGCCCCCCGCCCGCTGCCCGATCCGGTACGCGGCGAACTGCGCGTCGAGGACGTGCACTACCGGCTGCCGGGCGCGTCCGACGCCGTACTGCGCGGCATCGACCTCACGGTGCGCCCCGGCACCACCCTCGCCCTCGTCGGCGCGACCGGCTCCGGCAAGTCCACCCTCGTTTCGCTGCTGTCCCGCCTGGACGAGCCCACCCACGGCCGGATCACCCTGGACAGCACCGATCTGCGCGACCTCTCCCTGGACGCGCTGCGCTCGGTGGTGACCTGCGCGTTCGACGACCCGGTGCTGTTCTCGGGGACCGTACGGGACAACGTCGCCCTCGGCCTGCCCCCCGAGGAGCACGACGACGCCCGGATCTGGGAGGCGCTGCGCCTGGCCTACGCCGCCGACTTCGTCGCGGCCCTGCCCGAGCAACTCTCCACTCGGGTCGGCGAGGAGGGGGTGGGGCTGTCCGGCGGGCAGCGGCAGCGGCTGGCCCTCGCCCGCGCCGTGCTGCCCCGCCCCGCCGTCCTCGTCCTGGACAACGCGCTGTCCGCCCTCGACGTACACACCGAGCGGGAGGTGGAGGCCGCGCTGCGCACCGTGATGGCCGAGGTCACCACCGTCGTGGTCGCCCACCGTCCGGCCACCTTGCGCGCGGCGGACCAGGTCGCGCTCCTCGCCGACGGCCGGGTGGCCGCCACCGGCACCCACGACGAACTGATGGCCACCAACCAGCACTACCGCCACCTGCTGCGCTCCCCGGTCAACGACCTGGTGCCGGACGGGCCGCCGGGCCCGCCGCACCGGGACCCCGCACGGAAGGTACGAGCCTGATGCCCGAGGACCGGCAGCGAAACGACACGGCCGCACCCGGAAGCACGGCCGTCTCCGGACCCACGGCCGCCCCCGGGCCAGACGTGGACCGCGCGGCGGACGAGGCCGACGGCAGGCCGGACGACCGGCAGCTGCGCACCCGGCGCAACCAGCTGCTGCGCGCCCTGCTCGGGCCCGAGCGGCGCCGGTTGACCCGCGCCGTCGCCCTGGCACTGCTGGAGAACGTCTGCGCGCTGGTCACCCCGCTGCTGATCGCCGCCGCCATCGACCGGGGCGTACCCGCGGCGGCGGACGGCCGCTGGGGGCCGCTGACCGCCTACGCGGCCCTGGCGCTGACCGCCGGCACGGCGACCGCCACCCTGAAGTACGGCTTCCTGCGCTACTCCGGGAACATCGCCCAGACCCTGCTGTTCCGGCTGCGCTGCCGCACCTTCGCGCATGCCGTGCGGCTGCCGCTGTCCTACCACGAGTCCGCGCCCTCTGGCAGCGTCGTCGCCCGGCTCTCCAGCGATGTGGAGTCGGTCGAGGAAGTGCTGGAGATGGGCCTGGACGGCCTGTTCTCCGCTCTGTTCTCGATGGTCGGGACCGTGGCCGTGATGCTCTGGCTCGACCTGCCGATGGCCGCCGTCGTCCTCGCGCTGTTCCTTCCGCTGTACCTGCTCACCCGCTGGTTCCGGGACCGCTCGCGCCGCGCCTACCGGCGCACCCGGGGCGCCACCGAGCGGATCGTGCAGCACACCGGCGAGACGTACAACGGCATCCGCGCCGTGCAGGCGTTCCGCAAGGAGGGCGAGAACAGCGCGCGCCTGCGGGAGGTGGACACCGGCTACGCCACGGCGCGCGCCGCCTCCGGGCGGGTCAGCGCCTTCTTCAGCGGCGGCGTCAAGCTGATCGGCAACCTCTCGCTGGCCCTGCTGCTGGCCCTCGGCGCGATCCGCATCGCGTCCGGCCAGCTGGAGGCGGGCGCGCTGACCGCGTTCCTGCTCTACGTGCACCGGCTGTACGACCCGATCGGCGAACTCGCCTCGTTCGCCAACGCCTTCTCCGCGGCGTCGGCCGGCCTGGAACGGATCGGCGTCCTCTTCCACACGCCCGACACACTGCCCGAACCCGCCCGGCCCCAGCCGCTGCCGGCCGTGCCCGCGCCCGGCCGCGTCCGCTTCGAGAAGGTGCGCTTCCGCTACACCGCCGCCTCCCCGCACGTCCTGGACGGGCTGGACCTGGACCTCGAACCCGGACGGACCGTCGCCCTGGTCGGTACGACCGGCGCGGGCAAGTCGACGCTGGCCAAGCTGCTGGCGCGGCTGTACGACCCGACGGACGGTCGGATCACCCTGGACGGCGCCGACCTGCGCGAGGTGGCCGACGCGGAACTGCGCTCCGGCGTCTGCATGGTCACCCAGGAACCCTTCCTCTTCTCGGGTTCCGTGGCGGACAACATCGCCCTGGGCCGGCCGGACGCCACCCGCGCGGAGATCGTCGCGGCGGCCGAGGCGGTCGGCGCGCACGACTTCATCAGCGGCCTCGCCGAGGGGTACGACACCGACGTCCGCAAGCGCGGCGCGGGACTGTCGGCCGGGCAGCGCCAACTCGTCGCGCTGGCCCGGGTGATGCTGGCCGCGCCCCGCGTGCTCATCCTCGACGAGGCCACCTCCAGCATGGACGCCCCCACCGAGCGGGCCGTGCACGTGGCCCTGCACCGGGTGCTCACCGGCCGCACCGCGCTGATCATCGCCCACAGCCTGACCACGGCCGCCATCGCCGACCGGGTGGTGGTCCTGGAGAACGGCGCGGTCGTGGAGGACGGTCCGCCCGCCGGACTGGCCACGGGCGACGGCCCCTTCGCGCATCTGTACCGCGGCTGGCTGTCCGCCACCGGCGGGCGCCCCCACCACCCCGCGCACCACTGAACGAAAGGCACAACACGCCATGGAGCACTTACGGGGACCCTCGCCACTGACGAATCCCGGCGCCCGCCACCCGCACCTCCTGGGACCCGCGCACCGCGACGGCTTCGGCGACGAGGCCGAGGACCGCGTGTGGGACGTCTGCGTCATCGGAAGCGGGGCGAGCGGCGCCGTCGCCGCGGACCGGCTGGTCCGGCAGGGACTCGACGTCCTGATGGTCGAGGAGGGCTTCCGGCTCGCCGAGCACGTGGACCTCGACGAGGCCGAGACCCTGTGCCGGCAGGCGGTCGCGCGCGACGACGAGGGCCGCTGGACCGACGGCGGCTGGCCGTGGACCACGTCCAACCTCGGCGGTGGCACGGTCTTCTACGGCGGTGCCTCGTTCCGCTACCAGCCCTTCGACTTCGACCCGGGCGAACTCATCGACACCGGTACGACCGAGGTGCGCTGGCCGTACACCCTCGCGGAGCTGGCGCCGTACTACGAAGTGCTGGAGCGGCGGCTGGGAGTGTGCGGTGGCCCGCCGGCCGAGGGCACCGGCGGCACGCGGCACAGCCGCGGCCCAGCCCACGAACCGTCCGCCGCCGCACGGGTGTTGTACGCGGCGGGAGAGTCCCTGGGCTACCGGCCCTTCCCCACGCCGCTGGCCATCAACCGCGACCCGTACCAGGGCCGCGCCGGATGCGACCGGGTCTCGCTGTGCGTCAGCCATGCGTGCCCCACCGGCGCCAAGGGCGACGTCGTCGCGGTCTTCCTGGCTCCGCTGGCCGCCCACCCCAACTTCACGCTGCGCACCGGCGTCCGCGCCGTACGCCTGGAGCAGGACCGCACCGGGGAGGTCTCCGCGCTGCGCTGCCTGGACCGCCTCAGCGGACAGGCGCGCGAGGTACGGGCCCGCGCCTTCGTCCTGGCGTGCAACGCGATCCAGACGGCGGCCCTGCTGCTGCGCTCACGCACGCAGTATTCGCCCTCCGGCGTCGGCAACCACTCCGGCATGGTGGGGCGGGGCCTGTGCGTCAAGCTGAGCGAGTACGTCAGCGGGGTCGTGGAGGCCGCGCCGGAACTCCTGGCGGACCCGGACGTGCACAAAGGCCCGTTCTCCACCGTGGCGTTCCTGGACCACTACCTGGACGCGGACTGCCCCACCGGCGTGGGCGGCCTGATCTACGAGTCCAAGCGCGACCGGGCGCCCAAGCTCGTCCGCGACGCGCTGGAGCTGCGCATCGAGACGATCCTGTCCGACCACCCCAGCCTGGACAACCGGGTCGGACTCTCCCGTTACGTGGACGAGGACGGCCTGCCCGCCCTTGTCATCGACTACCGCACCGACCCGCGCGACCTGGACCGGCTGCGCTACATGACCGGACGCTGCGCGCGGCTGCTGCGCGCCGCCGGGGCGGACGGCATCCGCCACAAGGCCACCGGATTCGCGCAGGGCAGCTCCCACCTGCACGGCACCTGCCGGGCCGGTGACGATCCGGCCCGTTCGGTGGTGGACGGCTGGGGCCGGGTGCACTCGGCGGACAACGTCTACATCGTCGACGGCAGCTTCATGCCGTACCCCGGCGGCCTCAACCCCACCCTGACCATCCAGGCCCACGCCCTGCGCACCAGCAAGGCCGTCGCGTCCCAGCTGGCGGCCCCGCACGCCGCCCATGTGTGAACCGTACGAGAGGACACCCCAACCATGACCACCGTGCAATGGCCGCCGCGTACCAAGCGTGTCCGCGCCTACCGGAACATCGTCATCGACGGCGCCTGCAACCTGCGCTGCACCTACTGCGAGGTCAAGGCGATCAAGGTCGACCAGCCGGCCACCAACGCCTCGCTGGACCGGATCTTCGCCAAGTACGAGCAGGACAACGTGCTGTTCCGGGTGGAGTCCAACGGTGAGATCTGCCTCTACCCGAAGATCCTGGACCACCTCCAGAAGCGCGCCGCCGAAGGCTGGCACATCGAGGTGCTGAGCAACGGCACCCGGTTGCCGCGCTGCCTGGAGGGCCGGGAGAACCTGATGTGGGTCTTCTCCGTCGACGGCCACACCGCTCGGATGAACGAGAAGCGGGGCCTGAGTCAGGAGCAGGTGGACCGCATCATTGACACCGCCGTGGAGCTGGACGCCGAACTCCAGGCGGTGTACCACGACCAGACGATCGACGAGGTCAACGCGTTCATCGACCTGCTGGCCGCGCGCGACTACAAGGGCCTGCTGCACTTCATGCCGCTGCTCGCCTTCAAGGGACAACCGCTACAGGTCAACCTGCGCTACGAGGACCTGCACCCGGCGGAATTCCTCGCCCCGCCGGAGTACTTCAGGCGCTGGAACCACATCCACGAGACGGGCAAGCGCGACGCGGTCTGCGACCAGATCACCAACGGCTACAACTACTCGGTCTCCGACGACCGCATCCAGATGGTCAAGTGCGACTGCTACTCGGTGCCCAAGCACCTCTACCACGACTTCGGTGAGATCCGGGAGTTCGACAACTGGCCGTGCGGCACCTGCATCGCCAACCAGGAGTTCAACAACTCCCGGCCCCGGATGCAGGTTCCCGAGGGCCGCATCCCGCTGCCCCTCGTATGACCGGCACCGCGGACACGCCCGCAACCCAGCGGTTCCTGCTCGTACGGCACGCCCAGGCCCAGGTCAACGTCCTGGCGGACGACGACCTCATGGACGGCTACGACACCGACGCGGACCTGACGCCGCTCGGGCGGGAACAGGCGCGGGCGCTGGCCGGGCACCTGGCCCGGGACCGCGCGTCCTGGCCGGGCCCGGCCGGTCCTCAGGGCTGCCGGCTCTACACCAGTCCGCTGCGGCGGGCCGTGCGCACGGCCGAGGCGCTGGCCGGGGCGTTGGGACTGACGGCGGTCCGTGACGCCCGGCTGGCGGAGGTACGGGCGCCGCACAGGTTCCCGCGCCCCCTGGCGGTACGGGAGTGGGACGCCTTGCTGGAGGAGCGGCTGCGCCACCCGGAGCGGGAGTTCGCCGGTGTGGAGAGCTGGGCGGCGCAGCGCGCCCGCGCCCGGGAGTTCCTGCGCGAGTGCCCGGCCGGCTCCGCGGCGACGGGCTTCGTGCTCGTCTCGCACGCCGAGACGATCCAGGCGCTGCTGATGGAGCTGCTGAACCTGGGCGACGGGGTGCTGCGCTCGGCCCGCTTCAAGGTCAGCAACACCGGCGTCTTCATCGTGGACCGAATACTGGACGAAACGGAGGAACCATGCAGTTCCCTGGTCGTGGCCAATTCGAAGAGCCATCTGGCGCGCACGGCGTGACGGGCGCGCCGTCGGCCGGCGCGGCCGGGGACCGCGTCCGGCTGCTGGTGGTCAAGTGCCTCAGCGACGAGACCGGCGAGGACCCCGACACGATCGTGGCCCGCGGCTACCTCAACGTGGGCGACCGCGACTACGCCAACATCGTCAACCGGCTGGAGTCGTACTTCGACTGCTCGCTGGACCTGCTGGCGGGCGGCAACCGGCGGCTGGTCGTGGACGACCTCTGCGACCGGCTCGGCCGGCTGCCCGCGGAGGCGCTTCATGTCTGAGCCGATGGCCACCCCGCTGGACGCGCCGCTGGACCCGCCCGGCCCGCGTCGCGCCCTGTTCGAAATCTATGACGAGGGATTCACCTGCGACACCTGGGGCGGGGTGGAAACCGCCCTGTGGCACCTGGTCGAGGGAGTGCGGAAGCTCGGCGTGGAGGCGGAGTTCTACCCCTCCGCGCAGGGCGCCGACCTCGACGCGCTGGCCGGACGGGTGGTCCGCGAACGGGTGGACGCCGTCTTCCCCCTCGTGGAGAGCCCGCTGTTCGCCGGGGGAGAGGGCGCAGCGGCAGGGGAGGGGCCGGACGTCCCGGAGTTGCGGCGGCGCGTGGTGCGGATCTGGCACGACTTGAGCCGCCTGTCGCCCGACCTGTCCACCCCGGCACCGTGCCCGATGCACGCGCCCGGTGCGACGGTCCCGTCCGGCGGGGGCTGCACGGCGGCCGACGCGTTCCCCGACGGCCCGACGCGGGAGGTGTTCCTGCGTGACCTGCCCTGGACCCGCTGCTTCGGCTCCCGTACGTACATCCCGTGGGCCGTCGACCACCTGCCGCCGGAGGACCTGCGCGACCCCTTCGGCCCGGTGGTGCTCCAGCTCGGCAAGACCTCCGTGGACCAGGCGCGGGTGTGCCTGGAACGGCTGACCGGCGCCGGGGTGCCGGTACGCGTGATCTTCGCGACCTGGTCGAAGGAGGGGCGGGCCGCGCGCGAACTCGTCGCGCCGTACGCGGCGTCCGGCGCGGTCGAGGTGGTGGACTCCTACGACATCCGCACCGAGTGGAAGCGGGTGTACGCGGGGGCTCGGCTGTTCGTGCTGCCCTCCGTCTTCCACGAGACCTTCAACTTCGCGGCGGCGGAAGCGCTTCAGCTCGGCCTGCCGGTCGCCACGCTCGACGACTGCGGGGCCCTGGCCGGCTTTGCCTCGCTCCGGGCGGCAACGGTGGCCGAACTGATGGACGCGGTCGTCGCCCGGGGCGGGTCGGTCCGTCCGGCGCAGCGCCCGTGGACCGGCTGGCGCGAGGTCGCCTACCGGTACGCGTCGCTGATCGCCGCACCGCGCCGCGCACCGGCGATGGGGGTGTAGAGCCGTGCCCGACCTGATCGAGGAACTGCGCCGGAACACGACCCTGTGGGTCTCGCCCCACCCCGACGACGTGGCCTACTCCTGCGGCGGTGTGCTGGCCGCGTGCGCGGGTTCCGCGCCGGGGCTGCTGCTGACCGTCTTCACCCGTTCCGCGTGGGCGCTGCCCAAGCGGCTGCGGGCGGCCGGCCCCGGCGTGATCAGCGCCCGCCGCGCGGAGGAGGAGCGGCGCTACTGCCGGGCCCGGAGCCTGGCACGCTACGTGCCGCTCGGCTTCGACGACGCGAGCCTGCGCGGCTACGACGACGACACGGAGCTGACGGCGGACCCGGCCGCCGACCCGCTGCGCGACCGGGTCGCCGAGGCCGTGGCACGGGCGGTGGCCGAACTGCGCCCCACCCTGGTGCTCGCCCCGGCGGCTGTGGGCGGGCACGTGGACCACCGGCTGGTGCATGAGGCCGTACGGGGGTCGGCCGACGACGGCGTACGGCGGCTGTACTACGAGGACCTGCCCTATGCCGCGCACCATCCGCGTACCGCCACGGAGAAGGCGCTGGGGGAGGAGGGTCTGTCTTTGTACGCCGGCACGGACATCGCGCACGTCCTGCAGGACAAGGTGCGCGGCATGTACGTCTACGGCAGCCAGACCGACGACGAGTGCGTCCGCGAGGTGACCGGATACGCCCGCGAGGCGGCCGGCCCCGGGGACGGCACCCACATGGAGCGGGTGTGGGCGCCGTCGCCGTCCACGGCCGGATGAACCGCCGCCTGCCCCGCGCGACGGCCCGGTCAGCGCAGCCCGCTCACGTACCGGGCCAGTTCGCCGAGGTCGCCCGCGATCCTGCGGGCGGTGTCCGGCGTGGGCGCGGGGCAGCGCCGCAGCCAGCTCTTGACGTTCCACCACAGGGCGTCGCCCGCCAGGTCCAGGGCGGCGTCGAAGGCACGGTCGTCGGCGACGGCCGTCCGCAGCGTGGCCAGGTCCGTTGCGTCCAGGCGGTTCTCGACGACGAAGGAAGAGAGCTCCGCCTCCAGGGCGCCGGCTCCGCCCCAGATCCAGTCGAGCCCGAACCGGCGGACGACGGGCGGCCCGTCCGGCGCCGGGGGAGCACCGACCTGCCAGTGCCAGCCCTGGTGCGAGTACGGCAGCGAGGTACGGAAGATTCGGGCGCGGGTGCCGCCGAGGGGCGCGCGGCGCGGCAGATGGCGGTCGAGCCAGCCGCCGTCCACTGGGAGCGGGCACGCCAGCCGGCCCCGCAGCCGCTCCAGGGCGGCGGCCAGCCGTTCGCGCGGCGCGTAGGTGACGGCGGGGTCCACCGGTCCCAGCCCGCCGAGGCCGTCCAGCGCCCGCCAGTAGCGGACCACGGCTTCGAGAACCTGGCGACGGTGCGGGGCGGACATCCGCGGCAGCTCGGGCCCCAGCGGGCGCAGGCCCTCCTCGTGCCCGGTCACCAGATAGCCGTCGAGGTAATGGCGGACGGGCGGCAGAAAGGCCCCCAGCGCTTCGACGGCTTCGGCGCCCTGCGCGCCGTGCGGGCCGGTGCCGATGAAGCGGAAGTGGTAGGCGCGGGGGCGGGTGCCCGGCGCGGCAGGCCCGTCCGCGACCAGGGAGAAGGGAGCGTTGCGGGGGCTGATGCGGACGACTCCGGTCGCCGAGGGGGCGGGTACGGCGCCCGGGGTGGCCGCCTGCGCATCGGCTCCGTCGGCCTTGGTGGTCGCCCGCGTATCGGCGGCGTCCGCCTTGGTGCTGGTCCGCGTACCGGCCCCGTCCGCCTCGGTGTCCGTGGCGCATCGCCCGTACGCCTCGTGGAACGGGCCGTGGAACGGCGTCACCCGGTAGACGGTGGCGCCGGCGGGCACCGCGCCGCCGGCCCGGGCGCGGGCCGTCAACCGCTCCGCGTCGGCGGGCAGTTGCCACAGCCGCCCGCCGTCGGCACGTACGGCGGAGGCCCGGGTCAGCGCTCGTATGCCGGTCCCGTCCACGGCGTACGTACGGCCGGGCGAGGCGAACACGACGTCGCGCGCCTCGGGGTAGCACCGGGCCAGCGCGTCGCGGACCGCCCGCGCGGTGTCGCCGGTGTCCGGCTGGTCGTCGACGGCGACGACGACCGTGCCCGGCGGCAGGGCGGCGGGCAGCCGGCCGGTCTCGGCCGGGGCGAGGGTGATCCGGCCCGCCGTGCGCAGCGGGCGCAGCGTGGTCCAGGCGGTGGCCGTGCGCCCGGCGTCCGCCACGGCCGCCGCCCACAGCGGCGCGAGGTAGGAGCCGCCGGTACGCACGCCCACCACGAACACCGGGGCGCGTTCCCCGGTGGCCGCCAGCCACGCAGCGGCCTGTCCGTGGACCAGGCCGATGTCGGCGAGGTCGTACGCGTAGCACTCCGGCGTCTTCCAGTCGGTGGCGTGCCGCAACAGCGTCTCGGCCGCCGCGTCACCGCGCGCCGCGCCGGCCTGCCACAGTCCGGCGGTGTACGCGGCGGTCCGCGCCATGGCGCGTTCCAGGAACTCCGGGCCGGGCACCGGCGCCGCGGGCCGCTTCCCGGGCTCGGCGGCGAGGGCCCGCGCGAGGTCCGCACACGCCCGTCGGACCTCGTCCAGCAGGACGTGCGCGGACGCGGGCGCGGTGGGGCACGCGGCGGTGTCGGCGAGAAGCTGCTCGATGGAGCAGGCGCACGCGTACCGGGCCTCGGCGCCGCCGTCCCGGACCGCCGCCACGGCGGCGCGGCGCAGCGGGGGAGGCCCGGACGGCGTCCCGGCGGTCGGCGGCGTTCCCGCACCGTCCGGCCGTCCCCCGCGTGCTTCCGGCGTTTTCCTGGAAATCACCTCTGCCGTCCGTACGTTCGCCGTTTCCATATATTTCCTCCCGCCGTCCGAATTCCCGTCCGATCTCTGGAACGACCGGCAGGAAATGACTGTGGACGCGTCGTCTATCCACGTTCAACGGTTCATCGAGAAAAAGGCTGACGATGACTCAAAATTTTGCGACCCTGGCCGAAATCCCCACCTGTCCGCGGAATGCGGAGGGCAATCCCCGCGTATTCGTCTCCGCCGCGGGCGCCTATGTGACCGACGACGCGGGAAAGCGCTGGATCGACTTCGACAACACCCGTGGGTCGGTCCTGCTGGGCCATGGTGACCCGAAGATCGCCGAGGCCGTCACCCGCGCGGCCACCGGGTCGCTCGGCACCGCCACCGGCTGGAGCCCGCTGCTGGACACGGTCGTCTCCCGGCTGCTGGAGCTGTGCGGCGGGGAGGTCGTCGGCCTCTTCCGCACCGGCACCTCGGCCGTGCGCGCGGCGGTGCTCGCGGTACGGGAGGCGGTGGGCGCCGCTCTCGTCCTGAGCGCCGGCTACCACGGCTACGACCCGATGTGGTACCCGGCGAAGGCCCCGTTCGAGCCCAACGCGGACGGCGTCGTCGACTTCTTCTTCGACCTCGACGCCCTGGCCGACCTGCTGCGCGACCGCGAACGGGTGGCCGCCGTGATCATCTCCCCCGACCACATGCACCTGTCGCCGCGCTGGTACGAACGGGCGCGCGGTCTGCTCGCCGAGGCGGCGGTCCCGCTGATCGTGGACGAGGTGAAGGTGGGACTGCGCTACGGTCCCGGCCTGTCCACCGCGAAACTGCTGGATGCGGACGTGTGGGTGGCCGCCAAGGGCATCGCCAACGGCTTCCCGACGGCCGCGGTCGGCGGCTCGCGGACCCTACTCAAGCCGCTGCGCGAGATCTCGTACACCTCCTTCTTCGAGCCCACGGTGCTGGCCGCGGCCGAGCGGACCCTCGCCAGGGTGGCCACCGGCCTGCCGCAGCGCACCGTGCGGGAGACGGGCGACCGCTTCGTGGAGCACGCGCGCGCCGCGCTCACCGCGGCCTCGCTGCCGGTGGAGGTGGCGGGCGACGGCACCTTCTTCCAGTTCGTCCCCGCCACCCGCGAGGTCAAGAAGGCCCTCTACAAGGCGGCGGAGGAGGAGGGGCTGCTGTTCTACCGGGGGGACAACCAGGCCGTCTCGGCGGCCTTCGGGCCGGACGTCCTGGAGGACGCGCAGGCGCGTTTCACCCGCGTCTGCGACCGGCTCGCGCCGTTCGCCGGAGCCGGCCCGGTCGGTGAGGAGGCCCGCTACCTGGCCGCCTGGAGCGTCATGGACGGGCTGCGCGAGGCCGAGCGCGATGCGCGGCAGACCCGGGAGTGGGTCGACCGGCTCCTGGACGACTGACCGCCACGCGCCACCCGCACCCCCCGACACGAAAGGGCACGAGCTATTCCCATGGACAGGCCGTCGAACCATACGTCAGCAGACCCGGAAAGCGCGTACGGCGCGAAATGCGCCCGGCTCCTGGAACTTTCCACCCACCCCCGGTTCACCTCCATCGCGCTGCCCGTTTTCCCGCTGCCGGACGGGACCGCCCGGGAATTCCTGGACAACGTCCGCAGCGCCAGCGGAGAAACCGACGGGCCGCCCCCACCGGACACCGCGGCGGAACTCGTCACCGGCTACGCGGAATTCCTGCGCCGCCGATGGCCCGGGCTGCCCGACGAAATCGCCCGTACCTGTGGCCCCGCCCCCTGGATCGTGCGCAGTTCGGGCGCGGAGGACCAGGAGGACAACATCAACGCGGGCGGTTACGACAGTCTGGTGTGCGCCGGGCCCGCGGACCTGCCCGGCATCGTCGCGGCCGTGGTGTTCAGCGGTTACGGCGAGCACGCCGTGGCCCAGCAGCGCCTGGCCGACCCGGACTTCCGTCCCGAGCCGATCCCGGCCTTCGTACAGCCCCTCGTCGACGCCTCCGCCTCCGGGCCGCCGCCCGCCCCGCAGGAGACCCCGCTGCTGGGCCCCACGGGGACGGACCGCATCGCCGGCCTGCTGGCCGCCCTGCACGACCACTTCGGCATGCGGCGCCTGGACTGCGAATGGGTCCTGGAGACCGACGCGGGCACCGTGTCCATCACCAGCCTCACCGAGCACGGGGAAGAGGGCGGTGGTGTCGTCGGGCAGCTCTCCCTCGGCTTCGGCTTCGCCTCCGCCCAGCGCCTGGACGGCACCGACAACAGCGTCGTGTGGCTGTCCGGCGACGGCGCGACGCCGCTGTGGCGCGGTGAGGTGCTGCGGGCCGTACGGGTGCGGGCCGCGCACCTGGTCCAGGTCCGCCCCGCCCTCGCGTTCGACCCCGCGCCGACCGTGGAGGTACTGACCGACGAGGACCGCGCGACCTGGGAGGACAGTCACCCCGGACGCCCGGTGGACCTGCTGGTTCCGCCGCGCCGGGTGGCCGCCACCGCCTTCCTCGCCGCCGCCCGGCTGGACGACGCGTGGGCGCAGTACCTGCGGCTGGACGCCCGGCAGCGGGCCGCCACCGGGCACGTCCTGGTCGAGCGCGGCAGCCCGGCCGAGCACGCCGCCGTGATGTTCCGCCAGTACGGTGTGGCCGTGCTGCGCTGCCGGGCGGAGGACGTGCCGGAGTCGGCGTCCTACGTACTGGCCGACCCCTGGGCGGAACGCTGCTACTTCGGCGCCGGCCGCCCGCCCCGGGCGCGTACCGTGCCGCGCCGGGTCGCTGCCGTACCGTCCGGCTGCCGGCTGCTGTTCGACGAGCGGTCCTGCGCGCGAGCGGCGGCGGAACTGGCGGACGGACGGCGGCCGGAACCGGCGGTCATGCCGGGGTACGAGGAGCTGCGGACGGCGGCCCACCTTTCCCCCATGGCACGCGAGCGCCTGGTCACGCGCAGCTTCCTGCCCGACCCTGGGTGCCACCTGCGCGACGGCGACTCGGTGGCGTCCCCCGCGTTCGTGGCCCGGGCGGCCGGGGCCGCGCTCGCCCTGGGCGCCGAGCCGGCGCGGGTGGTGTCCGCCGTACCGGACGAGGCAGCCGGGTACGCACGCGGTCTCGTGGCCGCCCGGGCGCCCGGCCACGTCGCTACCGTCCTGCCGCGCTGCGCCCGCCTGCTGGGCTCCGGGCGCCTGGGGGCAGCCATCGGCCGGCCGGACGTACGGCTCGGTGTCATCCTGGCCCAGATCGACGGCCGCGGCGGGATCTCCGACACCGTCCTACTCCGCCTGCTGCCGCCGGTCCTCGCCCTGGCGGACTCCGAGGGCGGGGCGGACGCGGCCCTGGACCTGCTGCTGGCGGTGGAGTCCCTGACCGACGCCATGGACGCACTCGACGTCCACGCGGACCGCGAGCGCGACGCCATCCTCGTCCGCCTGCTGGACGCCCTGCCGCTGGAGGACCCGGTGACGGCGGGGGAGTTGTGCCGGCTGGCCCGGCGTTCGGCGCTGCCGCCCGGCGAGACCGCCCGCCTGGTGGCAGCCGCCTCGGCGGACCCGGACTTCGCCGCACGCCATCTGGAGTTGGAACGCTGCCGGGTGGCGCTGTCCGCCGCAGACCCCGCCGCCGCGCCGCAGCGCGCCCGTGAACTGGCCGCCGCCTACCGCGCGTACGCCCGCGGCCCGCTGCTGGAGGACGACGGCCGGGTCCTGCTGGACCTGGTCCGCTGCGATCTGATCGAAACCTATGACGCGGCGCTCAAGGACCTGCTCCTGAAGCTGGTGGACCGCCCGGGACCGGTGCTCCACCAGGGCTATCTGGGCGTCATGCTCGGCTGGCTGGAGCTGGCCGAGGCGTTCGGCCTGACGGACCGCGAGGCACGGGCCGTCGAGGTGTTCCGGAAGTGGATCGGACAGTGGCAGGCCGGGCCGCCCGCCGAGGACCACACCATCGAGGAGAGCGCCTCGTGGCGGCGGCTGCTGGAGGGCGCCGCCGACGCCGCCACGCCGCCCCCGCCCCCGGCCAACCCGCACCGGCTCCACAACGCCCTCCACCAGTGGCTGCTGGCGACGACGCGACGCTACCCGGCCGAGCGGGCGCCCAGCGGCGTGGCCGGGCTCCACACGGTCGCGGACCGGTTCTGCCGGGGCGGCAACAAACTGCTGCGGCTGACCCGGGACTCTTTCGAACTGGACGTCCCGCTGTCGCTGCACAAGGCGAGCCTGCTGTTCACGCCCGGCCGGATCGAGGCCGAGTGGAGCGAGCAGCCGGACGTCACCGAGGAGGAGACCGGCCGGCTCGCCGCCTTCGAGGTGCTGCTCGCCCGGTTCGGCGACTGGTTCCCGGACGTCGCCCTGCGCTCCGAGCGCCTGCTGGCGGCCGGAACGTGGACGCTGCGCATCGAGGCCCGGCCGGCCGGGCGGGCGGAGCGCTTCGACCTGCCCCGGATGCGGCTCGTCCTGGGACTGCTGCGGACGCTGTTCGACGGCTCGTACGACTTCTCGTACGTGCCCGTCAAGGAAGTCGCCCACCTGGAAGAGGCCTTCGCCTCCCCGCGCTGGGGCGCGGTCTTCGCCTCCCTGGTGGACTACCGCAAGCAGTACGACGACTCCGCACAGTACGAGACCCTGGAGACGCTGCCCCTGGCCCTCTCGATAAGCATGCTGTGCACCGACACCTGGACCCGGGAGACGGTGCTGCGCCTGGCCGATGCTGACCCCGGCGCAGCGGTCGAGCAACTGGACGTGCTGGTAGGGGAGTTGCGGGAGGAGAGCGCCCCGGCCGCCTGGACGACGGTGTTCCACCGGATCCAGCAGACGGCCCTGTTCCTGGCCGCGCACCACCCCCGGGCGGCCCTCGACGCGCTCGCCGCCCGTCCCACGGCCGGCTGGGCGAACATCCTGGCCACCGCCGCACTGCCGCGCGCCGACCTGCGGGAACCGCTGCGGGCCGCACTGCGCCAGCAGCGACCGGACGGTCCGCTGACCGCGCTGGTGCTGCGCCACGCCCCGCACCTGGTGGTCACCGCGGCCGACGCGGCGGACCTCGCCCGGGCGGCGCTGCGCGCCCCCAAGGCGTACCGCCGCCGCAAGCAGTACCTGGCCCACCGCCACGCCGCTCCACTGGAGACGGCGGGGCTCCTCGGTCCGCTGGTGGCGGATCTGGAGGTGGTGCCGTACGGGTACGACGCCGACGCGGAGGCGGCGCTGTCGCGGGCCGTGGCGGCGGTGGGCGGACGGCTGCGCTGTGACGTCCGGTCGAAGATCGACGAGACGCACCCGGTGTTCCTCGGCGGTCCGGCCCACGCCGTCCCTGCCCCGTAATGGGCGACGCCCGCATGGCACGGGCCGCTCCCCGGGAAGGCGGGGGCGGCCCGTGCCGGAGCGTGGCCGCGGAAGGGAGCTCAGCGCAGGCCGAGCGCGCCCGTAATAGTCGTGAACAGCTGCGTCTGGTCGGTGACGCCCGACACCCGCTCGGCGAACGGCCCCTGGGCCGCGATACGGACCTGGGTGCCGGTGTGTTCCTGCCCGTCCTCGGGCGTGGTCGTCGTCGCGTAGCTGACCTTGAGCCGGCCGCCCTCGTCGGTGACGAGCGTGGCCGACAGGCCCATCGGTTCCGCGTCCACCGGCACTATCTGGCTGCTGTGCCCGTGGTCGGCGGTGGTGATCACGAGGGTGTCGGGGTGGCGCTCGGCGTAGTCACGGGCCACCTTGACGGCACGGTCGAACGCGGCGGTCTCACCGATCTGGCCGCACGGGTCCGCCTCATGGTTCTGCTTGTCGATCGAGGCGCCCTCGACCTGGAGGAAGAAGCCCTTGCCGTCCCGGCCGGCCCGCGCCTTGGCCTCCAGCAGTTCGATGGCCTTGCGGGTCTGTGCCTCCAGCGTGGGGGTACCGGCCGGGCGGCGGGGGTTGGCGGTGACGCAGCGCTGCGCCTCGGTGCCGCCGCGGGCCGCAGGCCGCCCCGTCCACTCCACGGGCACGTCCTCCGGCGCGAACAGGCCGAGTACCGGCCGCCCGGGGTTGGCCGCGCGCAGGCCGCGGGCGTCGGTCACGATGCGGTACCCCAGCTTCTCCGCCTGCTGGGCCACGGTGAGTCCCGCGTACGGACCCTCGGTGATCTTCTGCTCGAAGCGCTGCCGGCCGCCGCCGAGCAGAACGTCCGGCCGCAGCCGTACGGACTGTTCGGCGATCGACCCGAGGCCGCCCCGCCCGATCGTGTCGTGGGGACACGCCTCCATGTCGGCCGGTCCCCCGCAGTCCCGGTCGCCGACGTGTGCGGCCATCGCGGCGGGGGTGGCGTCGGTGAGTTCCGCGGTGCTGACCGACCCGGTGGCCAGGCCCTTCCGGCGGGCCAGTTCGAGGATGGTGGGCATCGGACGGTCGGTGTCGGGGGTCTTGGATATGCGGTAGTTGACGGTCTTGTGGCCGGTGGCCCAGGCGGTGGCGCTCGCGGCGGAGTCGGTGACGTAGTTCGGCCGTCCGTGCTCGTCGACCGAGTAGGTGGTGTACGTACCGGTCTGCGGGAAGCCGTCCATGTGCAGCCGCCCGCCCGCGCCGACCGTGTAGTCGCGGGCCAGGGTGATCTCCGAGTCGCCCATGCCGTCGCCGACCAGCAGGATGACGTTCTTCGCCGCCCTGGGGCGGTGGCCGGCGTCGGCGTCGGCCGTCGTGGACACGACGGCGCCGGCCGCCACGGCGACGGTCAGTGCGCCGGCTGCCCAGGCCGGCCGGCGGCGTAAAAGACGGGGGATCGTTGCCGTTGCTCTCATCGTGCTGGACCTCCGAACCCGCGGAACCGCGAGCGGTCCCGATGGCGTCATCAGCTTTAGCGGATAGAATGGATAGTGAGCGTACGCCAACTGATCGGCCATGCGTCAACAGCGAACAAGGGTGCACGTGAACGCGATAGAGTCGTCCGCCCTTGCGGGCAACGACGCCCGCCGATCCACCGCAGGCGGGATGGGCGCATGAGTGACCACACATCGGCAACCGATCAGGAGGGCCGCCCGCTGCTGCGGGCGTTCGGGCGGCGCCTCAACGAGCTGATCGCCGCTCTGTACCCCGACGAACGCAAACGCCCGGGATACGCCCGGCTCGCCAAGGAAATCCGCGAGACCACGGGTGGGGCCATCTCCGGTACGTACCTCTGGGAGCTGGCCACCGGCAAGAAGCGGAACGTGACCCTAGAGCAACTCGACGTGCTCGCCGAGTACTTCGGTGTGCCGCCCGAGTACTTCCTCAGCGAGGACGTGGCCGAACGGGTCAACTCCCAGCTCCGGCTGGCCGTCGCGCTCCGCGACTCCCGGGTCCGCAACCTGGCGCTGCGCGCCGAGGGGCTGTCACCGGCCACCCTGGACGCGGTGCTGACCATCGTCGAGGAGGCACGCAAGGTGCAGAACCTCGAACCCTCGGAAGGCGACGGCGGTGACGGCGGCGGTGACGGCACGGGAAAACCGTCCGCCACCTCGTCATGACCGCAGCGGGAACGGCTCATTCCCGCCCCTGTGCTGCATGACGCGTACGGCGGGGCTAGGGCATCGGCCAGGATATCTCCCATGAGCGACATGAACGAAGAAGTACGAAAGCTTTACCCCCGCCATACCTGGACGCCGGTCACCGAAGGCGACTCCGGCGCCTTCGTCCACCACCTCACGGGCCCCGGCGAGCTGTACGCCAAACTCGTCCCCGTCCAGCCGGACACCGGCCTCGACCTCAAGGCGGAGGCCGACCGCCTGGAATGGCTGACGGCGCAGGGCCTGCCAGTCCCGCGCGTCGTCGGCCTGGGCTCCGGTGACACCGTCTCCTGGCTGGTCACCGAGGCGGTACCGGGCGTCTCCGCCGCCGAGGAGTGGCCCACCGCGCAGCGCGCCGAGGTGGCCGAGGTGATGGCCGACGTCGCCCGGCAGCTGCACGAACTGCCCGTCGCGGACTGTCCGTTCGACGCGAGCCTGGACGTGATGATCCCGCAGGCGCTGCACCACCTGGAGGCGGGCCTGGTCGACCTGGAGGACCTGGAGGAGGAGCGGGCAGGCTGGTCGGAATGGCGACTTCGCGCCGAACTCGAACGCGCCCGCCCGCCCCGGGAGGACCTGGTCGTCTGCCACGGGGACCTGTGCCCCAACAACGTGCTGCTCGACCCGGAGACGCGCAGGCTGACCGGGGTGATCGACGTGGGCCGGCTCGGCCGCGCCGACCGGCACGCCGACCTGGCCCTCGCGATGCGCGAACTCTCGCGCGAGGAGGACCCGTGGTTCGGTCCGCACTGCGTACGGCGTTTCGTCGAGCGGTACGGCGCGGAGCGGGTCGATCCGGCGAAAACCGCCTTCTACCAGCTCCTGGACGAATTCTTCTGATACCGGAGCGTGGGCCCGGCCGACGGCCCATGAGGTGCGCGCGACGTCCGTAACCCGCGAAGACGCCCCTTGCCGTCCCCGTGCGGGACCGGCGAACCGGCCTCATTCACCGTCAGGTCGGGCGGGACCGATGCGACCGCGTTCGCAGAGGCGGCGGCCCGGGACGGTTCTACACCGCCCCGGGCCGCTCCCGTCTCGTCGGTGAGGTTCCCCCGCTGGGCGGGAGGGGCTGACTGGTACTCCAGCCGGACTTCTGCGACGGTCAACTTCACGCCAGCTCCGTAGCTCCACCACACGCAGTGCGTGCCGGCGAAGGCCCGGTATGAGCCGGTCGCGGTCGGCGGACCGATACGGCTACAACCTGGCGCGCGTAGCCTTGCCGGAGGGACGGGGGCACTGAGCTCACCAGCCCCGAGTGCCTTGCATTCCGGGCATGAGATCGATTCGAACGCCGTTGCCTTCATGGATGACGTAAGTGGTTCCGACCGAATGACTCCACCCGAGGGGCAGCAGGTAGTAGCGCCCATTGCGTTCGATGAGCCGGCGGAGCCCGGTGTAGCGGTACCGATAGTGCGCTTTGGCACCCAGGTCCTCCACCTTCACCCCCGGTCCGGCCAGGCTGAGGCGGTCGGTGCTCAGGACCACCACGGAGGTGCGGCGCACGAGGTTGTCGGCCGCCTGTCCTGCCTCTTGTTCGCCCATTTGGCCGGTAGCGAGGCTGAACGCCCACATCACCAGCAGACCAGCTGAGAAAACGGGCACCGCTTTGCTCCACAACCCGGCAGAAGCAGGAGCTGCACCCGACCAAGGGGTCTGGCCCAGGAATATGCCGAACCCCAACAGCAAGGGAGCAGCCCATCCATAGGGCTGGATGAGCGACCACCAAGGCAGGAGAACCAAGCCCGCCAAGACGAACCACAAGTGCGCTCGGGCCACACTTCGGGCCCACCTCTCCATCACGACCGCAGCGCGCCCTTGAACAGGTATCGCTCCTCTGGTGGCGAGGTGACGTGCGACCAGCACAGCCACCGTCAAGAAGGTCGCTACCGGCACTGTCACGATGCTCAGACTCTGGATCGACAGCTCGGCGAAGCTGAAACCCAAGCTAAATGCATCCAGGCGGAAGTAGCGGTAGTAGGACGTCATATAGACCGCCCCCAGGTAGTACATGACCGCTACCAGGAAGGTCGCTTGCGCCGTCACCACGCCGAGCAGCCCGGTTGCCGTAAGAGCCCCGGTGCCCTGTTGCGCTGGCCTCACTCGGACGCGGCTTCGTGGCCGCGGGACGGTGCGGCCTGTGCGACGGCCTCGGGTCTGCGCCACGCGGGTTGCCGAAGGCCGCCGTGCGGGATCGTTGGCTCGCAGTTGCGGCCCAACCCGCCCTGTCCTGGGCACTCTCTGGTTCCTGCTACCGGTCAATACCCTGCGTCCTTCGTCCGTCCGTTGCTCAGGTACTGGAGGGGTGAGGGCAGGTTTCGTGCGGTGGAGGACCTGTGTCAGGGGATGATGATGGCGTTGCCGATCCTGCCGGGCCCGGCGAGGGGGACAGGGAATCTTCAGGGGGAGGGCATGTTTCGCCGGTCGGCTCTTCATCGTTGCCGGGCTCCGAGCCACCGGGGTCATGGCCGTTACCGCCATCGGTACCGCCCGAGGGATCCAGACCGCCGCCGTCTGCTGGGGGCGCGCTGTGATCGACGGGGGGAGGCGTAACCGGATTGATGGGGTCGCCTCCGTACGAGGGGCTGCTGCCTCCTGAGGGATCACCCTGACCGCCCGGCCCAGTGCTACCGGGGACCGGCGGCTCTACTGTTCCACGGCCCGACGGGGCAGGTTCCACCGATCCACGGCCTGACGGGACGGGTTTCGCCAAACCTGGTTCGGTGGGGGTGAGGGCGCTGGAAGGGGTATCCCGTTGTCTGTAGGCGGGTGCCTCGCCAGTGCCGCTGGGCGCGGCGTGAGTGCACCCCACCGCCGCGATCATCACGGCGACGATCGCCGTATCACGGGTCAAATTCCGGCTTCGGCGCCCCATTTCAGATCCCCCTTGAACCTCTCGACCGGTCCAGGCCGAGCCTCGTTGTACCTGCACCATTCGTTGAGGGGGCTGCAGCCTCCGCTCGGCGTTACACATGGTGCGTAATGAGTAACGCTCAGCAGTGCACTTCGGTTCCATGCAGCGAGGTGACAATGTTCCCGCCGCCGAAGGGATTGGCCGCAGGGGGCGCTTCCGATCGGTGTGTCACACCGAGGGGCTGACTGACCTCGGCTTCGTCTGTGATCCGCCTGCGCAGTACGGGCCACTGCGCGATGAGCAGATCCCGGTGCAGGGAGTCGATCAGGTCCTGACGCTGCCCTTCGGCCAGGCCCGTGCGGTACAGGCTCATCCGGGAGCGCGGCTGCTCCAGTCCGTAGGAGAGGCGGCCCGACGAGGCCACGTGCAGCGGCAGGTCGACCGTGCCGCGGGCGGGACCGGTCAGCCAAGGTCCCCCAGCGCCACCCCGACAACGAAGGCGTACGCGCCACCGTCCACCTGGTCTGCGACCGCAGCGAAGAGACCCACGTCTGCGCCCTCCTCCTCCAGGCCCTCACGGGCAGCGGCCTCACCCTCACCGGCCTGCGGGTCCGGAGCGAAGCCGACGCCACCACCGGCCTGCAGACCGTCGTCGCCGTCAACGGCAGCCCCGCCCACGCCCTGGAACAGCTCATCGCCCGCCTGTCCCTGGAACCTGGGATCCGCGACCTGCACTGGCACCTGGACGCCGCACCTCTGGAAGCCGAACGGGAGGCCGTGGCATGAACGACCGAGACCTGCTGCCGGAGCGGCTCGCCGCCCGCCACCTCGCCGAAGAAGCACCCGGCCTGACGGCAGCCTCCGCCGACGCCCTGCGCGCCGGCCTCGCCGCCAGGGTGGACACCCTGCGCCATGCCGCGCTCGCCGCCTCCCGCGCAGGTGTCCCACCGCTCGTCATAGCCCACGACTCCCACCTGCCGGCGAAGACCGTCCGGGGGTGGATCGCGACGGAGCGCTGCGTACGCCATTGAGCCAACTCCGACTGTTCCAGGAGTGGTTGCGGTCGTGACGGTTCGGGCCTCGGGTCGGTGATCGGCGTCAACGGCGCCGGGCCGGGCGCCCCATGGGGTGGGCTAGGGGTGCTCGGTCCGGGGGGAGCGAGACGAGTAGTTCCGATGTGATCAGTCGTCATAGGCGATCGGTGAGCGGGGGACTGCTGCGCCGATCAGATTGTTGTGCCAGATGCCGACGGCCATCGCGAGCACACGCTGGGTCACTCGGACGGCCACGCCCTCGAAGGTCCGTCCGCCGTGTCGCTCCAGGTCAAGCTGCCCTTTGAGGGTGTCGTTGACCGACTCGATCAGCTGGCGGACCTTCTTGAGCATCGGCTCTCCGTAACGCTTCTTCTCCCGCTTGAGCGACGGCCGCAGCAGCTCGATGCCTGGGCCCCAGCAAGACAGACGAGTTCGGAGTCACTGAGCAGCGGCGGTCTACCGAGGCACCGGGTTCCTCCCATTTCGTCGTCGATCTTCACGTAGAGTGCGGTCAGGAGGGTGCTCAGGTCCCTCGTCACACACGGATCTTGGACGCCCTCTGCCCGCTCCGGAGGCCAAACTGCAGAGCCACGCGTCGTTGCGCTCGGCGGGACTGCGTAGCCATTGCAGAATCGAGGTCGGCACCCAGGTGGAGGCCGCAGTGCAGCGCCCTGTCATGTCGCACGGTGCGCGTCTGACCGCCCATAGCACCGTCTCCACATCCCTGGCCTTGTGCAGTGATCGCGCTCTGCGCGAGCTCGTGGACACGGCCGTGCCGATCGGATCCGGCATCGGCGGGAAGTCGGCCCTCATGGAGGTCGCTGGCACCCCGGTCTTCGTGAAGCGGGTGCCCCTCACCGATCCCGAGAGGCAACCTGAGCACGTCCGGTCCACGGAGAATCTGTTCGATCTGCCCGTCTTCTGCCAGTACGGCATCGGCACCATCGGCGGGCCGGGATTCGGGGCCTGGAGAGAGCTCGCCGTGCACACCATGACGACGAACTGGGTGCTCGCGGCGGAACACGAGGGCTTCCCCCTGATGTACCACTGGCGGGTGCTGCCGGACTCGACGCCCCTGCCCGAAGAACTGGCCGACATCGAACGGGCCGTTGCCTACTGGGGCGGCGGATCGCAGGTGCGCCGCCGGATCCAGGCCCTCCAGCAGTCCTCAGCCAGCGTCGCGCTGTTCCTGGAGTACATCCCGCAGAACCTGCACCAGTGGCTGGGCACCCAGGTCGAAGCAGAAGACCAAACCGCTAACCGAGCCTGCGCCATGGTGGAGAGGGAACTGGCAGCCGGCACCTCCTTCATGAACAGCCGCGGGCTCCTGCACTTCGACGCGCACTTCGAGAACATCCTGACCGACGGCCAGCGCCTCTACTTCGCGGACTACGGCCTCGCCCTTTCCTCCGGCTTCGAGCTGTCGCAGGACGAGGCCGACTTCTTCGACCAGCACCAGACCTACGACCGCTGTTACACCGCCACGTATCTGGTGAACTGGCTGGTCACCGCTCTGTACGGATACCAGAGGGAGGACCGGGAGGGCCGCTACGCGCTGGTGCGCGCCTACGCAGAGGGCAAGCGCCCCACAGGAATCCCAGAGGAGGCCGCGGCGATCCTCGCCCGGCACGCGCCGATCGCCGCAGTGATGTCCGACTTCCACCGCAAGTTCCAGCGCCAAAGCAGGCAGACCCCCTACCCGCTGGAGGAGATCCGCCAGCTTGGCGAGATGTACAGCTCCTCCATTTGCTGAACGGACGCCTGGAGGCCAGCACTCGACATGGATCAGTCACCCTACGTCGGCCTCCAGCAGCACCCCAGGGCACAACGCTGGCCTGACCACGCGCGCATGCGACATCAAACCCGCGCAACAGCTCGGACAACGGAACTACTCGTCTAGGGGACGGTGTAGTCGATGAGGACCTTGCCGGCCAGACGGTCGCCGAGGCGGTCAGCGCGGCGAGGGCGTCGTGGCCGTCGACGCCAGGCGAGCCGGAGGTGGCACGTCGAGCGCACCCATGCCTGGCAGAACGCCTTCGCTGGGACAACCGGCCGAACCGACGCCCATGAGGGCACGCCTGTCTCCGCGAGCTCTTACGCGTGCTCAGGCTTGCGCGCCTCGATGAGGGTCCTGGACGAGCGGGCGATGAACGGGCCCTCGGCCTCGATCTTCTCGTGCAGCTCGCGCAGGCGGCTGCGGTACTGCTCGACGGTGAAACCGGGCACCGTCCAGATCACCTTGCGGAGGAAGTAGATCACGGCGCCGACGTCGAAGAACTCCATCCCCAGCCGTTCCGTGCGCACGTTGATGATCTCCAGGCCGACGGCCTTCGCCGCCGCGCTCTCGTCGTCAGGGTGCCGCTTCCGGCGCGCCTCGGGCTGCGGCCCCAGGAAGTACTCCACCAGCTCCCACACGCTGGCGGGCCCGATGTGCTGGGCGAAGTACGTCCCACCCGGTCGCAGCACTCGCGCGATCTCCGACCACCACACCGTCGCGGGATGCCGGCTGGTCACCAGGTCGAATGCCTCATCGGCGAACGGCAGCGGCGGCTCGTCCGGGTCGGCGACGACCACCACCCCGCGCGGGTGCAGCAGCCTGGTCGCCTTGGCCACGTTCGGCGGCCAGGACTCCGTCGCGGCCATCGCGGGAGGCAGTTTCTCCGCCCCGGCCAGGACCTCACCACCACCGGTCTGAATATCTAGCGCCGCCGACACCACCGCCAGCCGCCGACTCATCGCCTGCTGATAGCCCCACGACGGGCGTTGCTCGGTCGCTCGGCCATCCAGCCAGGAGAAATCCCAACCCTCCACGGAAACCGACTCAGCTTCGGCGACAAGCTCTTCAAAAGGACGTGACACACCCACATCATTACGCCCCGGCCCACCCGAACGCACACAGTTTTCCGTTGTGGCCCCTGGCAAGCCGGTGACGGGAACAACGTACGGTAGCGGCCGAACCGCTGCCCATGAGGGCACGCCTATCTGCGCGAGCCCTTAAACGGGGTCGACTGCTGAGGGCCCGCTCGTTCATCCAGCGAGGTTGAGGTTGTGCAGGCGGGCGATGCCAAGCATGGCGTGGTGGACCCCGTCGCCCTTGAGGCGGCAGTCACGGAGGATCTTCCAGCGGCCGGCTCCACGGCCTGCCCCGAGGGCCGGCATCGACCCCCGAGTGACGCAGCATCGTCACCAGTTTCGTGAACTGACGAGGGCTCAGCCTGGTGAACGGAACTATCCAGGACGGTTCCGACGCCGTAATCACACCAGCCACAGCAAGATCATTCCACTGTGGCTGATCCCTCCAGCCGGTGAGAGCGGGACCCGGACGCGAAGGCAAGGATGTCGCCGACTGCTTCACGCAGGCTGCCGAAATGACGATGCACGCCATCGACTGCCGCGGGGGTGTTGACGCCCCACACCGTCATCCCGGCACGAAGCCCGGACTGCACCCCGGAGGGGGCGTCCTCGATGACCAGGCAGTCCTCAGGTTGGGCACCAAGTCGCGCGGCGGCCTGCTGATACGGCACCGGAGACGGCTTGCCTTCCGCCACCGCAGCCGCATCCACCACAAGGTCCGGGACCGGCAGGCCCGTCCGTGCGAAACGTCCACGTACCCGGTGCTCGTAATTCGAGGTCACCAGTGCCCAGGCCCCGGGCTGCAGGGCATTCAGCAGTTCCGAGGCGCCATCAAAGGCCGTATAAGCACCGGAACGGACGTCCTCGTCCTCCAGCTCGTGCAGTGCGGCCAGGCACTCCCGGGGGTCCAGGTCCGGGGCAACCTGCGCGAACGTCTCCATGGGTCTCGTCCGCAGCGCCACTCGGTAGACCTCATCAGGGTCAAGTCCGTATCGCCCCGCCCACGTGCGCCAGACCAGGCGCTGATTGTCCACGGCATCGATCAACGTGCCATCGACATCAAACAGGACATACCTCATCGCACCAGGCCGACCGAGTTCACTGATCATGCCTCGATCATGTCATCGGGCCTGAGCAGGCAGTTTGCGGGACAAGCCTTAGGGGGCAACGTGCCGTCATTGGGCTCGGCTGGAGTCGCCGCTGCCTCGGGGGAGAAAGCCCGGCAGGCCGCCTGTGTGGTCGCGTCGGCAGCTGATCGACGGGACGCGGTGGCGGGCTGGCCGGCGCGTCGGCGAAGCCAACCGCCGAGCGTGGGCCGAACTCGACCCCCGCCCGGAACTCAACCGGTGGGTATTCGCCATCGAATGACTCGAAGGGGAGTGCCGAGGCCATGGCGTACGCAAACGTCGGTGGTGTCGCCTCGAACGCTTGACCTTGACGCCCGTGTCAGGGTTCTACTGTCCGAACCATGATGAAGGAGATCGAGATGCGGATCGGAGAGCTGGCGAACGTGACCGGCGTCAGCGCCCGGTCCCTGCGGTACTACGAGCAGCAGGGCCTCCTGGCGCCCCTCCGCGCCGAGAACGGCTACCGCGTGTACGGCGAGCTGGACGCCGTACGGGCCGCGAACATCAAGGACGCCCTCGACGCCGGCCTCACCCTGGATGAAGTCCGCCCCGCGCTGGTCAACGGTTGCCTGGACGCGCCGCTGTGCGAAAGCCCTTACTGCGCTGAGGAGTTGCGGCGGGCCACCGACCGGCTCGCCGCGCTGGACGACCGGATCGCCGCGCTCCAGGAGCTGCGCGGCCGGCTCGCGAAGCACATCGACGAGACCGTCACCCGCCGCCCCGTGGCGGGCACGGGCTGACGGCCGCCACCGAAACGCGGGCCGGAACTACGGTGCCGCGCCGATCAGCGGCCGGTCCCGAATCCGTCGGGAGCATCCAAGTGACAACGAGTCACGCCGTGTTCGCCCTCAAGGTCGAGGCCATATGGACAACTACGTGGGGTCAACTTCCCGATGGCTCCCTCCCCGGCCCGCCTCGCCCGACGACACGGCATGAGGGTCGATCGAGTTCGCGTCACACCCCTGAGCACCCATGAATCCGACAGCCCTCCACAACCATTGGGGTACGAAGTGACACTTCTTGACACGGAAGCAGGAACGGGAGCGCCGGATACCGGCGTGCCCGCAGGTCGACGCCGGTGGGCGCTCGTTCTCCTTGCCGGAGCGCTGGCGCTGGACACCAGTGGAGTTGCGGTCATCAATGCCGCCTTACCCTCCATCGGTGATGAGTACGGCGTTGACAGTGCCACGCTGCAGTGGACGATGACGGCCTATGCCATTGCCTTTGCCGGGTTCCTCCTGTTCGGGGGCAGGATCGCGGACGTCCTGGGCCGCAGGAAGATCTTCGCAGTGGGCGTCGCGCTCTTCGCCGCGGCCTCGCTGGGCGCCGCGCTCGCTCCGACCGTTGGGGTGCTGATCGCGGCTCGTGCACTGCAGGGGATCGGTGCAGCACTGTCCGGCCCGGCGTCGCTTGCTCTGCTCAGCCAGATCTTTCCTGAAGGACCGCAGCGGAACCGGGCGCTGGCGGTCTATGCGGCGACCGGCGGGTCCAGCTTCAGCGCCGGGCTGGTTGTTGGCGGGGCTCTCACCGACTTCCTCGGCTGGCGCTCGGTGTTCGCCGTCAGTGTCCTCGCCGGAGTTCTGATCGTGGCAGGGGTCCGGGCGCTGCTTCCTGCGGGCCGGCGCCAGCCACGCCCCCTGGATATCCCGGGCGCGATCCTCGTCACCCTGGGAATAGGCCTGGTCGTGTACGGCGTGAGCCAGGGCAGTGAAGTCGGCTGGGGGGCCGCACAGGTCCTGATCTCCCTGGTGTTGGCCGTGATCGGGCTGGCGGGCTTCGTCGTGTGGGAGAAGGGGCGCACGGAGCCGCTGCTTCCGATGCGTATCTTCCGCAGCCGCCCGGTATGGGCCGCTTCCCTCACCGGTGCGGTCTTCTACACCGGTGCCGGTGGGCTGCTGTTCTTCTCGCCCCTGTACGCGCAAGGGATACTCGGTTACTCGCCGTTCGAGTCTGCACTGGCCGTCCTGCCCGTGGGCGTAGTCGTGATCGTCAGCTCGCAGATCGCCGGACGTCTGATGTCGCCGGCGGCTTACAAGCCCCTGATGGCTGCCAGCCTGCTTCTCATCGGAACCGGCGTCACTCTGTGGGTGGGCACACCAGAGGACGGCTCGTACTGGGTGCACATGCTCCCCGGCATCGTGGTCATGAGCACCGGCCAGGGTTTGGGTTTCGGCGCGATGACAGCCGCCACGCTGGAGGGCCTGCCGCTCCACCAGCACGGAGTCGCTGGTGCGGTCAATGTGACCGCACAGCAGATCGGCAACAGCGTCGGGTTGGCCATCTTGGTTGCCGTTTCGACCGGAGTCAGCGGCGGTGCCACCAATCCAGCCGATCAGCTGTCAGGTTTCCACGCGGCATATTGGGTGGCGGGCGCCATCGGGCTCCTGGGCGGGCTGACCGTTCTGCTCACCACGTTTCCCAAGGTGGACACCGCACCATCAGCTTCCCAGGAGAGGCCGTGACAGTGCAGGCCGGACGTACCTGAACTGGTGTCTGCGAAGTGAGGACGGCTGCGTGATCGGGCCGCCTCGATACGGGCGGCCGGCGGACTGCCGCCCTGTTGGCCATCGGCGCGGCTCGCCTCGGGCTCGGTTTCGGTGGCGAGGCGCCACCGACGGCGGACTTCATCCAGTGGCCCGAGGGACGTGGAGGGCATAGCCGATCAGCCGGCCGGGTGCCAGGGGCTCGTCGTCGGCCAGCGCCCGAACTTGCCGGGCCGAGGCTGCTGGCGTCCGCACGAGGGAGGCGGGTGGGGACCTCGAAGTCCTCCCAGACGGTGGGGGCTGCTGCTGGCACGGTGTCGGCTCCTGGTGATCGGTGGTACCGATACCGGGCACTTCCGCCGAACTCAGGGGTTTGGTGGTGCTGTGGATCCGCTAGAGGATCCCCGGCCGACTCCTGGATACTGATCAGCATGCGCACTGACTTTGATCCTGCCGTGATGTCCCGCAACGAGTTCTACCGGCTGCTGACCGCGACGGTGGTTCCGCGGCCGATCGCCTGGGTGTCCACGGTCTCGGCGGACGGCACACACAATCTCGCCCCGCACTCCTTCTTCTCGATCGCCAGTGTGGCGCCGCCGGTGGTGCAGTTCACCTCCGTCGGGCGCAAGGACACCCTGCGCAATGTCGAGGCGACCGGGCAGTTTGTGGTGAATTTTGCGCCGGAGCGGCTCTTCGCGCAGATCAATGACACCGGTACCGACTTTCCGCACGGTGTGAGCGAATTCGAGGCGGCCGGGATCGAGTCCGAGCCGAGCCTTCGGGTGAAGCCGCTGCGGGTGGCGGCCTCGCCGGTGGCGCTGGAGTGCGAGGTGCACACCACGCTCGGCGTCGGGGATTCCACGGTGGTGTTCGGCCGGGTGGTGCATGCGGCCGTATCGCAGGACGTGCTGGTCGATGGGCACCCCGAGATCTCCGAGCTGAAGCCCCTGTCGAGGCTAGGCAAGGAGGAATGGGGCATGCTCGGCCCGGTCCAGGAGATCGCCCGTATTAGGCATGCGGACTGGCAGGGGCCGGCCGGCGTGCAGTAGGAGGAGGAAGCCGCAGTCGAACGGGTTCCTTCGAGGGGCTCTTCCGGTTCACAGCGGCATCCGCGACCCTGTCGGTGTCGGTGTCGGTGTCGGCGTCGGCGTCAGTGTCAGTGCCGTTGACGTTGCCGTCGGTGGTGTGTTGCCGGTGCCAAGGTGGTGGCGAGGACGGCCGGCCGCTGGGCTGAGGGACGGGAGTCGCTGTGACGGGTCGCGCTACGGGGGCTGTGCGGTTCAGCCGGAGGTCTGCGTTACGTGCGGCCGCGGCTTCGACGGTGGTCGGGCCGCTGACGGCCGGGCCGGGGGAGCCGTCGGCGTACGCGGCGGAAGCCGCGGAGGTCGCGGTCGGCGGCCGGGTACTGCGGGTGATGACCTTCAATCTGCGGTACGCCTCGGATCTGCGGCCGCACTCCTGGGCCGAGCGCCGGCCCGTGATGCGCAGCCTGCTGCGCCACGAGAAACCGCAGTTGCTCGGTACCCAGGAGGGCCTGTACGGGCAGCTCCGCGATATCACCGAGGATCTCGGACCGGATTACGACTGGCTGGGTACCGGGCGAGGCGGTGGCAGCAAAGATGAATTCGCCGCAATTTTCTATGATGTGCGGCGACTCGTCCCGGTGGAGTACGACCATTTCTGGCTATCCGACACTCCCTATGTGATCGGGTCGGCGACCTGGGGAAACACCGTTGTTCGGATGGTGACCTGGGTGCGTTTCCGGGATCTGCGCGGTGCGGGTGAGTTCTATGCGCTCAATACGCACCTCGATCATGCCCACCAGTACGCGCGGGAGCGTTCCGCCGGTCTGATCACGGAAAGGCTGCACGGACTGGGTGCCGCTCTGCCCCGTATCGTCACTGGGGATTTCAATGCCGCAGCTCACCAGAACCCGGTGTACGACACGATGCTGGACGGCGGGGCGCTGGTCGACAGCTGGGACACAGCGGAGGCGCGTAGTACGCAGTACGCCACCTTTCACGGATATCGGCCCCTCGTGCGGGACGGTGAGCGGATCGACTGGATCCTCACCTCGCCTACGGTGCGTACGCGGCGCGCGGCGATCAACACCTACTCCGCGCACGGTCAGTTCCCCAGCGATCACCTTCCGGTGCAGGCCTGGGTGGAGTGGTGACGACCAAGGGTTTCTCCGGTGGAGCAGGGGAGGTTCACCGTGCCGGTAGACGGCTGTGGCTGTCCTCCGCTGCCGGGCCTGCGGCCACCCCGGGCTGTGCCGTCACCACGCGATTTCGCGGCGGTGGACCCGTGCGGCACGAAATTCGGTGGATCACCGCGGCCATCTGAACCAGTGTTGAGGCATGCCATTCATTCGCGCGACGATCAGTGACCCTCAGCTCGACGACGCCACCCAGCAGGATCTTGCCAAGGGTTTGACCGACCTGGCGGTCACCGTCCTGAAGAAGCCGTTGGAGCGGACCAGCGTCCATCTGAACCTCGTGCCGGCCGACCGCTACTACGTCGGAGGGGAGCCAGTCGGCGGGGCCACCGGTGCTCAGGTGGAAGTCACCATCACCCTCGGCACCAACAGTGCCGAGGAAAAGGCTCGCTTCATCGCCCAGACGTATGAACTCCTGCAGGAAACAGTGGGGTTGTTGCCGTCGGTCTCCGGTGTGGCGCTGTACGAGATGCATCCGGAAAGCTACGGCTACAACGGCATCACACAACTCGAACACCGCCGTCAGCAGTAGCGTCCGTAGCGTCCGCCAATGGCGCTGTGCGGTGGAGGAGTTGATTCAGAAGGGAAGTCGGCCCCGTGGGTGAGTTCCCGCCCTCGATGGGTGACGGGTGGAGTCGGTACGAGGGCGGAAGGGTGCGGAGGGCGAGTGAGGCGCCGCGTCAGGCGATGGTGCGGCGATAGACCTGCCGTGAACCGCCTTCCGGGCCTGGTGCGCTGGCCTCGGCCGGGGTGAAGCCCAGACGCTCGTAGAAGACGCGTGCGCCGCTGGTCGCGGCGCCCGGGTGGTCGGCTCCGAAGGTGACTACCTCGAGCGTCCCCGGGCCCCGCACAAACCGCTCTGCGGCGTCCGTCATCAGCGCACGGCCGACGCCCTTGCCACGTTCCCGCTCCGAGACGACCAGCCAGTGAACGCGGTACGTCGGTGCCTTCGCGCCGAACAGCAGGCCACCGAGCAGTTCAGATCCGGACGGGACGGCGACGGCGACGAGCGCACTGGACCGCCGGATGTGCTTGCCCACGGTGCTCAGGAAGCCGGGGTCCTCGACCATAGGGCCGAACCAGTGCTCGACTTGGCCCGCCAGGTCGAGCAGGCCAGGCAGGTCCTGCTCCCGGGCAGGTCTGACGATCAGGGGTGCGCTCACGGGACAGGCGCCGGTCTTCTTGTGCGCGGCCCGCAGAGGAAGCGGGTAGCGGCTCTCCTTGTCATTGACCAGGGGGCCGCGGTCCCGGTGGGGAGGGGCTGTTCGTGCATGGACTCCGCCTTGGTGCGTTGGTGCGTTGGTGTATTGGTGTATTGGTGCCTTGGGGACTTGGTGAGGGGCGCGGCAGCACGCGCCCGGGGAGTCGCTCGGGTGCGGGGTAGGGGTGTGCGGTGTGGGGTAATGGGGCCGGCTGAGACGCAGGCGGTGCTGGGCGCTGGGCGCTGGGTGCTGGGCTGGTGTGCTCCCGGTTCAGGGTGGGGACTGAGGCTGGAGCTGGGTGGTCCGATGCGCGGAGGAGCCGCGGACCTGGAGGTTGTCCAGGAGGTGCCGGGTCGCGGCCGCGACGGTGTCCACGGCCTGGTCGAACACCTCGCGGTTGTGCGCGGCGGGCGCGCGGAATCCGGAGACCTTGCGGACGTACTGCAGGGCGGCGGCCCGGATGTCCTCGTCGGTCACCTCGGGGGTGGTGGGCGGACGGAGCGTCTTGATGCTGCGGCACATAAGTCCAGTGTGCCTCCGAGGTCTGACACCGGCTGCCCGGTCGGCAGACGGCCCGGTGGCGGGGCGGTGGGCCCCGGCCCGGCAGAGGCGGTGCCTAAAGCTGGCAGCGGGGCCCGTGCCGAGTGCCTCGCCACCGCCCCGGCCTGGGCTGGTGGTCGGACCCGCCCACGGCCCGGTGTGGCAAGCGTGCCAGCGTCGACGGCTGCGAGCCGAAGGGTACGAGCCGAAGGATGCGAGCCAACGGGTCCGCGTACGGCAGGGGCAGGGGCAGGGGCAGGGGCAGGGGCAGGGGCACGGGCGCGGTGCAGGCGTGAGTGCGGCGGTGGCTCGGCACCGTCGTCACGGGTACTTCGGACCGCATACCGGAGTCCACGGCCCGGAGCCCGCCGTCCACAATCACGGTATGGACGTCCTCAAGCTGCTGGAAGCAGCTTCGCTGCTGGTCCCCGAAGAGATGGCGACCGAGAACGACCTCACCGTCCGGGAGGTCTGGGAGTACCTCGCGCAGGACGAGTGGGAGGTGGCTCTCGGGCTGCTGGAGGAGATCGGCGACGTCGGGCCACTACCGCTCAGCTTCTGGGAGGGCCTGGCGACGGCCGCCGCGCAGTTGCGATTGGAGAAGAGCGCGGCGTGGTGTCGCTGGCGCTGTGACGAGGCCCGTCGCGGCCTCGTCCGGGCCGACCTCACCCTCCGATCGGCCGGCGAATCCCGGCAGCGAACGCCCCTCCCGGGTGCCGGCGTTCTGCGGCCGATGTGGAACATCGGACGGCGCACCCTGGACGGCGAGCCCGCCCTCCATATCGCCGGGCTCTGGGTGGAGGGCATACCGTTCCTCGCGCCCGGCGGGCGGGCCACCGTGCGGCTCGCTCCGTTCGACTCCTCCGGTTCCTCGCCGTGGTGGCACCTCCGGCCCGGCCAAGTGATCACCATGCACGAGGACCGGTCGGTGGCCGGCACGGCGGTGGTCCTCGAGGCCCGGCGGCCTACGGCCACGCCTTGATCGTCCAGCCGGCCGTTCCTCAGCCGTTGAGGCCGGTCACCCGCATGGTGATGTTGAGGCGGCCGCCGGCCAGGCCGGCTGCCGGATCGCCGGTCCCCGGGTACACCTTCGGCACCCCGTGGTACGCGAAGCGCGACGCTCCGCCGAACACGAACAGATCGCCCGATACCAGCTCGACGTCGGTGTACGGCTTGCTGCGCGTCTCGGGGTTGCCGAACCGGAAGACGCAGGTGTCGCCGATGCTGAGGGACACCACCGGCGCGCCGGAGCGCTCCTCCTTGTCCTGGTGCATCCCGAGCTTCGCCTGGCCGTCGTAGAAGTTGATCAATGCGGTGTCCGGGGTGTAGCCGTCGCCGGCGGTCTCGTCCTGGTAGGCATCGACCAGCGCTCGGCGGCCCAACTCCACCATCCAGTGCGGGAAGGGGGCGACCCGGGCGCCGTTCACATCGTCGGCGGTGCGGGTGTAGGCGTACGGTTGCCAGTGCCAGCCGATGCACACCGTCTGGACGGACATCACACCACCGCGGGGGAGCTTGGTGTGCCGGATCGGAGCGGGGCCCCGCGCCCAGCCGCGGCAGGCGGCGACCAGTTCCTGCTGCTGCGCCATGGTCAGCCATCCGGGGACGTGCACGGCCCCGGGGGCAAGCTCCCGGCGGCCCGCCCCGTCCGCGGTGACGGCGGTGCCGATGGTGCGGTCTGGGTCGGCGGTGAAGGACGAGCCGGCGGCGGCCGTACGGGCAGGGGCGGCGCCCCCGGTGGCGGGGCGATCCGGGCCGGTCGCCCGGACGGCGGGCGGGCCGCCGTCCGCTGCATTCCCCGGATTCTCCGCGTTTCCTCGGTTCCCTGGATTTCCCGGGTTCCCCGGACTTCCCGGACTTCCCGGGGCTCCCGCAGGTCCGAGGGCCCCGGAGTCCTCGAAGCCGGGAAGTGGCGTGTTCATCTGCTCCTGCCTGGTCGTGCTGCCTCCTCCCAGCGTGCCACGGGCGCGCCGGAGGCCTCGGTGGGCGGGGACGGAAGCCGCTGGGTGAGCCAGCCGCGGTCGATCGTCCAGATCCGGCCGTCGGCCGTGGCGCCGCGCATGCCCTGGAGCGTCTCCGGGCCCGCCAGGGCCGGAATCCGGGAGTCGCCGAGCGAGGCGAAGCCATAGGTGCGGGCCGGGTCCCAGTCGGTGCTGTGCCTGAGCCGGCGGCTCATCTGGGCCCAACCGCGCGGAGCCGCGGCCACCACCCAGGCGTCCGGAGCTCCGGCGGTGAACCGGCGGGCCGCCCGCAGCCAGGACGCGGCGTCCTCCGGCCAGTCGACACAAGCCAGGATCATCCGGTCGGTCCGCCCCGCCTGCTCCGTTCGCCCGGCCCGCCCTGTCGTGCCGTGCCAGGCCTCCACGAAGGCCGCCGCGGTCGACCGCGAGACGGTGTCGCGGCTGTGCCCGACCATCACCGTGGTGATACGGGACCGGGGCGTGTTGAGCAGTGCGAGCAGGGTGGCGAGTTCGGCCTCGGTGTGCGGGGCGGGGGAGGAGAGGCTGGCGCCGTATGCGGAGGACTGGTCGGGTGCGAGGAGGGGCGAGGGCGGAAGTGACTTCATGAGGACCGTTGCTGCTTCCGTGCGGAGCGGGAGGGGCTGCTGGGTCGTGCCGTGCACGCGTCGGGTCTGCCGATGTGGGGTCGGAGGACGCCGGGCCCGCGGACGTCGGGTTGCGGACGTCGGGTCTACAGGCGTCGGGTCGCGGACGTTGGGTCTACGGGCGTCGGTCGGTGTGCCGCCGGGGCCGGGCGCGGTGGGGTGTGCCGCACCCTGTGTGCGATGCGCCCGGACCGCGCCCCGTCGTACTGACCGACGTCGTGCTCGCGGTACGCCGTGTTTGCGGTACGTCGCGTTCGCGATGCGTCGAGTGTGCCCCGGCGCAGGCAGGGAGTCTGGCGGAAATCAGACGTGAGGTTGGCTGTGATGCCCCCGATGCCTCTTCTCCCGTGAAGCAGCGGTGCGGTGCGGTGCGGCATCGGCGCTGGGGAGTTACCCGCCCCCGGGACACCGACGGCTGGGCCAGGCAGGACTGCGGTCGACGCTGCGGTCGTCACTGGGGCGACGGTGAGGGGCCGGGGCGACTGTGAGGGACCGGGGTGCTGCGGCGCACGGGGGTGGGCGAACTGCCGTACTCGCGCGTCCAGTTGGTGGTTCCGGCTCAGGCTGCCTCGACGACCTCTGTGACGTCGTCGCGTACGGCGAGCACCCAAACCTCCAGCAGCGCCGCGTACTCCGCCATGTCCTGCGCCGTCCACGCCAAACCGCGCCGGGCGCCCACGAATCGGCGAATCGATTCGTTGGCTTCGGAGACGGAAGAGTGTGCGCCTGGACGGGGAGAAGGAGTCGCGGACATATGAGCCATGCTAGGGGCAGACACTGACATTGCTTCTCCGCGCCCACTCGGCCTGAGCTCGTGGACCGCGTCCGAAGCGCCGCTCCCGCGCCGCCCCAACTCGCTGACCAGCAAGGACCGTCGGCCCTACGGACGCCCTCTGCTGCCTGCATGTGTCCATTCCCACACGCTCCGCGCATGCTGCGGTGCCGTGCCGCTTGGGGAAGGCCTCGGTAACCGCGTACCGCTCATCGATCCGGGGTGCTGGGCGAGTCCCCAGGGGTTCCCTCGATCGGGTGAAGGGCGGTCCGGGAGCGCCCTCCGTCCGGGCGGCGGGGGCGTGGAACAGAGCAGGCGGGCAGGGGCGCCGGCCCGCCGTTGTCAGTGGTGGCCCGTACGGTGGTGCCCGTAATCATCCGAGCTGCTGGCGCTACTCGGATCCGCCCCGCTCCCATGACAGCGCACGGGAGCGGGGCACCAGGCCTCAGTGGGCGCGAGCGCTCACGGAGTCCGTGCGTGGGCCGTGCTGCGTTCCGCACATGGCCTGGTTGAGGTGGGCATCCATTGCGGTGTCGATCGGGCTGGGCTGGGGCCGGTTGTTCCCGTCCAGTGTCTGATAGCGCGTCAAGTTGAAACCGAGGGAGATCTGGCGCCGTCCGTCCTCGGACGACAGCGACCAGGTCATTGCGCCGAGCACGATCCCGTTGTGCCCCCAGACCGTTTCCCCGCACGGCAAGGTCCGCTGGAACAGGCCCAGTCCGTAGCGGATCGTGCCGTCTTCGGTCGGCACGGTCGTCTTCATCTCGCGCAGTTGGGTCGGGGCCAGCAGTCGGCCGCCCAGCAACTCCCGGTAGAAGCGGTTCAGATCGGGCATCGTCGATATCAGCGAACCGGCCGTCGAGGTATAGGACATGTTGTAGACGCTGAATTCGTGCGGGGGACGGAACCCGCCGAACGCGGCCTCGTACATCTTGGCGTGCGGCCCGGTGATGTACGGCGACCGCGGGAAGTAGGTGTGCCGCAGTCCGGCCTTCCTGATGACGTGCTCGGTGATGTACGCGTCGGGCGAGGTGCCGGTGACCTTGTGCAGCAGCAGGCCGGCGATCACATAGTTGGTGTTGGAGTAGTGGTGCGCCTGTCCCGGTGTGCCCAACGGCTTGGCCTTCAGCCCCAGACGGGCCAGTTCGCGGGGGTCGAAGTCGCGGAAGCGGTTGGTTTCCAGGCTGTCGGGCGTGCTGAAGATGGCCGGGTTGTAGTCGCCGATGCCACTGGTGTGGTTGAGCAGCATCCGGACCGTGATGGCCCGGCCGCGCTCTCCGGGGACGAGGTCGGGGAGGTAGCGCCCGATGGGGGCGTCCAGCGCGATATGGCCCTTGGCGACCTCTTGTAGAACGGCGACCGCCGTGAAGGTCTTGGTGATGCTGCCGATGCGGTGCTGCATCTGCGGTGTGGTGGGGCGCTGGGTGCCGACATCGGCGACGCCTGCCGCGCCCCGCCATTCCTCGGCGCCGTCCCGGGCGGCGGAGTAGGCGCCGTACATGCCCGCGTCATGAAAGGCCTTGAGTGTCCGGTCCAGCGCGGCACGGTCGAGGCCGGTTCTGCGGTGCCCGGCCGGATCGAGCCCTGCCTGGCTCGGCGCCGTTTCGTCGGTGCGTGCGGCGGTGGCTCCAAGGGGCAAGGCGGACGGTGCCGCCGGGGTGGCGGCCCAGGCTGCGGCGGGGGACGTCAGCGCGAGTAAGGCCATGGCGGCGGTGCCGGCCAGCCGTATGCGGCCATGGTGGGACGGGGTAACGGGCATGGGATCTCCGCGAGTTCACGGCCTGCGGCCGGTGGGGAACGTGTGCTTCTTTGATTCTTCTGGCGTCCCGCCGGCCGGCCGTCAGACCTGGGAACGATTGTGATCATGGGTCCGCATGACATTTGTCAGGTTTGGCGAGGCGGGGGTGTCGGAGTGGCCGGGTGCGGCCTGGCGAGGCGAGTGCGGCGGGGCGCGCGGGTGGTGTCGTACGTGGAGGTGTCGGGCGGCTTCTGGCGCGACCGGGCCGGCGGCGGAACGGGAGCCCGTTTATCCGGACCCGGTTCCTTCGGGTGCGGGCGGTCCGAACGGCTGCCTCGTACGACTGCCTCGTACGACTGCCTCCCACGGCCGGTCCGCGCCGCTGCTCCGTACGGCCGGTCCGCGCCGCTGCTCGTACGGCTGGTCCGCGGCGCCGGTCCGTGCGGCACTCCGGACGGGCGGCTCGCGCAGGCCCGTGAGGGGGAGGTGCGGAGCCGGCCGCGGCCTCACAAGGCGCGGTGGGCGGCGGTGGGCGACGATGGAAGAGCCGAGGTGCAGCGGCGGCGGGGGAGCGTCGCCCGTGGCACCTGCCGAGCCGTATCGGGAGGCCTCGATGGATTACCCGGAATGCTATGAGCTGGTATTTCAAGCCCCTGCCGTGGAAGACGACGTGGTGATCGTCCGACGTACCGAGCGGGCGGGAGCCGGCGGTTTTCCGGTCTACGAGGATGAGTCGGGGATCGTGCGCGCCGAGATCAGCGACCGGGGTGAGGTCCGCATGCTGGCGAGTGGAGGACACCAGATGCTCCGCACGCCGATGCTGGCGCGACCCCTCACCCCATGAGCCGACTCACCCCGTGAGTCGACCGCTGGTGCCGGCTGCGCTGCGGACTCGTCCGGCGCAGGGGGCTGCCGTGCTGCGCTGACGGTGTGCGGTCGTCTGGATGCGCTGGGTTGCCAACGGGTGGTGGGCAGGCCTGGTGGCCGTGCGGCGTGAGCGTGTAAAGGTGGGGGCCCGAGGGAGCGGGAGCGGGGGAGCGGTGTCAGAGGCCGCGGAGGTGGCGGCGGTGTCGGCCGCGTCCGCTGGTGTCGGGAGCGGAGCGGTGTTCGGGGTCGCCAGCGGCAGTGGACTCGTTCTCGTCGCGGTTCTCGGCTCCGGCGCCCGTACGGTCGGCGGTCCTTCGGCCGGCGTTCCCTGAGGTGTCCGCGGCCCCCGGCCCGCCCGCCGTGTCCGCCACGCCCGCCGTCCCCGGGGCGTCGGGTGCGGCCTGGTCGGAAGGGGCGGACCCCGGGGCGGGGGCGGGCCCGGTTGCCGAGGGTGACTGCGGTTCGGGGTCGGCCGGATGTCCCGTGAGCACGGCCATGGCACGTTCGAGGGTTTCTCCGGTGACCGCAATCCGGATCAAGGCCAGTCGTTCCAACTCGCTACGGGACACCACGTCAGCGTACCTGCCGTCAGTTCAAACCCCCACATGACCCAAAAATCCGTGGAGAGCGGCAAGTTGACGGTCACTCCGTGGTCAACCGGACGGGGACAGCGCGTGGTTGACCGCGGCTTCGGCGTGCAGTCGGGTGGTCGGGAAGAGGGGGACGGGGCTGTGCTCGGGGCCGATGAGCAGCTCGATCTCGGTGCAGCCCAACACGATGCCCTCGGCGCCGGCCGCCACCAGCTCGTCGATGACGGCCCGGTACGCGGCGCGGGACTCCTCACGGACGACGCCGAGGCACAGCTCCTCGTAGATCACCTGGTGGACGGTGCTCCGCCCGGCCGCATCCGGGACCAACACGTCCAGCCCATGGCCGGCGAGGCGGCCGCGGTAGAAGTCCTGTTCCATGGTGAACGCGGTGCCCAGCAGTCCGATGCGGCGCAGTCCCTTGGCGCGTACCGCCTCCGCCGTCGTGTCCGCCAGGTGGAGAAGAGGGACGGACACCGCGGCGGCGACCTGGTCGGCCACCTTGTGCATGGTGTTGGTGCAGAGCAGCAGCAGGTCCGCGCCGGCGGACTCCAGCGCTCCGGCCGCCTCGGCGAGTACCTTGCCGGCTTCCTCCCAGCGACCTTCCACCTGAAGGCGTTCGATCTCCGCGAAGTCCACGGAGTACAGCACGCACCGCGCTGAGTGCAGCCCGCCCAGTCGGTCACGCGTCAGCTCGTTGAGGAGGCGGTAGTACTCCGCCGTGGACTCCCAGCTCATGCCGCCGAGCAGCCCGATCGTTTGCATCATGCCGGCACTCTCGCACAGGCATGCGGCATTCACCCGGTGTTTTCCCGGCCCGGGGCGGGCTGCCCCGGGCGGGTCACCACGGGCCACTACAAGCCGGTCCACCACGGTCCACCTCGGGCCACCTCGGACCGGGCCACTACAAGCCGGTCCACCACGGTCCACCTCGGGCCACCGCGGACCGGGCAACCACAAGGTGGTCCACCACGGGCCGGTCCATCATGCGACCGGCCACCACGGTCCACCACGGGCCGCCCGCCCACCCGCCTCAGCGACCGGCCTCCTTACCCCGTCCAGCGCACCGGCAGGTGCTCCGTGCCCCGGATGAGCATCGCGGTGCGCCAGCGCAGTTCCTCGGGAGCCACGTCCAGGGCCAGCTCGGGGCAGCGCTCCAGCAGGGAGCGGATGGCGATCCGCGCCTCCAGACGGGCGAGGGGAGCGCCGAGGCAGAAGTGGATGCCATGGCCGAAGGCGGCGTGCCCGCGGGGGTCCCGGGTGATGTCGAAGTCATCGGCTGCACCGAAGCGTTGACGGTCACGAGAGGCGGCGGCCAGTGAGACCAGTACGCTCTGGCCGGCCGGGATCGTGGTGCCGCCGATCTCGATCGGCTCGGCGCTGTAGCGCCAGGTGGCCGTCTCCACCGGCCCGTCGTAGCGCAGCATCTCCTCCACCGCGTTGTCGAGGAGGGAGAAGTCGGCCCGCAGGACGTCCAGTTGGGCGGGGTGTTGCAGCAGGGCCCGCACACCGTTGGTCAGCAGGCTGACGGTCGTCTCGTGCCCGGCGACCAGCAGCAGGAACGCGGTGCCGACCAGCTCGTCGCGGGAGAGCTGGTCGTCGTCCTCGTCGCTGGTGCGGATCAAGGCGCTCAGCAGGCCCTCACCCGGATTGTCGCGCCGGGTCTCGATGAGGCCGCCGAGGTACTCGGACATGGCGAGCATGGCCTTCTGCATGGCCTCCGGGCCGGTCGGTGCGACGATCTCGTTCGACCAGCCGCGGAATGCCTCTTGGTCCAGGGCAGGGACGCCGATGAGCTCGCAGATGACGGTCATGGGCAGCGGGAAGGCGAGCGTCTCCACCAGGTCGGCACGGCCGTCGGGTGCCGCGAGCATCGCATCCAGCAGCTCGTCGGTGATCTGCTGCACCCGTGGCCGGAGCGCCTCCACCCGGCGTGCGGTGAACTCCCTCGCCACCAGCTTCCGCAGCCGGGTGTGCTGGGGCGGATCCGAGTCCAGCATGCTGGTGAACAGCGCCGATTCGTCTCTCACCTCGCCCGGCTGGCCGACCGCGCGCCAGTTCTTGCTGAGCCGGGGGTCGGTGAGCGCGCTCCGGGCCGCTTCGTGCCCGACGACCAGCCATGCCTCCTCACCGCCGGGCAGGCGCACGGGGTGCACCGGCCCCTGGGAGCGCAGCATGGCGTAGTACGGGTACGGGTCAACGGTGAAGTCCGCACCGTAGGCGCCCAGATCGACCATCTCCGGCATGCGTGGTCCGTCCCTCTCGACGATTCCGTCCGGGCCGTCGCCCGGCTCTCACCAGCACCGTACGTACCGGGCCCGGGCGTCGGCATCCGCCGTGCGGAGGAGGCGGCGGACGGCGAGTACTCCCGGTGCAGGGCGTCGGGTACCGCCTGCGCGGTGCACGACGGCCGTCGGCCTGTGGTGTAATGGGGGCGCAGGCGGGGCGTGTGGTGTACCGGGACCGCAGTAGGGGGCGTGCGCCGTGATGTCCGCGGCGAACGCATCCACCTGGGCGGGACGGGGCGGAACGGTGCGGAACGGGGCGGGGACGGCGATGGACCGGAGCCGGAGCCGGAGACGCAACCGGAGCCGGAGACGGAGACGCAATCAGGGCCGGGATCGGGGCCGGGATTGGGATCGGGGCCGGGGCCGGGACCGGGGCCGGGCGAGGGTGGCGAGGCAGCCCTCGGTGCCCGCCCCGAGCCGGCCATGGACGCCCGCCGCCCACGCCCACCGCCGCCAGGTCCCGCTCGATGCGGTCCTTCTCGGCGGCACACCGCTGACCGGCAGGAATGGGGTGGCTGGCGCAGCCCGCACAGTGCCATGCTGTCCGGCGTGAACGGTCCCGAAATCCTCCTCAGCTTCGCCCCTGAGCTGCATCTCTTCGTCGCGGCGGAGCGCACCGCCCCCCGTACGCCGGTGGTGACCGACGGGTCATCCACGCTCGGTCATCTCGTCGAATCGCTCGGTGTCCCGCTCACCGAGGCCGGACGGCTCGTCGCGGACGGCACCGAGGTCACCGTCTCCCACATCCCCGGAGCCGGCGAGAGCATCGAGGTGTACGGCGTCGAGCGTCCGCAGCGGGTCCCCGGCGCGCCACTGCGGTTCCTGCTCGACGTCCACCTCGGCACGCTGGCGCGCCGGCTGCGGCTGCTCGGCGTCGACGCGGCGTACACCAACGAGGACCCCGGGGACGCCGCGCTGGCCACGCTCTCGGCGCAGGAGCGGCGGGTGCTGCTCTCCAGGGACCGGGGGCTGCTGCGCCGACGGGAGATCTGGGCGGGCGCGTTCATCTACAGCGACCGGCCCGAAGACCAACTGCGGGACGTACTGGAGCGTTTCGCGCCCAGCCTCGCCCCGTGGACCCGCTGTACCGCGTGCAACGGACCGCTGACAGACGCCGACAAGGACTCGGTGCGGGAGCACCTCCAGCACGGCACCCAGCGGACCTACGACGTCTTCGCCCAGTGCACCGCCTGCGGCCGGGTGTACTGGCGGGGTGCGCACCACGCCCGGCTGGAGGCGATCGTCGAGCAGGCGCTGAAGGACAGCGCGGGCTGAAAGCGCAGCCCGACCACCGCAGCCCGACCACCGCAGCCTGACCACCGCAGCCTGACCACCGCAGCCTGACCACCGCGGACTGAGTGCGCGGGCTGATCCCGCGCAGGGCGGTCCCGCTCTCCCACAGGGAGCGTCGGGCCGCCACCCGAATCACCCGGCCGGCGGACGGTAGTCCCGTGAGCCGGGTGATGCGGGTCCCGGACATGCAGGTGAGGCCCGACCCGGCAGTCCCGACGGCCGGCGGCCTCGACACAGAGCGGCTCCGGCGGCCGGCAGCCCCGACACTCGGCGGCTGGGCGGCCCGCGGCCCGGCGGCCCGGCGCCCGGCGGCCCGGCGCCCGTCGTGTCTACGGTGCCGGAGGGCCTGGCGCGGCCCGACCCGGGCCCCGGCGTCCGGGGCCCCGGCGTCCGGGCCCCGCACGGAGGCTCCGGACCTGTCGGCCCATCGACCCACTCGCCCCATCGACCCACTCGGCCCATTGGCCCATCGATCCGTCGACCTGCCCACCCGTGGAGGTCGCCATCGCCGTGTCCGCAACCTGCCCGCATTTGCTGTCACTTCGACACGGCGCGTGCTTGAAGGTCCACGCTGCAGCCCCAACAGGTCACTAGCGCAAGGCCATTGCTGATTACCCCGCTCCGTCCGGGGGTTGGGCGGTCGTGCGTTCTGCGGGGTCGGCGGTGGTACACCAGGCGCCCCTTGTGGCGCTCCGCGCCGGAGGGCCAGAGCGGGTCCTTTCCCGTCGTTGCGCCGTGGTGCGTCCCCTCGGCGTGTCGCGGTGGCAGCCGGGATTCCGGCCGGCGTGTCGTGGTGGGAGCCGGGATTCCGGAGTTGTTGAGCGCTGCATCACGTCCGTGGTGAGGCGCCCTCGAGCCCCCCTAGCCCACTCGTTGCGCGACACGCCGACGACGCGCGCCGTCCAACGGGTGAATCCGCCGCCTTCCGCCACCCGAAGAGCGGAGGGGGTACCTCGAATGCGACGTTCTCCGGTGGTGCGAGGTCGCGATTCGGCCGACGGTGATCACGTCGCTACTGCGATTCCGATGTGCCGACAAAGAGTCAGCCTTCGCAGTCGTGCCGAAAGGAACATGTCCCCATGCGCACTGCCCGCACTCTGTTTGCTTCGGCGGCCATCACGGCGGCCCTCGCCATCTCCGCTCCTGCTGCACACGCCATGATCATGGAGGACATCGCTGCGAACACGGGTTCGCCCTCCAGCAACGACCGCGACCGCAACTGCGACCGGGACCACGGCCGTGACTTCGGCCGCGGCTTCGGCCGGGACGGCGGCCGGGACGGCGGTCGCGACGGTGGCCGCGACGGTGGCCGTGACGGCGGCCGGGACGGTGGCCGGGACGGTGGCCGTGATGGCGGCCGTGATGGCGGCCGTGACGGTGGTCGTGATGGCGGCCGTGACGGTGGTCGTGATGGCGGCCGTGACGGTGGCCGTGATGGCGGCCGTGACGGTGGTCGTGATGGCGGTCGCGACGGTGGTCGTGACGGCGGCCGTGACGGTGGTCGTGACGGCGGCCGGTACCGGGACCACGGCCGGGGCCACGGCTGGGACCGTGACTGCCGCGACCGCAACCAGAAGCCGAGCGGTGGCGTGCACACCGGTGGCGGCTTCCTGGCCAAGTCCGTCGCCGGCGACTGGGACCAGGGCGGCGGCTACGGCGACGACCACGGCCGAGGCGGTGGCCGGGACCACGGGCGGGACGGCGGCCGGGACGGTGGCCGGGACCACGGGCGTGACGGTGGCCGCGACGGTGGCTACGGCCGCGGCGGTGGCCGTGATGGCGGCCGTGACGGCGGCCGTGACGGTGGCTACGGCCGCGGCGGCGGCTACGACGGCGGCGGCTACGACGGCGGTGGGTACGGCGGCTACCGCAAGCCGCACGGCGGCATCCACACCGGTGGCGGCGGCATGGCGACCGGTGGCGGTATGGCTGCCGGCTCCGTGCTGATGCTCGGTGGTCTCGGCGCCGGCGCCTACATGCTGCGCCGTCGCAACACCTCGGGCTCCACGGCGGCCTGACCAGGCTGCTCCCACGGAGGCCGCTGCGCCGTCGCGGCCACCGTTCCTCGCGGACGGTGGCCGCGGCGCTTGCGTTCCGCAGCCCCCGCACGTCGCAACGCCGCACCTTTGATGAAAGGCATCCGCACATGACCGCCCAGCAGTCGCCACCCCAGCCGAATCCCCACCCGTCCCGGACCGCCGCAGCCACCCGTCCCGTGGGCCGCGGCCTGCTGTGGTCCGCGGCAGTGTTTCTGCTGGGCTCCCTGCTCGTCTACAACTCCGTGGACACCTCGGCAGACCCCAAGCCGCAGTCCCCCAGCGCCGTCGCGGCGTCCAGTACGCCGCGGGCGACCCCCCACTCCTCCCCGGCCGCCCCCGGCCTGTTCATGCCGCGCTCGCTGCCGAAGCGGGTGCAGATTCCGCAGATCGCCGTCGACGCCCCCTTCACCCAGCTGGGCATCGGCCCGACCGGACAGCTCGACGCCCCGCCCGCCGGGGACCGGAACCTCGTCGGCTGGTTCAAGGACGGTGCCACGCCCGGTGAGCGCGGCTCCGCCATCATCGCCGGGCACGTCGACACCAAGACCGGACCCGCGGTGTTCATGCAACTCGAATCGCTCAAGCCCGGGAACTCGGTCAACATCACCCGCGAGGACGGCATGATCGCGACCTTCCGGGTCGACTCGATCGAGACGTTCAGCAAGAAGAACTTCCCCAACGACCGCGTCTACGCCGATGAGCCGACCGCGCAACTCCGCATCATCACCTGCGGCGGCGCCTACGACCGCAAGGTGCGGGACTACGTCGACAACATCGTGGTCTTCGCCCACCTCGCATCGTTCCGACGCGCCTGAGCGGACCGGCGCCCGCACGGCGCGGACGCTACCGCGCATTCCCCCCGGCGCAACCGGACGAGGCCCAGGCCGCACCGCTCGGCCTGGGCCTCGTCATGTCGTACGGACCCACGACGTGCCCGGTGTGCGGACCGCCGCCGCACGCCGTCGCTGCTACCGGCGGACCCGTGCGTCCCAGCGCCAGGCGGTGCGGCGCGGGTGATCCGGCAGCTCGGCGCGGCCCGTGGCCCACAGCAGGGTGGGCCAGGGCGCGGCGCCCCCGGGAGCGTCCGGGAACAGCCGGGCCAGCCCCCGGACGCACAACTCGGCCGGCGGGTCCCAGGTGAGCCCCATGCCCTGCACCAGGTCGTGGGTGTGCACCAGCGTCTCCACGACGCCCATCGCGGCGAACCCCTCGGCGTCCGACACCCCGAACACATGGTGGGCCCGCACCTCCGGCGGCGTCGTCCGCACCATGGCGACCAGCAGGGCACCGCTCGCCTCCAGCACCTGTAGCAACCCGGCCGGCCCCGCCGCACGGTCGGCGTGCACCGCGTTCGCCGGCCCACCGGGCCGCCTCGGCTCCCAGACGAACGGCACATTGCCGTCCAACGGCGGCTTCCTGGGCCCCAGTTGAGCCGCATAGGCGAACAGGTCGTCGCTGAGGTGCTCGACGGTCTCCCAGCAGTTCCACTCCAGTGCACCGGCCCTTTCCTGCCACGCCTCCACAGGCGCCCGGCGAAGGACGGCGACGGACAACTGGACCGCACGGTCGAGGTCGTCCGCGGTGACGGGCGGCGGCGGTGCTGCGGGATCGCATGATCGGGACATGCCGGGACGGTACTCCCACGGGCGGAGACCGCCGGAGCGGGGGCCCGTCCGGCGCCGAACCGCCGGACCTGCGCCACATCGGTCGCCGGCCCGGCCGATGTCCGCGGGCACCGAAGTGACGGTCTATCGTGGGCGCATGTCCGCCCCAGAACTGATCCGCATCGTCTCCCGCGACTCGCCCATGGCACTGGCCCAGGTGGAGCGCGTCCGCGCCGAACTCGGTGCGCTCCACCCCGGCATCGTCACGGAGGTCGTCCCGGTCAAGACGACCGGGGACCGCTGGATGGGGGCGCTCTCCCAGGTGGAGGGCAAGGGGGCGTTCACCAAGGAGGTCGACGCCGCCCTGCTCGCCGGCGAGGCGGACCTCGCGGTGCACTGCGTCAAGGACATCCCCGGTGACCGCCCGCTGCCCGCCGGTACCACCTTCGCGGCCTTCCTGAAGCGCGACGACGTCCGCGACGCACTCATCCACCCGGGCGGACTGGCCCTCGACGCACTCCCCGCGGGCACCCGGATCGGCACCTCCTCGGTCCGCCGGATCGCCCAGCTCGCCGCCTCCCACCCCCATCTGCAGTGCGTGCCGATGCGCGGCAACGCCAACCGCCGCATGGAGAAGCTCGCGGCCGGCGAGGCGGACGCGTTGCTGCTGGCCGTCTCGGGGCTGGAGCGCATCGGCCGGACGGATGTGATCACCCAGATCCTGTCCGTGGACGAGATGTGCCCGCCGATCGGCGCGGGCGTGCTGGCCCTCCAGTGCCGCGAGGACGACGCCGCGACCATCGACGCGGTCAGCGCACTGGGCCACCCCCCGACGCACCAGGAAACCACCGCCGAACGGATGCTGCTGCACGTCCTGCAGGGCCACTGCAACAGCCCGATCGCCGGCTGGGCCAGCACCGACCGGCGCGGCGAACTCTCCCTGCGGGCCTGTGTGTTCACCCCGGACGGCAAGACGGTCCTCAACGCACACGAGTGGGCCGGCCCGCTCACCCCGGAGACCCTGGGCACCTCCGTGGCCGTCGCCCTGCTGCGCCAGGGAGCGCGTGAGCTGATCGACGGCATCGCGCACTGAGGCGGCGCCTGGGGGGCGCTGCCACACGGGGCACGGTCCGATCAGGGCCGTGGCCCGCAGACCGGCCGGTCGGGGTGCCAGGGCACCGCGATGACCTGGTCCTCGTCCTCGTAGACGATCCGGCCGGGGTCGGTGGTCTCGACCCGTTCGTGGTCGACGGCGTGCGTCGTCAGCAGGTCGAGGTAGCCGTCCACCCGCACCAGGAGGTGTACCGCGGTGGACTTGAACCAGGCCACCGCCCCCGGGTTCGCCTCGGGGTCGTAGACGGTGGGGTCGACCAGGGACGGGTTGGTGTAGTGGGTGTCGTACCAGTCGTTGCCGGCGCGCCAGAACCGGTGCTGCTCCTCGCTCAGTTTCCCGTCCCGGGCCAGGCCGTTGGCCAGCCCGAAGATGCCGGGGAAGTGCCCCCTCGGGCTCCGCTCCGTCCCCTGGAACCTCACGTACACGGTGTCGCCCACCTGCCCGCTCCCCTTCGCCCGTCCGGTCCGAAGCGGCGAGTCTGCCAGGTCATCGGGGGGGGTGGGTGCCGTGCGGCGTCGGTTCCCGGCCCGCCCGCCGCGGCCTGCGCCATCCGCTCCACCCACCACCGCACTGACGGCGCGTCACTCCTGCCCGCGGAGGCGACGGCCGGAACATCGGGATCATGGTGGCGACGCGTACGGACGGCAACAGGGACGGGAGCGCGAAGGCGCGGCGACGCTCCTGGGGCGAGCGGGCGGTACGGGCGCCACGACGGGTCCTGATCCTGGCCGGAATGCTGTGCCTGGTCTGCGGCGCAATGGCCTCCGGGCTGGGCGAGCGGCTCTCCGCCGGCGGGTTCGCCGCGTCCGGGACCCTCTCCGCGCGGGCCGAGGAGCGAGCCGTCCGCCTCGGTGCCGGCAGCCCCGACCTCGTCCTGGTGCTGCGTCCCGACGCCCGGCTCGCCGTGGACAGCCCGTCGGTGCGCGCGGCGGGGCGGCGGGCGACGGAGCAGCTGGCCGCGGAGCGCGGGGTGCGGCGGGCGCGTTCGTACTGGACGGACGGGGACCGCTCGCTGCGCTCCTCCGACGGCCGGTTCGCGCTCCTCCGGGCCGACCTGCGCGGCGATGAGACCGAGGCGGCCCGTACGGCGCAGCGGCTGGTACCGCGCTACACCGCCCGGTCCGGCCCGTTCACCGTCCGTGCCACCGGGCCCGCATGGACGCTGGCGCAGTCCACCGAGCGGGCCCACCGGGACCTGGTGCGGGCCGAGCTGATCGCGGCGCCGCTGACCTTCGCGATCCTGGCGGTGGCCTTCCGGTCGCTGGCGGCGGCACTGCTGCCGGTGCTGGTCGGCGGGGTCGCGACGGTGGGCACGCTGGCGGTGCTGAGGGTGCTCACCGCCGTCACCGACGTCTCCGTCTTCGCCGTCAACCTCGTCGGTGCGCTGGGCTTCGGCCTCGCGGTGGACTATGCACTGTTCCTGGTCGCCCGGTACCGGGAGGAACGGGCGCGGGGGCTGGCGCCGCCGGCCGCCGCCGAGGCCAGTGTGCGCACCGCCGGCCGTACGGTCGCGGTGTCGGCGGCGACCGTCACCGCCGCCCTGGCCGCGCTGCTGGTGTTCCCGTTCTCCTTCCTGCGCTCGATGGCGTACGCGGGGATGGCGGTGGTCGTCCTGGCCGCGCTGGCGGCGGTGCTGGTGCTGCCGGCCGTCCTGGCGCAGTGGGGGCCGCGCATGGAGTCGCTGGATCCGCTCGGGCGGCTGCGGTGGGCACCGGCATCAACGGTCGGCGGGGACAGCCCGCTGTGGCGCGCGGTGGCCCGCGGGGTCACCCGGCGCCCCGTGTGGTGGGGAGCGGGCTGCCTGGGTCTGCTGGTTCTCCTGGTGCTGCCGTTCGGGCAGGCGCGGCTGGGGCTGGCCGACGAACGGATCCTGCCGGCGCGGACCGGGTCCCCGGCGACCGCCGACCTCATCCGACGGGAGTGGGGGACGCCCGCGGCGGGGTCGCTGACGGTGGTGCTGCCCCGGGCCGCCCCGGCCGCCGACCGGGCCGCCCTCGATGCGTACGGGCGACGGCTCTCCGCGCTGGCCGGGGTGCGCGGGGCGGTCACCGCGACCGGGCGGTACGAGGGCGGTGGTCGGGTGGGCGGGGCGCCGCCGGCCGCGGTCGGTGGGCGGGGGAGGGGCACCGTGGCGACGCTGACGATGACGTCCGACCCACAGTCCGAGCGGGCCGCCCGGCTGGTGCGCGAGGTCCGGGCCCTGCCGGCGCCGGGCCCCGCCCACCTGGCCGGGTGGGCGGCCCAAGTCGTCGACGCCCGGGCGGTGTTGTCCGGAAGGCTGCCGTTGGCGGCCGGGCTGATCGCCGCGGGTACCGCGGTGGTGGTGTTCCTGTTCACCCGCAGCGTGCTGATTCCGCTGAAGGTCCTGGCCGTGGCGGCGCTCAGCCTCGGCGCGGCCCTGGGCGGCACCGTCCAGGTCTTCCAGAACGGGCGCCTGCGCTGGCTGTTGGGGGACTTCACCCCCGCCGGGACCCTCGATATGACCATCCCGCTGCTGCTGTTCAGCGTGGCCTTCGGGCTCTCGGTGGACTACGAGCTGTTCCTGCTCTCCCGTATCCAGGAGCACTACCGCGCCACCGGCGACAACACGGCGGCGGTCGTCCACGGCATCGCCCGCACCGGCCGGTTGTTCACCGCGGCCGCGCTCGCCGTCGCGGTGGCGATGGGCGCCCTCGCCTCGTCGGACGTCCTGCTCCTCAAGGAGCTGGGGTTCGGCCTGGCGCTGGCCGTGATCGTGGACGCCACGGTGGTACGCGGGGTCCTGGTACCGGCGGTGATGCGGCTGGCGGGACGCGCCAACTGGTGGGGTCCCACGGCCCGTACGCCCCGGAGCGGCGGCCCGGCCACGCCGGGAGCCCCTGCCGGCGGCACCCCGACGGCCCCGCCGGACGCGGTGCAGGACCTGCCCGCCGCCGGCCGGACCGGATAAGGAACGGCGGATCAAGGACCGGGGCGGAACGAGGGGCCGGTGACCGAGGGGAGAGCGGGTGTCCGGAAGAGCGGGGGAGCGCGCGTCAGGCGGTCGGGGAGCCCGCTGCCTGTCCCTGCGCCGCGCAGCCCGGCACGCCGGCCCCCGAACGGAGCGCCTGGACATAAGCCGCGGCCTCCGCCAGCGTCATGGTGGGGCGTAGCTCGGCGTCCTTGCTGCTCACCCCGAGGCGTTCGCCCATCACCAGCGCGAACTCCAGCAGCGCCAGCGAGTCGACGTCCAGCTCCTCGAACGTCGCGTCGGGGCGAAGGTCGTGCTGTTCCACGCCGAAGGTCTCGGTCAGGGCCGCACAGAGCGCGGCGTACGCCCCGTCGACCGGGCCGGATCCAGGGGTGACGGCGGCATCAGACATGAGCGCTCACGGCTCCCTTCGGTGCGGAACCGGCCCCCGCGGGACCGGCGGTTGACGACATCGGCGGCAGGGCGTCGGTCATGCCGGAGCGCACGTACGACGCCGACAGCTCCGCCGGCGGCGCCAGACCGGCCGTCGCGGCGACCAGCCCGGCGCGGTCGTAGCGACGTCGGGACCACCAGTGCGGGGTCAGTCCGGCGGCCAGCCGCATCAGGGACCGGTCCAGCGGCCGCATTCGCTCCGGCGTGAGATCCGGGTCGAGTTCGACCTCCAGCCAGTCGCAGGACTCCAGAGCGATCCTCAACAGCCAGGGAACTGAGCGGTCTTGAGGGTGCGTCACATGAAAGGTCCGGTACTCGGAGCGCGGGTGTGCCGCCGCGCACCGCAGCATCGCGGCCACCGCCCAGTCCACCTGCAGCAGATTGACCACGGCATCGGGCCGGCCCGGCATCCGCGCCGAGTAGGGGAGAGCGACGTCCTCCGGTGACAGCCCGGCCGCCCGCAGCACCAGCTCGCGGTCCTGCCGCCCCAGCAGGCTGGTCCTGGCGGCCTGGACCGCCAGCCAGTGGCGCGGTTCGTCCGGGCCGGCCGGCCGGTCGGTGACCAGCAGGCTCGGCCGGAACACCGCCACCGCCCGGGCGTTGTCCCGTGCCCAGCCCCGGACCAGCTCCTCGGCCCGGTACTTGGACTCCTCGTAGGCGGTGGCGAAGCCGTACCGCTCCTCCAGGGCGTCCTCCGGCACCACGCCCTCGCGGCGCTTCCCGGCCACGAACGCGGTGCTGAGGTGGCAGAGGCGGGCGTCGCGCCCGGCGGCGTCGAGCAATGCGAGGACACGCCGGGTGCCCTCGACGTTGGTGCGGTGCAGCGCCGCCGCCCGGCCCAAGGGGCTGGTGTCCGCGGCGCAGTGCCACAGCTCCTGCGTCCGCCCTGCCAGTGTGGTGTGGTCTGCGGCGGACAGTCCCAGCCGCGGTGCGGTCAGTTCGGTCCGTACCGGCGTCACCCGCCGGTGGAAAGCGGCCGCCTCCCAGTGGGCGCCGGTACTGCGCACCGCCCGGAGCAGTCGCTCCCGCGCCTCCTCCGGATCGTCCCGGACCAGGGCGCTGACCGGACGGTCGTCCCTGCGCAGCAGGGCGGCGAGCAGATGTGCGCCGAGAAAGCCGGTGGCACCGGTGACCGTGATCAACGCATCACTCCTTCGACGGCGTGCCGGTCACGACGCGGCAGCGCCGCCGAGCCCCGCACCAGAGCACCCACGTACGGACGATTGTCCGACTTATGAACAGTTCGTTGCAGTATGTCGAAGTGTTTGGTGACACGGGCACCGGCGCACAGGCGAAAGCCAGGCATTCGCGTGAAGTCGGCCGGTGCTCGACGCCCAGCCGTCCGGTGCCCCGACGTCCCGCCGTCCGGCGTTCTGCCTCCCCGCCGTCCGGTGCTACGGCACCGCGCGGAACACCAGCACCGCGTTCTGCCCGCCGAAGCCGAACGCATTGCTCACCGCCGCCGCCATCCGCACCGGCCGCGGCACCTTGCCGACCACGTCCAGGCCGAGATCGGGGTCCGGGCGCCGCAGGTTCGCCGTCGGCGGGACCACCTGGTCCTCCAACGCCAGCACCGTGCAGGCCGCCTCGATCGCCCCGGCGCCGCCGGCCGCATGTCCCAGCGTCCCCTTCACCGCGGTCACCGGCGGCGGCCGGCGGAACACCCGGCGCAGCGCCGCTGCCTCGGCTCGGTCGTTGAGCACCGTCGAGGTGCCGTGTGCATTGATGTGGCCGATGTCCTCCGGCTCCGTCCCCGCGTCGTCCAGTGCCGCGGCCAGTGCCTCGGCCGCTCCCCGGCCCTCCGGGTGCGGAGCGGTGAAGTGGTAGGCGTCGCACGACGCCCCGTACCCCGCGAGATGGGCCCGGATCCGGGCTCCGCGGGCCCGGGCGTGCTCGGTCCGTTCCAGTACGAGCACCCCGGCGCCCTCCGCCAGGACGAAGCCGTCCCGGTCCGCGTCGAAGGGGCGGGAGGCGCCCGCCGGGTCGTCGCCGCGGCGCGAGAGCGCGCCCATCTGGTGGAAGCACGCGGCCGGAATGCGGCTGCACAGCGATTCGCTGCCGCCGGCCACCACGACGTCGCAGGCCCCCGCGAGCAGCAGCTGCCGCGCCGTCCCCAGCGCCGTGGCACCCGAGGCGCAGGCCGTACTGACCGTCAGGTTCGGGCCGCGGACCCGCAGATCCAGCCCCACCTCACCGGCGACCATGTTCGGCACGCTGCGCGGAATCGCCAGCGGGGAGATCTCGGTGGCCCGGCCGTCCGCGAGTTTGGCGAACTCCGCCTCGTAGCGCTCCATGCTCGCCGTCCCGACCCCCAGGACCACCCCCACCCGTACGGGGTCCCAGCTGTCCGCGTCCAGACCGGCCCCGGTCACCGCCTCCCGGGCGGCTACCAGCGCCATCGCGGCACACCGGTCCAGCCGCCAGGAGAGCCGCCGCCCCAGGCGCTCGGCCGCGTCGAAGCCGGGCACCCGACAGCTGAAGTCCACCGGCAGGCCGGCCAGCGCCGGATCGCGCTGCGCGCAGGAGGTGCCGGCCAGCACCCCTCGCCAGGTGGCGGTCACCCCCACTCCCGCGGGGGTGACCAGCCCCAGCCCCGTGACGGCCACCGCCCGGGCGCTCATCGTGCCCCCACTGCCAGCGCAGCTGCCTCCGTGTTCTCCGGCATTGCCCCAGTATCGGCAGCTGCTCTCCCGCCCCCGGGGCGCCGAGCCGTTCGGTCCCTCGACCAGCGCAGCCGGGCTTGGGTCACGTCGGTCGGTGTACTCCATGAATGCCGCACCAATGTCGTGAATTCTACGAACTCGCCCGTGGTCGTTACATCCGGCATGAAGGAGTGAACTTCCCTGAACGGTACTCAGTAATCCCCAATGCCCCGCAACAACCCTCAATATCCCATAGGGGTCTCCGGCTCTGGGGTGATCTTTTGCGTGCTCGCCACGCACATGACAGGATGTGCCGGGCCGCACGGGGGAGCGGCACACGAGTGGGGACAACCTCCCTTAGCGCACCACGAGTTCGACCAACCTGAGGTGCTCCCTTTTCCCGGGGCGGCGAAACCTACTGAGCCGCAGTCACTATCAGACACGGGAATGGGACCACAGCCATGACGACCGCGACGCCCACCTCCGGCCGCACCCCCATCTACGAAGAGATGGTGAAGAAGCACGGCGATGTCCTCGCCGAGACGCGCGAGGCAGCGGAGCATTCCCAGCGGAAGGCCTCCCAGGCCCTGGACTGGAGCGATCTGCGCCGCCGTCACCCGTGAGGGAAAGCCGGTACTGCGGCTGCGGGAATTCAGTCCGGATCGGAAAAGGAATCCAGTAGCCGCGTCGGAGCGGCCTGTTTCCAGGAGTCGACGAGGATGTCCCGCAGTTCGTCGCCGTCCTCCAGTGCCGCCAGCCGGACCCGCACCCAGGCGGAGTTCGCCTCGTGCGGCGGCACCCAGAACTTCTCGGGTTCCGCTGCGATCAGCTCCGCCCGTTCGTGGACCGGGCACCGCACGGCGAAGGACGTCTCATCGTCGGGAATCGTCAGGAACATTTTCCCGGCGACCCGGAAGGTGGGCATCTCCCAGGCTTCCTTCTCCACCGTTTCCGGCAGCGAGAGGGCGATACGGCGGACTTCGGCTGAATCGATCACGTGACCACTTTACGGGCGCCGGGCATGGCGTACCCCTGTCCGGGAGCACGGGCACCGGGCCTCAGGAGGCGCGGGAACCACGGTCCTTGATCAGGTTCTCCACATGGTCGAAGCGGGTGTGCAGGGTGTGCAGTTCCGAGCGGAGCGCCTCCGCGTCCTCCCGTGCGGCGTTCCCCACCGCCCTGCCGAGCCGGGCCACGTCCCGCTCCGCCTGGCCGACGAACCAGGTGGCCAGCGCCGCCGTGATCACCCCGAATGCGGTGATGGCGCTGAGCATCAGCAGCACCGCGATGATCCGGCCCCACAGCGTCACCGGATAGAAGTCCCCGTACCCCACCGTGGTGGCGGTCTCAAACGACCACCACAATGCCTTCGGGTACGACGTGATATTCGCGTTCCGCGCTCCCGATTCGGCGACCACGACCAGCGCGGCACCACCGAGAAGTACCACGACCATCACCAGGGTCACCCAGAACGCCGCCCGGGCGTGCAGCCGGCGCCAAGCCTCGTTTCGAAAGAGGCGATTCAGTGCGGAGACGAGAAACGACGGTACCAACGGGCGTCACCTTCCGCTGCGGATCTGGTGGGCAACCGGCTTTCCCTGAGGACTGTCCCGTAATCCGCCGAGATTAACAGGGGCCGGCGTAATGCCCGGAAATTCCGGTGGTGCTGGCGTGCGGTGCCGGTGTAGCGCATTTCACCGGCCGGAAATGCCGTACCGGAGCGGGGCCGGCCGCCCCGGGAGCGGGCCGGCCCCTCGTGCAGCGTCCGCGTCTGCGTCCGCGGTCAGCTCGGGGACGGCATGCCCTGCCGTGGCCCGGCGGGGGTGTCCCCGCGGACGGCGTGCAGATAGAGCGCCAGGGTGTCCATCGTGAAGTACGAGCTGTAGGAGATGTCCGGGACGTCGCCCCCCGTGTGGTAGCCGCCGATCACGCCGATCAGGGCGTCACCGGTGAAGTCCCGTACCAGGAACGGCCCGCCGGAGGTGCCGCCGATGTAGCCGGCGCAGGCGATCTCCAGGAAGTCACCGGGAGCCGCCGGGTCGGTGCTGGTGTAGCGGTGGGTGGACGAGGTGCAGTCCAGCGGCTTGGGGTGGGTGGTGTCGCTGTTGCCGGGGTAGCCGATGAGGCGTACCTCCTGGTGGCGGTATCCCGGGTACGGGACGAGGTCGACACCGCCGGTCACCTCCTCGGCCTCGGCCCCGTCCGCCCGGGCCCCGAGCCGTACCACGGCGTAGTCCCAGCGGGCACCGGCCGCCGTACCCAGGTCGTAGTAGCGCTGGTCCAGATAGATCCGGTCGACGGGGTAGATCCCGTGCGGCTTCAGCCCGTCGTGGTACTGCGGCACGAACGACAGATGGCGCCGGGGGTCGGGCGAGCGCAGGCAGTGCCCGGCGCTGACCACCAGATCGTGGTGCGGACTGCGGACGACCGTGCCGCCGCAGAACCGGCCGGTGTTGCTGCCGTCCGTCCAGAAGAACGTCCCCACCTGGGGAATGCCGTCGAAGGGGTGGCTGGGCGGCACCGGATCCGCCGTCGGCGCGCCGCCCGTGGCACCGGTCCCGTGCCCTGCCGGGGTGCGGACCGGCTCGGCGGCCCGCATCCGCGCCGGGGTCCAGTACGCGTCGGCGGCTGCGGCCGGGGTGGGGCCGGGCGGGCCCGCGGCGTAGGCACGCGGTCCGGCCGGGACGGCGAGCGGCGGTCCCAGCAGCAGGGTGGCGAGCAGGAGCATGCGGCGGCGTACGGCGATCGGTCTGCTCATGGTCAGGGGTCCTCCCCAAGGCACGGCGTACGGAACGAGCGGCACAGGCGTAGCGCTCGACAGCGATCGAAGGACAACGAGCGAAGGGCGGAGAGCGAAGGCCGGAGAACGAAGGCCGGAGAGCGAAGGCAGCGCAGGACAGTGAAGGACGGCGGACGGCACCGGGGGACGGCGACGCGCGGAACGGTGACCTGGACGTACGGAACGAAAGACCGGGACGGGCGGGACGAGGGCAGGGCGTACCGGGGTGCGCGACATGCGAGAGGCGGGCGAGCCATGGTCCTACGGGGAGGCAGTATCTGGCGAGAGTCCCGGCCGGAATGACCGCGCGCTCCGGCCGGCGCGGGTCCCCTGCGGGGCCGGGGCGCGGGCGGCGGTTCGCGCCGGAACCGTCGTTCGCCGCCGGAAACGACCCGGAGGTAACCTGAAGCGAGTGCTCCTGCTCCTCAGCGCAGGGAGGTCCCATGACCGCCGCGTGTGAGAGCCTCCGCCCCAGCAAGGCGGATGCGCCCCGCTACCTGCCCATCGCCGAGCACGGCCTGATCGGCGACATGCGGACGGCTGCCCTGGTCGGGACGAACGGCACCATCGACTGGTACTGCTGCGCCCGCTTCGACGCCCCCAGCGTCTTCGCCGCGATCCTGGACGCCGACCGCGGCGGTGCCTTCGAGCTCGGGCCGGACGTGCCCGCCCGGACCAAGCAGTTCTACTTCCCGGACACCAACATCTTGATCACCCGCTTCTTCGCGGACAACGGCGTGGGCGAGGTCCAGGACTTCATGCCGATCGTCGACGACTCACGCGAGGCGGACCGCCACCGGCTGATCCGCCGGGTGCTGTGCGTCCGCGGATCGCTGCCGTTCACCGTCCGCGTGGCGCCCCGGTTCGACTACGGCCGGCAGTCGCACACCGTGCGCACCGAGCACGGCCACACGGTCTTCGACTCACCGGCGCTCTCCCTGGCGCTGACCTCCAGCGTCCCGGTCGGGATCGAGGGCCCGGACGCCCGCTCCACCTTCACGCTGCACGAGGGCGAGGCCGCGGTCTTCGCGCTGGACCGGATCGGCGGCGGGGTGGAGCCGCGGTCCTGTGCGGTACTGGAGGCCGAGGAGCTGTTCGAGGCCACGGTGCGGTACTGGCGGACCTGGCTCTCCCGGTCCCGCTACCGGGGACGCTGGCGCGAGATGGTGCACCGCTCGGCGCTCACCCTCAAGCTCCTCACCTACGCGCCGACCGGCGCCATCGTCGCCGCGCCCACGACCAGCCTGCCCGAACAGATCGGCGGCGAGCGGAACTGGGACTACCGCTACGCCTGGGTGCGGGACGCCGCCTTCTGCATCTACGCACTGCTCCGGCTGGGCTTCACCGACGAGGCGCAGGCCTTCGTGCGCTTCCTGTCCGGCAACGTCTGCCTCAAGGCCGACGCCGACGGCCCGTTGCAGATCATGTACGGCATCGACGGCCGCAGTGAACTCCCCGAGGAGGAACTCACCCATCTTGAGGGCCACTTGGGCTCGTCCCCGGTCAGGGTCGGCAACAACGCGGTCAACCAGCTCCAGCTCGACATCTACGGCGCCCTCATCGACTCCCTCTACCTCTACGACAAATGGGGCGAGCCGCTCTCCAGCGACCACTGGGACACCGTCGGCACCCTCGTCGACTGGGTCTGCGACAACTGGGACCAGCCCGACGAGGGCATCTGGGAGACCCGCGGGAAGATCCAGCACTTCCTCTACTCCCAGCTGATGTGCTGGGTGGCGATCGAACGCGCGATGCGGATCGCCCGGCATCGGGGGCTGCCGGCGGACATGGCCCGCTGGGCGGGGGCCCGGGACGCGATCTACCGCCGGATCATGGACCGTGGCTGGTCCACGGAGCGGAAGGCGTTCGTCCAGCACGAGGGAGATGACGTCCTCGACGCCGCGGTCCTGATGATGCCGCTGGCCAAGTTCATCTCCCCCACCGACCCCAAGTGGCTCTCCACTCTGGACGCGCTCGGCGGGGAACTGGTCTCCGACTCCCTGGTCTACCGCTACGACCCGCGCAGCAGCCCGGACGGACTGCGCGGCGAGGAGGGCACCTTCTCGATCTGCTCCTTCTGGTACGTCGAGGCGCTCTCCCGCGCCGGCCGGGTGGACGAGGCCCGGCTCGCCTTCGAGAAGATGCTGACCTACGGGAACCACCTCGGCCTGTTCGCCGAGGAGATCGGCCGCACCGGCGAGCAGATCGGCAACTTCCCGCAGGCTTTCACCCACCTCGCCCTGATCAGCGCCGCCTTCAACCTCGACCGGGCCCTGGGGTGACGGCACCGGCCCGATAGGTACCCCGAACGGCGGCCCGTACCGGGGCCCAGGGCCAACCGCGGGACGACCAACGGCGTAGGCCCCGTCCGCGTCGAGTCGTACCGCAGGAGGGTTTGACGCGCCGTCCGTGTCGCGCGGCCCTGCCCGCCGCTTCGTCCTCCGTGCCCCGGGCACACGTAGGGCTCGAGGAAGCAGCGGGAGAAGGAGCGCGGGAGGGACGGGCTGATGGCCACGCACCACGACAGGACGACGACGGAGCGGGGGAGCGCCTGGCGGGCCTGGGGAAGAGCGCTGGCCGGCGGAGCAGTGATGGCCGGGGCGCTGGGTACGGGGAATGCGCTGGGGGCCGCGCTGGTCCAGCGGTTCGGCATCGACGGCTTTCCGCGGCAACTGCTGCCCGCCGCCCTGGTCAGCGCGCTCGCCGTACCCGTGGTGCTGGTGTTACGGGCCGGCCGGCGGGCGCGGCGGCCGGCACTGGGGCTCGGGCCCCGGTCCGCCGCGGCGTACGGACTGCTCCGCGGCTTCGGTGTCACCATGGCCGGCGCGGCCCTGGTGCTCGGCGCCGGCACGGCGCTCGGCTGGGTCCGCTGGTCCGGTCCCCGGCCGGCGGACCTGCTGGCGTTCCTGGTGGGCAACGCCGTGGTGGCGCTGCTGCTGGAGGCGCTGCCGGAGGAGACGACGCTGCGCGGCCACGCCTGGACCTCGCTGCGCGAGCGGTTCGGCGGGGCGGTGTCGGCGCTGGGCACGACGGCGGTCTTCCTGCTGGTGCCGGCCGCCTCGACGGTGGTCCAGGCCGGGGTGGCGCGGGCCGCGGGGGTGGCCGCGCCCCCGATGGGGCCGGTGCCCGCAGGCCAGGACCCGGTCGCCTATCTGGTGCTGCTCACGGTCTTCGGCCTCACCCTGATCGCGGCACGGACCGCGCCCGGGCGGGCACCGCTCTGGGCGGCGATCGGTACGCACCTGGCGTTCCTGACCGTCAACCGGGTGGTGTTCCAGGGCGACCGGCGGGACGCGGGCTGGTCCGCGGAGGTCGCCCCGGTGCACGCCGCGGTCCTGGAACTCGGCTATCTGGCCGCGACCGCGGCGGTGTTCACCGGGGCCCGGCTGCTGGCGTCGCGCCGGGCGCAGCGGGTAGCGGAGGCGCGGCTGGCACCTGAGGCGCGGCTGGCGCCTGAGGCGCGGCCCGCACCGGCACCGGCCGCCGCGCGCCGACCGCGACCGCACCCGGCCGGTCGGCGGCTCACCCAGCCGTCCGGGGCGACCACCTGCACCGTCGGGGGGTGGGCCGGGGGCGGCGCACTGTCAGCCCCGGCCGTAAGGGCCTGGGCCCGTGGTCCGGCGGGGCGCCCGTACGGGCCGGTCAGGGGCGGCGGGCCGGTGCCGGAGCGGCCGGGCCGCCCGGAACGGCCGAGCGGCCCGGAACAGCCGCGCCGCTGACCCGCGCCGCTGACCCGCGCCGTCCACCCGCGCGGCTGCCCCCCCGCCCCCCCGTGTCGCTGACTGGCGCCGTACGGCCGCGCCGCTGACCGCTCCGTACGGCGGCGGGCGGAGCCGCGCCGGGCCCGCCCGCCAAGGGGGAGTCACACGGGCTGGCCGAGCGGGCGGATGATGACGTTGTTGACATCCACCCCGCGCGGCTGCCCGACGGCCCACACGACGGAGTCGGCGACCTGATCAGCCGTCAGCAACAGCCCCTCCGGTAGCCCGCCCAAGCCCTCCCAGAACGGCGTCTCCACCCGCCCCGGGGCGATCAGGGTGACGCCGATGCCGTCCGCGGTCACCATGCGCCGGGTGTTCTCCGCGAGCCCGGTCACCGCCCACTTGGTCGCCCCGTAGAGGTTGCCCGGAGTGTAGACGAAGCCGGCGACACTGCCGATCAGCACGATCCGCCCCCGGGTCTCCTTTGCAGATGGTGCCGATGCATGGGACGTCCGTCACCCGAACTCCACAGACGTGTGGGGAAGTTCGGAAGTGAGGGGATCCCATCAGTTGGAGCGCGCTCTAAGTCAACCCGGTCCGGAAGCCAACGGCGCGGACCCGCGGCCCACCCGGGCGGGCGCCGCACCGGGGCGGCCCACCGACGGCCCTGCGACGGCCCCGTACACGAGCAACCGGCATTGTCAGACCCCGCCGCTACCGTCTGTGGTCATGGACGAACTGTCACCCCACGCCGCACAGTTGCGCGCCGCGATGGCCGGGCCCGAGCAGGACGCCGAGTGGTCCGGCGGCACCGCGGCCGCCTGCGCGCGGCTGACCCCGAGCGAGCTGGGCGCGCTACTCCCGGACGCGTACCGCACCCTCGCCGATGACCAGGCCCCGGACCACGCCCGTCGCGTCGCCCGCGAGGTGACGTGGTCCCGGGTGCAGCCGTCCTTCACCGCCGCTGCCCTGACCGACCTCTACGCCGCGCTCGCCGAGTCGGCACGCCCCACCGACGTCCAGTACGCGGCGGCCGGACTGCTGCGCTGCAGCGAGCCGTGGGACGAGCGGGCACTGGCGGGGCACGCGGCGGTCCTGGTGGCGGCGGCGCGGCAGCGGGCCGATCGGACCGCCGACGCCGCGCTGGCGGTGGCGGCCCTGGCCGGCCCGGACACCGAGCGTTCCCTCGCCGCCCTGTTGCGTACGGTCTTCGCCGACAGCCCGCTGCGGCGCGCGGAGATCGAGGTGGCCCTTGCGACGGGACCGCGCGAGCGGGCACTGCTCGCCGAGGACCAGCGGTACGGACCCGCGCTCGGTGCCTGGCCGCCGCTCACGGCCCTGGCCGAACTGCGGGCGGCCGATGCGCTGCATGTCGAACTCGCCCACCGGGTCCTGCACACCGCCGCCGACCAGCTCGCCGCCCTCCACGCGGGGGAGACCCCGTACGCCGCGGACAAGGCCTTCACTCCGGCCGACGCGGACACCCTGGGCCGGGCCGCCCGGCTGTCGCTGCGGCGCGACGAACCCTGGGCCGGGGAGCTGCTCACCGCCGTGTTGCCACGGCTCGCGGTGGCCCCCACCAGCGCCAGGACCCTGCCCTCCCAGAGCGCCTGTATCGTCCTGGCTCAGGCCGTCGAGGAGTGGCCGACACCCGAGTCCATCGCCGCGCTGCGCGAGGCCTGCCGCGTCGTACGGCACGCCGGGGTGACCAAGAAGCTCGACCGGCTGCTGCGCCGCGCCGAACGCAACCTCGTCCGCCGTCCCGAGTGCGCCCTCCGTCTCCCGGACCTCGGCCTCGGCCCCGACGGCACCCGGCGCCTGCCCTGCGGTGCGTACACCGCCGTGCTCACCGTCACCGACGAGGCCGCGCTCACCTGGGAACGCGCCGACGGCACCGCTCTGAAGTCGGTCCCGTCCGCGGCCCGCCGTGACCACCCCGACCACGTGGCCGCGGCACGCGACCTGTTGGGGGAGGCCCGGACCAGGCTCCGCACCCTGATACGGAGCCTGGAGGGCGGCTGTGCGGAGGGCACCGTCCACCGGTACGACCGCTGGCGCGACGACCTGGCGGCCCACCCCCTGGCCCGTGGCACCGCCCGCCGCCTCATCTGGGAGGTGGAACGGGCCCCCGGCGACTGGCAGGCATTCCTCCCCGCGGCCGAAACGCCCGGCGGGCATCCCGCGGCCACGGCCCCCGTGTCTCCCCCCTTCCCCGTTCCCGATCCCGCCGCCGCGGTCCGGCTCTGGCACCCGGCCCGCGCCACGTCCGCCGAGCGGCGCCACTGGCGCGACCGGATCGCGGAGCTACGGCTGCGGCAGCCCTTCCGCCAGGCCTACCGCGAGCACTACCGGCCCTCGGGCACCACCGGTCACACCACCGACCTGTTCCACGGCCATGTGGTCCGGCTCGAAGCGGTCCTCGGACTGGCGGTGCGCCAGGGCTGGCACATCGACGACGGGGAACTCGCCCTGCCCATGGGCGGGATGACCGCCCGGTTCGACCTGGCCGGGCACCTCTACCCCGGCGCCACCGGTTGGGCCGAGGCCGGGAGCGTCACCCTCCGCCGTGCCGACGGCAGCCCGCAGCCGATGGCCGACGTCGATGCCGTACGGCTGTCCGAGCTGCTCCGCTCCGTCGACCTGCTCGTCAGTGCCGGCAGCTTCGCCTGGTGCGACCGTCACGCCCATGCCCCCGAAGACCGGCAGCGGATGAACCGCCTCTACGACCAGCCCCTGGGGCGGACCGCCCGCCTGCGGCGTGCGGCGCTGCGCCGCATCCTCGCCGACCAGATCACCGCCGGCCGCATCGAGCTGGGCGACCGCCAGCTGCGCCTGGACGGGTACGCCGTACACCTGGCCACCGGCCGGGTCACTCGTGACGGCGACCCGGTCGCCATCGACCTGCCCACGGGCCGCCGAGCCGCTCCACTGCCCTTCCTGCCGTATGACGAAGAGCTCCTGGAACGGGTCGTGCGGACCGTGGGGCATCTGATGGCCGCCTGACGGTGTGGAGAGGGCTCAGCTGATGAGACGTCAGTAATGAGGTGTGCTATCCGACTTGAGGGCGCCGGCCTCAAGTGGCGCTGGCCTCCGGGGGCGCCTCAAGGCCGATGAGGGCGGCGGCGGAGCCGTCCGGTGCGGCTGTCCCCGCGCACCGCACCGGACGGCTGTCCCCGCGCAGCCGCGGATCTGCGCGGGGACGGGCCGCCTACCCGTGAGGGCGCGCGCCGCTGCCTCTACCGTTGCTCCTCGATGCGCCCGAGCGGTTTACAGCGGGCGCGCCCACAGGTCCCACTGGAGGCCGCCGCCGTCGCAGAACGGGTCGGCCCACTTGCCGCTGCTGACCAGGTCGGTGCCGGCGGCCTGGCATCCGCTGAGGGTCCAGAACTTCTTGCCGGTCCAGACCGTTCCGGGAGGACCGTCCATCGGCTTGACCTGCTGCGTGTGGGCCGCCGGCTGTGTGGCCCCGGCCGTCGTGGCGTGGGCCTGAGCGGCTCCGCTCAGTCCGAGGACCGTGAGTGTCGCGGCAGCGAGTGCGGTGGTGAGAATTCGCCTGTTACGCACGTGATTTCCTTTCCCCGTAGCTTCGGGCCCCGTGCGGGCCCGTCGCTCCCTACACGGAGAAGGGGCCTTCGCCGCATGACAGCACTTTCTGTGACCTGAGTCACAGTCGGGTGGAAGGTTCCCCCACCCGTTGTCGAACTGCCCGCTGCGCTCCCGGCCCTCGCCCTCAACGGGACGCGAGGAGTTCCTGGATGACGTGCCGTGCGGTGGCGGCCATCGCCGGGTTGGTGTCCCGGTAGTAGCGCAACTCCATGAGTGCCACCGACAGCGCCCAGCCGCGCCCGCGGGTCCACATCGCGTCGTCGGCCTCCACCGCCGCGCGGAAGGTCTGCCGGGCCCGCTCGGGGAGTACGTACCACGCCACGATCAGATCGACCGCCGGATCACCCACCCCCAGGCACCCGAAGTCGATCACGGCGCTGAGCCGGCCTTCGGTGAGCAGCAGGTTTCCCGGCTGCAGATCGGCGTGGATCCAGACGGGCGGGCCGGACCGGCCGGGGGCCCGTAGCGCCTCGTCCCAGACGGCCGTTGCCGCGTCGCCGTCGATGGTTCCGCGCAGTTCACCGAGCGCGGCGCGGGTGATGCCGTCGCGCGCCGCCAGGGTCTCGCTGCGGTACGACGGTGGGCCGTCCGTCGGGTCGATGCGGTGCAGTGCGGCGACGAACTCCCCCAGATCCCCGGCCAGGAGGACCGGTTCGGCGAGTCGACCGATGACCGGGTGGCCGCCCGCCAGCCAGCCGTAGACGGACCACGGGAAGGGGTAGCCGTCGGCGGGCGCCCCCTCGCCGAGCGGTTCGGGGACGGCGGCCGGCAGCGACGGGGCGAGCCGTGGCAGCCACCGGTGCTCCTTCGCCACGTCCTCGGCGGCCCCCGCCATCCGCGGAAGCCGTACGACCTTGTCCGCGCCGAGCCGGTACATGACGTTGGAGGTGCCCACGGAGTCGACCGGGGTGAGCGGGAGGGGCGCCCACTGCGGAAACCGGGCGCCGAGGAGGCGGCGGACCAGTGGTACGTCGACGGGGATCTCGTCGGCATGCATCGTGCGACCGGGCATGGGCGCCTCTTCCGGACGGGGCGGACTGTCCGGTGAGCGTGCCACGGCGGGGCCCGGGGTGCACCGTCATTTTCGGCGGCCGGCGCCGGGCGGGCGGAAGAAGCCGGCCCGCCCGGCGCCAATGGGACACCGAGGCGCTCAAGTCACCGCCGTCAGCGCGCGATACGCCAGCTCAGTGCCCCGCTCAGCAGCTTGCGCAGCGCGGGGTCCCGGACCGCGTCGGTACGGTCGGTGGCGCGGGCGGTGACGGTGTGGCGACGGCCGTCGGACGGGATGCCGAGGGCGCGCGGTACCACCGAGGTCCGCCCGCGGGCGGCCTTCTGCTCCCGGCCGTCGACGTACCACGTCACCCGGGTGGAGGCGGGGACGGTGACCCGGATCCGGTCCCCGCGGCGCACCGCCCGGTCGGTGGCCACCGGGCTGCTCAGCGCGCTGGCATGGCGGTAGAAGGCGGCGATCATCGCCTCCCGGCCGGGGAGGTTGAACTCGCGGCCGAGCGTGCGCATGATCGAGTTGTCGGTGGGGCGGTTGAGGCCGTACTGGTAGTAGCCGCCGCCCTCGTACGCGCCGACCGTGCCGCCGTCCGGCGACTGCTGGCCCAGCCAGCGGTACCACTTCTGCTGCTGGGCGGCCATCTCGTCGGCGTTCAGCTTGCTGAGGTTGGCCTGCGCGGGCTCGGGGCCGGTGTAGGTCCCGGACTGTCCGTAGTCGTACTCGTCGGCGAGCTTGCCGAGGGAGTGCCCGGTCTCGTGCACCGCGATCTGGTCGGACCGGTCGTTGTCGGAGGAGGCGGTGGCGATCCCGTCGTAACCGACCTGCGAGTGGATGTCGTTGTAGCCCGCACCGCCGTACTTGGTGGAGTTGGACAGCACGACGACGAGGTCGGCGCCCGGGGCCTTGGAGGCGTACGACTCGACCTTGCCGGTGTCGACGCACAACAGCCGCTCGGTGCCGTCGCAGAAGAAGGCGGAGTCGAGCGCGGTGTCGCGGACGACGTCCTTGGTGGGGTCGCCGGAGACACCGGAGTCGTGGGAGACGGCGTCCACCGCCCAGACGTTGAACAGCCCGGTGTAGGAGGCGTAGGGCTCAACGGCCGAGATCTTCGCCCACTTGGCGCGGACGTCGGCGTGGAAGTCCTCCTGCTGGGCGGCCGTGTAGCCGTCCCCGACGAAGACGACGTCGAGCTTGCTGCCGACCGGACCGTTCTGCACGATCGGGGTGACATCGCCGTCGCCGGCGGCGATCGCGGCCTTGTGGGACGGGGAGAGCGGGGCGGACGCCGGGACGGTGGTGTGCCGGGGGTGGCTGTCCGCGCCCGTGAAGTACTCGACCTGCTGGGTGCGTCCGGCGTGCGCGGAGGGGGGCGCGGCCGTCGCGCCCTGGGCCGTGGCCGCCACCGCGGTCGTGGCGGCCAACGCGGCGACCGCCACTCCGGCGGCGGCCGCGGTACGTATGGAGATGCGGAGGGAGACGCGCCGGGTGGGGGAGCCGGCGGCCCGCGCCGTGGCGCGTACGGAGTTGCGTCTGTGCATGGGGGGTTCCTTCCGAAGCCCGCCGCCGGGGCGGCGAGTTGAGCCGTGGTCAGGCGCGCTCAACGTAAGGGCTATGGAGGGCCGGAGCAACGAATGAGGCACAAGTGACGTATTTATGCGCCGAGTTATGGACAGGAGGAGGGCCGCCCTGGACTGGACCCGCCGCCTCGTTCGGATCATCCGTTCGCTCACCAGCACGTGGCCGGGGCCCGCGGCGCATCCGTACAGCCGGCTCCGTCTCCCCCGCCCGGGGGAGACGCTCCCCCCACGCGCGGGATCCCGCCCGTGGCACCCGGCACATGTACTGGAGCGGTCAGCTACTCACAGGGAAGACCGCTGCGCCACATCGGGTTCGGGACCACCGGCGCGGCGGTGAGCACGGGAGCGATCACGATGCGTATGTGGACGAGGCGACGTCTTCTGACGTCCGCGGCGTTGGCAGGAGGCCTTGCTGCCACCGCGGCTGTCCCCGCGGGGGCGGCCGCGGCAGTGACCGGCGGGGCTCGCCGCCTCGGAAGGGACGCCCTCGGTGAAGCCCTGCTGGCCCTGCCAGGACTGAGGCTGATCGAGGAACGGCCGAGCGCCGAGCCTGGATACCGGTTCTTCGTGCTCGGGCTGCGCCAGCCGGTCGACCACACGAACCCCGCGGCCGGCAGCTTCGAGCAGCGCCTCACCCTGCTGCACACCTCCGCCGACCGGCCAACCGTCCTCTTCAGCACCGGATATGAAGCAGGGCTCACCCCGCGGCGAGCTGAACCCACTGTGCTGCTGGGCGGCAACCAACTCCAGGTCGAGCACCGCTTCTTCGGCACCTCACGCCCGCCGAGCGCCGACTACTCCCACCTGACAATCCGTCAGGCCGCCGACGACCACCACCGGGTCGTCCGCCTCTTCCGCCAGCTGTACCCCGGTGCGTGGATCTCCACCGGCAGCAGCAAGGGCGGTATGACCAGCGTCTATCACCGCCGCTTCCACCCCCGTGACGTGGCTGCCACCGTGGCTTACTCCGCCCCGAACAACGTGGACGACCATGACGACGGTGCCTACCTCCGCTTCCTGGCCGGTGTGGGTAGCGCCGCCTGCCGGGACGCCCTCAGGACGGCGCAGCGCCGGATCCTGCTCCGACGTACGGAGATGGTCGCCCGCTACAAGGCCTGGGCAGGAGCCCACAAGGCCACCTTCCGCATCGTCGGCAGTGTCGACAAGGCCCTGGAAATCGCCGTGCTGCGGGCCCCGTTCATGTTCTGGCAGTACGGCACCCCCGCGGACCGCGCTGCCATTCCTGGCCCGGACGCGGGCGCCGACGAGCTGTTCGCCTGGCTCGACGACGTCGCGGGCCTGGCCCTTTACGCCGACACCGTCGCGCGGCGCTTCATCCCGTACTTCTACCAACTCGGCACCCAGTTGGGGTACTTCGACGTCCCCACCGGGCACCTGTCCGGCCTTCTGCGCTATCCGGATGCCATGGATCCCCGTACGTTCGTCCCGCGCGACATCCCCATGCGCTTCGACCCCGACGTCATGCCTGATATCGACCACTGGGTTCGCCACCACGGAGACCGCATGCTCTTCATCAACGGCGCCCACGACCCCGCCGTCGCCGAACCCTTCCACCCGAGCGCCCGCGACTCCCACCTGATGTGGGCCCCCGGAGCCAACCACGGCGCCACCCTCGCCGATCTCCGCCCCACCGACCGCGCACAGGCCGTCAGCCTGCTCACCCGATGGACCGGCAACGGCTGACATCCGTGCGCAGCACGGTCGGGGGCGCGACTGCCCGCACCCACGTGAAGTCTCTGACGCCGACGCTGTTCGGACGGCCACGCCAGGGCCGTCCGCACACGGGGACGTCCCCCTGTGGCGGAGACCGTCTTCCCCAGCGGGGGAGACACCACCTCTCCGGGGTCTGCCAGCATGACGGCATGCTGAGCCTGCTGCTGCCGCTGACACGTGCGGTCACCTACACCCGCTGGCTACACCTGGTGGTGGGAGCGATCGTGCCGCTCTGCTGCGCCATGGTCTATCCGGGACTGAGCGGCCTGTCGACAGGCGACTGGGTGCTGATCGCAGCCCTCCCGGTCCCCTTGGCCCTGGCCGTCGCCATGGTGCCCTCGGTGCGCCGGGCGGAGGGGCTGCAGGCGCAGCTGATGCTGTTTCCCGTTCCTCATGCCCACGCGAAGAGGTACGCGATCCCCGACGTCTCCGCCGTGCCGTCCGCTTCCTGGACCGACCGGGCCAGAACCGGTGTCTGGCTGGTTCTCCGTCTGGAAGCAGGACTTGCCGTCGCGCTGATGACGGAGCGGTTGATGACCCTCTCGCTGTCGCTCGCCGGAGCGGCCGCCGGGGATCCTGGCGTCGCTGTCCCGGTCCTGCCCGACACCGGTGCGAGCTGGGTGTACGTCCTGTGGGCACTGGTGCCCCTGGTGGTGCTGGTCACGGCGGCCACCGGGGCGGGCGCGCTCATCGCTCGGGCCGCCCGCCGACTGCTCGGGCCGTCCGTCGAAGAGCGGTTGTCCGAGTTGGAGGAGCGCACCGAGCAGCTCCTCGAACGCAACCGCATCGCGAGGGAGCTGCACGACTCCCTTGGCCATGCGCTCACCCTGGCCGTGCTGCAGGCCGGTGCCGCCCGGGCAGCGGCTGACCCCAAATTCACCGACCGGGCCCTGGAGGCCGTCGAAGAGACCGGACGGTCCGCATTGGAAGACCTGGAACGCGTCCTGCTCCTGCTGCGCGATACGGGACGGACGACGGGCAGCCGTCCCGATCTTGCAACGACGGACCGCCTGCTGGATTCCGCGCGGTCGTCGGGCGCGCAGGTCGACGCCGAGGTGACGGGGCGACTGGAGCGCCTGCCGGGGCCGATCTCCCGTGAGGCCTACCGGATGCTCCAGGAGGGTCTCACCAACGTGCTACGGCACGCGGGCCCCGTCCAGATCGCCGTGCGCATTGCCGTGGAGGAGGCGAGACTGCGACTTGAGGTACGCAATCCGCTGGCCGCTGCGGCACCTTCGGCGGCCGGCACGGGGGGTGGCAGTGGGCTGCGGGGGATCCGTGAGCGTGCCGCACTGCTGGGAGGCGGGGCCCGAGCGGGACAAGAGGGCGGCCAGTGGCTGCTGCACATCGAACTGCCGCTGCGATGATCCAGGGAGACCACATGCCGCTCTCACCGGAGTGTTGGGCGTGCTGCGCAGCCGTACCTTCGACGATGCGGCGGCCCGTGCCACCGCCACCGAGCTGGCGGTCTCGGCCCTGGTGGAGCTGCGCGCGGACGCGGAGCGGGACCAGGAGATCGCCGAGGAGCCGGCCGGGCAGGCCTTCGCCCGGCTCGCCGACTCACTGCGGCCGCTGGTGCGCTACCGCCCCGTACGGCTGGAGTGGGGCGCGCCGGACTCCGGCCGCACCGTGGCCGCGGACGTGGCGCACTCCGCGCGCATGATCGTCCGGGCGGTGCTGCTGAATGCGCTGGAACAGGAGTCGGTGACCCGGGTGCACATCGGCTGGCAGATCACCGACGACGCACTGCGGGCGACGGTACGGGGCGACGGGCCCGGCACCCTCACCCATGAAGCCCTGGCACCCGGCCGGGTCCACGAACGGCTCGATGTGCTCGACGGGCGGCTGGACGTCGACGCCGTGCTCGGCTGGGGGACCACGGTGTCGGCGACGATCCCGCTGCGGGTGTCCCAGGATCCGGCGCCCGACCCGCTGACCACCCTGGGCGAACGGGAGCTGGAGGTGTTGGCCCGGCTGGCGCTCGGGCACCGGAACCGGGCGATCGCGCAGGAGCTGCACATCAGCGAGTCGACGGTGAAGTTCCACGTCGCCAAGATCCTCACCAAGCTGGGCGTCGGGTCGCGGGGCGAAGCCGCGGCCCTCTTCCACACGGTGGCCTGGCGGGGCCTTGGCCCGGCGTCGCCGCGCCCGCCCCGCCCCGGTTCAGGCGAGGTGCTTTCCGTTCTCCACGTGCCGCGCCTTGGGGACGCCGCTGAACCGCGCGGCCTGCCCGGCCGGGGCCGTACGCATCGACCGTTCCGCACGGGCCCGCCGTTCCTCGGCATCGTCGACCGGTGTCACATCGGTCCAGTAGATGTCGAGCATCGTCCGCAGCGACGTCGGTTCGCTCGTCGGACCTATCGGCACGGTGATCTGGTCCAGCGCGTGCCACAACTCGTAGTCGGCCTGCTCGGCGACGCCGCCGGATCTGGCGTGCGCCGCCTGGTGCTTGTGCACCGCGAGGGCGAGGTCCCGCAGCCGGTCCCGGTGGTTCTGCGCGACCTGGTGGTTGATGGACCGGTTGATCTCCTTCTTCGCCCGGTTGATCTCCGACAGCGCGTTCTGCACCGTCCGACTGAAGTTCGCCGCGCGATGCCGCCACGCGTCGTACTCCCGCTTCGAGGCGAACCACTCCTCCTTGCCGGCCGCCCCCCGGGCGAAGCACTCCAGCCGGAACTTCTCGCGCTCCTCGCGGCGCTTGCGCAGGACGGAGGAGTTGCGCTGGAAGAGCGTGTTGAGGGCCTCCCGGGTCCGGTCGATCAGCAGGGGATCGACCAGCACCGCCCAGACCTCGGGATCGCGTGCCGGCGGATGGGCGTTGTCGAGGACCAGCTGCTCGTAGTGGGCGTTGTTGAGTCGGGTGAGGTGACCTGCGTCCATCAGTCGGCCTCCAAGCCGGTTGTGGGCTTCTGCACCCATGGTGACTGCTGGGAGTGACGACCGGCAGGGCGTGAAAAGAACACGGTGAATGCGCCCCTGGCATGGTCCAGTGGCGCCCGGCCCGGTGCGGGCCGGAACGACCCGATGGGGCGACGACCACCGTCTTCGTCCTGACGGGCGGAACGGGAATTGAACGGCAGCGGCCGCCGGCCCGTATCTCCTCGTAGCCCCCTGGGGGTTCGTCCACGATGTGAGGAGGGCCCATGACGGAGCCCGGTACCCAGCAGATCCAGGCGATGCCGGACGGAGACGCCGAAGTGTCGCTGGTGGTCCGGCTGCAGTGGGAGGATGTCGCCGCGCTCGGGCAGGACGCCGCCCGGCTCGCCGCCCGGTTCAAGCGCCCGGTGAGCCTGGACGAGGCGGCCGGCCACCGACTCCGCATCCGGGCCGCCGCGGCGCATACCAAGATGGTGACGCAGGAGCGGGCGCAGCCCGCCGTGGCCTCCACCACCGTCTCGCCGCTGCCCGCCGCCCGCTCCCCGCAGGAGCAGGCCCGGCAGGCGATCGAGAAGATCAACGGAGGCGTCGGCCATGAGACGGCGTAGCGCGTGACGGCACGGCGCAGCATGTGAGGGCGGAGTGTGCGGTGGCGGAGTGGGCGGCGGTCCACGCCGCCCGCACGCTCCGCCGCCGGGGCGGTCAGAGGCGGGCCCGGCGGCCCCCCGTGACAGGCAAAAGGTCCCTCCCCCCTGAGGGGAAGGGACCTTGAATGGAGCGCCCGGCAGGCCTTGCACCTGCATCTCCCACCGGTTGGTGGACGTCTTTCCTTGGACCACAGACGCATCGCCACCGACTCGCCGTCAGCGAGCCGCAGCTACATGATGATCATACATGAGCTGGCGGGTGCTCTCCCCGGGCCGCGCGGGCACCACGACGAAACGCCGGGCCGCGCGGTGCAGTCTGCGCCGTGCAGACCGTGCGGCGCGGACTGCCCGAGGTGTGTCCCCTTCAGCAGCGCTGCTCGACATGTCCGGCCGCACCGGCGGGCCGGACATCGCGGTCGCGCAGGGTGAGGGACAGCCGGCCGCCCCAGGAGCGGCAGGCGGCGGTGAAGTCCCGCCGGGTGTATTCGACGACGAAGACCCTGTCGTGGTAAGCGTCCGCGAAGTCGGTGCATTCCTGGTAGCGCGTGCACTCCTCGACGACGGCGAAGTCGAAGCCGATGCCCTTGCGCCGGGGCAGCAGATCGGCGGTGTTCTTCTGAGCGACGGCCAACTGGTGCTGATGGGCGCGGCGCGCCAGGAGCCGGGCGAAGGCGGCCGCCTGCCGGGCGGTCAGTCGGCCTCCGGAGCGCTCGTACGAGTCGAGGTTGTCGGGTTCCACCGCGTCGTAGCCCGCCTTGGCGCAGCCGTCGATCCACGGGCCGACGACGCCCATCAGTGCCCTGCGTTTGGGCGCGGTGGAGATGTCCAACAGGGGCTCGTTCCAGTCCTCGTCGATGACGAGCTCTCCCCGGCCGTCCCGCAGCAGCAGGTCGGGGTGGTGCTTCCGCCAGAACTCCACGCCCTCGGGCTGGGCTTGGAAGGCGTTGACGTAGCAGATGTTGTAACGGCCCGCGGCCGGCTCGGCGGTGCGGTCGCGGGAGACGACGCGGACCGGTCCGGCTGGGGGGTACGCACCGCCCAGCTGGTAGTCGAATGCCGCATCCGCGGCCGGCGGCCGTACCGAGTTGTCGGAGCCCGATGTGGAAGGGGCGGAGGAGGTGGAGGGGGTGGAGGGGGCGGAGGCGGTGGGGGAGCAGGCCGTGCCGAACGCCAGGACCAGCAGCCCGGCGAGGGCGGTAACGGGGCGAGAAGGGGGCACGGGGGGAGCCTATGGGGAGCGGGGCGGCCGGCGCGGTGCGGTGGCGGGGGAGCGGTGCAGTCGGTGCGGTTCGGTGCGGTGGTAAGGAAGCGGTGCGGACGATGTGGTCCGGCAGTGGGGGAGCGGTGCAGCCGGTGCGGTACGGGGTCACCTTCCGATGCGGGGGCGCAGTTCCGGGGCGAGCGCCATGGTCAGCGCGCGGAACACCTTCACCTCCGGATCGGTCTCGTCCGCCCGTACGGCGAGGTAGCTGCTCTCCCAGGGCGCGTCCAGCACCGGGACGAACACCGCTCCGGGCCACGCGTAGTAGCGGGCGAAGGACTTCAGCCCCGAGCCGGCCGCCCGCCCGGCGACCACACCCGTCAGTACCTCCTGCGGCGTCAGCGCGAAGTCGGGGCCGCGCCGCTGGGCCTCGTGGTTGAAGTACAGGTAGTCGGTGAAGGCGGCTGGCGTATGCCCCGGCACCTGCACGAACGGCAGGTCGAGGATGTCGGCCACCCGCACCCCCTCCGCCCTGGCGTCGACGAGCGTGGACCCCTCCGGCACGGCCACGATCCGCTGCTCCGTCGTGAGCACGTCCACCGAGATCCGGTCGTCGTCCGGGGCCGGCCGGACGAAGGCGATGTCGACCCGGTCCTCGGTCAGCGCGGTGACGTGCTCGGTGAAGTCCAACTGCCGTAGCTCGATGGGCACCTCGGGGCGGGCCCGCCGGAAGGCGTTGATCGCGGCGGGCGTCAGCTCCGCGGAGCCGTGGCCCATGATGCCGATCCGCAACGGGCGGGGAGCGTCCGGGGGCGCGTCCCGTATCACCTCGGCCATGTCGTCCATCGCGGCGTCAGCGGCGGCCAGCAGGGTGCGGGCGTGCCCGGCCAGCCGGGCTCCGGCCCGGGTGGGGGAGACCGGGTGACGGTGCAGCAGCGGGGTGCCCAGCTCGCTCTCCAGCTGCCGTATGTGCTGGGTCACTGCGGGTGGGGAGAGGAACAGCCGGGCCGCGGCCCGTTTGAAGTGCCCCTCCTCGACCACCGCCAGGAAGGACGACAGCAGACGAAGGTCCATGCCCAGCACCTTACGGGGCGGCGCGGTACGGCTCGTACGGCCGTTCAGGAATCGTGAACGCGGGCGGCGGCGCGGGGGTGGCACCGCTGAGAGTGGCCGCCATGAGCACCCCTGTGAAGCACTCCGCCGAGTGCGGCCCCTTCCCGGCCGACGATCGCTCGGCCGCCCCTCCCGGTCCGCCGCCGCGCCCCCGCTACGGGATGCGCGTGGCGTGGACGATGACCGCCTCCGGCTGGAGCGCCAACCAGTTCTCCGCCCTGCTGGGCGCCTATCGCAGCCAGGCGGGGCTGACCTCGACCGCGGTGACCGGGCTGTTCGCGGTCTACGTGGTGGGACTGATACCCGGCCTGCTGGTCGGTGGGCCGCTTGCCGATCGGTACGGGCGCCGGCCGGTGGCGCTCACCGCGCTGGGCCTCAACCTGCTGTCGACCGGTCTGTTGATGGCCGGCTCGGTCGCCCCGTGGTGGCTGCTGCCGGGACGCTGGCTCACCGGAGTCGGGGCCGGCGCGCTGCTGGCCGCCGGCACCGCCTGGGTCAAGGAGCTGTCCTCGCCGCCGTACGACCCGGTCACGCCGGCTGCCGTCGCCGCCAAACGGGCGGGGCTGTTCGTCTCCGCGGGCTTCGCCTCGGGCGGGCTGGTCGCCGCGCTGATCGCCCAGTGGGCGCCGTACCCGATGCTGACCGCGTACCTCCCGCACCTGGTCCTGGCCGTCGGTGCGGGCGTCGCGGCCCGCCGCGCACCGGAGACTAGCCCGGCCGGAACTCGGCCGTGCGGCCCGGGCGCGACACCGTCCGGGACGCCCGAACCGCCGGTGCAGTGGGCGCGGTTCCGGCGCGGGGTGCTGCCGCTGGCTCCCTGGGTCTTCGCGGCCCCGACGATCGGCTTCGCCACCCTGCCCGGTCTGGTCGACGGCGGCCTGACGGGGTGGCGGACCGTTTACGCCGGCGTGGCCACCGCCCTGGCCCCCGGCGCCGGGCTGGCCGTCCAGCCGCTGGCCCGCCTGCTGACCGCCCGGCACCGGATGGCCGGTGGGCTCGCCGGGCTCCTGGCGATCGCCGCCGGGCTCGCCCTCGCCGCGTCCGCCGCGGCCGGTGCGCGCCCCTGGCTCGCCCTCGCAGCGACGGCCGTCCTCGGCGCCGGCTACGGGCTGGTGTTGAGCTTCGGCCTCACCGAGGTCGCCGCCCTCGCGCCGCGCGCCCACCTGGCCCGGCTGACCTCGCTGTTCTGGACGCTCGCCTATACCGGCATGGTCACGCCGTACGTCCTCAGCGCGCTGTCCGGCAGGTTCGGGGTGCCCGTGCTGCTCCGCGTGGGCGCAGTGCTGGCGGTGCTGGTCACCCTCCTCATCGGCCTGCTCAACCGGGGGCGCCGGACGGCCACTTCGTGAGCGTCCCGCCGACCTCACGCCGCCACGCCCACGTACGCCGCCACCCTCACCACTGCCGGTACCGGCTGGAAGGCCGTGCAGCAGGTCAACGCCGCGGGCCGTCACCTCGGTACCTTCCGTCCCCCGATGTCCGCCCCTTGCCGCGCCGGTGACCAACGGCACACGTACTGATCAGTAGCGTTACCGTTGTGCGGGCCTAAAGTGAGGCGGATGGCGCCGCCGGGTACCCGGCGGCGGCCCCGCACCCCTCGATCCGACCAGGGAGACTGCATGCGCTCTCCGAAGGACTTCTTCCGCCCGCTGGCGGTCGGCGCGCCGACGCCCGTGCGTGAAGTGCCTTTCCGGCCGTCCCGGATGATCCACTTCTTCGACCCCGGCAACGAGAAGATGGCGGCCAAGGTGCCGGCCATCGCGCCCACCGTGGACGTACTGCTCGGCAACCTGGAGGACGCCGTCGCAGCCGACCGCAAGGAGGCGGCCAGGTCGGGTCTGGTGAAGATCGCCAAGGCCACGGACTTCGGCGACACCCAACTGTGGACCCGGATCAACAGTCTGGACTCGCCCTGGGCGCTGGACGATCTGCTGACGCTGGTCACCGAGATCGGTGACAAGCTCGACGTGATCATGGTGCCGAAGGTGGAGGGCGCGGAGGACATCCACTACGTCGACCGGCTGCTCGCCCAGCTGGAGGCGAAGGCGCAGATCACCCGGCCGATCCTGGTGCACGCCATCTTGGAGACCGCCACCGGTGTCGCCAACGTCGAGGAGATCGCCGGCGCCAGCCCCCGTATGCAGGGCATCTCGCTGGGCCCCGCCGACCTGGCCGCCAGCCGCCGGATGAAGACCACCCGGGTGGGCGGCGGACACCCCGGCTATCTGGTCCGCGAGGACCCGCACGGCGCGGACGGCACCGCGCCGCGGGCCACCTTCCAGCAGGACCTGTGGCACTACACCCTGGCGCGGATGGTCGACGCCTGCGCGGCGCACGGCATCCTCCCGTACTACGGGCCGTTCGGCGACATCAAGGACACCACCGCCTGCGAGGACCAGTTCCGCAACGCCTTCCTGCTCGGCTGCGTCGGCGCCTGGAGCCTGCACCCGGTGCAGATCGACATCGCCAAGCGGGTGTTCTCGCCCGCCCCGGCCGACGTCGCCTGGGCCCGTCGGGTCATCGAGGCCATGGGCGACGGCACCGGCGCGGTGATGATCGACGGCAAGATGCAGGACGACGCCACGTACAAGCAGTGTCAGGTCGTCGCCCGGCTCGCGGACGACCTGGCCGCCCGCGACCCCGAACTGCGCGACGCCTACGCAGCGGCCGCGTCCCGGCAGAACGAGGAGTAAGTCCCATGACCGACGCGACCCTGCGGCCGCGCCGCTCCGTGCTCTACATGCCCGGCGCCAACGAACGCGCCCTGGAGAAGGCCAAGTCGCTCCCCGCCGATGCGCTGATCCTCGACCTGGAGGACGCCGTCGCCCCCGATGCCAAGGCCGACGCCCGCAAGCGGGTCGCGGCCGCCGCGGCCTCCGGGGAGTACGGCTACCGCGAGGTGACCATCCGGGTCAACGGGCCCGGCACCGAGTGGCACGCCGACGACCTGCGGGCCGCCGCCGAGGCCGGCCCGGACGCGGTCGTGGTGCCCAAGGTGGACTCGCCCGACACCGTCCGGGAGGTCGAGCGCGCCCTGGAGGCGGCCGGCGCCCCGGACCGTACGGCCATCTGGGCGATGGTGGAGACCCCGCGCGCGATGCTGGACGCCCGTGCGGTGGCCGCCGCCAGCGAACGCCTCACCGTCCTGGTCATGGGCACCAACGACCTGGCCAAGGAGCTGCACGCGGAGCACGTGCCCGGCCGTGCCCCGCTGCTGACCGGGCTGTCGCTGGCGCTGCTGGGCGCCCGCGAGGCCGGCAAGGTGATCCTGGACGGCGTCTACAACGACGTGAAGGACGCCCAGGGCTTCGAGGACGAGTGCGTCCAGGGGCGGCAGTTCGGGTTCGACGGGAAGACGCTGATCCACCCCTCGCAACTCGAGCCATGCAACCGGCTGTTCGCCCCGTCGGCCGAACAGATCGAGCGCTCCCGCAAGATCATCGACGCCTTTGACGAGGCCACCCGGGAGGGGCGTGGCGTGGTCACCGTGGACGGTCGGCTGATCGAGAACCTGCACGTCGAGGACGCCCGGCGGATCCTGGCCCTGGCCGAGGCGGTCGCCGGCCGGTGAACGGCCGGGCCTGACGGCCCGTCGGCAGAAGGGCGGTGCCCGGTGCGGAAGGACCCGCACCGGGCACCGTCGCGTCGGGCGAGCCGTGCCGCCACGGGGGATGAACCCGGTCCGCAAGCCCTTCGAGGTGAGGGGCTCGGAGCCGTGTGCGTCAGGTGTGGTGCCCGAGCCGGAGCCTCAGCTGTGGGCCAGGGTGCGGTCGAGGAGGGGGAGCAGGCGGTCCCAGTGGTGCTGCAGCGCTGAGGGGCTGAAGGCGTCGGTGTCGGACATGGTGAAGCCGTGGACGGTGCCGGGGTAGATCTCGGAGGTGTGGCCGACGCCTGCGGCATCCAGGGCCTGGTTGAGCTCGCCGAGGGCCTCGGGCGTCATATCGGTTTCGGCGTGGCCGAGGTGGACCTGGGCGGTGAGCGTGGAGAGGAGCCGGCGCAGGCCGTCGGGCCCGTCGGCGCCCACGGGGCCGTGGAATCCGGCGACGGCGGCCACCTGGTCGGGGTGGGCCGCGGCGGTGCGCATCGCCAGGAGGCCGCCTATGCAGTAGCCGGTCACCGCGACCGGTCCGGCGGTGACTTCGGGCTGGGTGGTGAGGAACCTGAGGTAGGCGTCGGCGTCGCGCAGTATGCGTTCGGTGGTGTGCGCCTCGATCAGGGGCATCAGCTGGGCGACGAGCGCGGGCCGGACCTCTTCTCCGATGTGCTCGGGAAGTTCGATCAGCGGTGCCGGGCCGTGCCGGTAGAAGAAGTGGGGGACGAGCACGTAGTACCCGTGGCCGGCCAGTTCACGGGCCATCTCCCGGAGCACGGGCCGGATGCCGAAGGCGTCCGCGTACATCAGCACTCCCGGGTGCCGCTCGCCGTGGTCGGGGTAGGCGGCGAAAGCGTCGGCCTGGCCGTCCGCGGTGGGAATCTGCAGGGTCTTGGTGGGCAAGCTCTTCCTTCCTTGAGGTTCACTCCACCAACGTTTATTCGACTAACGTTTTTGGAGTGCGGGTGCAACGTACATCGTTAGTGGGACTAACGCAATGGGTAGGATGGTCGCCATGAGCAGAGCCGAAGCCGCTGACGTGCCCGACGGCGGCGCGCCCCAGACGCCCGACCGGCTGCGTCGACGGGCGAGTCGACTGTTGTCACAGCTGTCCGCGCAGTCGGACCGGCTGATCACCGAGGGGCTGTCCCAGGTCGACGCCCGCAAGTGGCACTACGCCGTGCTCGCCTCACTGCAGGAGTACGGGCCCGGCAGTCAGGCGACGCTGAGCCGGCGCAGCGGGATCTACCGCAGCGACATGGTCGGCGTGCTCAACGAACTGGCCGAGCGTGGCCTCGTCGAGCGGGCGCCGGATCCCGACGACCGGCGCCGCAACATCATCACCCTCTCGGCCCAAGGCCGCCGTCACCTACGCCGCCTCGACACCGTCCTGGACGACCTGCACGACGAGCTGCTCGCGCCGCTGGGTCCGGCCGAACGCGACCAGCTCGTGCAGTTGCTCAACCGCTTGCTGGACCACCACACCCGGACCTCCTGACCCGGTCCTGCCCCCTCGAATTCGCGCCCTTCCCCCGGGCTTTGCCCCTCACTCCGTCCGTGCCGTCTCATGGGCATCGACGGAGGCATCGCCTCGGCTCAGCCGCAGCCGCCCCCGGAGCTTGTCCACCAGCGGGTACTTCTCCCGCTGCTCGCGCGCTTGCCGGTTCAGCTCCTCCACCAGCCGCTCGGAGCGCTTCGCCACATCCAGCTCGTCCAGGATCCGGTCGATCTCGGCGAGCAGCGCCCCGTGCAGCTGCCACTGGCGCGGGTGCGCCCGCACCCCGTCCAGCAGCAGGTGCGCCACCGTCTCGCGGCTGGCGCGGCCGGCCGCCAGCTCCCTGACCAGCTGCTCCTCCGCCTGCTCCGCGTTCGCGCTGACCTGCGTGGTGATCAGCACGGCGAAGCTCCCGACCGCACGGGCCAGATGCGCGAACAGCTCCTGCAGGGCGGCGGCGATGTCTGCGGTGAACAGCGGCTCGTCCGTACGCGCCTTGGCCAGATCGGTCAGCGTGCGGCACACCGTCCGCAGTACCACCGCGGAGATCTCCAGGGCGTCCAGTCCGGTGCGCAGCACGATGCGGGAGAGCAGTCCCTCCTTGACCCGGGGGTTGAGCCGCAGGCTGTCCTCCGCCTGCCGTAGCGCCGCTTCCACCTCCACGATGTCGTGGTCCAGCCGCCGCGCCTCGTGCAGCCGGGCGGCGGCCTCCGCCACGGTCGTGTGGCCGCGCACCTCGTCGCCGAGCCGCAGCAGCAGGCTCCGCATCCGATCGGCCAGCCCCTCGATGGCCTCGCTGGCGGGCTGCACCCACACCGGCGGCACGAACAGCACATTGAACAGCAGCCCGACCACCGCCCCGATCAGCGTCTCCAGCACCCGGTCCCAGGCCGTCGCCGCCACCCGCGTCGACGTCACCCCCAGCACCAGCATCGCGCTGATCGCCACCTCGGGGACGAACTCACCGGCCTTGACGAAGCGTCCGATGACCAGCGAAGCCAGGATGATCAGACCCAGGCTCCACCAGGTCAGCCCCACCAGGGAACTGAAGCCGATCGCGATGACCACGCCCACCACCACCGCATTCACCCGGCGCACCCCGGTGGTCAGGGTGGTGTACAGCGTGACCTGGACGACGAGCAGCGCGGTCAGGGGCGCGGTCATCGGGGCCGGCTCATTACTGAGCAGCAGCGCGACGACATACGAGATCACCGCGGCAACGGTCGACCGGACCGTCTGTGCGACCACGGGCTCACTGTGCCGCCGGACGAGATCCAACAGCGGATCGGTAACTTCACGCACTCCCTGTCCCCTTCCCCCTATACGCACCCGAGGCAACATCGACGCCCGCCGTACCCGCATTCGGCTCCCCCGGCTCGTCCGGCCGCGCACCGCACCGCAGGATCGTTCTGACGGCACGACGGCACGACGGCAGCGCAAGCGCACGGGAGCGGTTCGATGGACGACGGCGCGGAGCACGGCGCACCCCGCGAGGGCGTCCCCGGCGACCGGCCGGGCGGCGGCCTGGATCGCCGGCACTTCCTGGGGGCCGCCGCCGCGGGCACGGCCGGCCTCGCCCTCGGCCTGACCGCCGGCTGCGACGGCACCCCGGAGCGGAACCCCGGCTCCACCGGCCCCGACCCGTCCGGCCTCGCCGCGGAACGCAAACGGCCGGGCAGCCCCGACTGGCGCCTGCGCTCGACCGGCCCGCCCGACGCCGTCCAGGGCTACACCGACAAGGTCAGCGTGCTACCGGGCGAGGGGTTCGGACTCCACGTCTCGACCACCGCCCCCGGATTCCGGGTCTCGGCCTACCGGGTCGGCTGGTACGGCGGGGCCCAGGCCCGGCTGGTGTGGCGCTCGGGCCGGGTGCCCGGACGCCGCCTGCGCGGCCCGCACCTGCTGCCCGCCACCCGCAGCGTACGGGCCGACTGGCCGCGCACCCTCGCCGTGGCCACCGACGACTGGCCGCCGGGCGCCTACCTGCTCCGGTTGGACGCCGACCACGGCCACCAGCGCTATGTGCCCCTGATCGTCCGCTCCCCGGACACCACGGGCCGCACCGTCCTGATGCACGCGGTGACGACCTGGCAGGCGTACAACCGCTGGGGCGGCTACAACCTCTACACGGGTGGCGACGGGGGATACCCGACCCGCTCGCTGGCCGTCAGCTTCGACCGGCCCTACGACGCCAACGGCGCCGAGAAGTTCCTGGTCTACGAGCGCGCCATGGTGGTCCTCGCCGAGCGCCTGGGCCTCCCGCTGGCCTACACCACCGGCGTGGACGTTCACCTGGCCCCGTCGGCGCTGCGGGGCGCCCGGGCCGCGATCTCGCTCGGCCACGACGAGTACTGGACCCCGCAGCAGCGCCAGCACGTCACCCGGGCCCGCGACGCCGGCACCAACCTGGCCTTCCTCGGCGCCAACGCCTGCTTCCGCCGGGTCCGGCTGGAGCCGGGCCCGGCCGGCGCGCACCGCACCGTGGTCTGCTACAAGACGGCCTACCAGGACGACCCGTACTTCGCCGCCCACCGCGACCAGCCCACCCACGACTTCCGCCAACCGCCCGCCGCCGCCCCGGAGTCGGCCCTCACCGGCGTCTTCTACGAGGGCTACCCCACGGACGCCCCCTATGTCGTGCACAACGCCGACCACTGGCTCTTCGCCGGCACCGGAGCCCGGCGCGGCGACTCCTTCGACCACCTCGTCGGGGTGGAGTACGACCGGGTCACGCCCGGCGCACCCACGCCCGCCCCGCTGGAGATCATCGCCCACTCCCCGCTGGTCTGCGGGGGCCGCAGCAGCCACGCGGACTCCGCGTACTACACCGTGCCCAGCGGCGCCGGGGTGTTCTCCTCCGGGACGATGCGCTGGGTCGAGGGCCTGATGGCCGGGGGGCCGGACGACGGCCGTGACCACGGGATGGACGCTCGCACCGCGGCCTTCGTCACCCGCACCACCGAGAACCTGCTCCGGGCCTTCGCCGAGGGACCGGCAGCGCAATCCCGGCCGGCGCCCAGGGCCAACGTCCACCAGGTCTACCGGGTATGAGCCGAGCCCGCCCCCGGACGGCGCGGCGCCGGGCTCAGTACCCGGCCGGGCGCACCAGCCCCGTCTCGTACGCGAAGACCGCCGCCTGGGTCCGGTCGCGCAGGCCCAGCTTCACCAGGATGCGGCCCACATGGCTCTTAACCGTCTGCTCCGCCACCACCAGTCGCCCGGCGATCTCCCCGTTCGACAGCCCCTGGGCGATCAGCGACAGCACCTCGGTCTCCCGTTCCGTCAGCTCGCCCACCCGCGCCCGGACCGGGGCGCGCGGGGAGCGGGTGACCCGGGCGAACTCGGCGATCAGGCGCTTGGTGACGTTAGGGGCGAGCAGCGCCTCCCCGGACGCCACCACCCGTACCGCATGGGCGAGTTCGGCGGCCGAGGCCTCCTTCAGCAGGAAGCCGGAGGCGCCCGCGCGCAGCGCCTCGTACACATACTCGTCGAGGTCGAAGGTGGTCAGCACCAGGACCTTGACGGTGGCGCCGGCCGGCCCGGTGATCCGGCGGGTCGCCTCGATGCCGCCGAGCCGGGGCATCCGGACGTCCATCAGGACGACGTCCGGGGCGAGTTCGGCGACCTTGGCGACGGCGTCCAGACCGTCCACGGCCTGCCCCACCACCTCGATGTCCGGTTCGGCGTTGAGCAGCACGGTGAATCCCTGACGGACCATCATCTGGTCGTCGGCGATCAGCACCCGGACGGTCGTCATCGGGAATCCTCGGCAGGGGCGGGAGACAGGGGAGCGGCGGCCGGCTTCGGGGGGTCGGCGGGCAGGAACGCGGTCACCTCGAAACCGCCGTCCGGGACCGGGCCTGCGGCCAGTTCACCGCCGAGCATGGCGGTGCGCTCGCGCATCCCCAGCAGCCCGTGCCCGGAGCCGGGGGCGGGCGGAACGGGGCCGTCCGGCGCGGAGTTGGCGATCCGCAGCGTCAGTCCCGCACCGTGGTAGCCCAGGGTCACCCGCACCGACGCCCCCGGAGCATGCCGCATGGCATTGCTCAACGCCTCCTGCACGATACGGAAGGCCGACAGCTCCACGCCCGGTGCCAGCGGCTGCGGCGTCCCCACCGTCTCGGCGGAGATCCGCACCCCGGCCCCGCGCACCTTTCCGATCAGCTCGTCCAGCCGGTCGAGGGTCGGCTGCGGCGCATGGCGCACCCCCTGTGCCACGGCGTCCTCGGAGCGCAGCACGCCCAGGACGCGGCGGAGTTCGGCGAGCGCCTCGACGGCGTTCTCACGGATGCCGGCGAGGTTCTCCCGCAGCTCGTCCGACGGGTTGTCGACCAGGTGCGGGGCGACCTGGGCCTGGATGGAGATCACCGACATGTGGTGGGCGACCACGTCGTGCAGCTCGCGGGCGATCCGGCTGCGCTCCTCCAGCAGGGTGCGCCGGGCCCGCTCCTCGGCGGTGAGCACCTCCTGCTCGGCGAGCTTGGCCCGGGCCACCCAGCGGCCGCGCAGCGCGCTCCCGACCACCACGGTCCCCAGCAGGACCGGCACGACCCAGCCGGTGTCGGTGTTGTGCGGCCCGGTGGTGAAGGCGCCGCAGACCAGTCCGGCCGCCACGCTGATCACCAGCGCCTCGACCGCCACCCGGGGACGGTGCCGGAACGCCAGCAGGAACAGCACCCCGCCCTGCATGGCGACCTCCGTGACTGGCCACGGGTACGCCTCATCGGGCGCGACACCCGCCTCCGAGACCCGTGCGATGACGACCATGGCGACGGTCACCACCCACCAGGCCGGCACCGGCCGGAACATCGCGACGATCAGCGCCACCGCCTGCCCCACGCTCAGCAGCACGGCCTGGCCCGGCCCCAGTCCGTACCACCCGGTGAGCACGTTCACCTCGAAGACGGTCACCACCCAGGTGGACAGCACCCACAACACCCCGAACGCCGGCAGCCAGTCCAGCCAACTGGGCTCCGGTATCCGCGGCAGCGGTGCGCCCGCCGTCGTCCACAGGTCCTGCCGCAGGGTACGCGGCAACGCCCGCAGGCCCGCCCCCAGCCGTGTCAACGGCCCTCTCCTATCCCCCGTGATCATGGAGGTCACCTTAGACACGCTCGGCTCCCGCCGCGGTGGCGGGGCGACCCTCCCGCACGACCCGGGTGCGGCCGCGGCGGTGCCGCCGCCCCTGCTCGTGGATCCGGAACGCCGCCCAGCACACCAGCAGGGCCCCCGCGAACACCGGCAGCCACAACAGCCGGGCCAGCACCCAGCCGCCGCCGTCCGGCACGGTGTGCAGGCCGGGCAGCGGTGCGCCCGCGAGGAGACCGACCGCGGTCACCGCCATCATCGCGGTCTGATGCCACAGGAAGACCGTCATCGCCGAGAGGTTCAGCAGCGCCACCGCTGCCCACGCCGCAGGGCGCCGCAGGATCCGCCGCAGCGGCCCGAGGAGCAGCAGCGCCGCCCCGCACTGGGCCAGCCCGAAGGTGGCGGAAGCGAGCGTGGGCGGGTTGAGGTTGGAGACCGCGGCCCCCGGTACCCCGACCATCGAGGCCGGATAGCCGCCCCACAGCACCAGCGCGACGGTGGTGGCGGCGCCGCCGAGCAGCAGCACCCACCCGGTCCGGCGGTCCCGCAGACTCCCGCGCGCCCGGGCCGCGCCCAGGCAGTACGGGACCAGCCACCCGGCGGCCACATTGATCCAGCCCGGCCAGGCGGGCCCGCCCAGGCCGAAGCGCACCAGATCGACATGGAGGACGACGGCCAGTGGCCACAGCGGGTGCAGCCGGGCGACCAGCGGTGTCGCGGCCGTCAACGCCGCGAAGACCAGCAGGAACCACATCGGGGACAGCACCAGTTTGCCCAGCGTCTGGACGGTCGCCACGCCCACCCCGGAGGCGAGCAGCGCCACCGCGACCACGCACCACACCGCCAGCACGGCCGCAACCGGCCGGAAGAGCCGGGACAACCGAGCGGCCAGCCACGTCCGATAGGTGGTGCCCCGGGCGCGGGCCGCGGCGTGACCGCGCGCCCCCACCAGCCCGCCCACCATGAAGAACACCGCCAGCGTCTGGAACACCCAGGAAGCCGGGGTGAGCTGCGGCAGATAGTGCAGCGGGCTGGCGACGTGCACCGTCCCGCTGTCGGAAATCAGCGCGGTCACCAGCCAGTGCCCGAGCACCACGCCGAGGATGGCGCATGCCCGCAGCGCGTCGAGGGCACGGTCCCGGCTGGTCGGGGTCGCGGCGTCGATCCGCCGGACGAGGTCACGCAGCACGGCGGCCCTCCTCGACCGGGGCCTGACCGGTGACGATCCGCGCGAGGTTGGCCAGGGAGAGTGAACCGGGGGAGAGATAGGCGCTGTGCCCGCCGCAGCCCGCCGGGAAGACCCGGGCGCCGAACGCCGGCGCGACCGGGTCGGCCCCCAGCCCCAGCGTGCCGAAGGGGAGTTCGAGCCGACCGTGCGGTACGTGCGCCACCCAGTCGGAGCCGCCCCGCCCGGCCCACACCCGGGCCCGCGTGTGCAGCGCGGCGGCGCTGTCGACGCCGACACCGGGGCTGCCGTACAGCACGAGGTCGTCCACCGCCAGGCCCGGCGCGGCCCGGCCGCACACGACGGAGCCGTAGGAGTGGCACAGCACGGCGAGGTGGGCCGAGGGCCGAGCCGTCCGCAACTCCTCGATGAACCTGCGCAGTTGAGGCGCCGCGGCGTCCGCGCGGGCCGGGGTCACCACATCGGCGCTCAGGGTGCCCGGCGTCTCGTACCCCAGCCACGCGATGACGGCGGCCCGGTCGCCCAGCCGCCGGTGCAGCGCCTCCGCCCCGGCCCACAGGCGCTCGTAGCGGTCGAGGCTGGTGTCGGAGCCAGGCACCAGGACCGCTATCCGCCCGGCCCGCGCCAGGTCGCCGAACACCTCGGCGGTGCGGCCCCCGCCGCGGCCGTCGAAGGTGAGGAACCGCCGTGCCGGAGCGGTCATCGCCCGCAGTGCGGCGGCCCGCGCCCGGTCCCCGTGCCGGGCGGCCGTCCGCTCGGCCGCGCGGATCCCCTCGCGGTTGGCCGCGTACCGCGCGGTCAGTGCGGATGCGGTGGCGTCCCGCAGCGGGGCGAGCACGGCCGGGGCCGGCGCCGGAACGGCCGCCGGACGCGCCGCACCCGCGACGGGTACGGCCACCGAGGCGGCGACGAGCGCGGCGAGCAGGGTGCGCAGCAGACGTGGGGGACGCAGGCGGGACGCCATGGGGTGGGTTCCTTCCGTACCGGAAGCCGGTGGTGCTTCCGGTACCGAAGCTAGGGATCACCCTCCCTGCCCCGCGTCCCACTGAGGAGCGCATGTGCCGACTGGCTCTCAGGTAGGGGGGTAGGGGGCGGGCCGGTCGGCGTCCACCGGCCCGCTGCGCGCCGGGCCGGTGTGGGGGGAACCTTTCGGCCCGACTGTCAGGCCGTCACGCCCGGCGCACCAGCAACTCGGTGTTGCGGTCGGCCGGCCGGCCCGCCATCGCCTCGTGGATGCCGCCGGACGGCAGGCCGGTGGCGAGGCCGGGGGTGTTGTAGGACAGCTCTCGGTAGAGGGAGGCCAAGCCCACGGACGACAGGTCGTCGAAGTCCCCGCGGTAGGGGGCGGCGGCTTCCACGAGGGTGGTGAAGAGGGAGAGCGTGCCGTCGTGGTTGTCGACGAGTTCCAGCAGCCGGGCGTGCTGCGGATAGTCCACGTGGGAGGCGGTGTTGACCTCCCAGAAGGACCGTGCGGGGGTGGGGTGGGGGTGCGGGGTGATGCGGTTGATGTGGCTGTGCCCGTTGAGCCAGGCCACCACGTTGGGGAAGCGGTTGAGCAGGGCGATGACCTCGGCGCCGTCGTGCCGCACCTCGTCCGTGCGGGCCGCGTCCGGGCGCCGGGTCATGCTGGGGCTGTGGTGGTGGCTGAAGACCAGGACGTGCGCGTCGTCGGCCGCCGGATTGCGGACCGGTCTGCCGTCCGCGTCGTAGTAGAGGGCGCTGTGCGCGGCCAAGGTCCGCTCCAGCCAGCGGAGTTGCTCGGTGCCCAGGGAGCCCTCGAAGTGGCCGCTGCGGTAGGTGGTGTCGATGCTGATGCCGAGGACGCCGTCCGCGATCGGGAAGGTGTAGTACATCCGCTCGCTGTCGAGGTGGTTCTCGGTGTACCCATGGCCGGCCGGCCCCGCGCCGGCGAACGCCGGGTCCAGGTGGGCGCGGAGGTAGCTGTGCGGGGTGACCAGCCGCCGTCGCTCATCGGCGGTCACCGTCCGCGCTCCGGCCGCGTTACGTCGCAGGATCTCCTTGAGAACGGTGCTCTTGGGGTCGTCGCCGGTGTTGAGCACCTGGTTGAACGCCGCCACATCGGCGTCCGGTACGGAGAACAGCTTGCGCGCGCCGACGATGTAGTCACCGAGCACGGGGTCGTTGGGGGCCAGGCAGCCGCCGGGCAGGTCGTCGTGGTTGCCGGGCGTGGAGTACCAGGGGATACGTAGCCCGGGGCTGGTGACCGGGCGTATCGCGGCGTCGAGGAACCCGGGGATCCGCGGCAGGCCGCGCTTCTTGTCCTGGTCGCGCAGCGGGGCGTCCGGATGCCAGTAGAGCGGTAGACCGCTGTTCTGCACGCCCTCGTACGACGTCGGGTCGCCGGTGTTGGGGGTGATCCGGCCGCCGCTCATCAGGGTGAGGAACCACTCCAGTTCCACCATCGAGTGGTTGTCGATGTTGTCGCCGGTGGACATCACGAACGCCGGCGCCCGGCCGGTGTGCGGGCCGCCCCGGAGCGCATTGACCTGTTCCACCAGCGACACCGCGCCGGCCACCGACAGCGCCTCATGGGCCCGCCAGGATCCGGCCGACCCGGCGCGCAGGTACTCGGTCCGCAACGGGCTCTGGACGTCGCAGACATGCAGATCGGTGACCTGGACGAAGCAGGCCAGTGCGGTCCGCCGGTCCTGCCGCCCGCCCCCGGCGGCGGCGAGTTCGCCCCGTACGACCAGCGGCCAGCCGGGGCCGGCGGTGAGGTGCCGGTAGCCGCCGCGGCCGGTCAGCCGCGCGGTGGTGTCGAGCGTGGTGACGCCGTACGGTGCCGCCCGCCGTCCGCCGCCACGGGAGGCGCGCGCTACGGCCGGTGCCTGCCCGGTGCCCGGGCGCGGGGTGGCGCTGTGCCGCTGGCTGGGGAGCGCGAATGCGGCGGCGGTGCCGGCCAGGGCGGCACCAGAGCTGAGGAGGAAGCTACGACGGTGGGTGGTGGTCTCGATGCCGGCCATGGGCCCTCCGTGCGATGGCAGGGGGACCGGCCACCGCGGTGTCACCAATCGGAATCTCTCATTCCGAAGAGTGCGCGCCAGGTGTGGCCGCCAGTTGAACGGGTCCGGAACGTGGCACGCCCATCATCCGTCGGTACGGTCCGTGCGTCGGAGGGCCGGAGTTCGGGGTGGTATGTCGGGTATATCCGGACACAGGGCCAGCCCGTGAGCCCGGCGGTCGCGCGTGGGGAGGAAGGTGCCCGGCCGGCTCCGCGCGTTCCCGGCGCATGAAAAAACCCCGAAACGAATTGGCGTCCGGGGAATTCCTCTGCATATATTGGGTGCTTCTATGTCTCGCTACTGCAAGGCATAGCCCCAAATTTCTAACCGAAGTTTATCCGAGCGGAGTTGAATTGTCAAACGAGGAATTGCGCCGCGAGCAGGAATTCACCGACCTGCTCTATGACCGCCTGGCCGAAATGCGGTACGGAGCCGTCACCGCGGTACGGGAGACCCTGCCGCGCGATGGCAACCACGCCCAGGCGCGGCTGGAGCGCGATGTGTCGGTCGTCGAGCAGTCCGCCCTGCTGGCCGCCCTCGATGCCGGGGAGAACGGGCTGTGCTTCGGCCGGCTGGTGTTCCGCGACGGACGTGACCACCACATCGGCCGCATCGGCATCCGGCGCGACGACCCGGACCGCACCCCGCTCGTCCTCGACTGGCGGGCCGAGGTCGCGCGCCCCTTCTACCTCGCGACCGGACACACCCCGATGGGGCTGCGCCGTCGACGCCACATCTCCGCCCGGGGCCGGCGGATCACCGGGCTGCACGACGAGATCCTGGACCTCACCGACACCGTTCGCACCGGGCACGAGGGCAGCGATGCGGACGCCGTGCTGCTGGCCGCCCTGGACGCCGCGCGCACCGGACGGATGCACGACATCGTGCAGACCATCCAGGCCGACCAGGACGGCATCATCCGCGCCCCGCACCGCGGCGTCCTGGTGGTGGAGGGCGGCCCCGGCACCGGCAAGACCGTGGTCGCGCTGCACCGCGCCGCCTACCTGCTCTACGCCCACCGCGAGCAACTGGCCCGCCGGGCCGTGCTGATCGTCGGCCCCAACCCGGCCTTCCTGGGGTACATCTCGGAGGTGCTGCCCTCGCTCGGCGAGACCGGCGTCCTGCTCGCCACCCCCGGCGAGCTCTTCCCGGGCGTGACCGCCACCGCGACCGACACCCCCGAGGCGGCCGCGGTCAAGGGCGGGCTGGCGATGGCCGACGCCCTGGCGCGCTTTGTGCGCGACCGGCAGACCCTGCCCCACGGCGAGACGGTGATCGAGCACGACGAGGGCGAACTGCGGCTGACCGAGGAGATGGCGGACGAGGCGCGGCGTCAGGCCCGCGAGACCCGGCTGCCGCACAACCTCGCCCGCCCCCACTTCACCTTCCGCCTCATCGACGCGCTCACCGCGCAACTGGTGGACCGGCTCGGCGCTGACCCGTACGGCGGCCCGAACCTGCTCGGCCCCGACGACATCGCGCAGCTCGGCAAGGCCATCGCCACCAGCCCCGAAGTGCACGGCGCCATCGGGGAGTTGTGGCCGGTCCTCACCCCACAGGAGCTGGTCGCCGACTTCCTCACCGAACCGGTCCACCTGCCCGAGGCCGAGGCGGCGGCGATCCGTCGGCCCGACGGGGCGGCCGGCGGCTGGACCCCCGCGGACATCCCGCTGCTGGACGAGGCCGCCGAACTCCTCGGCGAGGACGACGCGGCGGCCCGGGCCGCCGCCGAGGCCGAGCGCCAGAAGCTGATCGACTACGCACAGGGCGTGCTCGACCTGTCGTACGGCTCACGCACCCAGGAGTTCGAGGACCGCGACGACGAGGAATCCGAGGTCCTGGCCGCACACGACCTGGTCGACGCGGAACACCTCGCCGACCGGCAGGAGGAGGCCGACCACCGCAGCGCGGCCGAGCGCGCCGCCGCCGACCGCACCTGGGCGTTCGGGCACATCATCGTCGACGAGGCACAGGAGCTGTCCCCGATGGTGTGGCGCCTGCTGATGCGCCGCTGCCCCACCCGCTCGATGACCCTGGTCGGCGACCCGGCGCAGACCGCGGAGCCGGGCGGCTGCGGCTCCTGGGAGAAGATCCTCACGCCGTACGTCGACGACCGCTGGCACCACGTCAGGCTCGGCGTCAACTACCGCACGCCGACCGAGATCATGGAGGTCGCGGCGCGGGTGCCGCGGTCCGTTGACCCCGCCTTCCGGCCCCCGCGCTCGATCCGCTCGACGGGGACGGCGCCCTGGGCGCACCGCACCGACGACCTGCCCGGCGCGGTCGCCGAGGCGGTCGCCCGGGAGAGCGCGGGCACCGGCCGCCTGGCGGTGATCGCCCCCCGCTCCTGTCACCAGGCGCTGCGGGCCGCCCTGCCCGACGCTTCGGTCGGCGCCTCCCCGGACCTGACCAGCCCGGTGGTGCTGATCGACCCCCGGCAGGCCAAGGGCCTGGAGTTCGACGCGGTGATCGTGGCCGAGCCGCACGAGCTCGGGACCAGTGACCTGTACGTCGCGCTCACCCGTGCCACCCAGCGGCTGGGCCTGGTCCACACCCGTCCGCTGCCGGCGGGGCTGGACGAGGGGGTGGAGGTCCTCCTGCCGTCGCCGGACGGTGCCGGCCCCGTCCAGTGAGGAGGGTGGCGGGCGCCGGCGGGCGCCCGACCGGGGTGTCTCCTTCGGACCGGTGCGGACCGGGGAGCGGGGCCCGGCCCGTACGACCTTCCTAGTCGGCCGGCCGTCCGCTCCGGCCCAGGTTGAGCGCGGTGCGCAGGTCGGCCGTCCGGTCGAGTCGGGCCACGATGCGGGCGTGCAGCAGCGACCGGCCGGCGGCGAAGGCGCGGGTGCCGAGCGCCGCGTCGAATCCCTCGACGGCCGGGGTGGCTCTGATGACCAGGTTCATGCGCACCGTCCGGGTCCGGACATCGAGTGCGGAGTCGGTGGCCGGCCGGCGGAAGGTGCCCACGGTGATCCGGGTGCCGTTGGGACGGGCGGCGGTCAGGACGCCCTGGCCGAGGTTCACCTCGATCCGGGTGAGCCGTACGGTTCGCCGCGGTGTGCCGTTCCGGATCAGCGCCATACCGGCCCGGCCGAACCGGAGTTCACCGCCCAGCTTGCCGCCGCCGCTGGTGACCGCTCCGCCGGTGAGCCGCAGGGTGAAGCCCCCGGAGGAGCGCCGTGCGGCCCCGCGCCGCTCGGCGCCGATGCGGGCGAGAACCACCCCGTTGGCCCGCAGCGCGGTACGCAGATCGGGCGACGGCCGGAAGCGGGCGGTGCCCCGTTCGACCGGGACCTCGGTGGTGCCGGCGAGTCGGACGGGGCCGGCCGGGGCGGCGGCAGCGGCGGCGGGGACGGCGGTCGCCAGCGCGACGGCGGCGGCCGTGAGGAGACGGCGAGCGGGCATGGGCGTTCCTTTCGCTGCGGAGCCCCCCAGGTGCACGAGGGACCGCGCGGGCTGTGAGCGCGCGGTCACCCGACGTCCCCATCATGGAGTCTCACGGCGTGCGCCGCCCGGTCAGCTTCGGCCGGCCGGAAGCGACGCGCCGTCAGGGGCCGCCGGTGCGCCGGAGTATGGGGCCGGCTCCGGCTCCGGGGTGCGGAAGCGGATCGCGACCGCGGTCGCCAGGTGCGCCGCCGCGAAGGTCCATACGATGCCCGCCACCCCGGCGGGCCTAGGGCGACGGCGACGACCGCCGGTCCGGCGAAGGTGCTGGCCCCGGCGCCGAGGTTGAGCGCGGACATCGCCGCGGTCCCTCCTGCTCGTCGACCACACCGAGTTCGGCAAGACCGCCACCCACGCCTACGGTGACGTCACCTGCGACGACCGGGTCGTCACCGACCGCGGGACCCCGGCCGACGAGGTGGCCGCACTGCACCGCGGGGGCGTGCGGGTCGACATCGTCGAGCCCTGGCCCGGCTACCGCGACCGCCGCCCGCGCCGCGTGTGACGCAGCGACCACCCCGTACGTCCCCCCCTTCGCCGCTGAGCGGCCAGGCGCACCGCTGCTCCGGTCCTCGATGGAACGGCAAGGTCGGCCACCACGTTCCCCGGGGCCCGGCCGGCTCCGGCCGCCTCGGGGGCAGTACGGCCCGGAGGGCGCCGAACCCGCCCGATGGGCGGGGCGCCGGAGCTGCTCGGTGATCAGCCGGCGGGGGTGCGCCGCAGCGCCAGGACGACGTGGATGGCCTTGCCGCCCGGGGTGGGCAGGACGTCCACACGGGCCGCGAGCCGGCGCACCAGCGGCCAGCCGTACCCGCCGATCGCCTGCGCGGTGCGGTCCGGCGCGCTCACCGGGTGGGCAGGGCTGTGGTCGGCCACGACGAGGCGTAGGTGACCGTCGTGGAGGGTGGCGGTGAAGCCGGCGAGCCCGCCGCCGTGCCGCTGGGCATTGGTGACCAGCTCCGAGGTCACCAGCAGGGCATCGGCCAGGGCGAGGTCGTCGAGGGCGTCGGGACAGGAGTGCAGCAGGTCGCGCACACGGTCGCGCGCCTCCGCCGCCCTGCCCGGCACCCACTGGGTATCCGTCACGCCTTCACCTCCAGCCGTGCTGTGCGGCGCGCCACCGGTCTTGGCCTCCGCGTATGTCGGGCCGCTACCCCGAAGTGGCCGAATCCGAACCATGTTCCGCACCCGGTGATCAGACGCGGAGCGCACTGGGCACGTCCTCGGCGAGCGTGAAGTAGCCCTCCGTGCCGGTCACTTCGAAGAGTCGACGGACGATCGTGTGGAACGGCCCGGCGACCACGAGCCGCCGCCCCTGCCCGTCGTGCTGCCGCTGAGCCTGTAGGAGGACGTGCAGAAACGTGGAGTCGGCGAACTCGGTGCGGGACAGATCGACCACGGTACGGGGCGCATCCGGGTGCGTCAGCGCCTCACCGAGCAGTTCGGCGTTGTCGTGGTCGAGGCTTCCGGTGATCCGGATCACCCACACCTCGTCCTCGACGGAGTGGGTGATCACGGCCGCAGAGTCAGCAGGCATGGCTGCCAGCATGCCATGCACGGGAAGCGGCTCCGTCCCGCGAGGTACCGGGGCGGTGCAGGCCCGTTCAGGCGTCGGCGCCCACTGCCTTCGGGACGCTCGGGTACAGCGGCAGCACCCCGTCGAGTCCGGTCAGGGTGAACAGCCGCTGCAGGAACGGGGACGGCGCGACCAGGCGCAGCCCGGTCCCGAGTGTGGAGTACGCCCGCAGCAGGACGTTCACCGCGGAGGAGTCGGCGAAATCGGTCCCCGACAGGTCGATGACGACGGGGTGCGGGCCCTCGCTCGCGGCCCGTTGCAGGGCCTCGTCGAGCGGCCCGACGGTGTCCAGGTCCAGATGGCCCGCGACGGAGATGACCTGAGCCTCCCGGTCCTGCCGCACGGCGATCTGCGCTGGCGGGGTGGCCTCCGACTGTGGTGGCACGGCGCTCCTTGGTGAACGTCGGGATGAGGCGTGGACAGCGGTCCGGACGGCCGGATAGCCGCCCACGATAGAAGGAACGGCGGCCGCTCGGCACCTCGGCAGGAGGAGCGAGGCATCATCGTGATCTTCGCCGGGGCGCCCGGAGCCCGGGAAGGTCCCTTCCGGCATGCCGAACGGGTGAAGAAAACCACGGGTATCGGATGTTTCGGGGTGAATCGGCAGAGGGGTGGGGGCGGTCGGTGTGCGGCCCCCTGCACCCTCGGGTCAGCGATCGGACGGGTGCCGTCTCCCTTTCGAGGGTGCAGTGGGCACCCGCCGCCCGCCGTTCGGCTCCACCGTGCGTACGGTGGGAACGGCTCTTCGTACCAAGAAGGCCCGTTCCGTCCCCGACCCGCGGGAAAACGTTCCGTCTTGCGATCGGACCGGCGTGAACTGGGCATCCTGATACTTGACTGCACTCGCTAACATTTGCCGGGCGGCAGATGAAGATCGTGTGCGGCTGTGACCGGGCCGCACGGATCGCACGCCGTGGGGCGAACCGCCCCGGCAATCTGCCGAGGGACGAAACGCTCCGGCAATCCGTAAGAAGGGACTGTGGGTTGAGTACCACCGAGGCGACGGCACGCAACCGTATCGCGGGGGCGCTGCGCGCGGAGGCGGACGACATCGCCGATCGCTGGGTCCAGCTGCAGCTGGCGCAGGCGGCCTCCGGGCAAGGGGTCGGCGAGAGCGCACTGCGCGAGGAGGCCGACGGGCTGCTGAGCGCGCTGCGCGAGGGGCTGGAGGGGGACCTCCCGGTGGACCGGGTGTTCACCGCCCACCGCGAGCTGCGGCAGGCGGTGACCGAACTGTCACTGCGCCGGGCCCAGCGCGGAGTGAGCCCCACCGTCACGTCACTGGCGGTGCTCGCCCTGAAGGAAGCCCTGCTGGAAGCCGTCCAGCGGCACACCCGGGACACCGACGAGCTCTTTGCGGCGGCCGTTTTGACGAACCGTCTGCTGGACATCGCCGGAGCGCTGTCCTTCGAGACCTACGTCGACGGCCGGGAAGAGATCATCCGTCGGCAGAGCCGACAGCTGCTCGAAGTGTCCACGCCGGTCGTGCGGCTGTGGCGCCAGGTGCTGGCCGTCCCGCTGATCGGCACCCTGGACACCACCCGCACCCAGGTCGTCATGGAGAACCTCCTGGAGGCCATCCAGGAACACGAGGCGCTGGTCGCCATCATCGACATCACCGGCGTCCCCACGGTGGACACCGCGGTGGCCCAGCACCTGATGCAGACGGTCAACGCCGTCCGACTGATGGGCTCGGACTGTGTGATCAGTGGCATCCGCCCGCCGATCGCGCAGACCATCGCCCAGCTCGGCATCGACCTGTCGACCATCCTGACCCGGGCCACCCTCGCCGACGCGCTGGCCACCGCGGTCCAGCTCACCGACGCCGCTCCGGCCCTGGCCGCCCCCGGGGCGGGCCAATGACCAGCCCGCTGGCGACGACCGGAGTCCCCATCCTGCGGCTGGGGGACGTCCTGGTCACCGGACTCCTGAACGAACTCGACGACAAGGGCGCCGTCCTCTTCACCAACGAGCTCACCACGAGCATCGCCGCCGAAGGGGCCCGCGGTGTCCTGATCGACATCTCGCGGCTGGAGATCATCGACTCCTTCGTGGCCCGCACGCTGATGGAACTCACCACCACCGCACGCCTGTTGGGCGCCCGGGTGATCGTGGCGGGCATGCGGCCCCCGGTGGCGATCACCCTGGTCGAGCTGGGGCTCCAGCTGACCGGCGTGGAGACCGCGCTCAACGCCGAACAGGGCATGGCGACCCTGGGCTGGCACCAGAGCGGACCACCGGGTGGAGAGGGGCGCCGTGACCGGCTTCGGTGATCCCGGTGGAACCGCGGTGCTCGGTGACGACGAGCATGCCGATGCCGATGCCGACGCCGTGACCTCGACGCATCCCGTGCGCAGCGAACAGGATCTGCTGCTGGCCCGGCACGCCGTGCGCGCGGCCACGCGTCGAGTGGGCTTCAGCATCGTCGACCAGACCCGCGTGGTGACCGCCGCCAGCGAGCTCGCCCGGAACGCGTACGTCCACGGTGGCGGGGGCACGCTGACCATCGACTATCCGACCAAGCGGGGCAGTGTGGGGCTCCGGCTGACCGTCGCGGACACCGGACCCGGTATCGCCGACGTCGCCACGGCGCTCGCGGACGGCTACACCACCGGCTCCGGCCTCGGACACGGCCTCGGCGGCGCACGGCGGCTGATGGACGAGTTCGACATCCGTACCGCGGCCGGTGGAGGGACGACGGTGATCGCCACCCGGTGGGCCGACCGGTGACCTTCCCCGTCACGCCGCCCACCGCGTGCATCCCCATCGACCACTACAGCGCGGTGCACGTGGCCGCGGAGACCGCCCGGGCGGTCGCCCGGCGCTGCGAGCTGCCCGGCCCGCTGCCCGACCAGGCCGCGGTCATCGCCTCCGAGCTCGGCAGCAACCTGGCCAAACACGCGGTCGACGGCGCCCTGTTCATCCAGCGGACCCCGCTCGGCCACGGCGTGGAGATCTTCGCCGCCGACCGGGGCCCGGGGATGCCGGAACTCCAGCAGTGCCTCGCCGACGGCTACACCACCACCCACACCCTGGGCGCCGGCCTGGGTGCGGTCAGCCGGATCGCCACGGCCTTCGCGATCCGCAGCGTGGCGCCGTCGGGAACCCTGGCCTGGGCTCGGCTCGACCCGGGGGAGCGGGCGGCGGAGCGTCAGCACGTCGGCGCGGTGTGCCTGCCGGCCGTGGCGGAGCGGGACAGCGGCGATGCCTGCGCGGTGGCGGACGGCCCGGACGCCCGGACCGCCGTGGTCGTCGACGGTCTGGGGCACGGCCCGCTGGCCGCCGAGGCCGCACAACTGGCCCTGCGCACCTTCGGCCGGCTGTCGGACGGCCCGCTGCCCGACCTCCTCGACGCGATCCACCGCGCCCTGCGCCACACCCGGGGCGCCGCGGTCGGACTGCTGCGGCTCCATCCCGATCGGGCGGAGTACTGCGGGGTGGGCAACGTACGGGCCCTGACCGTCGACCCGCACGACGTCCACCACCGGATCACCGGGCAGCCGGGGGTGGCCGGCCTCAACCTGCCGCGGCCGAGGGTCCGGGACATCCCCATGCAGCCCGGTACCACCGCCGTGCTGCATACCGACGGCATCGACCACCGGTGGGCCCACACCCCGCCGCCGTTCCTGCTGCGACTGCCCCCGCCCCTGCTCGCCGCGGCCCTGGCCCACGGCCACCGCCGTACCAGGGACGACGCCACCGTCCTCGCCGCCAACCTCTACCAGAGAAATCCGTGACCCCACACGTCCTCCACAGCCTCACGGCCCTGCAGCAAGCCGTCCGGGGGCTCGCCGAATCGAGTGCGCTGCCCGTCGAGACGAGGGCGCGGCTGGTGCTCGCCGTCAGCGAATCGGCCGGCGCCGCGCTCGACGCCGGCCGCGCCGTGACGCTGGAGGCCACCCGCGAAGGCGATGAGGCAGAGCGGTCCAGCCCCTCACTGGTCGTCACGCTCCGTACCCCCGGAGCCCTTCGCCCGCAGCGCGCCACCGAACTGCCGCTGCCCGCCCGGACCGGCTCCGACGGCGCCCATGTGTGGCGCGTCCCGCTGTGCGCGTCCGGTGGCCGGCCCGAGCAGTCCCCCCTACCCCGCGCCGACGCCGGCACCGCGGACGCGGCATCGGCGGCGCTGGAGGAGGAGCTGCGGGCCGCACTGGCGCGGGTGGACGCCCTGGTCGCCGAACAGCGCCGACTGACCAACGAACTCGCCGAGACCAACAGCGGAGTGCTGGCCCTCTACGTCCAGCTGGAGGAGCGGGACGAACAGCTCCGCAAGGCGCACGGCCAGACGCTGCGTGAACTCGAAGACGCCCTGCGGCCGCCGCCGATCACCATCGACGGCCTCGAAGTCGCCGTCCACTACGCCCCCGCGGGCACCGACGCACCCACCGGAGGCGACCTCTACGACTGGTTCATGCTGCCGGACGGGACCGCCCACATCACCATCGTCGACGCCCTCGGCCACGGCGTGCGCAGCACCCGCAGCGCGCTCAACGTCACCCATGCGGTCCGGACGCTGGCCCTGGAGGGGCACCCGCTGGAGTCGATCGTGGCCCGCACCCACGAGATCCTCGCGCCGTTCGACCCCGACCTCATGGCGACGGTGTTGCTGGCCCGGCTGCACCCCGCCACCGGTGAGCTGCACCTCGCCAACGGCAGCCACCCACCGGCGCTGGTGGTACGTCAGGACGGGACCGCGCAGTACCTGGAGGTCCGCGGGCGGGGAGTGGGCTTTCCGCTGCCCGGCAGCGAACGGGTGCTACGCACCCGACTGGACGAAGGGGACCTGCTCGTCCTCTACACCGACGGGCTCACCGAGAGCCGCCGGGACCCGCTGGAGGGCGAACGCCGGCTGATCGAGAGCGCCCAACAAAACCGCGGGCGCCCGATAGGGGAGATCCCGGGGGCGATCGCGGACGATATGCACTCCCTCATCCTGCACTCCGACGACACCCTGGCACTGGCGCTCCGGCTGAACCCGCCGGCCGCGCCGGCACGCTAGGCCTTGTCGTCACACCCCCGCCTGCCCTCCGGGCGAACGACAGGAGGGCAGGCGGGAGTGTGACGACAGGGCCTAAAACGTGTCGTTCAACGGCTGTCCCGTAGCGCCGGGGTCGTGCGGGGCGCGCCGTGTCGGCGGCAGGGCAGCAGGGCGTGCACGGTCTTGCCCTGGGGCGTCCGGCACACCGAGGTGGCGAGCGCGAGCTGCTGGACCATCGGCCAGCCGAAGCCGCCGGTGTCGCCCTCGACGTCCGGGACCCGGCCCACCGGCGGGGTGGTGCCGGCGTCGCTCACCGCGACCGCGACGGCGTCGCCGCAGACCGCCAGCCGCAGCGAACAGGTGGGGCCGGGGGCGTGCCGTACGGCGTTGGTGACAAGCTCGCAGACGACGAGGACCACCGTGTCCACCGCGTGACGGTCGACCGGTGGCTGGAGGGACGTCAGGAACCGGGTGGTGGCGTCCCGGGCGATCCCGGCCGCCTGTGGGCGACTGTCCAGCGTCACCAGGTGCGCCGTCGGCGCGGTGCTGCGGTGCAGGTCCGTCGTGCTGCTCATCACGTTCACCTCGTTTGCCTGGCCGGAATGGGGGCGGCCCGGTGGCGCGCCGCGCGAGGATGTCGCGCGGTGCCGGCCACCGGGCCGCCACGCCGCTGCCGTGCTGTGACCGGGCCGGTGTCAGCCGGCCACCGGAACTCCGAGCGACGCGTAGTACGCCCCGACCTCCGCGAGGTACGAGGAGTCGGAGGTCTGCTTGTCGGTGACGAAGCGCGGCGCGGCATGGATCTGGTCCTTGGAGCGGTCGACGGTGACCGTCCGTGTCGCGTGGTCGATGCCGGTGACGAAACCGGCGGGTACCAGCACGCTCTCTCCGAAGATCCACATTCCGGTGTCGACCACCAGGTGCTGCCGTCCGGGCCGGTCCATCTGGCGGTCCACATGCCCGATCACGCCGTCGCGGCCGGTGACGGAGAACCCTGTCAGGGGCTGGTGCTGCTGGCCGATCTCTGCCGGGTAAGCCCAGATGCTGTTCACGGAGAGTTCAGTCCTTTCTTGCGATCTTTGTGGTGCGAGGCCCGGCCGCTGCGTTGACCTGCGGCAGGGCCTCCTCGGTCGCAGCAGGCCTCCTACCCGGGTCACACTCCGTCAATCCGCGCACGAGGCTGAACCCGAAGTCCGGCAGCGAGGGGTGCACGGTGTTGCGGGGAGCCGGCAGAGCCGCTCCTTCCGCCGGTCGCGCTCCCTCGGCAGGTGGAATTGCCGGGCCTGACGCATAAGCTCCCCGGCCACGGGAAACAGGCTGCGTCAAACAGCCTGAATTCCGGAGGTGGACCATGAAGACGGAATGCATGAGGGCTTCCGACTCGGAACTGCACCGGGCCCGCGGTGTGACCGCACCGCGAAATGAGACGGCAGAATCCGAACTTCCCCGGATCGTGGACGCCGGCAGCGTCGCGCCGCATGACGCAAAAGCCCTCTCACCGCTGTTCTTCGACCGGCTCCAGAAATTGGAGGAGGGCACACCCGAGTATCAGTACGTCCGCAACACGCTCATCGAGATGAACCTCTCGCTGGTCCGCTACACGGCCGGTCGCTACCGGAGCCGCGGCGACGAGATGGAGGACATCGTCCAGGTCGGCACCATCGGCCTGATCAAGGCCATCGACCGGTTCGACCCCGACCGGGGCACCGAGTTCATGGCCTTCGCCATTCCGCACATCCTCGGCGAGATCAAGCGGTTCTTCCGCGACACCAGTTGGGCGGTGCACGTCCCGCGCCGGCTCCAGGAGCTCCGGGTGGTGCTGGCCCAGGCCATGGAACGGCTCTCGGTGGTGCTGAACCGCGATCCCACCGTCAAGGAGCTCGCCGACCACCTACAGCTCGACGAGGACGAGGTGATCGAGGGCATCATCGCCGGAAATGGATATTCCGCGGTGTCCCTGGACATGTCGAGCGACGGCGAGGAGGCGCTGGGCACCGGCGGGCGGTCGTTCGCTGAATTTCTCGGCGAAACCGACCCGGCAACGGAATCCGTCGAGGACCGCTGCACCCTGTCCCATTTGCTGCAGCTGCTCGGTGAACGCGACCGCTACATCCTGGAGCTCCGCTTCGGCCAGGAAATGACCCAAGCTCAGATCGGTGCCGTACTCGGGATCTCCCAGATGCAGGTGTCCCGGCTGCTCAGCCGCATCATCAAGCAACTGCGCCGGGGAATGCTGAGCCGGCAGCGGGCGGACGACTGATTCCACCGGCCCGCACGCCTTCGGGGGAAAGCCCGCCGCACCGCGTTCGAAGCCCATGCGCAGGGGTTAGCTCGTCCTGGTATGCGGAATGGGTCCGGCAGGAAGCGGGTTCCCTCGTCCGGCGCACACCGGGGCGGGGGCCGGCTGCACGCTCACGGTGCGTTGCGCGCGGAGCGGACCGGCGCCCGCGGACGCCGCCCGGCGGGCCGCAGGCGGTCCGTGGACCCGGGCGCGGTCGGTGACGCCGCCGCGGTCTCCCCGGTCCTGCGGACGGCGGCCGCGTACGGATGGCGCCTGATCGTGGTGGGTGCCGCCGTCTACGCGGTGTTCGTCGCGCTTGGGCGGTTCCACCTGGTGACCCTGGCGGTGTTCCTGGCCCTGGTGCTGACCGCGCTGTTGGAGCCGGTGATCCGGCTGCTCAGCCGGGGCATGCCGCGCTGGGCGGCGGTCACCGTCGGCCTGCTGTGCAGCGCGCTGCTGCTGTTCGGCGTGCTGAGCCTGATCGGGGCGAACGTCGCCGGCGAGTGGGCGGGGCTGCGCCGGGAGTTCGGCGGCGGCGTGACCAGGATCGAACGGTGGCTCCAGGGCCCGCCGCTCCACCTGCGCGGCGGCACGCTGTCCCATGTGCAGGAGTGGGTCTCCCGGTTCGTGTCCAGCCACCGCGGGACGGTGATCAGCACTGCGCTCAGTGGGGTGGACCGGCTGGTGGAGGTGCTGACCGTAGTGGCGCTGGCGCTGTTCTGCTCGGTCTGCTTCCTGCACTCGGGCGACCGGATGTGGCGATGGTTCGGCGGCCAACTGCCGACGAACGGGCGCAACCCGGTGCACCTCGCCGGACGTACCGCCTGGACCACCTTCACCGGGTACACCCGCGGCATCGTGGTGGTGGCGGCGACCAATGCGGTCCTCGTCGGGGTGGCGCTGTTCGTCCTGGGCGTACCGCTCGCGGTGCCGCTTGCCGTGCTGGAGTTCTTCGCCGCGTTCGTCCCGCTGGTCGGTTCGCCGGTGGCGCTGGCGGTGGCCGCCGTGGTCGCGCTGGCCGCGAAGGGGCCGATCGTGGCGGCGGTGGTCATCCTGCTGATCGTGGTCATCGGCCAGCTCGAAGGGCATGTGCTGCACCCCCTGGTGATGAGCCGCGCGGTCCGGCTGCACCCCGTGGTGGTGGCGCTGTCGGTGGTCTGCGGCGGCGTCACCGCGGGCGTGCTGGGCGCGGTCGTGGCCGTACCGCTGGTCTCGGTCGTCTGGGCCGTGTTCGCCGCGCTGCGGGCCAACCGGGCCGGCACGCTACCGGCCGGCTGAGCGGGGAGGCCCGCGGAGGGTGGCTGCGGTCCGGGTGGCACCGCAGCCATCTGCGCCCTGTCGTCACACTCCCTCCCGCCCCGCGGGCGAACGACGGGAGTGTGACGACAGGGCCCAGGGGGTCAGCGCCCGGGCGGGGAGCCGACCATGGCCGTCAGTACGGAGCGCCGGTCCTCGCCGGGCAGCGGGCGCAGCGGCCGGGCCAGCCGGTCGGCCTGGTAGTGCCAGTGGTGGTCGAGATCCGGATGGACCTCGTCGGTCTCACCGATCGGGCTGTCGCTGCCGAGGAGTCGGGCCAGGTCGGCGGCGAGGTCCCGCCAGGAAACATGGCCGCTGACCGCGTTGGCCACCCCGTGCACCGGCGCGTCCAGACACGACACCACCGCCCGCGCCAGCGCGGCGGCGTGCACCCACGACGCGCCGTACCAGTCGTGGCCGCCGGTGCCCGGCCGCGGCACCTCCAGCGGCCGGCCCTCCTGCGCGGCCTGGTAGAGCCGGCCGGTGGCGCCCCAGCGCAACTGGTCGCGCAGCCGGTCGTGCGGGCCCCACACCAGCGGGGACCGGACCGCGCTCGCGCCGCCCCGGCCGCCGGTGCCGGCCACCCGCAGCAGCAGCTGTTCGCAGTCGGCCTTGGCCCGGCCGTACGGGCTGAGCGGCGCGCACGAGGCGGACTCCTCCGCCACCGCCCCGCCGGCCGGGTGCCCGTAGGCGTCCACGCTGCTGACGAAGACGAAGTGCCCCTGTGACCAGGCCTCGGCCATCGCCTCCACGGCCGCGACGTCGACCTCGGGGCGGGTGAAGGTGCTGGCGGCATGGATGACGGCGTCCGCCTCGCACACCGCCTTGCGCAGCCCGTCCAGATCGGTCAGGTCGCCCTCGACGACGTCCACGCCCTCGGCGGCGATCAGATGCGCGGACTCGGGGCGGGCCAGCGCCAGGACGGGGCGTCCCCGGGCGGCCAGTTCCCGCAGGACGAAAGCGCCGACGCCGCCGGTGGCGCCGGTGACCAGCACGGTGCCGGCCCGTGCCCGCGGCGGCCGGGCGGCCGTCCGGGTCGGCGTCGCGGCCCGCTGTGCGGCCCGGTCGTCCAGCAGCGCGATGATCGCCCGCGGGGTGCGGGCCTGCATGATGTCCAGGCCGGTCAGCGGCAGGGTCAGCTCGCGGCGCAGCCGTTCGGCGAGCTTGACGGCGAGCAGCGAGTGGCCGCCGAGGGCGAAGAAGTCGTCGTCCGGCGCGGGGGTGCGGCCCAGCAGCGCCGTGAAGGCCCCGCCGACCGCCTCGGCGTGCGGCCCGTCCGGCGCCGGCAGGGACGGAATGCCGGGCAGCCGCGCCGGATCGGCCGCGCCGTCCGCGGTCCTCGGCAGGACGTCGAGCAGGGTGACCGCGGCCGGCACCAGATCCGGTGTGAGCCGGGCCCTCAGGTGCGAGAGCAGGACCGCGGGTGACGGGCCGATGGCCTCCCTAAGGACCGCATAGGCGAGCAGCGGCCTGCCGGGCGGTGCCACCACCGCGGCCTCGGCGACCCGGGGGTGCGCGCACAACAGCGCCTCGGCCGGGTGGGCGGCGGGGCCGGTACGGTGCGCGGGGACCGGCAGTGGGGACAGCTGCCGGGCGGGAGCCGGCAGTTGGGACAGCCGGCGGGCGGGCTCCTCCGCGACCGCGGTGAGCAGTGCCGCGTGGGCCGCGGCCAGCCCGGCCGCCGTCGGGTCGTCCAGCGCGGTGCGCCGGTACTGCACCAGTGCGGTGGGTCGGCCGGTGTCGCTCAGGCCGAAGGACAGGTCGAACTTGGCCCCGCCGGCGCCGACCTCCAGGTGTTCCCCCACCGCGCCCGGCAACTCCAGGGCGGTGGGCTCGCCGAGGACGTCCGCGGTCACCCGGACCAGCGCCGTTCCATCCGTACCGCGGGCCGCGGCCCCCAGCCGCTCCAGGACGAGGTCGAACGGCACCTCGCGGTACTGCTGGGCATCGAGCAGCGCGTCCCGCACCCGGTCCAGGAGGGCGGCGAAGGACGGGTCACCCGAGGCGTCCACCCGCAGCGGCAGGGTGTTGACGCACAGTCCGACCAGGCCGCGCATGGCCGCGCCCCGGCGGTGGGTACCGGCGATGCCGATCACCAGGTCGTCCTGACCGGTGGCCCGGTGCAGGGCGGCGAAGGCCGCGGTGAGCGCCACGGTGAACAGCGTGGCCCGGTGCTGCCGGCCCAGTTCGCGCAGCGCGGTCAGCACCGTGGGGTCCAGGTCCGTGGTGTGCGTCCCGGCGGGCCGGTCGGCGGCGTCGGCGGGCGGCCCTGCGAGGCCGGGCAGCCGCGGTGGAGCGGCGCCTTCGAGGCGGCCGGTCCAGTGGCGCAGCCCCTCGTCGAGACGGTCGCCGCCGGCCCGGTCCTCGCGCCGGGCGAAGTCCGCGTACTGCGGGGGCTCCGGGAGCTGCGGCCCCCGCCCGGCCCGGGCGGCCGCGTAGAGCTCCCCCAGTTCCGCAGAAACGGTCTCCAACGACGGTCCATCGATGGAGATGTGATGGAACGTCAGCACAACGGTGTGGTCCTGCTCGGTATGCCGTACCACCAGTGCGCGGGGCAGCGTCCCGGCGGACAGGTCGAACGGGCGGCGGGCCTCGGCCTCTGCCAGCGCCACCGCCTCCGTGGCCCCGGCGGTGACCACCCGCACCTCCATCGCCGCCGGCGCCGGCAGCACCTCCTGGTACGGCTCGCCGTCCCGCTGCCCGTACCGGGTGCGCAGGATCTCGTGGCGGCGTACCAGCGCGGTGAGCGCGGCGGACAGCGCGTCCACCTCGAGCGGACCGCGCAGCCGGGTGGCGAACGGCACGCTGTACGCGGAGCCGCCCGGCCCCATCCGGTCCATCAGCCACATCCGGCGCTGGGCGTGCGAGAGCGGCGCCGGGCCCTGGGACACGGCGGCCGCAGCGCCGTGGGGTGCGGGGTGGGCGGCCCGGGCGCGCGCCCGGCGCAGCAGCTCCTCCTGGCGGGCCGGAGCGGTGGAACGGTCAGTGGACATCGGTGGCCTCCGGAGTGAGGTCGGCGGCGAGCAGCGCCCGTTCGACCAGGGCGGCCTGGCCCGCCACGGTGGGCTCGGCGAAGAAGTCGGCCAGGGTCAGTTCGACCCCGAGTTCCTCGCGGAGGTCGTCGGTGACCGCGAGGGCGAGCAGCGAGTGCCCGCCGAGGGCGAGGAAGTCGGCGTCCGCGGAGGTCACCGCGAGGCCCAGGGACCGGCTCCACAGGTCGGCGACGGCCTGCTCCAGCGGTGTCAGCGCCCCGGCCGGGGCGTCGGCGCCGTCCGCGGCGGCTTCCGGGGCGGTCAGGGCCCGGCGGTCCACCTTGCCGGACGGGGTGAGCGGCAGCTCGCCGACGACGGTCAGCTCGTCCGGTACCAGATGGGCCGGCAGCACCTCGGCCAGCCGGTTGCGCAGGGCCTGCGCACGCGGCACCGGCCCGGGTGCGGCCACCACGAAGGCGATCAGCCGGGCGTCGTCGGGGGCGGGGCGGTGCACGGTGACGGCCGCATCAGCCACCACCGGCTGCTCCCGCAGCGCGTGTTCGACCTCACCGGGCTCGATCCGGAAGCCGCGCACCTTGACCTGGTCGTCGGTCCGGCCGTGGAAATCGAGGACGCCGTCGGCGCGGCGCGAGACGACATCGCCGGTCCGGTAGAGGCGTCCCCACTCGGAGTGCTCGGTGAAGCGCTCGGCGGTCAGCTCCGGCCGCCCGGTGTAGCCCAGCGCCAGCCGGCTGCCGCCGACCCACAGTTCGCCGCGCTCGCCGTCCGGCACCGGCCGGCCGGTACCGTCCAGGACGTGCGCGGTCGCCCCGGCGATGGGCCGGCCGATCGGCACCTGCCCGTCGCAGTCCGCGTCGGTCACCAGGTGGGCCGTGGCGAAGGTGGTGGTCTCCGTCGGGCCGTAGCCGTTGACCAACTCCAGCCACGGGAATGCCCGCAGCACCTCACGGGCGTGGTGGGCGGCCAGCGCCTCGCCACCCACCACCACCGTGCGCAGCAGCGCGAAGATCCGGGAGCGGCGCACCGCCAGCTGGTGGAAGAGCGCGGTGGTGAAGAAGGCCACGGTGACGCCGTAGCGCTCCGCCTCCCGGGCCAGGTCCTCCAGCGAGGGCCGCTCCACCGTGCACACCACCACCGCGGCGCCGTTGGCCAGGGCGCTCCACACCTCGAACGTCGAGGCGTCGAAGGTCATCGGCGAGTGGAACAGCACCCGGTCGCGGGCGGTCAGGGTGAGGTACGCCGGATCGGTGACCAGCTCGGCGATCGCCCGGTGGGTGACCGCCACGCCCTTGGGCCGGCCGGTGGAGCCGGAGGTGAACATGATGAACGCGGCGGCGTCCTGGCTGGGTTCGGCCCCCGCGGTCGGGGCGGCGGCCGGCAGCGCCCGACCGGCCGACGCCCCACCGGTCACCCCCTCTCCGGCCCCTGCCTCTCCGGCCCGGGCCGCACCGGTCAGCATCTGACCGGCCAACGCCGCGCCGGTGAGGGGCTCCTCGTCCACCGGCCCGTCCGCCAGCGGCTCCTCGGGCAGGACGAGGGTGGGGCCCGCCGGAGCGGCCGACTCCAGGAGCTTGGCGTCCCCGACGGTCAGGGTCACCCCCGCGTCCGCGCTCAGCGCCCGACTACGAGGCCGCGGATGTGCCGGGTCCAGCGGTACGCACACCGCGCCCGCCCACCACAGCGCCAGTTGGGCGACGACCGTGCGGGCGGAGCGCGGCATCAGCAGTGCCACCGGATCGCCGGTGCGGACGCCGTGCCGGTGCAGCCGCGCGGCCAGGGTGCGGGCGGCGCCGGCCAGTTGCGCATAGGTCAGCGTGGTGTCGCCGTCCGCCACCGCCAGGGCGTGCGGCGCCCGTTCGGCGTGCCACGCCACGAGCGCCGGCAGACCGGCCGAGGGCCCCGGGTGCCCGCCCGGCGCGGCGGCCGGGGCGGGGCCGGCGGACGCGGCGCGCCCGCTCGGCAGGGTGGGTTCGGTGGGCACGGGCCCTTCCTTCCGGGTGTCGTCGGGGTACGGGGTGCGGGCGGTCATCTCAGGCGCCTCCCGGCGTCAGGGCCGCGCGACGGGTGTCGATCAGGGCCGCCACGGCACGCAGGTCGGACTGGCGGAGCAGCTCCGGTGCGCGCAGCCGCACACCGGTCTCCCGCTGGATGGCGGTCAGCAGCCGGGCGGCGATCAGCGAAGTGCCGCCCACCGCGGTGAAGTTGTCCGCCAGCGTGGTCTGCGGACGGCCCAGTAGGTCGCGCACCGCATCGAGTACCAGCCGCTCCGCGGGGGTGGCGCCGTCGGACGGGGAGCCGGATGCGGAGCCGGTCGGGGCGTCGGTGTCGGCGTCGACCGCGCCGCCCTCGTCGGTGGCGGCCCGGCGAAGCAGCGCCGCCCGGTCCACCTTGCCGTTGGCGTCCAGCGGGAAGGAGCCGGTGATCCGCACGTCCGAGGGCACCGCCTGCTCGGGCAGCCAGGCCCGCACCGCCGTCAGCAGCGCCTCCGCGGCGGGCGTGGCACCGGCGGCCGGTCGGACGTACACCACCAGGCGGGCCCGCCCGTCGCCGGTACGGGGCGCCACCACGACCGCGCTGCGCACCGCCGGGTCCTGCTCGAACGCGGCCTCCACCTCGGCCGGTTCGATCCGCACCCCGCTGATCTTCACCTGGTCGTCCAGGCGCCCGAGGAACTCCAGCTGCCCGTCGGCCCGCATCAGCACCCGGTCACCGGTGCGGTACAGCCGGTCCACCCCCGGCAGGTCGACGCCGGCCGGCGGAGCGGTGAACCGGCGCGCGGTCAGCTCCGGGTCCACATAGCCCAGCGCCAGACAGCGCCCGCCGAGGCACAGCTCGCCGGCCGTGCCACGGTCCACGGGGCGGCCGTCGGGACCGGTGACCACCACGGTCACGCCGGGCACCGGCCAGCCGATGGGTGGCGCGCCTTCCGCGTCCGCCGCGCGGTCCGCGCCGTGCATCGCATGGGCGGTGACCAGGACGGTGGCCTCGGCCGGCCCGTACACATTGTGGACGGTGGCGGTCACATCGGGGCCGGGACGGCGGCGCATCCGGTCGCCGCCGACGATCAAGTGACGCAACGTCAGGTCGGCCGGCCAGGGCAGGTCCAGCAGCGGCTCGGCCATCGGGGTCGCCGCGACCGCGACCGACACGGCGGCCTGGCGCCACCAGTCGGTGAGCACCGTGGTGTCCCAGCGGACCTCGTCCGGGGCCGGAGCCAGCGCCGCGCCGGACGTCAACCCGGCCCACAGCTCCAGCACATGGGGGTCGAAGGAGACCCCGATGAGCAGGGACTGGCGGTCGCCCGGAGCCAGGCCGGTCTCGGCGCGGTACCAGTCCAGCAGCGTGCCGAGCGCCTGCTCGCCCACCGCGACCGCCTTGGGGCGGCCGGTGGAACCGGACGTCAGCACGGCGTAGAAGGTGCCGGCGGGCGCCGGGCGGGCGCCCTGCGCGGGCGGTCCGGCGAACGCCGCGACCGGCGCCGCGGGGGCGTTAGCGCCGTCCGTGGGCAGCGGCAGCGGCACCGTGCCGGACGTCCGGTAGCGGGGCGGCAGCACCTCCGGGTCACCGATCAGACAGACCACGTCGAGGTCCTCGGCGACCGCGGCGACCCGGCGCTCGCCGGGCTGCGGGCCGAGCGGCAGATAGACCGCGCCGAGCCGGGCCAGCGCGACCGCGGTCACCACCAGGGCGGCGGAGCGGTCCAGGCAGACGCCGACCAGGTCGCCGGGGCGGACCCGGTCGCCCAGCGCGCCGGCCACCGCGTCGGCGGCGGCGTCGAGCTGACCGTACGTCCAGGTGTGCGGGCCGTCGACCACCGCGGGAGCCTGGGGGGAGCGGGCGGCCCACTCGGTGAAGCGGGCCAGCACCCCGGTCGGCGCGCCGGGAGCGGCGCCGTGGGCGATGCTGGGCAGGGGGGCGTACGGGGCGGGGGTGCCGGTCGCCGCGGTCTCGGCCGGGGCGGTCTCGGTCCGGGGCATCAGGACTCCGTCACAGTGGTCGTGGTGGTCGTAGCGGTCAGGGCGGGCTCGGCGGCGAGCGTGGCGAGGGCGCCGGCCTGGTCGGCGAGCACCGGGTTCTGGAACAGCAGCCGCAGCGGCGGCCGTACGCCCAGGTGGGGCTCCAGCCAGGCGGCCAACTGGGCGGCGAGCAGCGAATGACCGCCGATGCGGAAGAAGTGCGCGGCAGCGTCGAAGCGGCGGTGACCCAGCACCTCGTGCCAGCCGTCGGCGAGCAGCGCGGTCAGCGGGTCGTCCGGCAGTGGGGCGAACGGGGTGGACGGGGCGGACGGGTCCGATGCCGCCTCGGCGTCGGCCGGTTCGGCCAAGGCCACCGGCGCGGCCGGCTCCAGGGCGGCGGCCCAGGCGGTCAGCGCGACCCGGTCCGGCTTGCCACCGGCCAACCGCGGCAGCACCTCCAGCCGCGCCCAGCGCCCCGGCACCAAGGCGCCCGGCAGCCGGTGGCTGAGCTCGGCGTGCAGCGCCTGTTCGTCCCACTCCGGGTCCGTGCTGGACTCCTCCAGGAAGCCCACCAGCCGGGGGCCGCCGGCGGCCTCGCGGTCCAGCACGACGGCGCAGGAGCGGCCCCCGAGCACCGCGGAGGCGGCGGCCTCCACCTCCTCCAACTCGATCCGGAACCCTCGCAGTTTGACCTGGTTGTCGCGGCGCCCCAGGAAGTACAGCAGCCCATCACGGCCCCGGTAGCCGATGTCACCGGTGAGGTAGACCCGCTCACCGCCGAGCGCATCGACCGTGCGGAACCGGGCGGCGGTGGCCTCGGGGTTGCCGACGTAGCCCTCGGCGAGCCCCTCCCCGGAGATGGCCAGCTCGCCGACCGCGCCGTCCGGCAGCGGCCGGTGCCAGGCGTCCAGTACGTGCACCCGCTCGCCGGGCAGCTCGCTGCCGAGCGGGATCTCCCCGCCCCCGGTCAGGCCGTCGCGGGTGATCTCGTGGACGGTGGAGCTGACGGCGGCCTCCGTCACGCCGTAGACATTGAGCACGGTGACGTCGGTGCCGTCGAGGAAGGCGCGCATCACCTCGGCCGGGAGGCGCTCCCCGCCGAGCACCAGCAGCCGCGGAGCCCACCGCCCGTCCCGCAGCGCCGGCCCCGTCTCGTCACGGGTGGCGAGGAAGTAACTGGTGGGCAGGTTGGCCACGGTGACCCGGGCGGCGGCCAGCAGATCGGTCAGCTCCGCCCCGGTGGGCACCTCGTGCTCCGGAACGACCAGGCACGCCCCGGCGTACAGCGAGGGGAGGACCTCCTCCAGCGCCACGTCGAACGACGGCTGGGCGAACAGCAGCACCCGGTCGCCCGGCGCCAGGCCGAACCGCTCGGCGGCACCGGTCAGATGGTTCACCAGCGCGGCCCGCCCGACGGCGACCGGCTTGGGTATGCCCGTCGACCCCGAGGTGTGGATGAGGTACGCGGCGCCGGGCACCACCTCGGCCTTCCGGACCGCGGGCAGCACCGGGGCATCGACCGACGCGGTCGGCAGACCGGCGGGGACGCTGCCGGCCGCACCCTCACCGGCCAGCACCAGGGCCGGCGAGAGCCGCTCCAGCAGCAGCGCCAACCGGGCCGGGGGATCCGACGGCGACAGCGGGCAGTACACCGCCCCGGTCCGCAGACAGGCCAGCAGCGTCACCACCGAGTCGGCGCCGCGGGGCAGCACGGCGGCCACCGGCTGACCGGCCGTCACCCCCGCCGCCTCCATCCGCTCGGCGAGCGAGGTCACCTGCGCGTCGAGGTCCCCGTAGCTGATCCGGCGGGCGCCGATGAGCAGCGCCGGGAGCGACGGGTCGTGGCCCGCCGCCGGGTCCAGCGGGTCACGGTCGCCGGTCGCGGGCGCGGCGGCCACGGCGGGCGGGGCCGGTGGCAGCGCCAGGTCGGCGAGCGGCGTGCCCGGGGCGTCCAGGTAGGCCCGCACCAGCTCCAGGAACCGCCCGGCCAGCAGCTTCGCCACGTCCTCGCCGAACATGTCGGCGTCGTAGTCCCACACCAGCGTCATGCCCGCCGCGCCGAGCCGGGGGCCCACCCCGCGGCGGTCGTCCGGCAGCAGCACCACGTCCAGGTCGAACCGGGTGGTGCCGGTGTTGAACCCCTCGAACAGGCTGATGTCCAGCCCCGGCACCTCGATCTCGGGCAGCTCCGCGTCGTGGGCGCTGAACATCACGCTGAACAGCGGGTTGTCTGCACCGGAGGTGTGCAGCCCCAGCGCACGGGTCAGCTCCTGCACCGGCACGTCCTGGTGCGGCAGCGCCTGGATCAGGGTGTCGGTGACCTCGTCCATGGACTCCTCGGCCGGCGCGGCCGGGTCCAGACGCAGCGGGAGCGGCAGGGTGTTCACGAACATGCCCACCGCGTCCTCGAAGCCGCGCGGACGGTTGCCGACCGCGGTGCCGACCACCATCTCCGACCGGCCGCTGTGCCGGCGCAGCAGCTCGGCGAAGAGCCCCAGGAGGGTGGCGAACGGGGTCAGGCCGCGCTCTGCGGCGTGCTCCCGCAGCCGGCCGGCGAGGTCGGCGCCGATCGACTGGCGCAGCTGGCCGCCGTGGTGCCGGCGCCGCGTCCCGGGCCGGGTCAGCCCGGGCAGCGGCATGTCGTACGCCCTGTTCCGCAGCGCCTCGGTCCAGAACGCCAGACCCTCCCGCCGGGCCTCGTCCGCCTCGGGGCCGCCGTCGGCCAGGGCCCGGATGTGGTCGGCGTACGAGGAAGCGGCCGGCAGCTCGACGGGCTCGCCCAGGACGTGCCCCCGGTAGACGGTGAAGACGTCGCGCAGCAGGATCGCGAAGGAGTGGCCGTCGTGGATCAGATGGTGTTCGACGTGGATGAGCCGGTGCCGGTCCTCGGCCATCTTGACCAGGGTCCAGCGCAGCAGCGGCGCCTCATAGGTGTCGAGCGGGGTCTCCGCCTCGGTGCGCAGCAGCTCCTCGAAGGCGCCGTCGGGGTCCGCCGCGCCGCTGAGGTCCACGGTGTGCAGCCGCGGCCCGCACTCCTCCGCGACGCGCTGGCCGGGCACCGCACCGGGGACGGCGACGAGTTCCAGCCGCAGGCCGGGGTGCCGGCTGAGGACGGCGGACAGCCCGCGGCGCAGGGCCTCGGGGTCGAGGGTGCCCCACAGGTCGAGGGCGGCGGTGAAGTTGTAGGCGCGGCTGCCGGGTTGCACCTGTTCGTGCAGCCAGACGATCTCCTGCGAGGAGGAGAGCGGAAGCATGGGCGGTCCCTGATGAAGTGGTCGGATCGGGGTGCGGCGGCCGGGCCGGATCGGGCCGGCCGCAGGGGAGGCCGGGCCGCGGATCGCGCGGCCGGCCCGGTGGTAGAGGTGTGGTTGCTGCGGAGAAGACGCAGCAGCGCAAGAGGAGAGAGCACAAGTGGAGAGCGCGCAAGTGGAGCGTGCGAGAAGGAGAGAGCGCGAGAAGGGGAGCGAGGAAGGAAGGGCAGCGAGCGAGGGGGAGCGGGAGGCAGCAGGACAGCGAGCGGTGAGGAACGGGGGAGGGCGGGCCGAGTGCCGGCCCGGCGCCGTCCCGTTCCGGGGTCAGGCGGACATCGGCGAGGGGGAGCGCAGGGCGTCGGCGAGCGCGGTGAAGGCCTGCTCGGCGGTGGTGTCGGGGTGCACCGCGCGGTCCCACACCATCCGCAGGTGCAGCTCGGCGCCCTGGGTGACGGACACCGCGAACGGCCCGCGCACCGGGCGGCCGTCGATCTGGACCTCCTCGCCCGGCACACCGGCCAGCCGGAGCGCGGGGCGCCGCTGGGCGTCGTCCACGGTCAGCATCCCGTCGAGCCGGCCGGTCCAGCCGGAGCCGGCCGTGCGCGCCGCGTGCACCACCGCGTCGAACGGTGCGGCGGCGTGGTCCAGGTCGTCCCACCACGCCCCGGCGGTCTCCTCCGGCGCCGCGGTGACCGTCCCCGTCGCGGTGGGGAAGACCAGCGTGTTGAGGAAGCAGCCCAGCACCGGAGCGGCGCCGGCCGGCCGGCCGCCCCACGGATAGCCCAGCGGCACCACATGGTTCCTCCCGTACAGCACCGTCGCCGCCGCGCGGCAGGCGTCGAGCAGTTGGGGGAAGGACGCCCCGCTGTCCGGCGCGGGGATCCGCAGCTCGGCCGAGCCGCTCGGCAGCCCGTCGGACGCCGGGCCGGCCGGCCGCGGCGCGGGGGCCTGTTCGCGCACCGCGCGGAGCCGGTCGCCCCAATACGCCATCGCGTCCGGCGAGCCCGCCCGCTCCTCCGCCGCCAACTGCAGCAGTACGGCCTCCCGGTAGGCGTCTCGTTCGGCGGTCACATCGGCCTCCGACGAGGTGTCGGCGGTGCGGCCCGCGGCGTAGGCCTCGCCCAGCTCCTCGACGATCCGGGCCAGCGACTGGCCGTCGCAGGCGGTGTGTTCCAGTACGACGGCGAGCACCTCCCGCGCACCGGCCGTCCGGTCGGGTACCCCCTCGGCCGGGCCGTCCTCGGTGAGGAACAGCCGCAGCGGCGCACCCTGCGGATCCCACGCCTCCAGGGCCCGCCGCAGCGTGGCGGCGGCATCCTCCCCGGGGGCGCGGGTGAGCCGTACCACCGGGACCTCGGGCCGTTCCATCCTGAGCACCGGGGTGCCCCGCAGCACCACCGGGCGGGCGCGCAGCACGGGGTGCAGGGCGGCGAGGCGGTGGGCAGCCGCGGTGAGCCGGGGCAGGTCCACCGTCCCGCGCGGGAACGAGAAGAACATCGGCACGAGGTCGGGCCGCCCGGCCGGATCCATGGACCGCACCAGTACGAAGCGCCGCTGGGCGCCGGTGACCGGCAGCAGGTCCGCCCCGCCGTCGTCGTCGAGCCGGCGGAAGCGGGCCAGGTACTGGCTGGTGATGCTGGGCACGGAAACCTCTCTGGTGAAGCCGCCCGTGGGTGCTGGGTGCAGCACGGTGGGGCAGGCGGTTGGGTGAGCAGGGAGGAACGAGGTGGAACGAGGGGGAGAAAGCGGGCCGGCTCGGGTGCCTCAGACGCGGGCGACGCCCTCGTGGCTGTCATCGACGCCGTCCGGGCTCCCGGCCACACCGGCCGGCACGTTTCCCGCTTCCGTGGCGGTGTCCAGCAGCCGGGCGTCCTGCCTGGAATCGGTCTCCGATCCGGCGTCTCCGGCGTCGGTCTCCTGCCCGGCGTCTTCGGAGCCGGTCTCCGCTCCGGTGTCCATGACGCCCGCGGAATCCGGGAGTTCCCGCATCCGGCGCAGCGGGGAGAGCAGCAGCGGCAGGGGTACGAGGAGGAAGCCGGCCGCGCACCACACCAGCGCCACGCGGGCGCCGAACGCATCGGCCAGTGCGCCGCCGGCCAGCGCGCCCAGGGGCAGGGTGCCCCACATCACGAACCGCAGGGTGGCGTTCATCCGGCCGAGCAGGCGGGGCGGACACAGCGCCTGACGGAAGCTCACCTGGGCCACGTTGTAGACCACCGCGCCGAAGGAGACCACGGCGGAGCCGACCGCGAACAGCGCCCAGCCCGGGCCGCCGCGCCCGGACAGCGGCCACAGCAGGGCGAACGGCCCGGTGGCCAGCGGGGACAGCCAGATGAGCCGGGCCCCGCCGATCCGGGCGGCGAGCGGACCGGCGCACACCGCGCCCGTCAGGCCGCCGATCGCGGCGGCCGACAGCACCAGACCGATCGCGCCCGGTGCCAGTCCCAGCACCCGGGCCAGGAAGACGGCCTGGGTGGCCATCAGCACGGCGCTGAAGAGGTTCGCCAGCCCGGTGCCCAGCGCGATGACCCGGAGCAGCGGGTGGCCGAAGACGAAGCGCAGCCCCTCGCCGACGTCCTTGCGCAGCGAGGACCCGGGCACCCGCGGCGGGCGGCTTTCCGGCTGCTTGATGCGCCACAGGAACAGGGCGGAAACGGCGTATCCGGCCGCGTCCGCGACGATGGCCAGCGGCGCCCCGAGCAGCTGCACCAGGCCACCGCCGATACCGGGGCCGGCGACCTGGGCCGAGGAACGGATCGTCTCCAGCGCTCCGTTGCCGCGCACCAGCTGCTCCTTGGGCAGCAGGCGTGGCAGCAGGCTCTGGTGCGCCACGTCGAAGAACACCGTCGCCACGCCGGTGAGCAGCGCGACGACGTACAGCTGCACCATCGTCAGCACACCGGCGACGGCGGCCAGCGGGATGCTGGCCATGGCCACCGCCCGGAGCACGTCCGCGCGGATCAGCAGCGGCAGCTTCCGCATGCGGTCCACCCAGGCTCCTGCGGGCAGTCCGACGAGCAGGAACGCGGCGGTCTCGGCGGCCGTGAGCAGCCCCACCTCGAAGGCGGGGGCGTTGAGCTGGAGCACCGCTACGAGCGGCAGGGCGACCAGGGTGACTTGGGCGCCGAGCTGTCCGGCTGCGGCTCCGGCGAGTAGCAGGCGGAAGTTGCGCAGGCGCAACGGGCCGCTGGCCGCGGCGCGGGGTCTGACGGGCATGGCACCGAGATTCAGGGAGTGCCCGATCAATAGTCAAAACCCAGAGCACAGTTTCGGTCGGTTTTCTTCACCTTTTGCGTACACATGCAGAAAATTCTTCGTCAGATCGGGGCGCATACCGGAAGGTCGGCGTCTGCCGTGCCAGGGAGTACGGCAGGTCCGCAGCCTGCGGCTGTGTGTGACGCCTCCTCGCTCCGTGCGGCGCATCCCGATGCGCACACTGACCGAAAACAACCACTCATGTCCCTTTATGAACGGAACCGATCGCTTCATCCATAGTGCGGTTTGGGACGCGGTATCGGCGGGGCGGGTGATGCCCCGCTATTGGACTCCCCTCGCGCCGGACCGCGACCCCACGTCGCCGCCCAGCGGGAAATCATGGGAGGGTGGCGTCATGTCGCAAGTGAGGCTCGAGGCGTGGATCGGCGGAGAGTGGCTGGAGGTGACCGCCGTCAGCGTCACCGTGGAGGAGTCCGCGTTGACCCTGTCGTTCGAACACCAGCGGTCCGAGGCGGGGTACCGGGGCCTGATCTGGGAGCCTCTGGAGAACTTCCTGCGGGAGTACCGCGAGGAACCGATCGTGGTGGTACCCCACGGCCGCAACCTGCCGGTGATGTTCGGACCCGGTGCCGCCGGCCCCTTCCGGCTCGCGGAGCTGCCCCCCGTATGACGCGGTCGGGGGTCGTCGGCCGACGACCCCCGATCCGGGCACCCCGACGGGGTGCCACTCACCTCATCGCACGCCTCCGATCAGTGCCGGAACGTCGGCGAACGCGCCGTCGGCCGGCTGTCCGCAGACCTTGCCCGCCGTCTCACCGGCGAAGCTGAAGACGCCGGCCAGCTCCGGACCGCGCCGCCCCCGGACGACCAGCGGGCTGCCGCTGTCGCCGAAGCACATGGTCGTGCGGCCGTCGGACAGATCGCGGGCGCAGAAGACCGAGGACGCATCCACCACGGCAGGTGTCTGGGCGGCGCACTGAGCATGGGTGCGAACGGTGAGATCGCCCCGGCGCAGTACATCGCCGCGGATCTCCCGTTCCGGGTGTGCGGGGTCCGGCGCCGCCGTGGTGCCGTGACTGAAGAGTGCGACCGGGGTGCCGGGCCGCGGCCGGTGTGCGGCGAGCGGCAGCGGCCGGACGCCCCGCACCGGGGCGCTGAGCCGGATCTCCGCCAGGTCGTAGGCCGCCGAGGAGAGTTCGGGCTCGTCGGGGGCCGCGGGGGAGGCGAGCAGCTGGTACCGCGGGTGCATCGTCACCCTGCGGATCTCCCGTACCGTTCCGGGGTCCTGTGACAGGACGGCGGATCCAATGTGTACCTCCGCCTGCCGTAAGTCCACGCCGTCGAGACAGTGCGCCGCCGTCAGCACCCGGTCCGGGGCGATCAGCGCACCGCCGCACGATGCGCGGGCCAGTAGTGGTGCGTCGCCCTTCTTCGCCAGGGTCGCCAGCCATGGCGCGGCACCGCGCTGCGGTAGCTGGGTCCCCCCGGACATCGCATGCGCCGGCGCCGCCAAGCCTGCCGCCGCGGTCACCGCGGCCAGGGCTGTAGTGAGCGCGACCCGCGCCCGCGTCCGACGGCGGTGCCTCGTCCGGTGCTGTCTTCCGTACCTGCTCATGTCAGTTCCCTGCCTTCCGTGCCGGGTTCGTGGTGACAGCAGTCGAAAGTAGTCACTGAGTCGGCGGGCATCGTCAGACCACGGTCGCATCGGCGGTCCTCCCGTGGGGTGGCCTGACCCTGAGGCCCTCTCAGGGAAACGGCCTCGGGGCGAGCCAGGCATATCGATCCGATCGGTCTGGATTGCGTAAAACAGTAAGTGTTGACGGGATATCAGGGACTTTCAGGTGCATTGTCGTTCTCTGCCGCCGACGGTGGCAGTTTCACGGCACTGCAGAAAGGCAGTCCACCATGACCGATCGATTCACCCGTGCCCTGGCCCTGGGTGCGGCCGGTGTCGCCCTCGCCGGGGGCGCCGTCTTCGCCACGGCGGCCGGCGCCGCCGCGGCGCCGTCGCACGACGACGACAACGTCGCGGTGCAGCAGATCGACCGGGGAGACCGGTGCCATGTGATGCACCGCCACTGGATCCGGGTCTGGCATCCGGCCTGGCGGGACCGGCGCGGCCACCGTCACCCCGGCTACTGGACCCGGGACTGGCGCCAGGCGCACCTGGTCTGCCACCACCGTCGCTGACCTGACACCTTGAGGAGTGCGGGCCCCGGACCGGCATCGGTCCGGGGCCCGTCCGCTGCCCGACCATGTGCCCGGATATCGGGCGCCATCTGCTGCTTCACGACAAACACCGCTCCATACGGGGATATCCGTTGACGTCACGGGTGCCGGGGTGTGATGGTACGGCCGCCTGGGTCATGGACATGACGTCCACCGACGCCGTCCGCGGCCCGGCGCTTCACCGGAACCTCCGTCGGTAGAACCGCTACCCCCTCAAGGAGCCATGGTGTTTCGAAGACTCATGGTGGCCGGCGTCTCCCTCGTCGCCACCCTCGGCGCAGCAGGCCTGACCGCGTCCCCCACCGCAGCGGCCGCCGCCCTCGCGAAGCCCGCGACCCCCGCCCCGCTCGTCCGCGCGATATCCGCGCCGGCCGCCGACGCCCCCGACATCGATGTGACCAAGGTCCAGGCGCATCTGACCGAGCTGAACGCCATAGCCACCCGCAACGGAGGTACCCGCAAATCCAGCGGACAGGGCTACCGGGACTCGGTCGCCTACGTCCGCGCCAAGCTCCAGGCAGCCGGGTACACCGTCACCGAGCAGCCCTGTACGAGCGGCTGCGCCACCGGGGCAGGGCCGAACCTGATCGCCGAATGGCCGCAGGGCGACGCCGGCAAGGTCTATATGTTCGGCTCCCACCTCGACAGCGTCGGGGCCGGGCCGGGCATCAACGACAACGGCTCCGGATCGGCCGCCCTGCTGGAGACGGCGCTCACCCTCGCCGAGCGGCACCCCACCATGGCCGCCCGGGTGCGGTTCGGCTGGTGGACCGACGAGGAGCAGGGCCTCAACGGCTCCGACTTCTACGTCAACTCCCTCTCCAGCGCCGAACGTTCGAAGATCAAGGCGTACTACAACTTCGACATGATCGCCTCGCCCAACGGCGGCTACTTCATCAACCACCTCACCTCCGCCGCCGCCCAGCCGATGAAGGCCTACTGGGACGCGCTCGGCCTCCAGCCCGAGGAGAACACCGAGGGCGCCGGCCGCTCCGACGACTACTCCTTCGAGCAGGCCGGCATACCGACCTCCGGGTACGCCATGGGCGCCAGCGCCAGGAAGACCTCCGCACAGGCCGCGAAGTGGGGCGGCACCGCCAACCGCGCCTACGACGCCTGCTACCACCAGTCCTGCGACACCACGGCCAACATCAACGCCACCGGGCTCGACCGCAGCGTCGACGGCATCGCCGCCACCCTGTGGCAGCAGGCCGTCACCGGCTCCACCCCGGCGAACGACTTCTCCCTGGCAGCCAGCCCCGCCGCCGGCAGCGTCGACCCCGGCGGCTCGGCCACCTCCACGGTCACCACGGCCACCACCAGCGGGTCCGCCCAGACCGTGCAGTTGACCGCATCCGGCGCCCCGCAGGGCGCGACCGTCTCGTTCAGCCCCGGCTCGGTGACCACCGGCGGCAGCTCGACCATGAAGGTCACCACGGCCTCCGGCACGCCCCCCGGCAGCTATCCGCTCACCGTCACCGGTACCGGATCCACCACCCACACCGCGACCTACACCCTCACGGTCCGGGGCACCGGCGGCTGCACCGGCGGACAACTGCTCACCAACGGCGGCTTCGAGAACGGCACCTCGCCCTGGACCGGCGACACCGGAGCGATCGGCGCGCACGCGGGCCAGTCCGCCCACGGCGGCAGCAGATTCGCCTGGCTCGGCGGCTACGGCTACTCCGCCACCGACACCATCAGCCAGACGGTGTCCGTACCGGCCGGCTGCACCAGGGCCACCCTCACCTACTGGCTGCACATCGACACCGACGAGCGGTCGGCCAGCGCCTATGACACCTTCAAGATCAAGGTGGGCAGCAGCACGCTGACCACGCTGTCCAACACCGACGCCGCCGCCGGCTACGTCCAGCGGACCGTCGACCTGACCCCCTACCTCGGCCAGCGCATCACCCTGACGTTCACCGCCACCGAGGACTCCGGTCTGCAGACCAGCTTCGTCCTCGACGACGCGGCCCTGCAGACCGGCTGACCCCGGGCAGTTCAACGGACGTCACCGCGGGAGGGGGCGGCACACCCGCTCCCTCCCATGGGGCGCCGCCCCCGCCGGTCGGCGTCACGGCCCCACACAGTCGACGAACCGCACCCGGGCGCCGGTGCCCGCGATGAAGTCCTGCGCGGGGTGGTTGCGCAACAGGCACATGTCGTAGCGGGCCCGGGGCGCCGACCCGTCACCGCCCCCGCCGTCCTCGTAGACGTGCTGCCCGGACAGCTGGCACGCGTCGTAGCGCACCAACGGGCCCCGCGCGCCCACCCGGTAGCGGTGCGGCCGGCTGTTCTTGGCGAACGGTTTGAAGGCGTGCGCGGTGTCATCGCAGTCGTTGAAGTGCACGGTCCCGCTGTCCCAGGCGCAGTCGATCACCACGGTGTCGGGGTCGCGCACCTCGAAGCGGATGTCCTCGGCGTGGAACCGCTGCACCGAGTCGTGGTGCCCGGCGCGCGGGAAGCGGAAGAAGGTGCTGGTGCGCCCGTAGTCGGCGGTGCTCTGCGGACGCTTGCCGGTGATGATGTACGAACCTCCCCGGCAGGTCAGGGACCCCCCGTACGGGAACTCCAGGAAGTTCCCCCAGGAGTACTCGACCTTCATGTCGGTGAACCAGTAGTTGAGGAACTGGTCCTGCTGCGAAGGGTCCGTCGACTTCTGGGAGAGCCCCGAGTAGAGGAACGCCTTGCGGTACGCGCCGCCGACCCGGCAGGCGTCCCAGCGCATCTCCGAGTTGGTGTTGCTGCCGTCGAGCGCCAGCCCGTACGTCCACTCGCCGGTCCACTCGCACTCGCTGAAGCGGTAGTCCTGGGCCTGGCCGGTCGAGTACGAGTAGAAGAACGAGGCACCGGGCGTGCCGCAGACAAAGGCCATCCGCTCGAAGGAGAGGTTCGCCCAGCTGTCCTCGTTGCGGCAGAGATAGGCGTCCTCGGCCCGGGGCGGCGCGAACAGCAGCTGCGTCATCCGCTTGCCGGCCCCGCGGAACCGCAGCCCGTTCGCCTTGAGCTTTCCCCCGGGCGCGTTGAGCAGGGCGTTCGGCGACTTGATCAGGTAGGTGCCGGCCGGTACGTCGATCACGGTCCGGCCCACGTGGTCCCACACCCGCCCGGCCGCATAGGCGTAGGCGCGGGCGAACGCCCGGCTGTCGTCGGTCCGGCCGTCGCCCTTGGCGCCGCAGTCCGCCACCACGTCGATGGTGTCCCGGCCCTTGGGCTTGCTGCCGGTCACCACCGGCGGCCGGGCGCCTTCGTCCCCCGGCGCATCGGGGGAGGAGGAGTCGGAGTCGCATCCGGTGAGCGCCGCCGCCAGGGCCGCGGCCGTTCCCACCACCAGCGCCCTGCGGGTGGTGGCGGCACCGTTGGACGGAGAGATGCTGCCTGCCATGATGTTGCTCCTTCGGGGGCCATTCACAGGTGGGGGACATGAGTCAATTCGGTGACGCGATCAGAGAACTCTCGACGGCCCAGAAGTCCGCCAAGGGGGTTTCCCTGTACTCGCGGTACGTGAACCGTCCGGTCGGCCGGGTGCTGGCCGCCGCGGGCTACAGCGTCAAACTGACGCCCAATCAAGTCACGCTCATCAGTGCGGCCGTCACCTTCGCCGGTGTGGTGATGACGGCCACGCTGCGGCCCTCTTCGGCGGCCGCACTCGGGATATTCGCGGCGTTGTTCCTCGGCTTCGCACTGGACTCCGCCGACGGACAGCTCGCCCGGCTGACGGGCGCCGGCAGCGCCGCGGGGGAGTGGCTGGACCATGTGGTCGACTGCGCCAAGATGCTGGCTCTCCACATGGCCGTACTCGTCTGCTTCCACCGGCACTTCGGCTTCTCCGACCCGGTGCTGCTGTGCGTCCCCATCGCCTTCCAGTTCGCCGCGGTGATGGTGTTCTTCGGCGGGATCCTCACCGAACAGCTCAAGCGCGCCGAGCGGTTGCGCAGCGGGGCCGGCCGCCCGGCGTCCCCGGCACCGGCCTCCACCCTGCGCTCGGTGGCGCTGCTGCCGGTCGACTACGGGGTGTTCTGCGCGCTGTTCCTGCTGTTCGGCAGCCAGGACCTCTTCGTGGCCGGGTACTGCGTCCTGCTCGCCGCCCATGTCCTGTTCATGGCGGGCTTCCTGGTCAAGTGGTACCGCGAACTGTCCGCCCCCGGCCGCTGAGGGCGCCGGGGAACAGCGGCGGCGGAACGAGCGGAGCAGCGGCCCCGGCATTTTCTGCCGGGGCCGCCGCACTCAGGCGGAATTCGCCAGATCGTCAAGCGCCTGACGCAGCAGAGTGCTTGAGGTGTGCACGGTGTACGGGAAATAGATCACCTCGACACCGACCGTGGCGAAATCCCTTTCCAGTTTGTCGCCCTTGCTCGTTCCCCGCCAGTCGTCGCCCTTGAAGAGGACGTCGAACCGTACCTGTTTCCAGGTCTCCAATTTGTCGGGCACCGTCTCGACGAACGCCGCGTCCACGAAGCGGACACTGCGTACGATCTCCAGCCGTTCGGTGAGGGGAATGACCGGAGCCTTTCCCTTTGCCTGCTCGGCCATTTCGTCCGAGACCACCCCGGCCACCAGATAGTCGCACTGGCTTCTGGCGTGCCGGAGGATGTTCAAGTGCCCCACGTGGAACAGGTCGTAGACCCCGGGCGCGTAGCCTACTCGGTGCGTCATATACCCCCCACGGTCGAACCCACGGTCCGCCCTCCGGTCCTGCGGTCAGTTCCTGGCGGTCACATAGACCGGGCCGTTGCGGCCCGAGACATTGGTGCCGTCGGTGACCTCCAGGGAGTAGCGGTGCTGGGAACCGGGCTCGACGGTGTCCGTGTAGCTCATGTCGGGCCGGTTCCAGTAGCGCGACTCCTTGGTGAGCGAGGTCAGGTACGCGCCGTCCCGGTAGATCCGATAGGTCAGGGAGCCGTTGTCCCGGTCCCACGAGGCCTTCCAGTTCAGCGTGACCCGCCCGCGGGACGTGCTGGACCCGCTCATCAGCGGCACCTGCGGCGCGCCGGTGTCCGGGCCCGCCGCGAACCGCGTCAGCCCCTGCTGCGGGGCGTCGTTGACGGTGGTGAACTCACCGCCCGCCCACAGGATGCCGTCCGCCATGGTCAGCGCGCGCGGCCCGATCTGCTCGCCGATCCCGTCGTTGGTGTCCGGGAACCACGGCAGGATGGTCTTGTCGGAGATCGACTGCGCCAGGAAGTGCTGACGGTTGCCGATGTCCGTGAAACCACCGGGCGTGTCGGAGCAGTTGTGGGCGTGCGAGCCGCTGTAGAGCACCCCCTTGTACGGAAGTACCGCCTGGGTGGCGCCCAGACAGGTGTCCTTCCAGATCTGCGAACCGTCCGACAGCCGGCCGGCGATCCGGCCGTCGAAGACCCCGCCGCCGGTGCCCTCGGCGCCCACGTAGAAGTTGGTGCCGTCGTTGACCAGCGCCTTCACCGCCGACCGCTGGGGGATCCAGCCGGTGAAGTTGTTGACGACCTTGCCGGTCGTGGCGTCCAGCCCGGCCAGCGCGTGCACGGTCAGCACGCTGCCGTTCACCGAGGTGAACCGGCCGCCGATGATGACCTTGTTGAGCTGCGGGACGACCGTGAGCGCATTGACGCCCGGCGTGGGGTCGTTGGAGATCGACGAACCGCGGATCGTGGCCTTGAAGGGCAGCAGCGTCCCGTCGGGCCGCAGCGCGGCGACCCGCTCGCGGGTCTGGCCCTGCACCGTGTCGAACTGGCCGCCGAGGTAGACCGCGTCGTCGGTGACGTCCAGGGCCCGTACGGTCGAGCTGACGGTGGGCTTGAAGTCGCCGTCGATGGTGCAGTCCGCGGTGTTCAGGGCGGCGGTGTTCGAGCGTCCGACCGGGCCGGCCTTGCCGAACGAGCCGCCGATGTAGAGCAGCGAGCCGTCCGGCGAGGGCTTCATGGCCCTGATGGTCTCGGTGCCACCGCTGAACGCCGGTGCGCAGGAGAGCGGTTGGCCGGTTTTCGCATCGAAGGCCGCGAAGTTCTCGCGGGCGACCTCACCGGTGCCGGGGGCCGCGCCGGGCGGCCGGATGTGGTCGAAGCGACCTCCCACATAGACGATGCCCTTGGCGTACGCCAGGGACCACACGATGCCGTCGGTCTGCCAGGTGCTCAGCGGATCCGCGGTCAGCGTGGATTCGCCGGTGGCCTGCGCGGGCCCGGCGGCGAGAGCCGTCGAGGCGGTACCCAGTACTGCGGCGGCGATCAAGAGATGGACGGGCTTGTTTCTTTGGCGCACAGATCCCCCCTGGAAACATGGCGCGAACGGAATGGCGGGACAGGATGCGCGAACGAGATGAGTTCTGTGCGGAAATGCGTCCAGCGTTCATCGCGAGTTTTCCGAACTGCGCTTGCGCAACACCCCGAAGAACTCCCCTACCCCCAGCGGCAAACGATAGCGCCAGACGAGCGCACCGAACGCCGCAATACACAAAACCATTCCCAAGAGTCCACCGGCCATGCCGTCACCGAGGAGCGCCCGGACGGCGAACGCCGCCGGGGCCACCACCCCGATGCCGACCAGCGCGGCACACAGATAACCGCGATCCACGGTGCCAAAGCCCAGGCGGCGGCGGACGAGCCAGGCCGAGGCGCCGTTGTCCACGATGATCGCCAGGCCCCAGGAGAGTGCCGCACCCAGCACCCCGTACTCCGGAACCAGCCATATTCCGCTGCCCAGTTGGACCAGGAAGGCGGCCCCGGCGACCGTCAGGTTCCAGCCGCTGCGCCCGGCCATCAGCAGGACCGTCTGCGCATTGCCGACCCCCACGTTGACCAGACAGGCCACCGCCAGTACCACCAGCGCCGACCGCCCGCCCTCGAAGCCCGCCCCGAACACCGACAGCACGGTGCGGGGGAAGGCCGCCAGCAGGACGAAGACCGGCCAGGAGAAGAGCGCGATCCAGCGCGTGGAGAGCCGGTGCAGCCGGTGCGCCCCCTGTGCGTCGCCGGCCGCCAGCAGCCGGCTGATCTGCGGCGCCACCGCCAGCCGGACGGCCAGCTGCAGCAGCGTCCCCGCGGTGATCAGACGCCCGATCGCGGTGTAGACACCGGCCTCGGCGCTGGTGCCCAGCACCGACAGCAGGATCACGCCGATCCACACCGCCGCGATGTCGAAGAGCGAGGAGACCGCCCGCGGCCCGGCGAAGGCCCAGAACTCCCGTACCCGTGCGGGCGGTCGGCCGGTGCCCGGATGCGCGCGGAGCGATCGGCGCAGCGACACCGACGCCGCCACCGCGCCCAGCACCCCCGGTACCAGCCACGCCGCGGACAGGGAGACCACGCCGGGCGCCAGCAGCACCAGCGGCACCGCGAGCAGCACCCGCAGCACCGGCTTCCCGATCTGCTCGACACCCACGAACGGCACCACCGAGCCGTACCCCCGGGTGGCGCCGAGCAACACCAGCGCCACCGTCGTCACCGGCAGGAAAAGCGCGAACAGCCGTAGAACCGCCACTGCTTGGCCGGCAGTCAGCTCGGGCAGCAGCCATCCGGCGAGCCCGGGGGAGCACAGCAGCACCGCTGCCCCCGCCACGCTCGCCAGCAGGGTCGGCAGCACCGCGCTGCGCAGCAGCCCCGGCACCCCGCCCCCGCCGGTGAGCTCCAGGTCCCGGGAGACGAACCGCACCAGGGCGGTATCGGCCCCCAGCTTCAGGGCGTTGCTCAGGATGGTGAAGGCCGCGACGCCGGTGAAGACCGCGCCGGCCCCGCGCGCGCCCAGACCGTGGGTGACGACGGTGACCAGGACGAACCCGAAGACCGCATTGGCGGCCGAGCCGGCCAGGGCGAACAGGCTCCCGCGCGCGGTCACGGCGACGCCGCGCCCTCCGTCCGTCGCCCCGGCCGGAGCCGGTACGGGGCCGCCGGTGCCCGCAGGACGGAGCGCCGTCATCCGCGCAGCGACGGCGCGTCGGTGTCGGCGGACGCCTGGGCCACCCACCCCTGACCGGAGCGGGGCGGCGGCGGACCCGGGTGGGCGGCCGGCGGCGGCACCGCGGCCCGCGCCCGGCTGCGGCCCCGGCCCCGCTTGCGGTGCGTGGGACCGCTGTCGGTCAGCCGGCGCAGCGACGGGCCACGGCTCCCCTTGTCCAGCACCGCCCCCAGGATGTGCCCGCCGGCCCCGGTGATCAGCTCCCACACCCGGTCCAGGTCGTCCCGGCGCACCTCGTTGAGGTCGCAGACCACCACGACGCCCGCCGCCTGCTTGGCCACGGCCAGCCCGTCCGCATGCGTCAGCAGCGGCCCGGTCACCACCACCACATGCTCGTCCGGCCCCGAGGGCGCCGCCAGCAGCCGGGCGAACTCCGGGGAGGTCAGCGCCCGCGCGGGGTTGGGCACCTCCCGTCCCGGCAGGAGGTCGAAGCGTCCGTCGAAGCCCGCGTCCACCGCGAACCGCTCGCCCTCGGCCCAGCTGCCCGGCACCGGCCGCCCGCGGCCCGGCCGCAGCGGCAACCGCTGTGCGAGATTGGGCGTGCGGAGGTTCGCCTCCACCAGCAGGATGTCATTGCCGATCTCGGCGAACGCCCCCGCGAGGTTCACCGCCACCGAGACCGCGTCGGCGTTCTCGCGCGGGGCGACGATCAGCAGGCTGCCCCGCCCAGCGAAGCGCCGGTCGTGCACCAGCCGGAAGGCGATCGTCCGGTACGCCTCCGCCCGGTTGCCGTGGCCGGACCGGCCGACCTCCAGCAGCTGCTCCCCACCCCGCCGGCGCGGCAGGATGCCGAGCACCGGCGCCCGCAGATTGTCCTGTACGTCCGCCACCGACCGGACCCGCGGCTCCAGCACCGAACGGACCCAGGCGGCCAGGATCCCCAGCGCCAGCCCCACCACCGCACCGGTGAGCAGCAGCATCATCAGCCCCGGGCTGGACGGGAAGGCCGGCGGATCCCCCTTGCGCACGATGTCACCGGCCGTGGTGTCCAGGGACTTCAGACTGGAGATCCGCCCCTGCAGGTCCCCTATCTCCGTCACCAGGTTGCTGCGCTCGGACTGGTCGGAGGTCCGCGCCGTCCCCGCGCTCTCCCCGGCGATCCGCCGGTCCAGCATCTTGCGCTGCTCCAGCAGCGGTTTGAGCTCGGTGTTCAGCTTGCTCACCGTCGCATCGATGCGGTGGCTCGCGGTGTCCTGCCGGTAGGCGAGATACGCATGGACGAAGGCGTTGACGAGCTTGGACGCCCGCTCCGGGGAGTCCGCGCTGTACTCGAACAGCAGCGTCTGGGTCTCCGGCGGGTTGCTCACCCGCAGGTCGCGCTGGAGGGCGGCCGGGTTCCCGGTCTCACGGAGCGCCTTGGCCGCGCCGGCCGCCACCGACGCGCTCTGCGCGATCTGCCGCTCGGTGCCCATGCTGATCTGCTTGTCCGCCGAGACCCCGCCGGCCTCGAACGGCGCGGTGCTGATGGCGTGCACCACCACCTCGCCGGTCGCCGTGTAGGTCGAACCCCCCAGCACCGACACCGCGGCGCCGCCGAGCAGGCCCAGCACCAGCCCGAGGACGATGAAGGCGCGGTACCGGAACAGTTGCCGCAGCTGATCGCGGATCTGGTCCGGCTCCTCCACGGGCTCGTCGAAGACGCTCACGTACGTGCTCCTCCTGTGGGTAGCGGCGAGGGTGCCGCGCGCTCCGGCGCGTACCCGGCCTCCCGCGCCGACGGCGGCGCCGGGCGCCGGTGCTTACGGGTGATCAGCAGCGGAATGCACACCAGCAGGGCGAGCGGGCCCACGATCGCCATCAGGCTGCCGCGCAACAGCACCAGCTGGTAGAAGCCGAACGCCGGCACCAGCAGCGCCGCGAGCGTGCCCGGACGCCTCCGCAGCCGGTGCCGGATCTCGTCGATGCGCCGCCCGACCGCACCGATCAGCCCGAAGACGGCGATGACCGAAGGGAACCCGGCCCACATGTACGACTCGATCCACAGCGGCGCCGAGAGGTTGTCGAAGGTGTACCCGGCGTGCCGGGCGAGCAGGATGCCCGCGTCGTCGGGCTTGCCGGGCCAGGCGGCGCGCGGGACGAAGAACAGCGGCGGGCCCAGTGCCGCCGACGGGGTGAAGCCGGCGTGCCGGACGTAGTCCACACCGGTCTCGATCTGCTGGAAGGCGTCGTAGTCGCCGTTGGAGGTGAACTGCTCGGCGAGCGAGACGACCCGGACCGGCTCCCGCTTGTCGTAGCGGAAGTAGTCGCTGTACGGGAAGACCACCAGCACCACCGCCGCCACCCCGGCCGCACCGATCCGGAAGGCCCGAGGGCCGCGCATCCACGAGGCACCGAAGGCCAGCGCCAGCAGCACCGTGCCGGCCCAGAAGCGGGGCTGGCTGATGGGGTTGTTGACCACCGCGTTCACCGCCGCCAAGAGCGGCAGCAGCAGCCACCGTAACCCGCGCAGCACCCGGTCGCCCGTACGGAAGCGCGGTACGTGCAGCAGCCCTACCAGCGCCCAGAACGCCGGCACCGACAGGACCCACGCCGCCATCGCCCGGTCCGCCGACCCCGCCGGTTCGGCCAGCGCCGCCGCCTCGTTGGCGGCCTGCCGGCTCAGGAAGAAGGCGGCCAGCCCGCCCTGACGGGGTATCAGTATCACGGCCAATAAGAGCGCCAGGCCGCAGAGCAGCAGCACCCGTCCCGGCGCCAGCCGCCTGGCCAGTAGCGGTTCGAGCACCACGGAGGTCCGCGACGAGCGCCACCCGGCCAGCGCCGACCCCGCGCTGTACGCCACAAGTCCCGTCTCTACCAAGAGCGTTGACACAAAGGCGGTGTCCGCATCGACCAGGAAGCCGCGCGGATAGGCGTCCGTCGCGAGCATGGCTAGCGGCGCCAGGCCGAGCCACACGTACGAGAAGAGCCAGAAGCCGAAGGCGATCAACCGGGCCCCGACGTCCGTCAGTACCCGGGCCAGCGCGGCACCGGTGTGCACCACCACGACGCACTGCACGACGAGCGCGGCGCCGAACCGGGCGTCCAGCGACTGCAGGATCAGCAGCGGCAGCACCACGACCAGCATCAGCGCCCAGCAGCACAGCGCGGCCACGCCGCGGGCGGGCGGTGCGCTTCCCGTACGCCTCCCCGGCATCATCGACCTCCCCCCAGAGCTCTCCCCAACTCCCCACCGGCGCCCGCCAATCTAAGGGACATCGGACGACAAGGTCGCCTTCGGGACACAATCGCAACCCAATTCACCGTTCTGCGGGCGGTGCCGCTCCTACGATGTCCCGACAGCCAGAGGGGGCAGCCGTGGAAGACTCGTTCGCCGGCCGGTGTGTGCTCGTGGTCTCGACCAACTACGCACCCGAACACACCGGCATAGGGCCGTACTCGACACAGATCGCCGAACACCTCGCCGCGTCCGGCGCGGACACCCATGTCCTGGCGGGCATGCCGCACTACCCGGCCTGGGAGGTGGCGCAGGGGTACCGGGGCCGGTGGCGGGTGCGCGAGCGCCGGGGCGGGGTGACCGTGCACCGGCGCCGGCACACCGTGCCACCGCGCCAGACCGCCGCGCACCGGGCGCTGTTCGAGGCGAGCATCCTGGCGCACGGTGTCCTGGCGCCGCCGCGGATCCGACCCGAGGTGGTGCTCACCCAGATGCCCACGCTGGCCGGGGGAGTGCTGGGCGGGCGGCTGGCCCGACGGGCCGGCGCCCCGCATGTGGTGGTGGTCCAGGACCTGATGGGCGCGGCGGCGGCGCAGAGCGGCATCCGGGGCGGGGGCCGGGCCGCGGCGGCGGCCGGGGCGGTCGAGGCCCGGATCCTGCGCGGCGCCACCGTCGTCGGGGTGGTGCACGAGTCGTTCGTGCAGCGGGTCACCGCGATGGGGGTGCCCCGGTCCCGGGTCCAGGTGGTGCCCAACTGGACGCACGTCCAAGGCCCGAGCGGTGACCGGGAGGCGACCCGGGCCCGGCTCGGCTGGCGGCCCGAGGAGACCGTCCTGCTGCACGCCGGCAACATGGGCCTCAAACAGGGGCTGGACGTCCTCGTCGAGGCCGCCCGGCTCGCCGATCAGGAGGCCGCCCCGATACGCATCGTGCTCATGGGCGACGGCAACCAGCGCGACCGCCTCCAGCAGCTGGCCACGGGCGTCTCCGCGCTGACCTTCCTGCCGCCCGCGGATGCCGATGCGTTCCCCGACATGCTCGCCGCCGCCGATGTGCTCGCGGTGACCCAGAAGGCCTCCGTCCTCGATATGAGCCTGCCGTCCAAGCTGACGTCGTACTTCATGACGGGACGGCCGGTGATCGCCTCGGTGGCCGCCCAGGGGGGCACCGCCCAGGAGGTGTTGCGCTCCGGCGCGGGGTCGGTGATCACGCCGGAGGACCCCAAGGCGCTGCTCGCCGAGGTGTGCGCGCTCGCGGCCGACCCCGAACGGGCCGCCCGGATCGGCGCCTGCGGTCCCCGGTACGCCGAGGAGCACCTCAGCAGCCGGGCCGGCCTGGACCGGATCACCGCGCTGCTGCGGCTCGCCACGGCCGCCCGGGGCACCGGGCGGTAGGGCTTTTCTTCCGGAGGTTGCGGAGCTTCGCAAGGAACGCCCTGGGCCGGGGCGGCGGGGACCGGTCCCCGCCGCCCACCTCACCAGGCTCCCGTCAGCGACCGGTAGTACTCCACCAGCCGGTCGCCCACGGCCGTGAGGGAGAACTCCGCCTCGACGGCCGCCCGGCCCGCGCGCACCGTGCGCTCACGCAGGTCCCGGTCCTCCAGCAGCCGCAGCACCGCCTCGGCCAGCTGCTCCGGCGAACCATCGGTCACCAGGGCGGCCCGCCGGTCCCGCAGCGGGCCGGCGATCCCGCAGCTGCCGGTGCAGACCACCGGTGTGCCCACCGCCAGCGACTCCAGCACGCTCATCGGGAACGGCTCGTCGACGCTCGGCAGCACATACACGGTGGCCCGCGCCGTCCGCCGTACCGCCGCCCCGTGGTCCAGCGCCCCGCCGTACGTCACCACCTCGCCGAGCCCCTCTTCGGCGATCAGCCGCCGCACCTCGGCGAGCCGGCCCTCGTCCGAGCCGTGCAGGGTGAAGGACGCATCGGGCCGTTTGCGGTGCACCAGGGCCGCCATCCGTACGAACGCCTCGGGCCGTTTGCGGGCCTGGAGCCGGGCGAGGAAGAGCACGTCCGCCTCCCCGCGTTCCGCCTCGTCCGGCCGGGTGCGCACGCCATTGGGGAGCCGGACCAGCCGCGGCCCGCGCGACCGCAGCACCCGCCGCAGCCCGGCCTCCTCCTCGTCAGTCAGCACCAAGGCCACCGCGGCCCGGCGCAGCAGCGGGACATAGACCCGGTCGAAGAGCCGGGCGACGGCCGTGCGGCGGGGCTGGACCATACCGTGGGTCTGTACCAGGAAGGGGCGGCGGCGCAGCACGGCCACCGCCAGCGCGGCCAGCGAGACCAGGTCGCGCCCGGCGTGCAGGTGCAGCACGTCGGCCCGGCCCGCCCGGCGCCACAGCAGCGGCAGCAGCCCGGGATGGAACAGCCCGAGGAAGCCCTGCCCCGGCACCAGGGTGCGGGCCGGCCGGGCGCGCAGCGGCACCCCGTCCACCGCGGCCGGTGGCCGCCCGCGCCCCCGCCACAGGGAGAGCAGCTCGACCTCATGGCCCCGCGAGGCGAGTTCGCCCAGCTGCCCGGTCGCCACGCTCACCGGGCCGCCGTACGCGCCGTCGTCGCTGACCAGCGTCACGACATGGGTGATCCTCACCGCGTCCCTCCTGTGATGTGCACGGCCCCCGGGGGCACGTCCCGGTGGGCAACCGCGCCCGCGCCGACCACCGCGCCCTCGCCCACGGTGACCCCGCGCAGCACCATGGCGCGGGCGGCCACCCATGCGCCCGCCTCCAGCCGGATCGGCGCATTGTCGAACTCGAAGGTGGGCGAACGGCGTTGGTGGCTACCGGTGCACAGCACCGCCCCCTGGGACACACAGACGTCACTGCCGAGGGTGATCGGCTCCAGATTGATCAGCCAGGCGTCCTCGCCCACCCAGACGTCGTCGCCGACCGTCAGCTTCCACGGCCACTGCACCCGCACCCGGTGCCGGATGAGCACCCGGTCCCCGATGCGGGCGCCGAAGGCCCGCAGCAGCGCGGGCCGCAGCCGTGGCGGGCACCACCACTTGACGAACACCACATTGAGCACCGCGAACCAGGCGACCTGGGTCAGCAGTCCGCGGCCCTTGTCGTAACCGGCGCCGGTGAAGCCGCGCAGCCGGCGAGTCGTGACGGGAACGGTCATCGGTCCACCCGCACCCGGTGGCCGGAGAGTTCGTCCTCCAGCTGCCGTACGTCCGCCTCGACCATGATCCGGGCCAGCTCGTCGTACCGCACCTTCGCCGACCAGTCCAGTGCGTTCTTGGCCTTGGACGGATCGCCGATCAGCGCGTCCACCTCGCTGGGCCGCTCGTACTTCGGGTCGAAGCGCACACTGCGCTCCCAATCCAGCCCGACGGTGCCGAACGCGGCCTGCAGGAAGTCCCGTACCGTCGCGGCCACCCCGGTCGCCACCACATAGTCGTCCGGCTCGTCGCGCTGCAGCATCAGCCACATCGCCTCGACGTACTCCGGCGCATAGCCCCAGTCGCGGACCGCGTCGAGGTTGCCCAGATAGAGGTGCTCCTGCAGGCCCGCCTGGATCCGGGCCACGGCACGGGTTATCTTCCGGGTCACAAAGGTCTCGCCGCGCCGCGGGCTCTCATGGTTGAACAGGATGCCGTTGACGCCGAACAGGCCATACGCCTCACGGTAGTTGACCGTCGACCAGTACGCCATGACCTTGGCGCAGCCGTACGGGCTGCGCGGGTGGAAGGGCGTGCCCTCGTTCTGCGGCGGCGGGGTGGCCCCGAACATCTCCGAGGACGACGCCTGGTAGAGCCGGGTCCGGATCCCGCTGGCCCGGATGGCCTCCAACAGCCGTACGGCGCCCAGCCCGGTGACGTCGCCCGTGTAGAGCGGCGCGTCGAAGGAGACCCGGACATGGGACTGGGCGCCGAGGTTGTAGACCTCGTCGGGCTGCACGTCGCGCAGCAGATTCACCAGCGCGACCCCGTCCGACAGGTCGACGTGGTGGAGCAGCAGCCGGCGGCCGGGCGTGTGCGGGTCTTGGTAAATGTGGTCGATGCGCTCGGTGTTGAAGCTCGACGAGCGTCTCATCAGCCCGTGCACTTCATAGCCCTTGCTCAACAGCAGCTCCGCCAGGTACGACCCGTCCTGGCCGGTGATTCCGGTGATAACAGCGGTTTTGGGCATGGCTTTCCCCCACGGGATGTGATGGTGCTTCGGAAAAGTGCGGTCGATGTGCTGCTCCGCGTGCCGGACGGGTCGCGGGGCGTGGACGCTACCCGCTCGATGACCATGGGGCGAGAGCGAAGTGCGGCAGATATTTCCGGAAATGGCCGGTGGGCGTAGGGGATTGACTGTCACAATCCGGCGCATGGATGACTTGCTGCCCACACCCGCCCGAATCTTCGTCGCCGGCCACCGGGGCCTGGTGGGATCCGCCGTCGCCCGGCGGCTGACCGCCCAGGGGTACGAGGTACTGACCCGCAGCCGGGCCGAACTCGACCTGCGGGACGCCGAGGCCACCGCCGGCTACCTCCGCGACGTCCGCCCCGACGCCGTCGTCCTGGCCGCCGCCAGGGTGGGCGGGATCATGGCGAACAGCACCTACCCCGTGCAGTTCCTGGAGGACAACCTCGCCCTCCAGCTGAGCGTCGTCGCCGGTGCGCACCGGGCAGAGGTCCGCCGGCTGCTGTTCCTCGGGTCGAGCTGCATCTACCCGCGGCACGCGCCCCAGCCCATCACCGAGGACGCCCTGCTGACCGGGCCGCTGGAGCCCACCAACGAGGCGTATGCGATAGCCAAGATCGCCGGCCTGGTCCAGATCCGCTCCTACCGCCGGCAGTACGGCAGCTCCTTCATCTCCGCCATGCCGACCAACCTCTACGGCCCCGGCGACAACTTCGACCTGGAGACCTCGCACGTCCTGCCGGCGCTGATCCGCCGCTTCCACGAGGCCAAGGAGCGCGGACAGGACGAGCTCACCCTCTGGGGCACCGGCACCCCGCGGCGCGAGTTCCTGCACGTCGACGACCTGGCCGAGGCCTGCGAGGTGCTGCTGCGCCACCACGACGGCGACGACCCGGTCAATGTGGGCTGCGGTGCGGACCTGACCATCGCCGACCTGGCGTCCTGCGTGGCCGACGCGGTGGGCTACCAGGGACGGATCTCCTTCGACCCGTCCCGCCCCGACGGCACCCCGCGCAAGCTGCTCGACATCAGCCGGATCCGTTCCCTGGGGTGGGCGCCGCGCATCCCGCTGGCCGAGGGCATCGCCCAGACCTACCGGGCGTGGCGGGCGCAGCCGACACCTGCCTGAGCCCGGGTCCGCGGTGTGCGGGCGGCAGCCCCCCGACGGGGCGCCGCCGACCGCACACCCGGACCCGGCCCGTTCAGTACGCACCGCGGCCGTCCACGACGGCGCGCAGGGTGCGGACCAGGACGTCGATGTCGCTGGCGTAGGACCAGTTGTCGACATAGCTCAGGTCCAGTGCGACGGTCTCGTCCCAGGAGAGGTCGGACCGGCCGCTGACCTGCCACAGACCGGTCAGCCCCGGTTTGACGGTGAGCCGGCGCAGCTCCGTCCCGTCGTAGCGCTCCACCTCCTCGGGCAGCGGCGGCCGCGGACCGACCAGCGACATCCGGCCGGCCAGCACGTTGAACAGCTGCGGCAGTTCGTCCAGCGAGAACCGGCGCAGTATCCGGCCGACCCGGGTCACCCGGGGATCCCGCCGCATTTTGAACATCGCGCCGTCGTGCTCATTGGCCGACTCCAACGCGGCTCGCATCCGGTCGGCGGTGACGACCATCGTGCGGAACTTCCACATCCGGAACGGCATCAGATCCCGGCCGACCCGGGTCTGCCAGTAGAACACCGGCCCGGCGGAGGACAGTCGGACCGCCGCGGCGACCACGGCGAAGACCGGGGAGAGCAGCACCAGCAGCAGCAGCGCCCCTAGCCGGTCGGTGACCTCCTTCAGCAGCCCCGGCAGCCCCTGTCGGGGCGCCGGGGCGATGTGCAGCACCGTCAGCCCGGCCGCCTTCGCCAGCCGGACCCGGTGCTGGGACACATCGAGCAGCCCGGGAAGTATGGCCAGATCCCGGCCCTCGTCGTGCAGCGCCCAGGCCAGCCGGCGCACCCGCGCGGCGGGCATCCGGCGGCCGGGTGCCACGAGGACCAGGTCGGCATCGAGTTCCGCCGCACACCGCAGGACGGTCTCCCCGTCCGGCTGTGCCTCCCGGCCGTCCCCGTCCAGCGCGAGCCGGGCCGGCACCGGCAGCGCCGCATCGATGGTCTCCTCCCCGACCAGGCAACTGCCGACGACGAGGTACTCGTGATCGGTACGGTGCGCCAACTCCGCCACCACCACGTCGACGGCGCCGGCCTCCCCGACGAGCAGCACCCGGCGCAGCGCCTGGGCGCGGCGCCGGACGGCCAGCAGATGCCGGTGCATCAGCGTGCGGCTGACCACGGTCAGTGCCAGACAGGGCACCAGCGCCAGCACACACACCGCCGTGGCGGTCTCGATCCGGGCCGCCACACAGAGGACGGCCAGCACGCCCAGCATGGTCAGCCAGTCCCGAAGGACCGCCAGCATCGCCCGGTTCGCCCCTAACTCACCCCTGCTGTAACGATTCTTTGCCGCGCTCACGACAAGCCATGAGGCGCATGCCACCGCGGCGGTCAGCAGCGGCTGCGGCTGCCGCGTCGCGACACCCACCGCCCCGACCGGTATCAGTGTGCCGAGCACATCCGCGGCTAACGCCATCGGTAAGAGCCGCCGTTCGGCGGATCTCTGCCTGCCTTCTCGGTGCGGTCCCGCTGTGCGATCCAGCCCTGCCGGCGCGGCGGGAGACGCTATCCCCCGTGATGCGGCAGCTTCGAACAACCCCATGGCCCCCCACTTGGTCGTCCCCTCACTTCAGGTAGCGATTGGACCCCCCGGCGCACAACCGCTCCTGTTTCGGACGTGAACGCTAGAGCACCTTGCGCCCACCTGCTGCGGTTTACCTATTTTGAGTGTTCTTGTGTCCCGTTGTTTACATGTCCGTGATGACATGAACCGCCGCCGCCCAGCGGGCAGCCCCTTGGGGGCGCCGGCACCTGTGGTCCGATCCTCAACGATTCCACCAGATCAACACACCACCCAGCACCAGAAGCAGACAGACGCCGAGGTTGACCACCTTGTGCTCCAGGAACACCGCGGCGAACTCGCGGATCGTGGCACTCGGCCAGAAGTACGCGGCGGTGGGGGACCCCACGACCTGACCGTGCACACCGGCCTTCCGGGCCATCAACGCGGCACGGAAGGCGTGGTAGTTGTTGGTGACCACCACACACCGGTAGTCCGGATTCTCCGCCTCCATGAGGGCCCGGCTGAACCGCAGGTTCTCCTCGGTGGTCCGCGAGCGGTCCTCCCGTACGATCCGGTCCGCGGGGAATCCGCGCTCGACGAGGTAGTCGGCCATCGCATGGGATTCCGGAAGCTGCTCGTCCGGCCCCTGCCCACCGGAGGTCACCAGCTGCAGGGTGCCGCCCCGGGCGGTGAGCCGCTCGTACACCGCGCGCCCCCGCTCCAACCTGCTGGCCAGCAGCGGCGGCACCGTGACCCCGCCGATCAGCCCGGAGCCCAGCACCACCACATAGTCGGCGTCCCGCCGGACTGGCAGCCGGCCGTAGAGGAAGGCGTACCCGACGAAGCAGAGGAACTGGAAGGCGACAAAACCGACCAGCCCGGTGGCGGTCACCCCGATCACCACCAGCGTGCGCGAGTGCAGCGCCACCGCCGTGATCAGCAGGGCGATCAGCGCGACGATGCCGAGACCGGCCAGCAGCGACAGCAGGTTGGCCGGGCGCATCCCCTCCTTGCGGACCATCTGCACGCCGTTGGCGAGCAGGAAGCCGGCGAGCACCAGCACGCCCAGCGCGGGCAGTGTCAGCAGCGCCACCACCGCGATCCCGCCCAGCAGGGCGTGCGCCTGGCTGAGTTTGCCGATCAGGGCGAGCAGTCCGAAGGTGAGGGCCAGCCCCAGATGGATGGCGTTGCCGAAGCGCCGGCGGTCGCGTGTGACACCGATGCAGAACAGCACGAAGAAGAGCAGCGCAGGGGCGTAGGCCAGCATGGCTGCATCGTAGACAGATCCCTCATGCGCTGATCACACCGAGCCGCCGTAGCCGGGAGCGCCCCTCACGGCCGGAATTGTGCGGCCGCGCGCCGACCGGGACGTCCCGGGTATGGCCCCCGCACGGCGTCGTGGGTAGCTTGGCCCTGCCCGTGCCGCGGCGCCCCGCGGTCCCGGCTGCTCTCCGGACGCACCCGGCGGGCACTTCCCGACACGGCAGGCAGATGGCGTGAAGACCTCTCTCCGTACGGTGTCCCGGGTCCTGGCGCTGTGTCTGGTACTGGCCGGACTCGCCCTGCCCGCGGCCGCCGCGGCCCCGACGGCGCACCCGCGGACGCGCACGGCGCACACCGAGGACCGCTGGACCGCTCCGCTGTCCACCCGGGGCCGGTACATCGTCGACGCCGAGGGCCGGCGCTTTCGTCTGAAGTCCGCGAACTGGGACGGCGCCCAAGGATCCTGGACCGGCTCGGGTGACCGCGACGACCCGGCCGCCCACCACGCCGGCCAGAACTCCCACGGCATCCCGCTCGGCCTGGACCGGGTCGGCATCCGCCGGCTGCTGGCCGACTTCCACGCCCTGGGCCTCAACAGCATCCGGCTGCCGTTCTCCAACGAGATGATCCACAGCACCGCCCCGGTGCCCGATGCCGCGGTCGCCGCCAACCCCGGCCTGCGCGGCCGGACCCCGTTGCAGGTGTTCGACGCCGTGGTCGCGGAGCTGACCGCGGACGGCTTCGCGGTCATCCTCAACAACCATACGAACACCACCCGTTGGTGCTGCGGCCTGGACGGCAACGAGCGCTGGAACAGCGCGCAGACCACCCGGCAGTGGGCCGACGACTGGGTCTTCATGGCCCGCCGCTACCGGGACAACGCCCGGGTCGTGGGGGCGGACCTCTACAACGAGGTGCGCCGGGACGTGTGGGACGACCCCAACTGGGGGCTGGGCGACGCCCACGACTGGCAGGCCGCCGCCCAGCAAGCCGCGGACCGCCTCCTCGCCGAGGCCAACCCCCGGCTCCTGGTGATCATCGAGGGCATCAACTGGACCGGCCTGCCGGTCGACGGCCTGCCGCACGGCCGCCCCACCCTCACCCCGGTCCGCACGCTCTCGCACACCCTGGTCGTGTCGGGCAAACTCGTCTACTCGGCCCACTTCTACGGCTACACCGGACCGCACCACAGCGGCGCCACCGGTATCGGGGAGACCAGCGACCCCCGGTACCAGGACCTCTCGGCCGACCAGCTGCGCGCCGTCCTGTACGACCAGGCCTTCTACGTCGCGGCCGAGACCGGGAAGCACTTCACCGCGCCCCTGTGGGTCAGCGAGTTCGGGATCGGCGCCGGCGAGCAAGGCGCCGCCGGCCGCACCTGGTTCGCCCGTCTGGCCGATCAACTCATCGCCCACGACACGGACTTCGCCTACTGGCCGCTGGTTGGCTGGAGCACCGACGCCCAGGGCCGGCCGGCGGGGGACGACTGGGCGCTGCTGCGGTACGACCGCGCCGGGAACCGCACCGGGGTCCTGGACGGCGGTGACTGGCGCACCCCCGCATGGCAGCGGCTGACGACGGCCCCGCAGACCTCGGGGCCGGTGGCACCGGTCCCGTCCTGGCACATGCTCACCACCGACCACACTGACCTCGTCCAGTCCCTGACCGCACGGGAACAGGGCGACTGGGACGAGGGGGCCCGCAAGGCGGCCTGCCCCGACGGCGAACGGCTGCTCGGCCTCAGTCACACTCAGGGGCGCGGGCTGTGCACCGACGCCCCCGACGCCACGCCGCTGCACCGGCCCGGGGCCGCCCCCGTCGTCGTACGCGACGAGCGCTACGTCCCCGCCGGCGGAGACTGGGCGCCCGGCTACCGCAAACTCCAGTGCCCCGACGGCCAGTTCCTCACCGGCTACAGCCTCCGCGGCACCAGCGTCTCCGCCGCGCTCTGCGCCCCGGCCCGCACCCCGCTTGGCACGTCGGGCCGGGTCGTGTGGTTCGACCGGGGGGACAGCCGTCCGCCCGGCGACCCGGGTGGCGACTTCGCCTACGGTCACTTCAAGGGGCAGTGTCCGTCCGACGCCTATGCGGCGGGCCTCGCCTCCACTCAGCGGCCGGGCCACTTGGGGCGGCCCGACGCCCTCCTGTGTCGCCCGCTCGCCGGGGGCGCGGCGGGTGGCGCCAGGAAGGCGCGGTCATGAGGCGACCGGCTCACCGGTTACAGCTGTTGTAGCCCGGGTGCCAGGTCTTCACCCAGTAGCCGGACTTCCAGTACTTGCTCCAGTGGCCCTTGTGCCAGTTGTGGTGGCCGTCGTACCAGCCCGGATGCCACCGGTACTCCCAGTGCCCCTGCTGCCAGTACTTGGTCCAATAGCCGGAGTGCCAGGTGCAGTTGCTGTGCTGGCTCACCGTGGTCGTGGATGATGTCGCCGGGGCGGCCGTCGCGGTGCCCGCCGTGCCGACGGCCGCGCCGCCGGCCAACAGGGCACCGGCCGCCGCGGCCGCCAGCGAGCGCTTGATGTGCTGTGCGCGCATGGTGCGCACCTCCTTGCTCGCCTCCCCGCCCGCGTACGAGCGGGACAGACAGGATAAGGGCGATATAAGGCGAAATTACCTCAGATCACCGCAGCTCGCCGGTCGGCGCAAGGAGGGCTGGTCAGCGGCCTTTCCCCTGGTCGCTAGCCCCGAACTCGCTCAGTGTGACGAAGCCGTGCCGTCGCAGCGGCGCGGCTGAGGGGGCGGTGAGCTCGGCCAGGGCTCACCGCCCCCTCGGGTCGTAACCCCCAGTCACGGACGGGCGGTCGGCGTGCCCCCGGTGCTGCACTCCACTGACCACGTTCCGGGGGAGGGCACCGTGGCTTCACGGTGGGGTCGAAACGGCCAGGCGCACCGGAGTCCAGGGGCGAGGGCGGAAGCTCCGCCGGCCGGCTTGGGTCAGCCGATCAGGGGCATCCACCGCTGGTCGTCGGACCCGTTGCACTGCGCCAGGCCCACCGTGTTGCGCTCGCCCTGGTCGGCGATGCAGCCGTGGGAGAACTTGCGGCTGATGAAGGCGGAGCCCTCGTCCCGGTTCGCGAAGTCCCAGTACTGGGCCTGTATCGCGGTGTTGCAGTTCTCCAGGGTCACCTGCTGTCCGATCCCCTTGGCCGTCACGCACCGGCCGGCGTGGAGCGCGCTCTCCAGCTGGTAGCCCTGGAAGCGGCCGGCTCTGAGGTAGAAGTCCTGTGTCCCGGAGGCGTCCGCCGACCATGCCTTGACGGTGTCGTTGCCGAAGGCGTCGAGGTTCCGGTCGCTGCCCACGTTCTGGAAGGTGTAGCGCACGTCCGGGTGGAACGTTGTGGGCGCCGCCGCTTGGGCGGTGCCGGCGGTCAACAGGCCCATGCCCAGCAGCGTCGATGCGGACAGAACGGCAGCGATGACCTTGCGACTTGCCACGATCTCCTCCTGACCTGATGGCGTTGGTACGCCATGCAAAAGGTTGCGTGTGCACTTTCCCGAGGCATGTGCCTCGGGGAGGAATCTATGAGCGACCATTGCCCCGCAGGAAGGTACATTCCGGACGCCGAAGCCGCCGGGCAGTTGCCGGTTCAAGGTTTTCGCATTCCCGCGGAATCGCCCTCCGGGCAAGGGTGCATTTGGACCGCTTCGGTGATGTCCGTTTCCGGTGCCGCCAGTTCGGCCGAAGCTCAGGGAATTCCGGCCAGTACCCGGCCGTCAGTAGGCGGGCGCGGTGCCCGCCGATAGGAGCGGTACGCCGGCCCGTTCGAGGAAACGCCGTGCCCCGGCCGACGGTCCGGGGGCCGGGTGGTGCCCGTTCTCGGTATCCGGCCACACCGGCCGCGCCTTTCTCCGCGCCCCGCGGCGGGAAGCGGCGAACGGACCGCCTGGCCGGAACCGTGCAAAGCGGTAACGAAGGGCGTCCGCAACCGGTCTCCGGGACCACCTGTGAAGGCTGCACGCACCGCCCCCACGGCACGGCTTCACGCGGCTCGGGGCGGGGACCCGTTCCCCCGGTAGGGGTAATTCGGGAATGGTCCGCGGCAGCCGGGAGAACCGCACAGCATGGCCCGAGACGCCGGTTCCCGGTTGGTCTCCGCGGCGTCTCGGGTGCCCCCTTCCCTTCGCACGGGAAGTCCTCCGCAGTGCACTCACGGCGGATGTGGAGGACGACAGGGAGAAAGGCGAACAGGAGAAGAGACAGCACAGGAGAAGAGGGACGAGAGGAGAAGAGACAGCACAGGAGAAGAGGGACGAGAGGAGAAGAGACAGCACAGGAGAAGAGACAGGACAGGAGAAGAGAGGCGAGAGGAGAAGAGAGGTCAGGAGATTGGCGACAGCGGAGAGGAGTGGGGATACGGAGGAAGTACGGCGAAGAAGGCAGGTGTCGAGAAGAGAAAGGACAGCGTTCTGGCCGAAGCCTGACTGCTGCACGTGACCGCCCGGGCGGGACCGCGGACTTGCGGTCCCGCTCACGTGTGTTCGGCCGGGCACGGCACGGCCGCCGTACGAAACTCCCGGGCCCCCGCCCGGCGTTCCTACCGGAGTCCCGCTCCCGCGGCGGGCGTTTTGCGGCAAGCACCGACAGTGAAGACCGGTGACCTGTGCAGACTCCCGTAGATGTCGGGTAGGCGGGGTGGGAACCCCAAATGATCCCGGCACCGAAGGGGGTGGAAAAGGTGACACAGGCAGCGGAGATACCGGCCACGGCAGCCGAGGCGCGCAACCGCGTGCACGACCTCTTGCAGGCTCATCCTCAGCCGCTCGATGAGGTGTTCCTCATCGATGCCCTGCTGATCACCTCGGAACTGGTCACCAACGCCCGGCGGCACGCGGGTGGAGTGACCGCTTTCGCCGCACGCATCACCGACGACCGACTGGAGATCCTCGTCGAGGACGCCGTACCGCAGCACCCGGTCGCGGTCCCGCACAACGGCCCAGGAGAGGTCGGCGGATACGGCTGGCCGATGGTCTGTCAGCTCGCCACGTCCGTCGACATCACGCCCACGGACGCAGGCAAGGCCATCGCCGTCGCCGTTCACCTGCGATAACCGTCGTAACGGGCCCTCGGTGGCTCCGGCCCGCTGGCCGCCCACCGGGTCGGGGCCGCTCCCGAGGAAGTGGTCATCTTTCTGGCATGGCTTGTGTGATGCGGGGTAGGCGGGCGCTGTGGCGCCCGCGTGTGACGGGCGCGCAGGGAGGCGTGATGAGCACCGTCGTGAACGACACCGTGACCGAACCGCAGACCGCAGTGACGGCAGGACTGCCCGAAGTCAGGTGCCCCGGTGCGGTGGCGCCCACCGATGCACGGGAGCTGTCCAAGCAGTTCTTCGATCGCCTGCGGGACCTCGAAGAGGGCACCCACGAGTACCAGTACGCCCGCAACACCCTCATCGAGATGAACATGTCGATGGTGCGGTACGTGGCACGCCGCTACCGCAACCGCGGCGACGACATGGAAGACATCATCCAGGTCGGCACGATCGGTCTGATCAAGGCCATCGACCGCTTCGACCTCACCCGTGAGGTGGAGTTCTCCACCTTCGCCGTGCCGTACATCCTGGGGGAGATCAAGCGGTTCTTCCGGGACACCGGGTGGGCGGTGCATGTGCCCCGCCGGCTGCAGGAGCTGCGCAGCGAGCTGGCCAAGGCCAAGGAGCAGCTGCACATCAAGCTCGACCGCGACCCCACCGTCCGCGAACTCGCCGCCCACCTCGACCTGTCCGAGGAGGAGGTGATCGAGGGCGTCGTCGCAGCCAACGGCTTCAACGCGGGGTCGCTGGACACGCCCACCGATCCCGACCCCTCCGACCAGGGGCGCACCCTCGCGGACGTACTGGGTGAGGACGACCCGGCCATGGACATGGTCGAGGACATCCACACCCTGGCGCCCCTGCTGCAGCGGCTGGACGAGCGCGAACGCCTGCTGATCGAGCTGCGTTTCGGGCAGGAGATGACGCAGTCCCAGATCGGCGCGGAACTCGGTGTCTCCCAGATGCATGTGTCGCGCCTGCTCAACCGCACCCTGACCAAGCTCCGCAGCGGCATGCTCACCGAACGCTGAGCACCCGGCCCGGGGGCCCGGCGGCGACCGCACGCCGGGCCCACAGGCCGCCCACAGGCCGCCCACAGGCCGCCCGCAGGCCGCCCGCTGGCGCCCCGCCGCCCGGCCGCCGTTCCCTGGGGCCCGCGCTCGCACGTACCCCAAGAAGCTCACCCCCCAACGGCGCTTCACCGACAGCCCGGTGGACCGCCGGCCAGGGTTCACCCGGTGGTCACCTCATCGCCCTCGGCCGGCGGGGCCGTGAGGTGGGCGAGGGTGCCGGTGACCGTCAGCAGGCGCTCCAGGATCCGGGGCCGATGGTCGAGGTGAAGGCGGATCCCGGCCGCACCGGTGCGGCGGCGGATGGCGAGCAGCGCCGATAGCCCCGAGGAGTCACAGACGGTCAGGCGGGCGCAGTCGAGGTGCAGGTCCCGCAGGGCCGGCTGCACCGACAGCTGCCGGACGGCCAGGTCGAGCAGGTCGTCCGCGGTGTCGTAGTCGAGGTCCCCGACCACATGGAGGTGTGCGGTGCCCGGATCGGGCACCGGCCTCAGATGGCAGACGAGGTCGGAGGAGTCAGAGATCATGCGGTGGGTCCGTGGTCGGGCGGCGAGCTGAGCGAACGACGGGCGTGGTCGAGGATGCGCAGGGCCCGCGGGAAGTCCTTGAGACGGTCCGCGAGCACGTCCAGGGCTGGGAGCAGTGAGTGCGCGGGCACGCCCCGCGCGGTGAGCACCGTACCGGTCCAGGTCAGGAAGCTGCTGAACAGCGCGTCGTCGTCGACGTAGAGGGCGGTGGCCAGGAACTCGGTGATGTGCGCGAGGTCCTCCGCGGTGTGCCGGCGCTGCTGTTCGGAGTAGTCACGCAGGGCGGGGAACCGGTCCGCCAGCTCCGCCAGGGTCTCCCGCACCAACTGCGGCGCCGTACGCACCACGAGGGTGTACTCCTGGTCGGACAGGTGGGGAAGGTCGTCGACCGGCTGGTGACCGAGCGCCGGCGGCCGGCTGCGCGGCAGCCCCCGAGCCAGCACCTCGGCGGCCGTACGGGCATCGGGGGCCCAGGCGTCGGCGCCCAGCAGGCGGGCGTACCGCCCGTCGGGACCGAAGGCCGCACCGCCGGCCAGCACCGGCACCCCGGCCGCCTGGCAGGCGGTGATCGCCGCATGTGCGGCCGGCAGCCGGGTGGCGAGCGAGCCGGACAGCGCCACCGCCTGGGGACCGGTCTGGTGGAGGTGCGCGATCAGATGCGCCGAGGGCACCTGCGCGCCGAGGAAGTCGGTCCGCCAGCCGTGCAGCCGCAGCACCTCGGACAGCAGCCGGGCGGGCAGCGCATGCCACTCGCCGTCGACACAGGCCACGGTGATCCGGCCGTGCTCCGCGCCGACCGTGGTGGGCCGGTGGTGGGCCAGCGCCGCGACGGCCCGTTCCATAATCGCGGTTCCGGCGTGCTCCTGTGCCACGGTCAGCTCGTTCGCCGCCCAGCGCTCACCCACCCTGCGCTGTACCGGGACGATGAGGCCGAGCAGCACGTCCTCCGGCCCGAGGCCGGCGTCGACCGCGTCGAACACCTGGCGGACGGCCGCGTGCTCATCGGCGGTCAGCACCGCCTCCCACAGCCGGTCGGTGCGGGCGGCCAGGCTCTGCGGATCCGGAATGGAGGCGAGGGGCGAGCGGGTCATGACGCCCACCTGCCCCCGGACCGGCTGGCCATGGCACCCGGCCCGGCAGCACGGCGGTGCGCGGGGCCGACGGCTGCGCGCCACCGGCCGGCGGTGCCCGTGGACCGGCCGGTCATGCGGGGCACCTGCCCGGCGTGCGACCGTCCACGGCGCCGAGGCGGGGGTGCCGGGGAGCGGTGATGGCGACCACCGCCATGTCGTCGTGCCGGTTGCTGCCCACCCACTGGGCTGCGAGCATCCGGATCCGCTCCACCACCGCCTCGGCCGGCAGCCCCGCACACTCGGCCAGCGCCGCGCGCAGCCGCTCCTCGCCGAAGAACTCGTCTCCCAGGGGCCCGCCCACCGCTTCGGTGATCCCGTCGGTGAACAGCAGACACGACTCGCCCGGCGCCAGCTCCACCAGGGCCGTACGGGAGGTCACTTCGGGCAGCGCCCCGACCAGGCTGCCCTGGGTATCGGCCGCCTCCACGGCCCCGTCGGCACGCACGATCAGCGGCGCCGGGTGCCCGGCGCTGGTCACCCGCAGCCGGACCGTGCCGCCGCGGCGCACCACCGACGCGAGCACCAGCGTCGCGAACCGGGTGTGCCGGGAGTCCAGCAGCGCACCGTTGAGGAGCTGCAACACCCGCTGGTGGTCGGCCGCCAGCGGCAGCAGCGCATGCAGGGTGTTGCGGATCTTGCCGGTCTGTACGGCGGCCTCCAGCCCCTTGCCACACACGTCCCCCAGCACCACCAGCGACTCGTCGCCGGCCCCGACCGCCGTGTGCACGTCGTAGAAGTCGCCGCCCACCCGGTCGCTGTCGTTCGAGGCACGGTAGCCGCCCGCGAACTCCACCCCGCTCGCCTGCTCCAGGCGCGGCGGCAGCAGCTCCCGCATCAGGGTCCGGGTGATCGCCGACTGCTCCGCGTAGAGCCGCGCCGCGGACATCGCCGCCCCGGCCCGGGCGGCGAAGAGCCGGGCGAAGAGCTCCTCGCTCTCGCTGAACGCGGCCCGCTCGGAGCGCCTCAGCAGGATCAGCGCACCGGCCGCCACGCCGTGGCCGGGCAGCGGGGTGACGGCGACCGAGCCGACGGTGTCCAGCGCGGCCGGCACCACCCAGTCGGGTACGGCGGCGGGGTCGATCCAGCGCGACGGCACGGGTGGGAACCCGCGCAGCGCCTCCGCCAGGCCAGGCACCGACGCCGGGTCGGCCACCACCCGGTCGTGCACCACCCGCCCGTCCGGCCCGGAGCAACTCACCGACAGCCGCCGCCCCGACGGCGGGGTCACCACCACCGCGGCGTCCGCGAGGTGCTCCGCGGCGAGCCGGGCGGTGACCTCCCGGCACCGGTCGAGGTTCAACGACGCCAACAGCTCGGTCGACGCCTCGGCGAGGAACGCGGTGCGCTCGCGTTCGGCACGCAGTGCCTCCTCGGCCCGGCGGCGTGCGGTGTCGTCGACCAGCCACCACACCACGTCGCCGTTCTCGGCACGGCTCGGGCGGGCCGCGAAGGCGCGGCCGCCCACCGGTCCGTACGCCGGCTCTTCGCCGCCGTCGCTCCGCGGTCCGTCGCCGAACCGCCGGTGTGCTTCGGCCAGCCAGCCCGGCAGCGTGCCGTCCGGCAGCGCCCCGGCCGCCCCGGAGCCGAACAGCAGCGCGGCGGCATCATTGGCCGCATGCGCCACACCGGTCGCATTGACCACGAGGACGGGGTGGGGCGCGGTATGCCATCCGACGCCCGCGCCGGACGCGGGAGCGGGAGCGGAGCGGAGATCGGGTGCGGGCGCGATGGGGAGGTCGGAACTCGTCACCATGTGTGGGTCCACCGGGTGAACCCCCCTCACCTCACCGTGCCATCAGACCAGAGCCGTTGTATGCCAACGATCGCGTACGGGTAGCGGCTCTGGCAATCGCCCCCGGTCGATCCCGGATGAACCGGACCGGCCCGCCTACCGAAGGAGTGGCGCGATGAGCGTCTCCCTCGTGCTGTTCACCTCCGACCTGAGGCTGCACGACCACCCGCCGCTGCGCGCTGCCCTGGACACCGCGGACGAGGTGGTCCCGCTCTTCGTCCTCGACGACGCCATCGCGGAGGCGGGCTTCGCGACCCCCAACCGTCGGGCCTTCCTCGCCGACTGCCTCACCGACCTCGACGCCGGGCTGCGGGAGCGCGGCGGCCGGCTCGTCGTACGGTCCGGCGACGTGGTGCGGGAGGTGTGCCGGGCCGCCGCGGAGTCCGGCGCCGGGGTGGTGCACCTGGCGGCAGGAGTCAGCCGGTACGCGCAGCGCCGGGAGGAGCGGCTGCGCACCGCGCTGGCGGCGGACGGCCGCCGGCTGGAGGTGCACGACGCCGTCGTCACCGCCCTCCCGCCAGGAGCCGTCACCCCCGCCTCCTCGGACCACTACGCGGTGTTCACGCCCTACTTCCGGCGCTGGTCCCAGCAGCGGCTGCGGCAGCCCCTGGGCGCACCCCGCACCGTACGGGTCCCAGGCCGCCTCCCCTCCGAGCCGGTTCCCGCCCGCGGGAAGGTCTCCGGGGTGTCACCGGGGGTCGCACCGGGCGGTGAGAGCGCCGGGCGCACCCTGGTCCGGACCTGGCTGCGCACCGGCATCGCTGCCTACGAGGAGCGCCACGACGACCTGGCGGGCGACGCGACCTCCCGGCTCTCGCCCCACCTGCACTTCGGCACGGTCTCCGCCTGCGAACTCGTCGACCGCGCCGGCAAGAAGGGCGGCGCCGGCGCCGAGGCCTTCGTACGGCAGCTGTGCTGGCGCGACTTCCACCACCAGGTGCTCGCCGCCCGCCCCGAGGCCGCAGCGGCGGACTACCGCACCCGCCACGACCGCTGGCGCGACGCCCGCTCGGCCGCCGAGGACATCGCCGCCTGGCAGGCGGGCCGCACCGGCTACCCCGTGGTGGACGCCGCCATGCGGCAGTTGGCGTACGAGGGCTGGATGCACAACCGCGGCCGGCTGCTGGTGGCCAGCTTCCTCACCAAGACCCTCTACGTGGACTGGCGGATCGGTGCCCGGCACTTCCTCGACCTCCTGGTGGACGGTGACGTGGCCAACAACCAGCTCAACTGGCAGTGGACGGCCGGCACCGGCACCGACACCCGGCCCAACCGGGTCCTCAACCCCCTCACCCAGGCCATGCGGTTCGACCCCGACGGCGCCTACGTACGCCGCTGGGTGCCCGAACTCGACGGGCTGGCGGGCCCGGCGGTGCACCAGCCCTGGAAGCTCGGGGCGAGCGAACGCGCCCGGTACGACTACCCCGACCCCCTCATCGACCTCACCGACGGCCTGGCCCGCTTCCAGCGCGCCCGCGGCAAGGCCTGAGGGCGCCGCCATGACCAGCGTGCTACTGGCTGTTCGGCGACCAGCTCGGCCCGCACTTCACCGCCTCGGGCGAGCACGGCCCCGGGCGCGACACCCCCCTGGTGATGATCGAGGCACGGACTGGCGGGCAACGCCCGGATGTAGCGGGCGGTGGGCGGCCTGGACCGGCTCGCGGGGCCATACGAGGTGCTCCGCCAGGAACGTGCCCGGGGTGACGGCCCGCCCTGACGTCGCGGGCAGGGGGCGCGTCCGCGCGCGGCCCGGGCCCCGGGGCGGGCAACCCACGGGCAACCCACGGGCATCGAAGGGCAATCGAAGCGCGACCACGGAGCATGACGGGGGCTCGGACGCGGTCGGGGCGGGGCGGCCGGGGAGTCATGGCCCCCGGCGTCGGAAAAACGGGCGGCGGAAACACGCGTACGCCCGGGGACGGACCGTCTCCTCCGGTGAAGGCGGAAGGGCTGTCGGTGTGACGGTCCGGCCCCGGGCGTGGTGATGCGGTTCTTCAGTGGGCGTCCGGGACAGGGCCGTGTTGCTCAGCCGTGTCCCGGACGGTTCCCGTCTTAGCCGGCCAGGCCGCCGCCGCCGGTGTGCACGCCGCCCGAAGGACGGTGGTGGCGGTGCTTCTTGATGTGCTTCTTGATGTGCCTGACGTGGTGGTGGTGCCGCTCGACGATGTGGCGGCGGACGACCACCCGGCGCTCGATGGAGCCGTTCAGGCAGGTGTTGCCGAAGGCCGGGTTCAGCAGCCCCACGACATTCACGGTGTTGCCGCACACGTTGACCGGGATGTGGATCGGGACCTGAATCGCGTTGCCCGACAGCACTCCCGGAGAACCGGCCGCGCCGCCGGCCGCGCCACTGTCTGCAAACGCTGCCGAAGCGCCTCCCAGGGCAGTGCTTGCCGCAAGGGCGGCCATAGCAGTCACTCGCGTGATCCGTGACATAACAATCTCCCGATCGATCTAAGCGGCTTACTGCCGCCTCTTGATATCTCCTTCGGCGCGTGCGGCCTCGAGGCTAAGGAATTTACAAACCTTTCACTCTTTCAGGGGTTAAAGGCGTGTTGAGGTTGGTTTTGCACGGAAAGTTCACTGCTGGGCCGTGAGTGCCTCGGCGTCTCCTCCGCAGTCCGCGGTGGGCGGGTGCCGCGGCCCATGATCCCTGGTCAGGGGCCCAGGCGCGCACTGTGCGCGGCCCGTTGGGCCGCATGGCCGCATGGCGTCCGGCCCGGTGAAGGGGGAGTCGAGAGCCTCCGGTGCCTCCATGCGGGGGACGGCGGGCCGCTCCTCCGGCGCCGTACGTCACGACCGGGTCCTCGTGACGGCGGCCCTCAGGAGATCCGTACCGGCCCTTTGCGCGGGACGGTCCTCAGGGGATCCGTCCGAGGTCACACAGCACCTCACGGGCGGCCCGGGCGCCCGAGGCCAGCGCCCCCTGGACCGAGCCGGTCGCCCGGTGGTCGCCGCAGACGTACCGGCCCGGACCCACCCGGCAGGGCCGGCTCAGCGGATGCGGCGGCGGCATCGCGGGCAGCGCATCGGGCACCGTACGTACCGCCACCAGGTCCCACCCCGACGCCCCGGTGCCGTACGCCTCGGCGAGCACCCCGCGCAGCGCGGCTTCCCGACCCGGACGGTCCGCGCCGAGCACCGAGGTGGCCACCAGGCTCCGGCCGGGCGGGGCGTAGCCCGGCACCACCTCGCTCAGCACACAGGTGTTGAGGAACCGGCGGGCCGCATCGACGAGCAGGGTCGGCTCGGCCAATGGGGAGGCCGCGGCCGCGTGGTAGTAGGTCGTCACCGTCCGGTGCGCCGGTACGGCCAGACCCGGCAGCAGCGCGGCGGCGGCCGGGGCGCCGGTGGCCACCACCACGGCACGGGCCGCCAGTTCCTCGCCCTCGTCCGTCCTCGCACCGCCATCGGTGAGGTGGGCCACCCGGCAGCCCAGCCGCACGCTGCCCGGCGGCAGCGCCGTCGCGAGCTGTTGCGGCACGGCGCCGATGCCCTCGCCGGGCAGGCACAGCGTCCCGCGCAGCATGCTGCGCCACACCAGGTGGAAGAACCGGCTGGAGGTCTCCAGCTCGTCCTCCAGGAAGACACCGGACAGGAACGGCCGGAAGAACCGCTCGACCAGCTCCTCGGAGACACCGGCGGCGGCAAGCGCGGTACGGGTGGTGCGGTCCGCGCCGCCCTTGAGTACCCGGACCGGGGCCACCGCATCGCGGGCGGACAGCGCGGCCAGGGCGAGCAGATCGCGTGCCCCGGCCAGCCGCCCGGGCAGCAGACCGGACGCCTGCCGTGGCGCACGACTGGGGTCGACGAAGCGCAGCCGGCTGCCGTCGGTGTGCACCAACACGGCCGGCGAGAACGGGTGAAGCCGCAGCCCGGGCAGCGAGATGCGCCGCTTGACCTGCGGATAGGAGGTGTTGAAGACCTGGAAGCCGCGGTCGATGGTGAAGCCGTCCACCCGGTCCGACCGCATCCGCCCGCCCACCGCGTCGGAGCCCTCGGCGACCAGGACCGTCACTCCCGCCCCGGCCAGATCGCCCGCGCACGCCAGCCCCGCCGCCCCCGCACCGACCACCAGGACCTCCGCGGCACCGCCGGCTGCCGTCATGGGACTCCGCCTCTCGCCCGGGGAGGCCGCGCTGCGCACACCCGGCGGCGCGGCCGTGCGCCACCGCCATTCAACCCCGCCGGCCACGGTGGGCGACGCAGGCGGGCCGAGCGGATTTCCGCGCGTCGCAGCCACCGCCCCGGCCCCCGCCTGCGGAAGGATCGACAGCGGCGGTCAGCGGACCGGCCGAGGCCCGCCCGGGGCCGGTAGCGGCAGGGAGGACGCGCGTGCGGGACACGGATGTGGTCATCGTCGGCGCAGGGGCGGCCGGGTTGTCGCTCGCCCATCGGCTGTGCGCACCGGACGCCGGGGCCCGGCCGCTCGCCGTGGCGCTGGTCGACGCACCCCCCGGCCCGCACCCGCCGCAGGAGCGCACCTGGTGCTTCTGGGAGGCCCCCGGCGGCGAGTTCGACCAGGCGCTCACCGCGTCCTGGGACCGCCTGCGGGTGTACGGGCCCGGTGGTGCGGAGACGGTGGGTCGGCCCGCGCCCCTGCGGTACAAGATGCTGCGGTCCGGCGACTTCGCCTCCGTCGTCGGCGCCCGGCTGGCCGGGCAGCGCACCGTCATCCGGACCGAAGCCACGGTCGAGTCGGTGCGGGACGTCGCCACCGGCGCGGAGGTACGGGGCCGCGACGCGGCGGGACGGCCGGTCACGCTCCGGGCCCGCTGGGCCTTCGACTCCCGCCCCGGACCCCGGCTCCCGCCCGCCCGCACCACGCTCCGGCAGCACTTCCGTGGCTGGTTCGTCCGCACCCGTCGGCCGGTCTTCGACCCGGCGGTCGCCGACCTGATGGACTTCCGCGTCCCCCAGCCGCCCCACGGCCTCGCCTTCGGCTACGTCCTGCCGCTGACCGACCGCACCGCCCTGGTCGAGTACACCCAGTTCTCCCGCCGCCCCCTGGAGACCGCCGACTACGAGCGGGCGCTGGCCCACTACACCGCCCACGTACGGAAGTTGGGCCCCTTCGACATCACCGCCGTCGAGCAGGGCGCCATCCCGATGACCGACGGCCGCTTCCCCCGGCGGGTGGGGCGCTCGGTGTTCCGCATCGGCACGGCCGGCGGTGCCACCCGCCCCTCGACCGGCTACACCTTCGCCGCGGTGCAGCGCCAGAGCGACGCCATCGCCACCGCGCTCCGCCTCCACCGGCCGCCCCTGCCGCCGCCCGCGCACACCCGGTGGGCGCGGGCGCTGGACGCGGTGCTGCTGCGTGCGCTGGACAGCGGCCGGGTGGACGGCGCCGCGTTCTTCGGCGGACTGTTCGGCGCGGTGCCCATGGAGCGGCTGCTGCGCTTCCTGGACGGCCGCTCCCGGCTCTGGGAGGACCTCACCATCGGGCTGCGCACCCCCGTACTGCCCATGCTCCGTACCGTCGCCGAACTCCCGCTGCTGCCCCGCAGGTCCGCCCCGTGGTGACCGGCCCCCCGACGCTCCCGAGGAGGGCGCCATGACGCTGCTGCACGACACCGACCTGTCCGCCGCCTTCGACCACGCGGCCCGCCGCTACGACCGGCTGACCGCGCTCAACCCCGGCTACCACGCCCACCTCCGCCGCTCCGCCCGCCGGCTGCGGCTGCCGGGGGAGGGCCACGGACTGCGGCTGCTCGACCTCGGCTGCGGGACCGGGGCCTCGACGGCGGCGCTGCTGGCCGCCGCGCCCCGTGCCCGGATCGTCGCCGTCGACGCCTCGGCGGGCATGCTGCGGCGCGCCGCCGCCAAACCGTGGTCGCCGCAGGTCACCTTCGTCCACGCACCGGCGGAGGGACTGGCCGGTGCCGGGGTGACGGGTGGTTTCGACGCCGTCTTCGCCGCCTACCTCTTCCGCAACCTCACCGACCCGGACGGGGTCCTCGCCGCGGTCCGCACGGTGCTCAGGCCCGGCGGGCGGCTGGCCGTCCACGAGTACACACTCTCCGGCCGCCCCGCGCACCGCGCCGTGTGGACCGCGGTGTGCCGGGGCATCGTGCTGCCGGCCGGCCGCCTCGCGGGCGACGGCGGCCTCTACCGGCACCTGTGGCACAGCGTCCTGGCCTTCGACACCGCCCCCGACTTCGCCGACCGTCTGCGACGGGCCGGCTTCCGCCGGGTGCGGGCGCTGCCGCTGCCCGGCTGGCAGACCGGCATCACCCACACCTTCACCGCCACCGCACCCGACGCTCGCCAGGAGGGACCATGACCACCCGGCCCGCCCCGCCCGACCGGCCCGCCCCGCCCGACCGGCCCGCCCCGCGCGGCCGTGACCGCCGCGCCCAACTCGTGCCGGGCCCGACCGGAGCCCACCGGGTCACGGCCGCCGGACGGCCGGAGGCGGCGGTGATCGGTGGCGGTATCGCCGGCCTCGCCGCCGCCACCGCCCTGGCCGAGCGCGGCGTGCGGGTGACGCTGTACGAGCGCGAAGGGGACCTCGGCGGACGGCTGACGGGCTGGCCGGTACGGCTCGCCGACGGCTCGGCGGCGACCATGAGCCGCGGCTTCCACGCCTTCTTCCCCCAGTACTACAACCTCCGCGGGCTGCTGCGCCGGGTCGACCCCGGCCTGGCCGGGCTGCGGCGACTGCCGGACTACCCGCTGCAGCACCGCTCGGGCACCCACGACAGCTTCGCGCGGGTGCCGCGGACCCCGCCCTGGAGCGCGCTGGGCTTCATGGCGCTCAGCCCCACCTTCGCCTGGCGGGACCTGATGCGGATGCGGCCCGGTGCGGCCCTGCCGCTGCTCGACGTACGCGTGCCGCAGATCTACCGGCGGCTCGACCGGACCAGCGCCTGGGACCTGCTCTCCCGCATCCGCTTCCCCGAAGCCGCCCGCCACCTCGCCTTCGAGGTCTTCTCCCGCAGCTTCTTCGCCGACCCGCGCCGGCTGTCCGCCGCCGAGATGGCCCTGATGTTCCACATCTACTTCCTCGGCTCCAGCGAAGGGCTGCTGTTCGACGTCCCCGGCGAACCCTTCCCGCAGGCACTGTGGCACCCCCTCGCCAGGTACCTGGAGGGGCACGGCGTACGGCTGGAGACCGGCACCGAGGTGGAGCGGGTGGCACCCGCGGCGGACGGTGCGGTGCGGGTCAACACGGCGGGCGGGGAGCGGCGCTTCGACGGGGTGGTGCTTGCCGCGGACGTCACCGGGCTGCGCCGGATCGTGGCCGCGTCCGATGCGTTGGAGGACACCGCCTGGCGGGCGCGCATCGCCCGGTTGCGGACCGCGCCGCCCTTCCTGGTGTCCCGGCTGTGGCTGGCACGGCGGGTGGCCGCGCACCGCCCCGGCTTCCTCGGCACCAGTGGCTACGGCACGTTGGACAACGTCAGCGTGCTGGAGCGCTGGGAGGGGGAGGCCGCCCGGTGGTCCGCCCGCACCGGCGGTTCGGTCCTCGAACTGCACGCCTACGCGGTCGCTCCGGGAGCCGACCGGGAGCACCAACAGCGCCGCCTGATCGAGCAGTTGCACACCGTCTACCCCGAGACCCGCGGGGTGCGGATCGTCGACCAGCGCCACGAGTGGCGGGCGGACTGCCCGCTGTTCGCGGTGGGCGGCTACGCCGACCGGCCCACCGTCCGCACCCCCGACCCCCGGGTGGTGGTGGCCGGCGACATGGTGCGCACCCCGCTGCCGGTGGCCCTGATGGAGCGCGCCGCCACCACCGGATTCCTGGCGGCGAACGCGCTGTTGGCGCAGTGGGGGGTACGCGGCCAGACGCTGTGGACCGTACCGGACAAGGGGCGGTGCGCACCGCTGCGCTGGGCGGCCGGGCTCGCCGGCCGCTGACCTCAGCCGGGGAGACGGCCGCTGCGGCGCAGTTCCCAGCGGCGCTCCGCGTACGCCAGATCGTCCCGCCACAGCCGCCCCGCCGCCGCCCGCACCAGCGGGCGCACCAGCGGAGCCGCCGCACGGGCCAGGGCGAACCCCCGGCGGTCGGAGGTCGCCACGACCGCTTCGATCACCGCGGTGCGCGGCCGTCCCCGGTCGTCCGGGGCCAGGGGAGTGGCGTGGGTCTCCACGACCGAACCCCGCCCCTCGCCGTCGGCCAGGTGCATCACCACCGTGCGCGGCTCCGGCGCGGTGAACACCGCCGTCACCGGGACCACGGCGCGCCCGGCGACCTTGAACGAGACCTGGACCGTGAAGGCGTCGGGCGCCTCCCCGCCGGACTCCGACGGCGCCCCGGTCACCCTGAGGTCCACGAACGCATACGGGTGGAACCACGCCCCGTGCCAGGGGTCGAGCCGGTTGGCCACCACGTCCTCCGGCTCGCACGTCCCGACGGCGGTGTGCACGGCGGCGAGGGCGCCCGCCGCCGCGGGCCGCGGCGGGATCACCGGCCGTGGTAGGGGAGTCTCACCGCCGGCCGCGTCCAGTCGCACCCACACCAGCACCCCGTCGTCGTACGCGGGGAACGGCTCCCAGCCGGCGAACGGCCCGCCGTCCAGGGCCAGTCCGTGCCACCGGCAGCGCAGCGTGCCGCAGCGCACCGCACCCTCCGCCAGCGGCGCCCCCAGGTGCGGGCAGGCCCCGGGCCCGGCGACCGGACGGCCGCCCGCATCGCGCCAGGCGACCACCTCGACACCGGCCACCGTCCGGCCGAACGCGCGCCGGGCCCCGATGCCGTCGGACGCACCCAGCACGAACCAGTTGCCCGAGGGGCGGGCCAGTGCCCGCTTGAGGGCACCGTCGATGACGGCGGGCTGGGCCTCGCGCCAGGTGGGGTGCTGTCGCTCCCACCGCTCCGGCCGGCGGCGCAGCCGCAGCGGGATACGGGGACGGGGACGGGCGTCCGGGGACATGGCGTTCTCCTTCGGCTACGGAAGCGGCGTCCGGCAGCGCGGCGCGACGGGGCGTACGGTGCCGTGGCGGGCCGCGACGGCGCGGACCAGCCCGCCCACGGCGGTGGCCGCACGCCGGCGGCGGGAGACCACCGCGCGCCGGTGCAGCACGGCGTACCCGTCGTCGCGCACGGCGTCCAGGATGGCGCCGTAGAGCACGAACGCGGTGCGCATACAGGGGCGCGACACCGGGTCGAGCATGGCCAGCCCGGGTGCCGCCTCCCGGTAGACACCGCGGGTGAGTTCGGCGGCCGCCGCCAGCGCCGCGGGGATCCGGCGGTCCGGGCGGCCGGTGTCCCGGCTCCACTGCAGCAGGGCGCGGTCGACGCCGTGCGCCGCCAGCAGATCGGCGGGCAGGTAGACCCGGCCCCGGTCGAGGTCCTCGCCGACGTCCCGCAGGAAGTTGGTCAACTGGAAGGCCACCCCGAGCGCGGCGGCGTGCGGGGCGGCCTCCTCCTGCGGCACACAGGTGCCCAGCACGGGCAGCATCTGCAGACCGATCACCGCCGCCGAGCCGTGCATATAGCGCTGCAGGTCCGCGTACGTCGGATAGTCCGTCACCACCAGGTCCATCCGCATCGAGGCCATGAAGGCGGCGAAGTGGCCGTGGTCGATGCCGTACGCCGCGGCGGTGTGCGCCACGGCCCGCACGACCGGCTCCGGGCTCGGCCCGCCGCGCAGGCCCTCCTGCAGGCAGCGGTGCAGCGCGTCCAGCGCCCGGGCGCGGTCGGCGGGGCCGGCGTCGGTCCCCAGGTCGTCGACGAGGTCGTCGGCCCAGCGGGCGAAGCCGTAGAGGGCGTGTACGGCCGGCCGCCGGTCCGGGGGCAGCAGGCGGGTGGCGAGGAAGTACGTCTTGCCGTGCCGGGCGTTGAGCCGGCGGCAGTGCGCGTAGGCGGTGCGCAGCCCGGGATCGGCGATGCCCGCCGCGGTCAGCTCGCGGCCGGTCACCTCGGCACAACTCCCCGACGTCTGCGGGACGTTCGGGTGGCGGAACCGGGTGGGCGGAGCCCGGTGACCCGGGCCGCCGCGAGCTTGCCGGAGAGCAGCACTGTCGGGATGCCGACACCGGGGGTGGTGCCGCACCCGGCCAGTACGGCGTTCTCGGTGCCCCGCACCAGGTTGCGCGGACGGAACGGACCGGTCTGTGCGAAGGTGTGCGCGGCCGAGAACGGCGTACCGGCCGCCAGCCCCTGCCCCGCCCAGTCGGCCGGGGTGACCGTGCCGAGGTCCTCGACGGCGGCGTCCAGGCCGGTGAACCCACGGCGCTCCAGCAGCGACAGCAGGCTGTCGCGGTAGTGCGGGCCCAGGGTGTGCCACTCAGCGGCTCCGGGCCCGCGCTCGGTGTTGGGGCAGGGCGCCAGGACGTAGTGCAGATGGCGCCCCGGTGGCGCCAGCTGCGGGTCGGACGCGGTCGGACGGGACACCAGCAGCGAGGGGTCGCTCATCAGCTGCCCGCCGTGGGTGAGTTCCTCGAAGGTCCGCTCCCACGCCCCGCCGAAGGACAGCGTGTGGTGCGCGGTGCCCGGCCAGGTCCGGTCGCTGCCCGCGTGCAGGACCACCGCCGACGGTGCGTGGCGCAGCCGGACCGGCCGCCGCGGCCGGCGGCCGAGCAGTTCGTAGACGGCTGGCAGGTCCGGGGTGAGCACCACCGCGTCGCAGGCGAGGCGTTCGTGCTCGGTGACCACCGCGGTGATCCGGCCGCCGGCGCGCACCAGCCGTGTGACGCGCCGGCCGTAGCGGAAGTCGGCGCCGGCCCCGGCGGCCGCTTCGGCCAGGGCCTGCGGAACGGCGTGCATCCCGCCCCGCGGGAAGTACACCCCGGCCACGGTGTCCATGTACGCGATGACGGCGTAGGCGGCCAGGGCGCGGGCCGGCGGCACCCCGGCGTACAGCGCCTGGAACGAGAAGACCCTGCGCAGCCGGGGGTCGGGCAGGAAGCGTGCGATCCGGCCGTCGAGCCGGTGGAAGCCCCCGAGCGCGGCCAGCCGCACCAGGTCCGGGTGCAGCAGCTGGAGCGGCGAGTCGAAGTTGCGGTCGATGAAGCGGCGGCGCTGCACCGCGTACAGCTGCTGCAGCCAGCGCCGGAGCCGTCGGTAGCCCTGTGCCGCGCGGGCGCCGGCGAACCGTTCGACCTCGGCCTCCATGGCCATCGGCTCGGTGTGCACGTCGAGTTCACTGCCGTCGGCGAACCGGGCCCGGTACGCCGGGTGCAGCTCCTGCAGGGTCAGCCGGTCGGTGAGCCGCTCGCCGACCGCGGCGAACGCCTCGTCGAGCAGGTCCGGCATGGTCAGCACGGTCGGACCGGTGTCGATGCGGTAGCCGTGGCGGTCGATCCGGCCGGCCCGCCCGCCGGGCAGCGCCTCCCGCTCCACCACCGTCACCCGACGGCCCGCGCCCAGCAGATGCAGTGCGGCGGACAGTCCGGACAGGCCGGCACCGACCACCACGACGTGGTCGGTGGGTCCGGCGAGGGCCTTCACCGGACTCCGCCTTCCCCTGCGGCGCGGGGTGCGGTCTGGTCGTGACGGCGCATCGGGCATCCTCTCGTCTCGTCGCCGGCGGAGGGCCCGGCGCACCGCTCCCGGCGCTCGCGGACCCGCCCGTGCCCGGGCACCGCCATGGGAGAAGCCCGGGACGCCGGCCCGAACCACCGGAGCCGGGGCGGGCCTTCACTTGACCACGATCCGCGCCCGAAACCCGGCATCTGCCGCCGGACACACCAGCAAAGCCGCCGGTCGTACGGCACTCCGCAGGGAACGCCGGGCAGCTGCCCGGCGCTGCCCGCGGGACCGGCACCTTCGCCGGTCCCGACGGCAGTCGCGGTGGGGGAGCGGCGTCAGAGGTGCCAGCTGAGCGTTCCGTCGGCCTGGGCCAGGACGACGACCAGGGCGAGGTCGAGCACGCCGAAGCCCAGCCCCAGCCAGGCGCGCAGCCGGCGGATGGTGCCGCGGAACAGGGCGAGCACGCCGAAGAGGACGGCGCACGGGCCGAAGAAGACGTTGAGGACGAGGGTTCCCAACAGGCCGCAGACGAACGCGGCCACGGCCATCCGGTCGGCCTGGGGGTGCGGGCCGGTCTTCACCGGGAGCCAGGTGGAGGTCATCGGCGGGCCTCCTTCATCGTGGCGGCCGTCTTGCGGCGTTCCTTGAGGAAGAACACCGTCAGCCACGCCGCGACGGCGACGCCGCCGACGGCCGTGACGGGCACCGGGACGTGCCCCGCGGTCCCCAAGAGCACACCGAAGAGGAAGAGGGCTACGGCCAGGAAGAGCATGTTGTGCCTTTCCCTGTCGGGGCCGGCACGGCGTACGGCCGGCCTGGACGGGCACCTGCCGCTCCATTGCGGTAGCTTGCACCCCTCCTGGTACCCGCTGTACGCCGCGGTATGGGTGCCGGCCGGTGCGCGCCGCACCGGAGGCCGTTGCACACCGCCCCCTGAAGCCGCGTCAGATGCACGCGCTCCCTGTGACGGCGCCGCCGCCGGGCGGGCCCGGCGGCGGCGTGGGCGGTACCCGCGGGGTTACAGCACCGCGACGGTCTCGCGCTGGGCGTAGCTGAAGCCGTCCTCGTCGAAGTAGAAGAGGGTGACCTTCACCTTGTCGCCCTTGGCGAAGTGCGAACCGACGGCCGGCCGCAGGGTCACCTGCGCCTTGTGGTCGGCGTAGTCGCAGACCAGCTGGTCGATCTTGAGGGTGCCGGCGGCGATCGACTGGTCGTGACCGGGCCGGTCCAGCGTGGTGGCGTTCGCCACCAGCCGGTGGTTCATGCCCTTGTCACAGGAGTACGTGACGTCCGCCCGGAGGCCCGGCTGCTGGAGCGAGACCTTGTTGAGCGTCAGCACGTTGGCCTTGGCGGCCGCCGACGGTGCGGTGGCCAGTGCCCCGGCGCCGACCAGGGCGGTCACGGTCGCGGCAGCCGCGAGGCGGCTCCGCAGACGCATGGTGGTCATGGAGTTGTCCTTCCCCCCTACGCCGTCACCTTGGTCCGGTACCGCGGAGGTTTTTCCGGGTGTGCGGTGACTGCGACAGTTGTTTGGTTTCGCGAGCGATCATACGGGTGGACCGCCGCGGTTGCCGGGGAATCGACGTACCGCCTGCCGCCACCGTGCCGCCGTCGTGCGGGCCGGGCGTCAGGCCCCGTCCGCGTCCTCGCTGACCCGCAGGACGACCTTGCCGCGGGTCCGCCCCTCCTCGCCGCGCCGGTGGGCCTCGGCGGCCCGCTCCAGCGGCGTGACGTCGCTGACCTCCACGCGCAGTTCACCCTTCTCCAGCAGCGCCGCGATACGGCCCAGCGCGGCGCCGTCCGGCTCCACCAGATACGCGCTGGTGCGCAGGCCCATGGCGCGGGCCCGCTCGGCCAGCTCCGGCGCGACACCGGACGGCACGGCGACCAGCAGGCCTCCCGGGCGCAGGGTCGCCAGCGACCGGCTGCTGGTGGCGTCGTGCCCCTCCCCGACGAGGTCCAGGACGACGTCCACGTCCGCGACCTGTTCCTCGAAGCGGCAGGTGGTGTAGTCGATCAGTTCGTCGGCGCCCAGGTCGCGGAGCCAGGCGTGCTTGGCCGCGGAGGCGGTACCGATCACGGTCGCGCCCAGATGCTTGGCGATCTGCACCGCGAAGTGCCCCACCCCGCCCGCCGCGGCGTGGATCAGGACGCGGTCGCCGGGGCGCACCCGGGCGGCGTCCACCAGCGCCTGCCAGGCGGTCAGGGCGGCCAGCGGTACGGCCGCGGCCTCGTCGTGCCCGAGCCCCGCCGGCTTGCGGACGAACTGGCGGGCAGGGGCGGTCACGTACTCGGCGTAAGCGGAAGCGGCCCGCGGGAACCACGGCATGCCGAAGACCTCGTCCCCCACCTCCAGGGTGTGCACGCCGAAGCCGACCGCCTCGACGACCCCGGACACGTCCCAGCCCAGGACGAACGGCGGCTCGCCGAGGACCCCGGCCATGCCGCCACCGGACCGGGTCTTCCAGTCGACGGGGTTCACCCCGGCGGAGCGGACGCGTACCAGCACCTCGGTCGGCAGCGGCTCGGGCCGCGGTACCTCGGCCAGGCGCAGGACCTCCGGGCCGCCGACGGCGTCCTGGACGACGGCTCGCATCACGGGTGTGTCAGTGGACATGCTGAGTGCTCCTCGGGCAGGGGTGGACCGGCGCCGGCCGGACGTACGGGAGACCTCCGCAGGCCGGCCGGGACACCCGGGACGCTATGCCCGGGCACACAGTGACCCGCAAGGGCGCTTACTATCGAATGGGAAGCATGCAGCTCAGAGAGGTGGGAAGCGATGGGAACGCGGTGCGTGACCGGTGATCACGACGAGCATGACGTCTATGCGGCGCTGTGTCCGGGGCGCGAGGTGTTCGACCTGATCGCCAACAAGTGGTCCGCGCTGGCGATCGGTGCCCTGGAAGAGGGGCCCCAGCGGTTCGGCGCCGTACAGCGCCGGTTGCAGGGCGTCAGCCCGAAGGTCCTCACCCAGACCCTCCGCCGCCTCGAGGCCGGCGGATTCGTCGACCGCACCGTCTACCCCGAGGTGCCGCTGCACGTCGAGTACCGCCTCACGGACCTGGGCCACAGCGTGGCTCAGCCGCTCTCCGCCGTCCGCCGCTGGGTCGAGGACAACCTCGACTCCATCCGCCCGCTCGGCGCGGCCGCCGGCCCGGCGGTGTGACCCCGGAGGACCCGGACGTCGGGCCGCACCTCCCCGAGACGGCATGAGGTCTCCCGCGGGGAGTCAATCCGTATGTCAGTAGCGGAGCGTGACGGTCCGTCAGCTCGTCAGCTCGTCGGCTCGTCGTCGCGACGATGCCCTTGTGCCGCGTACTCACCCCCCGGATGAGTACGCGCGCTCAGGAGCGCCGCGGTGGCCGTCCCTACCATGACCGGGATGGAAGCGGAAGCGGAGACCGCCGACGACGCCGGCCGGGCGAACCGGTGGTACGCGGGCTGTACGGCGGCGTTCACCGTCCTCTGCGCCCTGGGCGCGCTGGCGGTGTGGGGGCTGTCCGAGCTGGAGAAGGGGCTCGACGGGTACGGCCAGATCGAGGAGACGGCCGACGGCACGTCCGGGGGAGCGGCCGACCCGCTGGCGCCCGGCGTCACCGCGCACTACGAGGACGGGCTCAGCGTGACCGTCGGCGTGCCGCACCGGGAGCCGGGCGGACCGGCCCACCGCTTCACCCTCACCTATGAGAACGACACCGACGCGACGCTCACGCCCGGTGGGGACTCGGCCGCGGCGAGCGTCTCGGAGTACCAGGCCGCCCCACTCGTCGTCCGGGCCGGGGATCCCCTGGACAGTGGTACGCCCGAGGGCGGCAGCAGCAGTGACTGGCTCAACCGCGACGAAGCGGCACAGCGGCTGATGCGGCCGCTGCGCGCGGGCGAGCGGCGCACCGTGCCGGTGCGGGTGGTGGGGAGCGTCGAGGGCATGGCGGTCACCGTGGCGGTGGCGCCCCCGGACGACGGCTACCGGGAGACGGCGTACTGGAAGGTGACGCTGGACTGAGTACCCCGGACGGTGGTCCGTTGGCGGCGGGGCCCACGGGGAGCCGGCCGGCGGGCCTCAGTCGGCCTCGCGGCGCGCGTCCGCCGCCGCGAACTCCTCGATCTTCGTCTGCAGGAGCTCGGCCGCCTCGCGGTGCGGTGTGGAGCCGCCGGAGAGGGCGCTGAGGACCTCGCACTCGACGCGGAGATAGGGCGGCGCCTGCGGTGTGATCTCGGGAGGCGGGGCGGTGGCGGGGTTCTTGACCCGCTGACTGATCCCCCGGATCGACGGCACATGCGGCCCCAGATACCGGTCGAGGAGCCCGACGACGCGCCGCGTCTTGGCCGATTCCCCCAGTGACAGCAGCTTCTTGCGTACCTCGGGCGCGAAGTCGAACACCACCTGGTCGTGCGGATCGTCCTGCTCCGCAGCGTTCTCAACGGAGATCAGCAGCCCGCTGGTCAGGACGGCCGCCAGGTCGCCGGGGCCGGCGGCGGGCAGCAGCTCGGCGGCGATCAGCTGCATGACATGGCGGTTGAGCGGTGCCGCGGCCAGCAGCACAGCAAGGGTGAAGGCGTTGTCGGACGCCGCAGTGCGGAACTCCGTGATCCGCTGCTCCGGGCTGCGTTCCGCGTCCGGGGCGGAGCCGGGGGCGGGCACCAGGCCCGCCGCCACCGGCACCTCCAGTGCCTGCTGCGGCACCCACCGCCGGGACGTCATCAGCCGCACCCACTGGTCCAGCCACCGCTTGCGAATCTCCAGCACCGGAATCAGCAGGCGCTGCTCGTCCGTCTCCGGGGCGCTGCACCGCGGTGCCACCGGCACGTCGCCCGGCCGCGCCACCTCCAGCTCGCTGTTGGGACATCCCGGCACCAGCGCACGCAGGAGACGGGGCCGGGTGTGGATGCCCGAGAGGCTCCAGTCGTGGTGCGGGAGCACCTGCAGGATCGCCACCGTGTGGTGCTGCGCCCAGGCGCGCAGTTCACGCCAGACCAGCCCGCGCTTCCACGCGGCGCCGACGGCATCGGTGATCACGAACACGGTCTTCCGGCGATGCGGCGGCGCCTCCCGGTCGAGACCGAGTCGGGCCACCTCCTTGCGGTCGACGAGGTCCTCGGCGGTGGTCGAGGACTGGCTGCGCAGCATGACGAGGTGGACGTCGTTGAACAGCGGCAGTTCACAGGCCGACGCCGCGAACGCGTTCACCGTCGGGTACCAGGCGGACATCGACAGACCGGTGTCGGCCACCAGGACCAGCTCCTGCACCTGGGGGTCCGATGCCGGAGGGCTGACCGGCCCCGGCGCCGCGGGTATGGCGTACGCGTCCGCCGCCGGGTGGCGGACGCCGGTGCCCTCCGGCTGCGGCTGGCCCAGCGCCTGGAGCGCGCTGACCGCGGCCTCCGCGGCGGGCAGCGGCAGGGCCGAGGGCCACCCGTCCGGTGCCGGTGCGAAGACCGTCCGGGTGGTGTGCTGCCCGCGGCCGCGGGCGGGCGCGACCGGTGCGGCCGGCGCGGCGGTGATCAGCCATGGTGCGGCCTCGAAGATGCTCACGGTGTGGTGACCTCGTCCGGGGCGACGAGCGGCTTGAGGACCGGCAGCGAACGGTTGGGGTCGTCCCACAGCAGCGTCACCTCGCGCAGCAGCTCCGCCTCGTCGCCCAACGGCCCCGACGACTGGTGGATCTCACCGATCCGGCTGGGCAGATCCTTCAACGGCCCCTGGTGGATGAGGTTCTGCACGGAGTCCCGGAACGACTTCGAGCAGTTCTGACGGTGCCACAGGATCGCCGGCACACCCGAGTGGATGGCCTCCATCAGCTGCCTGCGGCCGTCCTCCACATCGGGCGGTGAGGTGAGGACGAGCGGCTCCCGGGAACGCCGTACCTCGTCCGCGGTGTCACGGCGGCCGGCGCACGGGGGCGTCGACGCGTCCTCCCGCATCAGCAACATCCAGCGCCGGCGCCACGACCTGTGGGAGTCCGGCGACTGCAGCCGGTCGAGGCTGCGCACCAGCACCCGGCAGTCCCACTCGGCGTCCCGCCCGCCGGCCCGCCGGCACCACTCCCACACCGGCTGGTTGACCAACGCCAGCGGCAGCCAGAACTCGACGGTCAGGTCCGCACGCTGGCCGGCGTCCAGGGCGTTCCGCAGCCGGGCCGTCACCGCACGGGAGATGTCCCCGGCCCGCACCCGGGTGTCGTCGTCCCGCAGCGGCGGACCGTCGTAGGCACCTCCTTCGTCGTGCCACACCCGCATCACGTAGTAGTCGTTCTCCAGCCCGTCCGGCATCAGCACGAACATCACCCGGCGGTCGGCGGCATCGGGTAACTGCACCGACGTGGCCCGCGCCCGGCACTCGCGCAGCGACGCCACCAGCCCCGACTCCTTGGCGTGCCGCAGCGTCCAACTGCGGATCTGCTCACCGACGGCCTCGTCGACGGTGGCCGCCAGATACTCCAGGAAGGCCATGAACGGGGGCAGCCCGCTGGGCAGCGCATTGCGCCGCAGCAGATGCAGCAGGATGCTCCAGGCGTGGGTGCAGTGCAGCGGCAGGGGCGTGGCCAGCGGCTGCAGCGCGGCCTGTGCGACGACATGCACATCGTCGGACGACACCTGGTTCAACAGGTCTTCCAGACACAGCAGTTCGGACTCCGGTAGCCAGGAACGCGCCGACCAGCGGTCGCACAGCAGCCGCAACTGCCGGGTGGTCCGGGGATCACCGGTCAACGTCCCCACCGCGTCCGCCAGCGCGTCGGCGCCCTCGGCCAGGGCCGTGCACTCGGCCACGAGTTGGGAGAACTGGTCCAGGGAACGGGTCTGGGTGTCGGGCTCGCTGAGCGGATCGTCCAGGGACTGGGCGAGCATCCGGACCAGCGCCCGCCGCCCCGAATGCGAGGCCAGACGGGGTGAATCGGCCAGGACGTCCACCATCGCGCGTTGCAGCGACAACGGTGCGGCCTCCTCGCGCCCGCTAGCGTCCGGCCGGTCTGCTTCAGCTGCCGCCATGGCCATGCCCCCCCAAGGAACGGTCGAACCGGCCGGCGTCGGTGCCGGCCGCCTGACTCCCCTGCCATGACTGTCCACCCGCGGACACCACTAGGCCAAGGAGAAAATGAGATGAGTTTGCGGGCTTGACACCCGTCGCATCCATGTGATTTCGCCCCCCGAACCACCCGCGTACGGAGACAATGGAGCGATGGGGGATCCGAGCGCGTGGGCGGCATGGGTGGCGGCGGCGACGAGCCTGGCCACATTGATCGTGACGACGGTCGTCGGTGGCCGACGCGATCACCGCAAGTGGGCGCGCGAATCGCTCACCGACGCCTTCGTCGCGTTCCTCGAAGCGAGCTGGGCGCACTCCGACCTCGTGCGGTACGCCCCCGACGAGCGGCCCGTCGATCCCGACACCGCCCAGGCCTGTTACGCCGAGATGCGCCGCCAGTTGACCCGGCTGCGCCTCCTGGCTTCCACGGAGGTACTGCGGGCGGGGGAGGACCTCCTGCGCTGCCAGCGCATTGCCCAGGAGGCACTGCCCGGGGCCGACCGCCAGGACGCCCTGGTGGCCGCGGCCCGCAGCCGGCGGGTGGTGGTGGCCGCTGCCAAGCGCGAGATGGGCCTGCCTTAAGGGGCTCCTCCCGGATTTTCGTGGGTTCGCGGGGGCCGGCATGCGCCGCTGCGGTGCTGTCGTCGTCGCACACGGCGTCGCTGTGCCGTCCTGCGTCGCCGTGCAGCCGCACGCACCGGGCCCCGTTCCCCGATCCACGGAGTTCCCCAAGCAACACCCTTGCTCACCGGACATAGCGCCCCAGTCTGGTCTCCGCGCTGTCGCGGATCTGTGTCAGCACCGCCTGCTCCGACGCCGGTAGCTTCCCGCTCTCCAGCGCCTGGGTGGTCCACTTCCCGATGCTGTGGAAACAGGCTTCACCCATTCGGTCCCTGGGTCCCGGCAGCCAGTGGTTGACGATGTTGCGGGCGGCGGCGGTCAGCACCGGATCCTCCGGGGACAGCGCCACCAGCAGATCCCGCCAGTTCCCCCAGTACCCCAGCCCCACCAGCCGGGCCCGCTCCATGCTGGGGTGCAACGCATCGGTCTCGTACGCCATCTGGTGCAGGGCCTGCTCCGCGCCGTCCGCCTCCAGCATCAGGTCCTCCAGCAGCGCCAGCCGCCCCAGGTAACCGATGGCCGTCGTGGCGTGCGCCGCCAGGGAGACCCGCACCAGCCCGTGCTCGCCGTGCGAGTGGGTGATGACGGTGCTGACGTTGTACTGGCTGGCCGCCACCTCGTGGACGAACGGCAGGGCCTCGTGGAGCCCGGCGCTCGCCGCCAGCATCACGAATTGGTGGGCGGCTACTCCCTCCGGACTCTCCGGCTGCAGCGACAGCAACTGCTGACGCACCGTCGGGGAGAGCACCATCGGCTGGACGTACGGCGCGTCCAGCAGCACATCGACGCTGCCGAGCAGGCTGGTCAGGCTGGGGGAGCCGATGCCCTGCTCGTCGACGAACAGCGCCGTCTCCGCCCGCAGCGGCAGCACCCCGCGCCAGGTCGTGCACCACGGCCAGTGCACCGCCTGCTGCTCCAGACCGTGCTTGATCAGCGCCTGCTGCACCTGGAGAGCCAGCCGCAGCCCCAGGTCGTGGTCGAGGGTGCCGGCCGCGGACACCAGAGCGGAGACCGGGTCGATGAACTCCGCGGTGAGCGCGGCCAGGACGGGCTCCAGCAGGCGCTCCAGCACCCCCTGGTCATCCGACGGCAGGCAGTGCACGAACGCCGCCACGATCGACAGCCGCTTCGCCGACGCCGGGGCGGCGCCGATCTCCTCGAGCAGCGGTGCGCCCAGCACCCGGCCGTCCGACAGCAGCCGGTGCGCCCCGATCACCGCCAGGTGCTCATTGGGCTGGGTGAGCAGATCCTTCCAGCCCTCGGGCCCGGCGCCGAACATCTCCGGGTCGAGCAGCGCACCGGCCAGCACGCTCTGCGGGGAGCCGGCCTGTAACGCCCGGGCGGCCTCGTCCAGCATCTCCCGCCAGTCCGGGCACTCGGCCAGGCCCGCCCGGAAGCGGTAGGCCAGCAGGGTTTCGAGGTCGCCCTCGGCCGCCAACTGCTGGAGCAGAAAGAGCCGTTCCTCGTTGCGCCGCTCCGCCGCTTCGGTCGCCGCTGTGAAGCCCAGCTCCCGGTCGATCTCGGACAGTCGGCGGGCACAGGCCTGCGCATACACCGCGCGCAGCGCCCGGCTGGGCACCACCTCCAGCTGTACGAGCGTGTCCCACGCCTGGGAGGTCACCTCCCAGGACGAGCCGGGCTGCTCCAGCCGGGACCAGGCGTGCCCGGTGAGGCTGGTCAACCCCGCGGCCTGGATGCTGCGCAGCGCCCGTACGCTCACCGAGTCCCCCACACTGCGGCCCGGCGGCGGATCCAGCAGCCCGCACAGCACCTCCTTGAGGGCGGTGGTGGCGTCCGGGACGAACCACTGATGCATCATCACCAGGCCGTCCAGCGCGGCCTTCACCGCCTGTGGGGCGCTCTCCTGGTCGAGGGCCACCCGCTCCAGGACGTCCATGGCCGACGGCGCTCCGTACTTGGCCAGGGCGTACGCCGAGCGCCGCCAGGCCGGTCGGCCGCTGGTCACCGACCGCAACACCGCGTGCTGGGCCTCCAGGAACGCCTGTCGCACCTGCGGTACGGCGTCCTCGGGCGCGGCCTGCAGCAGCATCGCCCCGTACCACGGGTTCGCCTCCACCGCGGTCTGCAGCACCGAGGCGACGGTCTCCGGGTCGGCATGCGGATCGGCGACCAGGAAGAGCGCCGCGTCCCGCCAGCCGAAGGTCCGGATCCGGTCGGTCACCGACGGCGCGCCGTCCTGGGCGTCGTCCAGCAGCACGGACGCCGCACAAAGCGCCTGCACCAGCGGGTTGCAGAAGGTGACCCGGGAGGCGTCCTGCTGGACGGCGGTGGTCGACAGCAGGGTCTGCAGGTCCTGCTCGGCGTCGGCCCGGGCCGGGTCCTCGATGACCTGCACGGCCTCCTCACGGCTGAGCGCCCCCGCGTCCCCGAGCCGGCTCACCAGCTTGTTGAGCATCTCCTTCTGCTGGACGACCGGAATGACGTGCTCACCCGTCTTCAGCATCCGCTCCAGGTACGCGTGCACCAGGACGCCCGGGTTGGTGGGGAGATCGCCGGTGTCCACGAAGTGCCGCACCAGCATCTTCAAGAACAGCGGACGGCCAGCGAGTTCGCGTAACGCCACGGCCGAGGGGTCCTTGAAGAGCAGCTCCTCCAGCCGGGCGAACTCCGCCTGCCACTCGTTCGGATGCCGCTTGCGCAACTCATCGGCGATGAAGGCGCGCGCGGGCTGCTCGCGCACCTTGTGCAGCACCACCGCCGGCCACCCGAAGACCTCGGGCCGGTAGTCCCCGCCGCGCTGGCACACCACGATGCGCACCTGCTGGTACCTGACGTGCAGGTCCTTGAGCCAGGAGGTGACGCTTCTGCGGTGCCGGAGTTCGACCTTGTGCAGGTCGTCGACGGTCAGATGGACCGCCCCGATCTCCAGCAGCCGCTCCAGCCGGTCCTGCGACACCTCGTCCGGCACCTGTATCAGCGCCCGCAGAACGGCCGCGGGCGCCGGGTCGGACGCGCCCGGCAGCTCGATGCTCAGCCGTACCGCACTGACCGACAGCGGAAGGCAGCACGGTGTGTCGGCGGCGGCAGTCGGGTCGGCGTTCTTGGCGAACGCGTTCATCATGCGCATCTTCAGCTCGCGGACCACCACGCTCTTGCCCGACCCGGAGTCGGCCACCAGCACCGCGACGTCATGCTGCGCCAGCAGGTCCAGGCAGGTCTTCGGCGCGACGGTCAGCGCCCCCTCGCCCTGCTGCACATAGGGCTCGCCGTGCGCCAGCACCCGGCCCTCCAGGGGGATGTAGGTGAAGTCGCGGAAGTGCTGTGTGCTGTCGAACTCCTTGTCCCGGCAGTGCCGTTGGAGCTCCTCGACGGTCGGCGCCAGCGGTCCGCCGAACAGCCGCTCGGTCACCCGGCGGGCCGGCGAGCCGGCCCTGCGCGGCCGTTCGACACCGGCGGCCACCAGGGCGGCGGTCAGCAGATCGGCCGACGGCCAGCTGAGCTCGTCGGGGTTCCCCAGCAGCATGTCCCGGGCGAGGCGGGCCTGGCCGACGGTCCACCGGTCGAAGAAGCTGCGGTACGCGACCCCCAGGCACTCCGAGGCCACGCCGGCGACCGCGGTGGACGCGCCGATCTGCTGCTCGGACTGCTGCCCGGCGTCCCACTTGAACGTCCGGCAGGCCGCCAGGGCCAGATGCTGGAAGTAGTGGCGGGGCCAGGCCTCGCGGTCGTCGTCCGGGACGGTCTTCCACACGCCCAACCGCAGGGCCCAGAGCAGGGCCAGACAGCGGCTCAGCACCGGCGCCTCGGCGGCGACGGACTCCACCAGGAAGGCCGCTGCCGCGGCCACCGCATCGGCTCCCCACAGCGGGGTGACGACGGTGAGCAGCGCCAGATACCGCTGGAGCCGCACCAGATCGGCCCAGGAGAGCGCGGGGGCGACGCAGTCGCGGAGGGTGCACACCTCCATCCAGGCGAGGTCGGAGAGCAGATAGCCGTCCGTCGAGAAGGACGCGAAGTCGATCAGGTACGGGTTCTTCTCGCAGAACATGATGTTGCGCGGATTGAGGTCGCCGTGCACATGGGAGGTGGTCCTCGCCTCGGCCGACGCGGACAGCACGCCCGCCAGCGCGGCCATCGGATGACCCACGGTCATGCCGTCGTACTGCAGCAGGTGTGCGGTCTCGGCGAAGTCCCCCCGCGTGCGCAGGCCGGCGGAGAACAACTGCGACCACTGCTGCGCACGGGTGTACCGGACGGTGGCGTACACATCCAGCGGCCGCTCACCGATCAGTCCGGCGACATCCGTGACGGCACCCGCGCTGCCGGTCAGTTCGACGTGCACGCGCACGGAGTTGAATGCGCCGGACACCACCTGGGGTTCCCCCGCGGCCCGGCGTGGCACCGTGGCCCGGTTCAGCATCAGCCGCACCGTGTCGCCCGGGCCGAGGATCCGGCCGCGGCCCGGAGGGGCGGTGGACGCCTGCATCAGGTCGCTGGAGGTCACCGCGGGCCTTTTGAGCTCCTTCGGGCCTGGGTTCCCGTCCACCAGCCGGACCGGGCCCTGCTCCGGTGCGTCGATCGCATCGACCTTGAGCACCACATTGGGCCCGAGGCTCCAGTTCTCCTGCCGCAGGAGCTGTTCCGAGGCCGAGGTGGCCTGCCGGTAGAGCTTGTTCCGGAGCGTACTCATCATTGCCGAAAGGGTGGCCACACCCTGCTCGGTGGCATCCGGATTCTCTATGGCCTCAACCACCACGTCTTCCAGTGACCGGACCGTCCCTTCGGTGTTCTGGTCCCGGTCCCGGACATGTGCGTAGACCACCACGTGCCGTTTGAAGTCCACCGCATACTGTTCGTCGATCACGGATCGACTCACCGCGACGATCGGCACGTAAAGCGTGTCGTCGTGCTTTCTCGCCAGCGCGGTGAATGCCTGCCACTCCCGCTTCGCCTCGTCATGGCTCATCAGTTTCGCCACTTGGCGGAAGACGGCGGCCCTCTTTACCCCGACCTCGATCTCCAGGACTTCCGAACCGCTGCGCCCGCCGGCGAGCCTGCGTAACACCGTGACCGTGTGCACCCCGGCGGGCCAGTATCCCTTTGGCGCGTCCCCGTCGGCCGCCCCGGCACCCTCGCTGTCCAGCACCGCAACGTCGCACAGGGCGTCGATGAGGTATCCGTGATCCTGCTCGTCGATGCCGCATGCTGGAGCGAATTCAACCTGCCAAACCATGCGCGCCACCCCCGAAACCACCCGCAGCCTTACCCCACACCGGTGCTCGCTCTGCGTAGTGTTGATATAGCAGAGCGAGAGTGTAGCGATAAGTGCGCCCGCGTGGATGCGCTCCTCGGAAGGCGCCGGTGAGCCTGCTGTGCGCCCCTTCGCGCCACCGCGGGAAGGGAATACGCGGCGTAGTGCCGTTCTCACTCTCAGGCGGTATAGATCGGTCGACAAATACGTTCTGACGCCAAGTGCGTCAAGCAGAACGCAGGAACCGAGCAAAGGTGGCAACTATTGACCGAACAGTTGCGTCATCTGTGCAGAGTCGTCCGGCGAAGTACCCGTCCCAGACTGTGCCATGGGGACGATCACGGGGTTTTTGAAGGAGAAGTTATGCGACCGTTTGCGTTGAGCTACGCCCGTCCGGCGGTGAAGTCGGCGGCCACCACTCCGTACAGCTACGACGCCACGCGGCAACTCAACGTCCTGCCCGACGGGCGCCCGGCCACCAGTAGCCGGGCGGTCCTGCTGGCCACCGGGACCACGGCTTCCACCGCCGGTTCCAAGACCCACTTCGACGACTGAGCGTCGATGACCGTCCTGGTCCTCACCTGCGAGGAAGACCTGACCGCGGACATGGTCGTCGCGACCCTCCACGACCTCGGTGTCCCGCTCGTCCGCCTCGACCCCGCCGACCTGCCCGGAAGGGTCGACCTCTCGGCGGACTACGTCAACAAGGGTTTCCACGGCTACCTCAAGACCGACGAGCGCATGGTGAGCCTGAGCAGCCTGCGTTCGGTATGGGTCCGCCGGCCCGGCACGCCGGGGATCCGCGCCGACGAGCCCTCGACCTGGCTCACCGCGGAGGCCGACCAGGCGCTCTACGGCATGCTCACCTGCACCCCGGCCCGCTGGATGAACCACCCCGCGGCGGCCGCACAGGCCCGCTACAAGCCCTGGCAGCTCCATGTCGCCCAACGGAGCGGCTTCACCGTGCCCGCCACACTGATCACCTCGTTCCCCTCGGTCGCCCGCCAATTCGCCACCACCTACCAGGACCTCGTGGTGAAGTCGGTGTCCGGCAAGCACCCCGGCGATCCCCCGATGGTCCTGCCGACCACCCGCATCAGCCCCGACGCCGACTTCAGCGCGGTCGCGGCCGGCCCCACCCTGCTCCAACAGCACGTCCGCAAGCAGGCCGACATCCGGTTGACCTGCATCGACGGGGACCTCTTCGCGGCCCGCAAGGAAGCCGACCCGGACGAGGTGGACAGCCGTTTCACCGAGAACGGCGCCTGGAAGCCCGCCGAGGTCCCCGACCTCGTCCGCCGTTCGATCGACGCCTATATGACCACCGCTCAACTCGCTTACGGTGCCTTCGACTTCGCCGAGGACCAGAACGGCACCTGGTGGTTCCTGGAGTGCAACCAGGGCGGCCAGTTCGGATTCATCCAGCTCGACACCGATCAGCCCATCTCCCAGGCCATCGCCACCTGGCTGGCGGCGGAACCACCCGTCTGAGGCACCGACCGTCTGAGGCACCGCCCGTCTGAGGCACCGACCGCCGACGGGCGGCACACCCCGTACCCACCGCGCCCCCACCGGCGGCGCCGTGCGCACGGGGTGTGCCCTCGCGGCCCCCGGCCGCCGGGGCGTCACCCGCTCTGCTGCATCCCGAGCAGTGAAGCCACCAACGCGTCCACCTCCTCGGGGGTGTTGTACAGCGCGAGCGAGGCACGCGTCGCGCTCGTCAGGCCGTAGTGGGCCAGCGCCGGCTGGGCACAGTGGTGGCCCGCCCGGACGGCGATCCCGTCCTGATCCAGCCGGTCGGCGATCTCCGCCGGGTCATGACCGGCCAGGGTGAAGGTGAGCACCCCGATCCGGTCGGGTGCCGAACCCAACAGCGTCAGCCCCGGGACCGTGGCCAGGGCCTGCTGGGCATGGGTCATCAACGCGGTCTCGTAGGCGGCGACGGCGTTCCGGTCGAAGGCCGTCAGCCAATTCAGCGCGGCCAGCAGACCGACCACACCGGAGATGTGCCCGGTGCCGGCCTCCAGCAGGTGGGGCACCGGGGCGAAGGTGGTACGGGCGAAGTCGACGGACTCGATCATGTTGCCGCCGCCCTGCCACGGCGCCATGCCGCCGAGCACGTCCGGCTTCGCGTACAGGGCGCCGATGCCCGTGGGCGCGAACAGCTTGTGCCCGGAGAACACATAGAAGTCCGCGTCCAGGTCCTGCACATCGACCGGGAAGTGCGCCACCGCCTGCGCCCCGTCCACCAGCACCTTGGCGCCGTAGCGGTGCGCGAGCGCGGTCATCTCGCGCACCGGCGGCACGGTGCCGAGCACGTTCGACGCATGGCTGAGCGCGACGAGCCGGGTGCGCATGGACAGCAGATCGGCGTAGCCGTCGAGGTCGATCTGCCCGTCCGGCCGCAGTGGTACGGGCACCACCCGGGCCCGGGTCTCCTTGGCGACCAACTGCCAGGGGACGATGTTCGAGTGGTGCTCCAGCACCGGCACCAGCACATCGTCCCCGGGGCCGAGGTTGGCCCGCCCCCAGCTCTGGGCGACCAGGTTGATCGCCTCGGTGGTGCCGCGTACGAAGACGATGCTGTCGGCGGAGCCCGCGCCCAGGAACCGGGCGACGGCGGCCCGGCCCGCCTCGTACATCTCGGTGGCCTCCCGGGCCATGGTGTGCGCACCGCGGTGGATGTTGGAGTTGGCCGTTCCGTAGAAGCCGGCCAGCGCCTCGATCACCTGGCGGGGCTTCTGCGTGGTGGCTCCGTTGTCCAGCCAGACCAGCGGGCGCCCGTTCACCAGCCGGTGCAGGATCGGTACGTCCAGGCGTGCCAACTCCGGCGAGAAGGACGGGGGTTCGGTGGAGGGCAGCGTGGCGGCGAGGGGATCGGCGGGAGTGGACGGGGCCGGCTGCGGCATCCGGGCCGTACCGGGAAGCGGGGCCGGATCGGGAAGCGGGGCCGTACCGGGAAGCTGGGTCGCTTCCGGCAGTCCGGCCGTCGCCTCCGGAAGGGCACCCGTCCCCAGGTCGCGCACGTCCCCCCACCCGACGTCAGCTGTAGTCATGGTAGTTGGCGACCTCGACGTTCTGGAGCACCGCGAGGGCGTCCTCCACCAGCACCGCGGTGTTGAAGTACGCCGTCATCAGGTACGACGTGATGCCCTTCTGGTCGACGCCCATGTTGCGCATCGACAGCCCGGGCTCCACCTCGTCCTCGATCTTCGCGGGGCGCAGGCCCACTACGCCCTGCTCTGCCTCACCCACCCGCATCAGCAGGATCTCGGTGGTGCCGATCCCGGCACCACCGGAGAACCGCACCTTGTCGGAGGGCAGCAGCGGCACCCCGCGCCAGGTCAGCAGGGGGCTGCCGAAGCGGTTGTCGATGACCGGGGGCACGCCCCGCCGGGTACACTCCCGGCCGAATGCGGCGATGGTCCTGGGGTGGGCGAGGAAGAAGCCCGGCTGCTTCCAGACCCGGGTCAGCAGCTCGTCCAGGTCGTCCGGTGTCGGGGAGCCGGTGCGAGCCTGCACCCGCTGTCCTGGTGCCACATTGTTGAAGAGGCCGAATTCCGGGTGGTTGAGCAGCGAGGCTTCCTGCCGCTCGCGCAGTGCGTGCACGGTCAGGTGGGACTGCGCCCGGACCTGGTCGATCGGCCCGTTGTAGAGGTCGGAGACCCGGGTGTGCACCCGCAGGACCGTCTGAGCGAGCGTCATGTGGTACTCACGGGGCGTGTCTTCGTAGTCCACGTACGTCCCGGGCAGGTCGGGCTCGCCCACATGGCCGGAGCTGACGTCGACCGGCACCTCGGCGCCCGGAAGGACCCCGTCGGTGGCGAGGTAGGCGTCCATGGCCCCCCGCACCGACGCGTCGCGGTCGCACAGCCCGGCCAGCACGCTGCGTTCGACGCAGAGGGCCACACCGGGGGTGAGCGCCTGCACGCGGTAGGGCAGGGGCTCGGAGCGGGTCCAGGCGTCCAGGTCGAAGAACTGCCCGTCACCGATCACTTCGAGCACCGCGTCCTCGCCGTAGCGTCCGCTGACCCGCTTCTCGGCACGGCCCTGAGCAATCACCCAGAGCCGGTCGTGGGCGTCGCCGTCCTGAGCCAGCAACTGGCCGGCCTCGAAGGGAACTTCGGTGAACGCTCCGGCGAGTTCGGACAGCAGCGCGTCGTCCGCCTCCCGGAGGTAGGGGAGTTCCCGCAGGTCGCCCGGGATGATGCGGGGTGCACCGCCGTCGGTGTGGGTGCTGATGCGATCGTCGCCGAGGATGTACGTACGGCGCCGGTTGACGCGGAACACGCCGGCTTCCACATCCACCCAGGGCAGGGCGCGCAGCAGATAGCGCGGAGTGATACCGCGCATCTGCGGGCTGGTCTTGGTCGTGGTCGCGAGCTGCCGTGCGGCACCCGGGCTGAGGCTCATTCGTTCGTTCACGGGACCTCCTCGCAAACAGGCATGCCGGTGGTCCGGTGCACGGCCGGACGACATGCGGGAATCACACCGATCGTCCGGTTGCCGTCAGGCGTCCGCAACCACCCGTTTGCCGGCGTTCGGCCGGAATTGGTCGCTGTACGGGTATCTCAACTCCGCATGCCTGTACGACGAGGGGGCTTTCGGCCGCCGCAGCTCGGAAGGTGAATCGTCGGAGGAGGGCATTCCGAAGGCGTCGCGGAGGGTGTCGAGCCGCTTCAACTCCCTTTCAAGCGACCTGATTTGACCTCTTACTGCGGCTTTGGCTCTCGTAAAGAGGTGCTTATGGGAGAGGGGCTGCTTTCCTGCCGACGCCGTCGCGTCATCGGGGCGTCGGGTCAACGGACGTCGCGTCGTTGGGACGTCGCGTCGTTGGAGCTGGGGCTGACCATCCGTCAGACGCCGCTGTTGCGGGGGGCTTTCGGTGCGGGGCCGCCCGGCCCTCGCGGTGTGCCTCTGCGCGGTGGGTGGGCCGGGCGACGGTCGGGGGCGGTCCGGCCTAGAGGAGCCCCGTCTGTGCCTTGCTGAAGAGCACGCCCTTTGAGTAGAAGAACACCGCGCTGCTGGCGCCGTCGGCGCCGTAACACGTCCAGGTGATGGGGTAGCCGTCGTGGGGTTGCGCCTTGTCCTCCTGCTGGCAGGTGGTGGCGTACTGGAGCAGCGTCTGCTCGCTGCTGCCGGCCTTGATCTTCTGGTATTCGGCAAGCGTCAGCGGATCGTCGGCGGCGGCGCTGCCCTCGTATATGCCGATGCCCACCAGGAGGGCGAGGCTGCAGAGTCCGGCTATGACGCTCGTTTTCACAGGTGAGTTGTCCTTATACGGGTGTGGGGCCCGCGGGCCGGTCCGTGCGGGTGGTGCACGGCCGTGCACAGGGTGCACGACGGTGGAGCCGGCCGGGGTTCCGGTCGCCACGGGAGTCTATTTGGTGTGCTCCCGTCATGTGGCGGGCGCGGTCGGAGTGGGCGCCGGCGGGCTCGCTCACCTGGGGCGTTGGGGTGGTGAGGGTGGGTGGTCGCGTGACCGCGACGTGCGTCGGCGGCCGGAGTCGACCCTTGTGTCAGTAAGCGACAAAACCCCTGCGTCGAAGCTCAGATTTTGATCAAATTGAATTCCGGTCGACAAGGAAATGTGTAGTGGCGTGGTCGCCTTCCGTCACTTGGAGCGGTTCGTGGGGTATCTGAGTGTCCCGTACCGCCAAATGTCCACAACGTAAAGCCCTGAATTAGGTAATGAAATTCAAGGAAAGTAACTATTCAGTCAACGGCTCTTTGCAGGGCTCTGAATGCTCCCTACTCTGAGGCAACTTTTCGGCCAGTCCTGTCTTGAAAGGCCTCCCATGGCAAGCGTTGACGAGCTCACGCCCCCGAAGACACGAGAATCAGGCTCTCTGCGGAGGGATGTAGGCCTCATCGGCCTGATGTGGGCCTCGGTCGGATCCATCATCGGCTCCGGCTGGCTCTACGGGGCCCAGAAGGCCGTTGTGGTGGCGGGTCCGGCGGCAGTGATCTCCTGGAGCATCGGCGCGGTCGCGATCGTGCTGCTGGCCCTGGTGCACGCCGAACTGGGCGGCCTGTTCCCCGTTGCGGGCGGCACGGCGCGGTACCCGCACTACGCCTTCGGCGGCCTCGCCGGCATGTCGTTCGGCTGGTTCTCCTGGCTCCAGGCGGCGACGGTCGCCCCCATCGAGGTCGAGGCCATGATCGGCTACGCCGGTCACTGGTCCTGGGCGCAGGGCTTGCAGCACACCAACGGCACCCTCACCACCAGCGGCTTCATCGTCGCCGTCATCCTGATGGCGATCTTCGTCGCGGTGAACTTCCTCGGCGTGAAGGTGCTGGCGCACACCAACAGCGCGGCCACCTGGTGGAAGATCGCCGTACCGCTCGGGGCGATCTTCGTCATCGCGGTCACCAACTTCCACCCGCACAACTTCACCTCGCACGGCTTCGCGCCGTTCGGCGCCAAGGGCGTGCTCAGCGCGATCAGCACCAGCGGCATCATCTTCGCGCTGCTCGGCTTCGAGCAGGCCATCCAGCTGGCCGGCGAGAGCCGCAACCCCAAGCGCGACCTGCCCCGCGCCACCATCGGGTCCGTGGTGATCGGCGCCGTCATCTACACCCTGCTGCAGATCGTCTACATCGGCGCCCTGCCGCTGGCCTCGTTCGCGCACGGCTGGGCCAAGCTGGACTACGCCGGGATCAGCGGCCCGTGGGCCGGCCTGGCCACGGTGATCGGCCTGGGCTGGCTGGGCTGGGTCCTCTACGCCGACGCGATCATCTCGCCCGGCGGCACCGGCCTGATCTACACCACCTCCACCTCGCGCATCTCCTACGGCCTCAGCAAGAACGGCTACGCACCCCGGCTCTTCGAGAAGACCGACGCCCGCGGTGTGCCGTGGTTCGGCCTGATCATCTCCTTCGTGACCGGCGTGATCTGCTTCCTGCCGTTCCCCAGCTGGCAGGAGCTGGTCTCCTTCATCACCTCCGCCAGCGTGCTGATGTACGCCGGTGCGCCGCTGGCGTTCGGCGTGTTCCGCGACCGTCTGCCGCACCACGAGCGCCCCTACCGCCTGCCCGGCGGCAACATCATCTCGCCGCTGTCGTTCGTCGTTGCGAGCCTGATCATCTACTGGGCCGGCTGGAACACCCTGGAGCGCCTCGGCGGCGCGATCATCATCGGCTACATCCTGCTCGGCAGCTACGCCTGGTACGCGACGAAGAAGCGCCTGCCGAACGCCCCGCGGCTGGACTGGAAGGCCGCGCGGTGGCTGCCGGTGTACCTGATCGGCATGGGCATCATCGCCTGGCAGGGCGGCTTCGACGGCCAGAACCACATCCCGCTGTGGTGGGACATGGCGCTCGTGACGTTGTTCTCCCTGGGGATCTACTTCTGGGCGCGGGCATCGGCCGTGCCGACCGAGGCGATCGAGCAGAACATCGAGGAGGTCGCGGTGGTGGACGAGGGAGGCCACTGACCGTACCGCTCCGATCCCTACCTGACGGGTAATCAGGGCGGGTGATCGGGACGAGTGATCGGGACGACGAGTCCGGCCGGCACACCCCGGCCGGACTCGCCGTCTTTCCCCCGACCGGAACGAACCGGCGCTATGGCCTCAGGCGGGCGGCGCGGTCGGTGTGCGCGCCCCGAACAGCGGGCCGCCGCACCGGTAGCGGACGGCCCGGCCGCGGCGCACGGTGCGGACGCCGACCCCGACGAGCACCGCCAGTGAAGGAATCTGCCGATCACCGGCACCGGCCTCCAGCGGTCCGGCAGCCGGACCGTCCGGCCTGCGGTGGGCTGCCGCGACGCTAGGGCGGGTGGAGGCACATCGGCTCCCGGGGCCGGTGCGGCGCGGACACCGTCCACCGGCTCTCCACCGGCAGGGTGGGGAGGAGCCCGGCGAGCGACCCGCGCAGCGGGCCCCGGGGCGGGAAGTCTGGTCATTTCCCCGGGACTTCCCGCCGGATCCCGGCTTTCGGTGGGACACCCGGCACACCGGACCTAGGCTCACCCTGGCATCGGACGGCGCCTGCCGTGCGGCGCGACACCGGACTAGGGCGAGGGGGCGGGAGCAGCTGCGATGACCGGAGACATGACCGGAGACACCGCGAGGGGAACGACGTTGATCGGCGCACTGCTGCCGGGCACGGTCTCCGTGGCGGAGACCTTCGGCGCGCCGCCGGCCGGTGTGCTGCTGCCCGAGGAGGAGCGCGTCGTGGCGCGCGCCGTCGAGAAGCGGAAACGGGAGTTTGCCGCGGGCCGTTGGTGCGCCCGCCGGGCCCTGGCGGGCCTCGGCTCGCCGCCGGTACCGATCCTGCCGGGGCCCCGCGGCGAGCCCCGGTGGCCCTCCGGCACCGTAGGCGCCCTCACCCACTGCGAGGGGTACGCCGCGGCCGCGGTCGCACCCCGCCAGGAGGTGCTCGCCGTCGGCGCCGACGCCGAGCCGGCCAGGCCCCTTCCGGACGGGATTCTGGACGCCGTGTCCCTGCCGGACGAGCGGGCCCACCTGCCCCGCGACCGCCCCGGAGCCCCGCCGCTGCCCTGGGACACCCTGCTGTTCAGCGCCAAGGAAGCGGTCTACAAGGCGTGGTTCCCGATGACCGGCCGCACCCTCGGATTCGAGGACGCGTTCCTCACCTTCGACCCGGCCGGCGGAACCTTCACCGCACGCCTCCTGGTGCCCGGTTGGCAGCTCGCCGACCGCCTCCTGACCGGCTTCGAGGGGCGCTGGGCCGTACGGTCGGGGCTGGTCGTGACCGCAGTCGCGGTACCGGCCGCTCACACTGGCCCCACCGCCCGCCCGACCGGGTCGGCCACCGCACCCCTCTGCGGGGGCGAGGGGCCGCAGGCATGACGAGCCGCGACGACGGCCGGCGGCAGCCGGGAACGGGGCCGGGCCGCGCCCCGTTCCCGCGGCTCACGGCCGCGCCGTCACCTCCCCGCCCGGTCAGCGCCGAAGAACGTCCCCAGCCCCCGGCGCCCGGACACCCCCAACTTCCGGTACACGGACGTCAGATGCTGCTCCACCGTGCGCTGGGTGACGAACAGCTCCTCGGCGATCGCCCGGTTGGTCCGGCCGCCGGCAGCCAGCCGCGCCACCTGTTCCTCGCTCGGCGTCAGCGACTCCAGGCCGCTCGAAGTGATGCGGCGCGGCCGGGCGCCGGTGGCCAGCAGCGCGTCGTTGGCCCGGGCCCGCAGCGCTCCGGCACCGAGCGAGTACGCCAGATCGAGCCCCTGCCGGAGCGTCTCCCGGGCGGCCTCGGTCCGGCCGCACGCATGCAGCGCGGCGCCCTGGTCGACCAGCACCCGGGCCCGTTCGAGCCGCGCCGGGGCGTGCTCCAGGACGGACCGGGCCTCCTCCAGGAGCCGGAGCTTCTCCGGCGCGTTCTCCGTCTGCGCCAGCAGCCGCAACCCCGCGCCGAGCGCGTCGCGGAGGCCGCCCTTCCGGGCGCGCTCCACCGCGGCCTCCGCGAGATCCCTCGCGGGCGCCCGGGCCCCCAGGGCGAGGTGTGCACGGCCGGCCCACACCCACCACGACGACACGGCGGGACTCGTCCGGGTCCACCGGTCCTGCCGCCTGCCCGCTTCCAACAGGTCGGCCAGCGCGGCCTCGGGAGCGTGCAGGGCCAGCCGCAGTCGCCCCCGCGCGCACAGGAACTCGTTCCACTGCCAGGTCTCCTGGGTCGACGACGGCTGGGCCTGCGCCGCGGCCGCCTCGGCACCGGCGAGGTCACCGACGTCCAGCAACGCGTGGATGCGCGTCGCGATCGGCAGCGCCAGCGTGCGGCCCCAGGCGCCGGGCGGCACCACCCGCAGCGCCGACTGAACGGCCGCCAGCGCCTCGGACAGCGCCCCCAGCCGGTACAGCGCCTCCGCCCGCAACGCCTGGCACAGGCTGTACAGCGGCAGCCGCTGGCTCTGCCGGGTGCTCTCGATGATCTGCTGGTACGCGGCGTCCGCCTCGCCCGGCAGCCCCGCGTACAGCAGCGCCGTCGCCGCCGTGACGAGGAAGAACGGCGAGTCCACGCCTGGGATGCTGCGGTTCAGCATCCGGCGGGCCGCGGCGGCCGACTGCTGCGCCCGGTCCGCACGCACACAGCTGAGGCCGGCCCCCGTGGCGATCAAGGCCCGCTCACCGGGGGTGTCGCCGGGCAGGTCGATGTCGAACGGGTACTCCCGCAGGGTCTCCGTGAAACTCTGCAGGTCCTCGGCGGACGCCAGCAGCCGCTGCCCCTTCAGCAGGCGCTGCAGATCGCCGGTGGTGTCGTGCACCGTCGGTGCCTGCTCGGCCAGCAGCCGCACCGCCTGCAGCGACTGCTCGCTGCGGGTCAGGCAGCCGGCCAGCGAGCTCAACACCTGGAAGCGCAGCAGCGGCTCGTGCACATGGTCCAGGGCCGCCCGTAGGTGCCGGGCGGCGGCCTGGGGGTCCACGGGTGCCTCGGCCAGGCCCACTTCGACCAGCAGGGTCGCGTCCACGGGCGGCTGTCCCTCTTCGGGCAGACAGTGCCGCAGCAGCTCCGCCGCCAGCGCCGGGGCACCGCGGAACGACGCCTCCCGGGCGGCCTCGCGCAGCACGGTGACCGCCCAGTCCTCGGTGGTCGGCGGATCGCTCTTCAGCAGGTGGCCGGCCACCTGCTCGGCGCGCGCCCCCGCGTCCAGCATCAGCCGGGCGGCGCGTCGATGGGCGTCCGCGACCTCCTCTGGCGGCATGCCCGTCACGATGAATTCCCTGATCAGCCCGTGGTTGAAGGACCAGCGCCGGCCCTCGTCGACCGCCGAGACCAGGCTGTTGGACGCCAGCGCCCGCATCGCCGCGAGGTGGTTGGCGTCGTCCAGGCCGGCCAGCCGCGCACACACCTCCGGCAGGGCGTCGTCGCCCATGACGGCCAGCGCACGGGCCGCCGCCGTGGCGGACCCGGGCAGCCGCCGCAGCACGGCGCGGACCGCCTCCTGCAGGAAGGAGCCGTCGTCCGCGGTGAGGTCCGCCAGCTCCTCGACGGCCGGGGGACGGCCGCTCGACCGCAGCACGCACAGCAGCGCGTGGACGAGCAGCGGGTTGCCGCCGGTGATCGTCAGGCAGGCGTGGTGGAAGCCGTCCTCCGCCGGACGACCGAAGACGGCCCGTACCAGCTGACCGACGCCTTCGGACGTCAACGGTCCGGGCCGCAGGACCCGGCACAGCGGCTGCCCCGCGATGTCGCAGAGCAGCACGGCGTCCGTCGCCTCGTCGCCGGTCCGCTGGGACAGCACCAACAGGACGGGAAGCCCCTCGATCCGGCGGGCGAGGTGGTTGAGGAAGCGCAGCGACGCCATGTCGGCGCGGTGCGCGTCGTCGACGACGATCAGCAGCGGTCGCTCCGCCGCGAGGTTGCAGGTGAACCAGTACAGCCCGTGCAGCACGGAGAACGAGGTGTCCTCGGCCGGCGGCACGGCAGCGCCGTGCGGCGGTGTGCCGCGGAGCGCCTGGGCGGCCGTGCCGGCGCTGCCGCTCAGCAGCCGGGCCAGCCGCACCTCGTCGACGGTGGTCAGGAGCGGCTCGAAGAGCTGCCGCACCACACCGAACGGGACGTCGTGGCCCAGGGCATCGCCGTGCGCCTCGAGCACCCGTACGCCCTCGACGCCGGGTCCCGACACCAGCCGGCGCAGCAGCAGGCTCTTGCCGGTGCCGACGGCACCCTCCAGCAGGGCGATGGCGCCCGACCCGGCCCGGGCGTCCCGCAGGAGTGCGGCCAGTAATCCCGTCTCCGCCTCGCGGTTGGCGAGGGACAAACGGTCCCGCTGACAGCTGATTCCGTCGATGGGTATCCCGTTGGTCATCGGGAGTCTCCTGTCCGCACCCGTGCGCGGCACCCTCGTGCCGGGCCACCCCTCAGGGGCCGGGGGCCGGACGCAGGGACGGCCGTCGGGCGCCGGCCGGTCCGCCGCCGCACGTCCCCGCGCGGCACGTGGCCGGCCCCGGACACACCGGGGGGTCGCCTGTCCATACCTACGTCTGTGCCCTCTCCCCATTGGGATCTTTCTCCAGTTTCTCCCATCCGGAGGGATCGGGAGACACCCGGGGGGACCGCACAGGCGAAAGTCCGGTGAAGACGCCCGTGCGTGTGGCCGGCGGGGGCGCCCGTGGCACCGGCAGAACGGGTGCACGAATGGGTGCACGACGCGGGCGCGGAAGGACCGCGCAGGAGCCGGGCGGACGGCGGCGGAAGCTGGGAGGAGCCGAGGGAAGTGGGAGGCGCCGAGGGAAGCCGGGAGGAAGCCCGGGGGCGGAGCCGAGGCGGCGTCAACCCCGGGCATTCAGCAACGGGTTGCGCCACCGCGCGCGGCGGGGGAGGGCGCCGCGCAGCACGGGGCGGAGCCCCGCATGCGGTGGGCAAAGGCGCCCACCGGCCCAGAGAGGGCGGGGGGAGTCACCCTCTCGGAGCCGGTGCGCCTGCGGCCGGTCGGGTACGGTGCCGGCCGCCGCCGCCGGCGCGGCTCCGGGCGTCCGGGGGTCGGGCCACAAGGAGCCGCGCCGACGACCTCTCCATGGTCACCGACACCGCCTGGGGAAATCCCTAGATCCCGGGGCGGTGCCTGCGAACTCGGGCCCCGGCCACCGCGGTTGTCCGCTGGCACCGACGCGGCGGCCTGAGCGTGCACGGCGGCGGTGCGGCCGCTCGCCCGGTCCGTCCGGCGACGGTCCGCACGTACGTCGTCGCCGCGCTCGCAGCGCGAAGCGCGCAGCACGAAAGGGGCGCCCCGACCGGGGCGCCCCAGGGTGCTGCCGGTCAGCCGCCGCCGACCGGGACGTTACGCACGGGCATCGGCCGGCGCGCTACGGGCGCGGGAGGCGGCCGTCGGCGGACGCGGGGTGGCGGTCTCGGGGCGGGTACGGCCTGAACGCGGTCCGGCCGCACCCGCCGGCCGCTGCCCGGGCGCTCCGGCCCGGCGGCTGCGCCGGGTGTCGGAGTCCTTCACGAACTCGGACAGGACCCGGGGCGGCCAGCTGCCGATGGTGAGCATCCCCATGGAGTGGGCCCGGGCCACCAGCGCGGCCCGGTTGGGCGCCTTGAGCCTGCGCAGCATCAGGCCGACGTGGTACTCCACGCCCTGCCGGCTGAGGTAGAGCCGGGCGGCCAGCTGAACCGTGGAGGCGCCGCTCGCCACCCCTTCGAGGATCTGCGCATCGAGCTGGCTCAGCAGCTGCTTGCGCCGGGCCGGTGCCTCCTCATCGCCTTCGGGGGCCGGAGCGTCGTCGTCGGGCCGGATGGCCACCACGAAGGACGGTGCCTGGGCGGGCTCACCCCGTACCGCAACACCGGTCAGCTCACCCGAGAACGGCACCTCCTCGCCCCGTATCCCCACCATCCGCTCCACGAACCGGGCTCGTTGCCCCTCGGCGAGGCGGGCGAAGTGCCGGTTGAGCAGTACGGGGGCGCTGGGGTGCAGAAGGCTGTAGAGATTGCGGCCGCACGTTTCCGTGGAATCGAGGCCGAACAGGCGGAAGAATTCCGCGTCGGCGGCCACGATCGACAGGGACGCGTCGAGGCTTGCCATACAGGCCGGTTGGTGCTCGGCTGCCCGTCGCCCGGTCCGGGGGACGGGCTGATCCGGCAGGCCGGCGGGGTGGGGGGAAGGGGCGCGAAGGGCCGCAAGGGTGATCGGATCGGCATGGCGCTGGGATGTCAAGGGAGCTACCGTCTTTCTGCGGTCGGCACACCGGGAATTCCGGCGGCCGAATGAGGCATTGGTCGTCCCGCTCCTTCGGCGTACGGAGCGAAGTGCCTTTCTTGCATTGGTATTCCGCTGACCTTGACCCTAGGAAAGCCGTGTCCGGGCAGTCAACGCGAGGTGTGGCGATACGCAAAACACTGTGGTGTCTCGGTACGGTGGTTCGGTATCAATACCGTGCGGTAGCGATAACTCTTCGTCATGGTCTCATTGTTGCGAGTCAACCGATCCCGGGAACGGACGCCGGAGGCGGCCCGCGAAGAGAGCGCGCGAAGGGAAGGAAGAGGGCGCGCGAAGGAAGGGGAGAGGGCGCCCGCAGGCATGGCAGGGCCACGGCCCGGGAAAGAGCCGTGGCGCCGTGCAATGCGGCGGAGTTCAGCCCGAGGCGGCCGCCCCGGGGAAGTCCGTCGACCGGTCGAGTTCCCGCAGGGAATCGGCGAGGACCATCCGTCCTCGAATTGACATCTTGCGGTAGCAATTTGTCAGATGCTTTTCAACCGCACGGCATGTGATGTTCAGGAACTCGGCGATCTTCTTGTTCGTCAGCCCCGACGCGGCCAGCTCGGCCACCTTCCGCTCCGCGGGCGTCAGCTGATTGCCCGTCGGCCCCGGCGTCGTCGCCTCGGCGAGCCGCTCCTCGGCCCGCCGCACCAGCCAGGGAAGGTCGCAGGCGACGGCCTCCGCGCGGGCCCCCAACAGCGCCTCCCGGCCGCGGGGGTCATCCGGGCCATGGCGCTCACCGAGTTCCAACAGGGCCTGGCACAGCTCGAATCGGTTGTTGGAGCCCTGGAGCACGTCCACCGCCTCCTGCAACACCTCGGTGCCCTCCGGTCCCCCGAGCACCTGGGCGTGCGCACGCAGGGACCGGCCGAGCGAGCCCGGCGCGCCCCAGACCCGCGCCCGCTCCACCTCCAGGGAACTCAACTCGGCGGCCTGCTCCTGGTTGCCGAGGTAGAAGTGCACCAGCGCGGCGGCCGATGCCCACGGCAGCAGCGCCGGGTTGAGCCATCCGCACTGTTCGAGCCGGCGGCCCGCGTTGAGGAAGTGCGAAAGCCCCAGCTCCAGATCGCCCTTCCGCGCCGCGCACTGCCCCTTCAACATGGAGAGCACCGACCACACATACGGGTCGTCCGCCGCCCGGCTGGTACCCGCGAGCAGCCGCTGGGCCAGCGCGTCGTCCCCGGTCGGGATGGAGACCATGGCCAGCGTCATGGACGAGACGGTGAAGACCTCTTCGTTCTTGGCGCCCCCCAGCTCGTAGGCCGCGAGCGCACGCTCCTTGGCCTCGGCCAACCGGCCGCTGGCCAGCGACACCAGCGCCTGCTCGGTGCCGACCAGCGCCTGCTCCATACGCGTCTGCCGCCCGGTCGCGGTCTGTTCGACCCGGTCGAGCCAGGCACCCAGCGAGTCGAGGGAGTCCGCAGCGACCAGGGACGCCACCACCAGCGGAGCAGTGGTGTGCACATGCGTCGCCAGTGCCGGTTCGCTCTCCAGCAGCCGGTTCGCCATCGGCGCCACCTTGTGCGCGGGCAGCGCGTTGGCGAACGTCGCGGCGGCCAGCAAGGGGGCGAGCAACTCCCGTTCCCCCACGGTGTCCATCCGGGGCTCGGGGCCCTTGTGGAGCAGCCGGTTCACCGAGTCCGCCAGCTCGTCCGGCTCCGGCAGCGACGAATGCCGCAGCCGCGCCTCCAGACGCAGCGCCAGCTCCCGGTCGGGCCCCCACAGCCGCTCCTCGGGCCCCAGCGCGTCCGCCACCTCGCGCAGCAGCTCCTGTACCGGCAGCAGCGTCGACGCGAACGAGGTGGGCGCCAGCCGCACTAGGGCCTTGGCACGCTGCTCCGGCTCGTCGAGCAGCAACGCGGCCTGGGCGATGTGCCGCACCGCCGCGTACGGGGCGAAACTTCGCTCCGCGGTGGCCAAGTCGACCAGCAGCTGCGCCCGTTCAGCGTCCGGCGGGCCGTCCAACAGCGCCCGCCGCAGGAACCCCGCGGCGACCTCCGGGGCACCCCTGCGCTGTGCGGAGCGGGCCGCCGCACGCAGCACCTCGGTGGCCCACGGCCAGGTCGGCGCCGTGAGCGCCATCAAGTGCCGGGCCACGCGCTCGGGCGGCCGCCCGGTCCGGTGCAGCAACTCGGCCGCGAGCGCGTGCAGGGCGGTCCGCTCAGTAGGCGGAACACCCTCCTCCACCACCTCCTGCACCAGGCGCCGTACGAACCGCGGGCACCGCATGCCGGTCGTCAGGCCGAGCGACGTGAGGTGCCGCAGGGCCTGGTCCCGGACCGCGGCGTCCAGCCCGGTCAGCCGGCTCAGCAGCTCCGGAGTGGCCTGCGTACCGAGCACCGCCACCGCCCGTGCCAGCTTCCGCACCGGCTCCGACTGCGCGTCCAGGCGCAGCAGCAGCCGGCGTTGCAGCGGAGCGGGGCGCAGCGCCGCGGCGGCCCGGGCGTGCTCGGGCGTCGGCCGGAGGCCCTGGGACGCGGCGTCCGCCAGCACGGAGCCGAGGAACAGCGGATTGCCGCCGGTCGCCTCGTGGCAGGCGTGTACGAACGCCTCGTCCGCCGCTTCCCCGAAGTGCTGCCGGGCCAGCCCGGCGGAGCCGTCGAGCGGCAGGTTCCCGGGGCGCAGGGTCTCCGTGGCGTGCCCGATGACCTGTTGGACGTCCGGATCGCCGGCGAGCGTGTCGCCCTCGCGGACGGCGCAGACCAGCACGACCGGAAGGGCGGCGAGCCGCTCGCCCAGATGCCGCAGCCAGCGCAGCGTCGCCCGGTCCGCCCACTGCAGTTCGTCGACCAGCATCAGGAGGGGCTGGTCGCGCCCCATGTTCTCGACCAGCGCCGTAAGACCGTGCAGAACGGCCCGCTGTGCCTCCTCGCCGCCGGGCCAGCCACTGTCGAGCGCGGTACGGGCCGCGCGCGCGGGCCCCGTGGTCCACCGCTCCGCCGCGGCGTGGGAGGCGTCCCGCAGGGCCGGTTCCAGCAGTTGGCGGGCCACACCGAGCGGGAAACCACGCTCCATCGGGGCGGCGCTGACCCGCAGCTGCCGGGCCCGCTGCGCCTCGCCAAGCGCGCCGATGCCGTCGAGAAGGGCCGACTTGCCCACCCCAAGGGGGCCGGTGACCAGTATCAGGGCACCGCATCCGGCCTGCAGGGCAGCGGCCGCCAGGTCGAGTTCGGCCTCCCGGTCCAGCAACATCGAGTTCAGGTCCCTTCGGGCCGCGCGGTGGTGCGGCGGCGGGTGTGGGGGGTTCGCGAGGGTCTGGCGGGCATGAATATCTGTATGCAAGGAAGTTCTGTGTGCAAGGAATTCTGTGCGAGAAGTTCGATGCGCGAGGAGTTCTGTGCGTGAGGAGTTCCGTGCGCAACGAGGGTCTGCGTAAGGGCGGTCTGTGTGAGGGCGGTCTGTGGAAAGACGGTCTGTGCAAGGAAAGCAGGCGCAGAGACTCCGGTTCCCCCTTGTGCGACTCGGATCCGGACGCGTGCGGATGCGGACCTGCTGCCGTGGCCCCCCGGGCAGGCGGTCATGCGGTCAGGTAGTCGCGCGGTCACGTAGGCACGTAGCCAAGCGGGTAGGCGGTCAAGAGGGCACGCGGTCATGCGGGAAACGGAAATCCGGCGCGTCTGTGCGATGACGGTATGCCGGTTTCCGTGCCGCACCGAACCTTCGAAGTTCATTGCGGCCAGCTGGATTCGGTTGGCGTCGGCTGTCGCATCACCTCCAACGGCACTGTGTTGCAGGGGGATTTCCGGAAGCTCATGGCCAAGGTTGCCACATCATGCGGGCAAAGCACTCCTGAGGGGGGGAGGAAATGATGCAGGAAGACTTCGCGCGGCGGGCGATCGATGACCTCTCCGGGGGCCCGCGGGGAATACTCGGGAGTAGGGCTTCTGGGGCCGCGGAATTTCGGGGGCGAAGGTCTCGGTCGGGAAAACCTTTTCCCGGCAGGCCCGGACTCCGAACCGACCCTGGTCCCGGTCCCGGTCCCGGTCCCGGTCCCGGTGGTGTGGAACTCTTGCGAGTCGGAGGGGTCTTGGGAATGGGCGGGGTTCTTAAAGGAATGTGAGAAGGCCCGGTGAGGGGGCGGCCGTCGGCTCGTGGCCAGGGGGCGCCGAACCGGCCGAACCCGTCCATGGGTGGGCGCGGGCATCCGGTCCTGACCTGCGCAGACCCGCCTGTCCGGCTGCCTGACAAGTTGAGGCATCGTCGAACGCCCCGGTCAGGGGTGTCAAGAACGGTGCCGCCGCTACCTGCACCGATGCGCCGGCTGAGGTACATCGAGGCAGGTCACGGGAGGCTCCGCGGTACCCGACGGTCGGCCGGGACGTCCCTTCTAGGGATATCCCCAGCCTTCTTCCACGGTGCTTGACGCCGCTCTCCGGTCCTCCCCAGGATGCGGCCCATGGCCTTGTCGGACAGCCGGACGTCGACCGTGCCCGCGCGGCGTGTCAATGCGATGCAGGTGGTGCTGGAACACCTCCGCACCGCCGTGGAACGGGGCGACCTCGCCGTCGGCGACAAGCTCCCGTCCGAGGCGGAGCTGGGGCGCCGGTTCGGTGTGAGCCGCTCCGTCGTCCGGGAAGCGCTGCGCGCGCTGCAAGCCCTGGGGCTCACGGTCTCCCACGCGGGCAAGGGCACCTATGTCGCGGCGCCGGAGAAGTCCGAGGGGCCCACCTTCGGCGCGTACCCCGCGCGGGACCTCGTCGAGGCCCGCCGGCACGTCGAGATCCCGGTCGCCGCCTACGCCGCCACCCGGCGGACCCAGGCCGACCTGGACCACCTCCATGAGCTGCGGCATCGTATGGAGCACGAGTCCGACACGGCGGCCTGGGCCGCACTGGACACCCAGTTCCACGTCACCCTGGCGCAATGCTCCGGCAACCTCGTGTTCCGCAGCGTGATCGAGGCCATCCGGGACGCCTTGACGCAGCAGTCCACCTTCCTGAACGTGCTGGACCGGGACCGCCGTGAGCGGTCGAACGAGGAACACCGGGCCATCGTCGAGGCGATCACCCGAAGCTCCGAGGAGGGCTCCGTGCAGGCCATGAGCAGGCACCTGGACCATGTCGAGACGGCGCTGGCCGCCCTGTGTTCGAGCATCCGTCCGGGCGGCCGGGGCGATGAGCAGTGGTGACGCCGGGCCCCGGTGCCGCCCGCCCTGGTGGCGGTGCCCGGTAGCGGCAGCGTCCTGTCGCGGCGCCGCCCCGCTGCAGCGCCGCCGCATAACGCCACCGCCCCATTGCGGCACCGCGCCGTTACCGCACCATGCCGGTACGGCAGCGCCCCGTCACAGCACCGTTCGCAGGGCCGCGACCAGCGTCCTGGCCTGCACGTTCAGGTGATGGCTGTACCGCAGCAGCTCATTGATCTGACGTAGTGTCACCCAGCGGAAGTCCGCGGGCTCCTCGGCGGGGAAGTCCTCGTCGACTTCGATGATCAGGTAGCGGCTGCGGGCATCGAGGAAGCGGCCGCCCTCCTCCGACAGCACCGCGTCGAACAGCGTGCGCCCAGGTCGCCGGTCCAGCACCACGTCCAGGTACCTGGGACGGAGTTCCGCCGGAACATGGGCGTAGCTCTCCGGAGTGCACTGCACGGTCGGACCGAGCTCCACCACATCGAGAAAGCCGGGCTCGACGCGTGCGCTCAGCAGGGCGTGCGGCACCCCGCCGATCCGCTTGACCAGCAGCGCGGCCACCCCCAGCCCATGCGGCTCCAGCAGCGGCTGGGACCAGGCCGGCACCTCGCGCCGGTGCGAGCGGACGTCGACGGCGACGATGCTGAAGAACAGCCCGCTCTCGTGCGCGATCTCGCGCTCGGAGCGGTACCAGCCGGCCGCATCGTGCAGCGGCAGCGGCTCCACCGAGATCTCGTGCTGGGCCCGCCGCTGGGTGATCCAGCTGCGGATCTCCGTCCCGGAGTGCAGCCCGGCACCGGCGGCCCCGGAGCCGGCTCGCCAGTCGGGAAGGCACGAAAGCACCGTCCGGGCATCCATGTTGACCAGATCGGGCCGGTGCAGCAGCGCACCGAGCTGACCCAGGGTGAGCCAGCAGAAGTCCTCGCCCGCCTCGACCTCGGGACCGACCTCGACCACCATGTTGCGGTTCCGCTTCCGGAAGAACCACGACCCCTGCTCCGACTGGAGCGCATCGGCCACCACCCGTGGCGGGTCGGGGTCGATGAAGCGCTCCAGGTAGGGAACGGCGGAACCACCGTGCACCCGGGTGTAGTTGCTCTTGGTCGCCTGCACCGTGGGGGAGAGCTGCACCGCATTGGCGTTCCCGGGCTCCGGCTTGGCCTGCATCAGACAGTGCAGCACTCCGTCGAACTCCCGCAGCGCGATGCCGAGCACACCGATCTCGGGCTGGTGGATGATCGGCTGGCACCACTGCCGGACCGGCCCGTAGTCGGAGTGCACCCCTATCCCGCCGATGGAGAAGAAACGCCCGCTGTCGTGCCGGAGGTCGCCGGTCTCGGGAGCGAACCCCCAGCCCTGCAGTTCGTCGAAGGCGATCCGGCTGACCTGGAGCGCATGCTGGTACTGCCGCTCCTCGAACCACTTGTCGAAGGCCTCATTGCTCATCACCCCGCCGTCGGTGGCCAGGGCGGAGGCGGCCAGCCGGGAGGACAGTGAGCCGGGCCGCCGATCGGACGATGCGGATCCGGGGATGGGCGACGACTCCGCCGCGCTGTCCATGTGCATCGCTGCGCCTCTCCATGCTGGTGCGGGTACGGCACGGGACGGCCGTTGCCCCGCAGCCTGCACCGGGAAGGCCTGGCATTCACCTAGTCTCTGCACCTTGCCCGCCGCGGTCCCGACGGGTAGGGCCGGTCCGGCGGATCAGAGGCGGATCAGAGGCGGATCGAAGACGGACCAGAGGCGGATCGAAGACGGATCGGAGGCGGATCGGAAGGCTGAGGGGCGGGGCTGCGCCGTCGGCCCGCTGTGTCCGCGGAACGAAGTCGAGCGAACCGTCAACGCCCTCAAGGGCTTCCGGGCCGTAGCAACCAGATACGACAAGCGGGCGTGCGTCTTCCAGGGCACGGTCGCCCTCACCGCGATTCGGCTCTGGCTTCGGTGCGGAGGTGACACACAGTCCCTAGAACAGGGTGTCGGCAAGCCGGTCGATCTGGTCGACATCCGGGGACCAGCAGTAGAGCATGACTTCATCGGCGCCGATGCCGGTGAAGTCAGCGACCGCCTTACGGATCGTCTCCGGCGTGGTGAGAAGACCATCGGCCACGTGATCGGCGCGACCGCTGAATCCGTAGTAGTCACGGACATTGCGTCGGGCTTGCTCGACGGTGCTCTCTGGGCCGAGGGCGACGTTGGCCTGAGCCACCAAGCGCGGCCGGCCATCACGGTCGTGCTTCTCCCAGACCGCTTCCACGTTGCGGAACAGGCCGGCCATGAACTGCGGCGGCAGCGCCGCGCCGAGGAAGCCGTCGCCGAACCGGCCGACACGCTCGATCGCTGCTGGGGCGAAACCGCCGAACAGTACCTCCGGGCCACCGGGCGTCGTGGGCGCGGGACCGATGGGGCCGACGCCTTCGCCGTACGGCTCGCCGCGCCAGGTCCGGCGCAGCAGGGGCATCTGTTCGTCGAGGCGGCGCCCCCGGCGTCGGATGTCGATGCCCGCGGCCAGGCAGTCGTCTTCGCGCCCACCGACGCCCACGCCGAGAGTGAACCGGCCGCCGGACATGCGGTCGAGGGTCGCGGTCTGCTTGGCGAGCATCGCTGTGTTGTGGACGGGCGCGATCAGAACCTCGGTTTGCAGGCGGATGCGCGACGTGGCGCCGACGAGCGCCGCAAGGGTGATGAGGGGCTCAGGGTTGTCGAAGACAAGCCGGTCGAGCAGGCCGAGCGTACTGAAGGGGCCGACATCGGCGAGCTGGGCCCAGGTCAGCAGCAGGGCGGGATCAGCGATGGGAAGACCAAGACCGATCTTCATGGAAAACCTCCGGAGGGCAAGCCAGAATCAGGTGCCGCCCCTCCGTGGCTCCGCGCTGCTGTGCGCGGGCTCGCTCCCGTTCTGCGGCTGCGTTTCCAGAGAGCGTGATCTTTAGAGTGCGGCGACCGTATCGCGATCGGTCGAGCCTCAGCAACATCCTTCCAGCACGCGCAGACACCGGCCGACGCCACATGACAGGGCTTTGCGCCCCCCCCGCGACCCACCCGGACACGCCCTGAAGTGCAGGCCACGACCGGAGCCATACGTGAATCGCCGCGGCGGTGGCGGCCGGAGAGTGCTGAGAACTCCTGCTGAGAACTCCTGTTGAAGCGCCCGTTGGGCACCCGGTCGGGGTGGCTGCCGGATGCCTAGAAGTTCCCCTAGAGGTGGCCCTCACCAGGCCTTTCCGGGCTCCACGCTGTGGAACGGTGAGGCGAACCGTGACCGTGTCACTTCGGGTTGGGAGTGCGATTGATGAACGGGTCGGACACCGTGGGCCTCGCCGTCCCCTCGCCGTACCGCGAGCCGATCGCGGTCGTCGGCCTCTCCTGCCGACTGCCCGGGGCGGGCACTCCCGCCGCCCTCTGGGAACTCCTCAACGAGGGCAGGAGTGCGGTCGCCGAAGCGCCCGCCCAGCGGCCGACCGCTGCCCCCCTCCGCCAGGAAGCCGACCCCGTCGCGGGGGAGCAGGGGCGGCAGGCAGGGCTCGTACGTGGCGGATTCCTCGACGATGTCGCCGCGTTCGACGCCGCCTTTTTCGGCATCTCGCCGCGCGAGGCGCGGTCGATGGACCCGCAACAGCGCCTCGCCCTGGAACTCGGCTGGGAGGCCCTGGAGAACGCCCGCATCCGCCCCGATCAGCTCGGCGGCCGGCGGGCCGGGGTGTACGTCGGAGCAACCGTCGAGGACTACGCCCTCCTGGTGCACCGTCAGGGCCCTGACGCCCTCGACCACCACACACCGACCGGGCTCAACCGCGGCCTGATCGCCAACCGTCTCTCCTACCACCTCGGGCTGCGCGGGCCGAGCATGACCCTGGACACCGCCCAGTCCTCCTCACTGGTGGCCGTCCAGACGGCGTGCGACAGCCTGCGCCGCGGCGACTGCGACATCGCGCTTGCCGGCGGCGTTCATCTCAACCTCGCCCCCGAGAGTTCCCTTGCGCTGGCCCGCCTCGGCGTGCTCAGTCCGGACGGGCTCTGCCACACCTTCGACGCCCGGGCCAATGGCTTCGTACGCGGCGAGGGCGGTGGCCTCGTGGTGCTCAAGCCGCTCGGCCAGGCGCTGGCGGACGGCGACCACGTCCACTGCGTGATCCGGGGAGGAGCGGTCAACAATGATGGTGGGGGACCCGGTCTCACCACCCCCGACGTGCGCGCACAGGCTGAAGTCCTCCGACTGGCCTGCGAGAACGCCGGCATCGAGCCCGGCGACATCGACTATGTCGAGCTGCACGGCACCGGCACCCCGGTCGGTGACCCCATCGAGGCGGCGGCACTCGGCGCGGCGTACGGCACCGCCCCGCGGCGGAGTGCCCCGTTGCGGGTCGGGTCGGTGAAGACGAACATCGGTCATCTGGAAGGAGCGGCCGGTATCGCCGGGCTCCTGAAGCTGGTGCTGTGCATGGCCCACGGCCGCCTCGTACCGAGCCTGAACTTCACCACCCCCCACCCCGACATCCCGCTCGACAGCCTGAACCTGCGGGTCCAGACCGAGTCCGCGCCCTGGAGGGGGGAGTCGGGACGTCAACTGGTTGCGGGTGTTTCGTCGTTCGGCATGGGCGGGACGAATGCGCATGTGATTGTCGAGGCGCCGGAGCAGGGGGTGGTTGCTGGGGCGCCGGAGCAGGGGGTGGTTGCTGAGGTGCCGGAGCTGGGGGTGGTTGCTGGGGCGGTGCGGCGGGAGGGGGAGGACGTTGGTGTTGGTGGTGGTGGCTTGGTGGCTTCTTCTTCGGGTGGGGTGGTGGTGCCGTGGGTGGTGTCGGGGCGTGGTGTTGAGGCGTTGGCTGGGCAGGCGGAGCGGTTGGCGTTGTGGGTGGAGGGTGCTGGTGCTGGTGCTGGTGCTGGTGGTGGGGGTGGTCTTGGGGCTGGGGCCGGGGCAGGTGCCGGGACCGCTGTAGGTGCCGGTGGGGACGTGTCGGTGGTGGATATGGGTTGGTCGTTGGTGGCGTCGCGGTCGGCGTTTGAGCATCGGGCTGTTGTCGTGGGTTCTGAGAGTGGTGAACTGGTCGCTTCTTTGCGGGGGTTGATGCCTTCGGGTGTGGTGGTGAGTGATCCGGGTCGGACGGTGTTTGTCTTTCCGGGGCAGGGGTCGCAGTGGGTGGGTATGGCGGTGGGGTTGTTGGAGACCTCGCCGGTGTTTGCGGCGCGGTTGGGTGAGTGTGAGGCGGCGTTGAGGCCTTTTGTGGACTGGCCGGAGGGTTGGTCGTTGGGTGCGGTGTTGCGTGGTGGGGTGGAGGGTGCTCCGGGGTTGGAGCGGGTGGATGTGGTGCAGCCGGTGTTGTGGTCGGTGATGGTGTCGTTGGCGGAGGTGTGGCGTGGTTTTGGTGTGGAGCCGTCGGCGGTGGTGGGGCATAGCCAGGGGGAGATTGCGGCGGCGTGTGTGGCGGGTGGGTTGAGTGTGGAGGACGGTGCCCGGGTGGTGGCGCTGCGGAGTCGTGCGCTGCGGGTGTTGGCGGGTCGGGGCGGGATGGTGTCGGTGGCTCTTGGTCGTGGCCAGGCTGAGGAGTTGATCGGGCGCTGGCAGGGGCGGGTGTCCCTGGCCGCGGTCAACGGCCCGTCGTCTGTTGTGGTGTCCGGTGATGCGGAGGCGTTGGGCGAGCTGGTGGCCTCCTGCCAGGAGGCGGATGTCCGGGCGCGCCGTATCGAGGTGGATTACGCGTCGCATTCGGCGCATGTGGAGGAGATTCGCGAGGAGTTGCTGGCTGCGCTGGAGCCGATACGGCCACGGGCGTCCTCGGTGCCGTTGTTGTCGACGGTGACGGGGGAGTGGTTGGACACGTCGGAGATGGATGCCGCGTACTGGTACGCCAATCTCCGGCAGACCGTGGAACTGGACCCTGCGGTACGCCACTTGCTGGCTGAGGATCACCGGGTGTTCGTCGAGGTCAGCCCGCATCCGGTCCTGACCGTTCCGGTGCAGGAGGCGGCTGAGGACGCGGGCGTGGAGGACAGGGCGCTGGTGACCGGCACTCTGCGCCGTGGCGAGGGGGGCCTGGCCCGCTTCTACACGTCCCTGGGGGAGTTGTACGTACACGGTGTGGAGGTGGATTGGTCGCCGGCGTTCGCCGCGCATCGGCCCCGGCTGGTGGAGCTGCCCACGTACGCCTTCCAGCGCGAGCGGCACTGGATAGCGGACACGGCCGGCAGCACGGGCCCGCGCCGCGAGGTCGACGCGGCCCCGCTCGATCCGTCCGCCCACGCGCAGACCGACCGGCCCGCGCAGCAACGGCGGCGGCCGATCCTCGACGTCGTACGCGACCATGCCGCCGTGGTCCTGGGCCACCAGGAGCCGTCGACCCTCAACACCACATGGACCTTCAAGGACTTGGGCTTCGATTCGGTCACCTCGGTCGAACTGCGCAACCAGCTCAACCGCGCACTGGCGCTCCGACTGCCGTCCACCGCGCTGTACAACCACCCCTCGCCCGCGCGGCTGGCCCACTACATCGACACGGATCTGCTGGGCGGCACTCGCACCGCCGAGGACACGCACAGCTCGGCCGACGCTCCCCGCTACGGGAGCGTCTCCGGCGACGGCGACGGCGACGGCAACAGCGACGGTGCCCGTGCCCGTGACACCCGCGTCATGGCCGACGACCTCGATGCCCCCGACGACACGATCGCCATCGTCGCGATGGCATGCCGCTACCCCGGCGGCGTACGGTCGCCCGAAGAGCTCTGGCGGCTGCTGCGCGACCGGGTGGACGCGGTCTCGGCGTTTCCCACCGACCGGGGCTGGGACCTCGACGCGCTCTACGACCCGGACCCCGACCGGTCGGGCACCAGTTACGTACGCGAGGGCGGGTTCGTCGACGCCGCCTCCTTCGACGCCGGCCTCTTCGGGATCTCGCCGCGCGAGGCGCTGGCCATGGATCCGCAGCAGCGGCTCCTGCTGGAGACCTCCTGGGAGGCGCTGGAGCGCGCGGGCATCGACCCTTCGGGCGTGCGCGGCAGCCGCACGGGCGTGTTCATCGGCGCGATGGCGCAGGAGTACGGGCCCCGGTTGCACCGCGCCGATGACAAGGTGGGTGGCCATGTCCTGACCGGCACGGCCACCAGTGTGGCCTCCGGTCGCATCGCCTACACCTTCGGTCTCGAAGGCCCGGCCGTCACCGTCGACACGGCCTGTTCCTCCTCCCTGGTAGCGCTCCACCTGGCAGCGCAGGCGTTGCGCGCGGGGGAGTGCACGCTGGCGCTGGCCGGTGGGGCGACGGTGATGGCACAGCCGGGCATGTTTGTGGAGTTCAGCCGCCAACGGGGACTCGCACCGGACGGGCGGTGCAAGCCGTTCGCCGCGGCTGCGGACGGCACGGCCTGGGGCGAAGGCGCCGGAATCGTGCTTCTGGAACGCCTGTCGGACGCCCGCCGCAACGGCCACCCGGTGCTCGCCCTCGTCCGTGGCAGCGCCACCAACCAGGACGGCGCATCGAACGGTCTCAGCGCCCCCAGCGGTCTGGCGCAGAAGCGGGTGATCCAAGCAGCGCTCGCCCATGCCGGCCTGCGGCCCGCCGACGTCGATGCGGTGGAGGCGCACGGTACCGGGACGACGCTGGGCGATCCCATCGAGGCCCAGGCGCTGATCGCCGCGTACGGGTGCCACCGGGAGGAGGGCCGCCCGCTCCGGCTCGGCTCGCTCAAGTCCAACATCGGCCACACCCAGGCCGCCGCCGGTGTCGCCGGGGTCATCAAAATGGTGCTCGCCATGCGGCACGGGATGCTGCCGGAGACGCTCCACCTCGACGAGCCCTCGCCGCACGTGGACTGGTCGGCGGGTACGGTACGGCTGCTCACCGCGGCACAGCCGTGGGAGCCGGACGGGCACATCCGCCGGGCCGGCATCTCCTCGTTCGGGATCAGCGGCACCAACGCGCATGTGATCGTGGAGCAGCCGCCGACGGAAGAGGCGCAGGATCCCGCCCGCGGGGCTGTCGATGGGGCTGCTGACGATGAGCCCGATCACCAGCAGGGCGATGAGCGGGTCACCGAGCGGGTCGGTGAGCAGTTCGACGAGCAGTTCGACGAGCCCGGTGACGAGCTTGGCGAAGAGCTCGATGAGGGGCTCGATGAGGGGCTGCTCCCCGAAGGGCTCCCTGAAGGGCTCCCTGAAGGGCTCCCTGAAGGACTCCCTGAAGAACCCGATGGGGCGATTGAGGGGGAAGGGGACAATCCCTCTGAGCGGCCAGTCGTGCCCTGGGTGGTCCATGGCCGCACCCCGGAAGCCGTACGGGCGCAGGCTGCCGCCCTCGCAGCCCACCTCATGCCCGCACCCGATGCTCCGGACCGTCCTGACGCTTCCGATGCCGTGCCCTACGACGTGGCGCACTCCCTGCTGACCTCCCGTGCGGCGCTGGAGCACCGGGCGGTGCTCGTCGGGGACGACCGGGCCGCGTTGGTCAGCGACCTGCACGCGTTGGCCGAGGGCGACCCACACCCCCGTACCGCCGTTGGCTCCGTACCCACGGCACCCGCATCCGGGACGGTGTTTGTGTTTCCGGGGCAGGGGTCGCAGTGGGTGGGTATGGCGGTGGGGTTGTTGGAGTCGTCGTTGGTGTTTGCGGCGCGGTTGGGTGAGTGTGAGGCGGCGTTGAGGCCGTTTGTGGAGTGGCCGGAGGGTTGGTCGTTGGGTGGGGTGTTGCGGGGGGTGGAGGGTGCTCCGGGGTTGGAGCGGGTGGATGTGGTGCAGCCGGTGTTGTGGGCGGTGATGGTGTCGTTGGCGGAGGTGTGGCGTGGTTTTGGGGTGGAGCCGTCGGTGGTGGTGGGGCATAGCCAGGGGGAGATTGCGGCGGCGTGTGTGGCGGGTGGGTTGAGCTTGGAGGACGGCGCTCGGGTGGTGGCGCTGCGGAGCCGTGCGCTGCGGGTTCTGGCGGGTCGGGGCGGGATGGTGTCGGTGGCGCTTGGCCGTATCCAGACGGAGGAGTTGATTCAGCTATGGCCGGGACGGGTGTCGATCGCTGCGGTCAACGGGCCGTCGTCGGTGGTGGTGTCGGGTGATGCCGATGTTCTGGACGGCTTGGTGGCGGAGTGCGAGCGCCGGGGTGTCCGGGCGCGGCGGATCGAGGTCGACTACGCCTCGCACTCGGCACAGGTGGAGGAGATTCGTGCGGAGCTGCTCGATGCTCTGGCGACGGTAGAGCCGCGTTCCTCGTCGGTGCCGTTGTGGTCGACGGTGACGGGGGAGTGGTTGGACACGGCGGAGATGGACGCCGCGTACTGGTACGCCAATCTCCGGCAGACCGTGGAGTTCGCTCCCGCCGTCGAAGCGCTCGCCGCCGCTGGACACCAGGTGTTCGTCGAGGTCAGCCCGCATCCCGTACTGACGGTGCCGTTGCAGGAGACCCTTGAGGGGGCGGGCGTCGAGACGGGGGTGGTGACCGGCACCCTCCGCCGCGGTGAGGGCGGACCGGGCCGCTTCTACGCCTCTCTGGGCGAGCTGTATGTGTGCGGGGTGGACGTGGACTGGTCGCCGGTCTTTGCCACCCGTAGCCCCCGACTCGTGGAACTTCCGACGTACGCCTTCCAGCGGCAGCGCTTCTGGCTGGAGCCGGAGGCACCGGCCGTGGCGGCCTCTCCCGAAGAGGCGGCTTTCTGGACGGCCGTGGAGGCCCGGGACACAACGGCGTTGGCCGGTACGTTGGGCCTGCCCGGCGTCGAGGCGTGGGACGAGGTGCTGCCCGCCCTGTCCACATGGCGCTTGAGCCGGCGACAGCGCGCCACGGCGGACGGTTGGCGCTACCGCATCGTCTGGCGAACCCTCGCGGAGCCGACAGCCCGGCCACTCGACGGTACCTGGCTGCTCGTCGTTCCCGCGGGGTACGAGGACGACGCGCTGGTGCACAGCGTCCGGGATGCGCTGGAAGAAGCGGGCGCGCACCTTTGCCCGTTGACGCTGGCGGACGCGGACGGGCTGGCGGATCGGCTGCGGGAGATACAGGGGGTACGCGAGACACAGGGGGTACGGGAGGGACGGGGAGCGCAGGAGGCGCCGGGGCCGTTCGCTGGGGTGCTGTCGCTGCTGGCGCTGGACGAGCGGCCGGACGGTGCCCACCCGAGTGTTCCGGCCGGTCTGGTAAGCACCCTCGCGCTGCTGCAGGCTCTCGGGGATGCCGGGATCGACGCCCCGCTGTGGTGTGTCACCCAGGGCGCGGTCGCCACCGGCACGGGTGACGGCCACGGCAGCACATCCAACGAGGCGGAGCCTGCCGGGGACATCGCCCCCGCACGCCCCGATCAGGCCGGCATTTGGGGACTCGGCCGGGTCGCCGCGCTGGAGCACCCGGCGCGCTGGGGCGGTCTGGTCGACCTGCCCGGGCCGGCGGAACTGGCCGGGCCGGCCGGGCGGGTCGAGGAAGCTGACCGGAGCGACGTGGGCGACCGGGGCGGAAGGGCTCCAGAACCGGGCGAAGGGGTCGACGGGGCCCCCGATCGGGACCGCCGTCGCTCGGCGGGTCTGCTGGTACGGATCCTGGCGGCCGGCGGCGACGAGGACCAGCTCGCCGTCCGCGGTACCGCCGTACTCGGCCGACGGCTGGTCCCCGCTCCGGCGAACGGCACGCCCCCGCGTCGCTCCTGGCGTCCTCGCGGCACGGTCCTCGTCACCGGCGGCACCGGTGCCCTGGGCGCCCGCGTCGCCCGGTGGCTCGCCGCCAACGGCGCGGACCACCTCGTCCTCACCGGCCGTCGCGGTGCCGACGCCCCCGGGGCGGCCGCGCTGCGCGCCGAACTCCGTGACCTGGGTGTGCACGTCACAGTCGCCGCCTGCGACATCGGAGACCAGCGGGCCGTTGCGGACCTCGTGCGGCAGACCGAACGTGACGGGGAGCCGATCCGGGCCGTCGTCCACGCCGCCGGGGTCAGCGCGCTGGGCCCCCTCGCGGAAGCCCGGCCGGAGGACCTCGCCGCCACCTGCGCGGGCAAGGTCACCGGCGCCGCGCACCTCGCCCGCATCCTCGACCCGGCACGGCTCGATGCCGTCGTCCACTTCTCCTCCATATCGGGGACCTGGGGCGTCGCCGACCACGGTGCCTACGCCGCGGCCAATGCCCTCCTCGACGCCCGTGCCGAGTGCGACCGGGCCGCCGGGCTGCCGGTGCTGTCCATTGCCTGGGGCCCCTGGGCCGGCGGCGGCATGATCCCCGAGTCGCTCCAGGACGTGCTGCGCCGCCGCGGTGTTCCCGTCATCGACCCCGACACCGCGCTCAGCGGACTCCAGCAGGCGCTCGACCACGACGACACGACCATCGCGGTCGCGGAGGTCGACTGGCGACGCTTCGGCAGCGTCTTCACCTCCGTACGGCCCAGCCGGCTGCTGTCGGAGATCCCGGAGCTCACGGCGAACGGGGACGGGGAGGAAAACGGGGATGGGTACGGGCACGGCTACGGAGACCGAGAGCGAGGCGATGACGGCGCCCGGGGAGCCCGCCGTGGAGATGCACAGGGCGGATCCGAACGTCCGGCGCTCGCCGAACGACTGGCCGGACTCGACGCCCGTGAACGCAGCACCGCCCTGCTGGAACTCGTCCGTGAGCACGTCGCCTCCGTACTCGGGCACGACAAGTCGGTCCCGATAGACCCACAACGCCCCTTCAAGGAACTGGGCTTTGACTCGCTGACCGCCGTCGAACTGCGCAACCGCCTCGGCCGGGCCACGGGCCTGCGCCTACCCAGCACCGTGGTGTTCGACCACCCCAGCCCCGCCGCCCTCGCCGCGTACGTCCATACCCGGACCCCGGGCGCAGAGGAGTCCGGCACGGCGGTGGCGGAAACCCCGGCTCCCGTCGTACGACCGGCTGAGGACGACCCGATCGCGATCGTGGCCATGGCCTGCCGCTTCCCGGGCGGCGTACGTGCGCCGGAGGACCTATGGCGACTGGTGCGGGACGGGGCCGAGGCGGTGTCCCCCTTCCCCACCGACCGGGGCTGGGACCTGGACGGCCTCTACGACCCCGACGCCGACCGGCCGGGCCGCAGCTATGTCCGGGAGAGCGGATTCCTGCGCGACGCGGGTGACTTCGACGCGGAGTTCTTCGGGATCTCGCCGCGCGAGGCGCTGGCCATGGACCCGCAGCAGCGGCTGCTGTTGGAGACCTCCTGGGAGGCCATCGAACGCGCCGGGATCGACCCCAGGTCGCTGCGCGGCAGCGGGACCGGCGTCTACATGGGCGTCACCGACCAGGAGTACGGCAACCGGCTGCGTGCCCTGGACTCCGAGCAGGTCGAGGGCTACCTGGCGACCGGCGCGGCAGCGAGCGTCGCCTCCGGTCGGGTCGCCTACACGCTGGGGCTGGAGGGCCCCGCCGTCACCGTGGACACCGCATGCTCGTCGTCGCTGGTCGCGCTGCACATGGCGGTGCAGGCACTCCGTTCGGGGGACTGCTCCCTCGCCGTCGCGGGCGCGGCCATGGTCATGGCCGACCCCGGCCCGTTCATCGGCTTCAGCCGCCAGCGCGGGCTCGCCCCCGATGGCCGGTGCAAGCCGTTCGCGGCGGCGGCCGACGGCTTCGCCCTCGCTGAGGGGGCCGGCGTGCTGCTGGTGGAGCGTCTGTCGGAGGCGCGGCGCAAGGGGCACCCGGTGCTGGCGGTGGTGCGGGGTTCGGCGATCAATCAGGACGGTGCGTCCAATGGTCTGACGGCGCCGAATGGCCCGTCGCAGCAGCGGGTGATCCGGGCCGCGCTGGCGAACGCGGGTCTGCGGCCTTCGGACGTCGATGCGGTGGAGGCGCACGGTACGGGCACGGCACTCGGCGACCCGATCGAGGCGCAGGCGCTGATCGCTACGTACGGCAGCGACCGGGACCCGGAGCGGCCGCCGCTGTGGATCGGCTCCGTCAAGTCGAACATCGGGCACACCCAGACCGTCTCGGGGCTGGCCGGTGTCATGAAGATGGTGCTTGCCATGCGCCATGGCGAGTTGCCGGCGACGCTCCACGTCGATGAGCCGTCACCGCATGTGGACTGGTCGGCGGGGGCAGTGGCGCTGCTGACCGAGGCACGTCCGTGGGACGCGGCCACGGGACGTCCACGGCGCGCCGGCATCTCCTCCTTCGGCATCAGTGGGACGAATGCGCATGTGATTGTCGAGGCGCCGGAGCAGGGGGTGGTTGCTGAGGTGCCGGAGCTGGGGGTGGTTGCTGGGGCGGCGCGGCGGGAGGGGGATGACGTTGGTGTTGGTGTTGGTGTTGGTGGTGGTGGTGGTGGTGGCTTGGTGGCTTCTTCTTCGGGTGGGGTGGTGGTGCCGTGGGTGGTGTCGGGGCGTGGTGTTGAGGCGTTGGCTGGGCAGGCGGAGCGGTTGGCGTTGTGGGTGGAGGGTGGTGCTGGTGCTGGTGCTGGTGCTGGTGCTGGTGGTGGTCTTGGGGCTGGGGCCGGGGCGGGTGCCGGGACCGATGTAGGTGCCGGTGGGGACGTGTCGGTGGTGGATGTGGGTTGGTCGTTGGTGGCGGCGCGGTCGGCGTTTGAGCATCGGGCTGTTGTCGTGGGTTCTGAGAGTGGTGAACTGGTCGCTTTTTTGCGGGGGTTGATGCCTTCGGGTGTGGTGGTGGGTGATCCGGGTCGGACGGTGTTTGTGTTTCCGGGGCAGGGGTCGCAGTGGGTGGGTATGGCGGTGGGGTTGTTGGAGTCGTCGTCGGTGTTTGCGGCGCGGTTGGGTGAGTGTGAGGCGGCGTTGAGGCCGTTTGTGGACTGGCCGGAGGGTTGGTCGTTGGGTGGGGTGTTGCGTGGGGTGGAGGGTGCTCCGGGGTTGGAGCGGGTGGATGTGGTGCAGCCCGTTCTGTGGGCGGTGATGGTGTCGTTGGCGGAGCTGTGGCGTGGTTTCGGGGTGGAGCCGTCGGCAGTGGTGGGACACAGCCAGGGCGAGATTGCCGCGGCGTGTGTGGCGGGTGGGTTGAGCTTGGAGGACGGTGCCCGGGTGGTGGCGCTGCGGAGCCGTGCCCTCCGTGTTCTGGCGGGTCGGGGCGGGATGGTATCGGTGGCGTTGGGGCGTACGCAGGCGGATGTGCTGCTCCAGCAGTGGCCTGGGCAGTTGTCGATTGCCGCGGTCAATGGCCCGTCGTCGGTGGTGGTGTCCGGTGATGCGGAGGCGCTGGACGAGCTGATGCTCTGCTGCCGGGAAGCCGGTATTCGGGCGCGGCGCATCGAGGTGGATTACGCGTCGCATTCGGCGCATGTGGAGGAGATTCGCGAGGAGCTCCTTGCCGCCCTGGCGCCGATACGGCCACGGGCGTCCTCGGTGCCGTTGTTGTCGACGGTGACGGGGCAGTGGCTGGACACGGCGGAGATGGATGCCGCGTACTGGTACGCCAATCTCCGGCAGACCGTCGAACTGGAGCCCGCAGTACGGCACTTGCTGGCCCAGGGCCACCGGGTGTTCGTGGAGGTGAGCCCGCATCCGGTCTTGACGGTTCCGGTCCAGGAGACCTTGGACGACGCGGGGACGGCGGAGGAGACGCTGGTGACCGGCACCCTGCGCCGCGGCGAGGGCGGACCGGCCCGCTTCTACACGTCCCTGGGCGAGTTGTACGTACACGGTGTGGAGGTGGATTGGTCGCCGGCCTTTGCTGCGCATCGGCCCCGGCTGGTGGAGCTGCCCACGTACGCCTTTCAGCACCGGCGCTATTGGCTGGAGTCGGCGGGGCCCGCTGCGCTGCCGGCTGCCGCGGGTGCGCTGGACGGGGAGTTCTGGGAGTCGGTGGAGCGTGCGGATGCCGATGGTCTGGCCGCGACGCTCGGGCTGTCGGAGCAGGGGGCGCTGTCCGAAGTGTTGCCGGCGCTCTCGGCGTGGCATCGGCAGCGGCAGCAGCGCAGTACGGTCGACGGCTGGCGCTACCGCATCGTCTGGCGGCCACAGGCCGAGCCCGTACAGCCCGACCGCGAACAGCCCGCGCACCCCGACCAGCCCGTACAGCCCGTACAGCCCGACCGCGAACAGCCCCAGCACCCCGATCGGCCCGGACAGCCGGACGAGACGGAGCAGGCGGAGTCGGCAGGACGTTGGCTGGTTGTTGTGCCCGTCGGCCACGAGGACGACGACCTTGTGCAGGCGACCGTCCATGGGCTCGGCGACCGGGCCCGGATCGTGTCCGTCCCCCTGGCCGTCGATCGTGCCGCTCTCGTGGCGCAGTTGACGACGGCGGGCAAGGCCATTGAGGGCCCCGGTCCCTGTCACATACTGTCGTTGCTCGCGCTGGACGACCGCGACATCGACGGCCACCGCGGAGTGCCCGGCAGCTTGCTGAGCACCATGGCGCTCGCCCAGGCCTTGGCACGGGCCGACACGGGCCTGGACGCCGACACGCGCCTGGACTTCCGACTGTGGGTGGTCACTCAGGGAGCCGTGTCCATCGGAGCGGCCGAGCGGGCGCCGGAAACCGACCGGGTGCCCGACCCCGTGCGCAATCCGGCCCAGGCCGCGCTCTGGGGGCTGGCCAGGGTCTTCGGCCTCGACCACCCCGCGCACTGGGGCGGCCTGATCGACCTGCCGGGCATCCTGGACGCACCGGCGCGACGCCGGTACCTGCGCCTGCTCGGGGACGAGATCGGGAGCGGGTACGGGGCCCGGGCCGGGAGTGGGGACGGGACCCCTGCCAGGGGCGGACACCAAGGGAACGGTGAAGGGAACGACCAAGGGAACGGCCAAGGGGACAACCAAGGCGACGAGTACGCCGTCCGGGCATCCGGTGTCTACGTCCGGCGGATGGTGCACGCGCCGCTTGACGCGCGGGCCGGCGCCGAGCCGTGGCGGCCGCGCGGCACGGTTCTGATCACCGGCGGTACCGGTGCCCTGGGGGCTCATGTGGCGCGGGCGCTCGCCGCCGAGGGCGCGGAGCACCTCGTCCTCGTCGCCCGGCGCGGTCCCGATGCCCCGGGCGCGACCGAGCTGTCCGCCGAGCTGACGGCGTTGGGGGCGCGGGTGACGGTGACGGCATGCGACATCACCGACCGCGCCGCGGTGGCCGAGCTGCTGGGTTCGCTCTCCGACGGGCCCCCGCTGACCGCCGTGGTGCACACCGCGGGCGTCGTCGACCCGGCCCGCCCGCTCACCGAGACCTCCCCGGACGAGGTGCTGGCCGCCGTACACGCCAAGGTCTCCGGCGCCTGCCACCTCGACGAACTGCTGGCCGACCACCCGCTGGACGCCTTCGTGCTGTTCTCTTCCGGTGCCGGAGTGTGGGGCAACGGCGGCCAGGGCCCGTACGCGGCGGCCAATGCCGCGCTCGATGCGCTCGCCGAATGGCGCCACGCACAGGGCCGGCCCGCCACCGCCATCGCCTGGGGTGCCTGGGACGGTGGCGGCATGGTCGATGAGGGCGTGGCCGAACAGCTGCGCCGCCGGGGCGTTCCCGCGATGGACCCCCGTCTCGCTGTGGCGGCGCTGCGCGAGGCCGTCGACCACCGGGAGACCACGCTGGTCGTCGCCGACATCCAGTGGGACCGCTTCCTCCCGGCCTACACCGTGGGCGGCCCCCGGCCGCTGCTGGATGAGATTCCGGAGGCGCGGCAGCTGACCACCGGCCACGACGAACGGCCGGACCAGGTCGACGCACCAGGACCGGACCTGGCTGGCGAGCTGGCCGCGCTGCCCGAGCCCAAGCGCCGGCGCAGGCTGCTGGACCTCGTCCGCAGCCACGCCTCCGCCGTGCTGGGGCATGCGTCCAGTGACTCGGTCAAACCCGCCCGGGCCTTCCGTGAGCTGGGCTTCGACTCGCTGACCGGAGTCGAGCTGCGCAACCGCCTCAAGGCGGCCACCGGGCTGACGCTCCCCGCCACCCTGGTCTTCGACCACCCCACACCGGCCGCGCTCGCCGGATACCTGCGGGACGCGCTCCTTCCCCCGTCGCCGCTCACCGGGAGCGGAGGTCACCTGCTGCCCGAGCTGGAGCAGGTGGACGGCGCCCTGCGCGCGGCAACCGACGACACCTCGCGGCGTGCCCTCGTCGACGGGCTGCGGGACCTGCTCACCCACTGGGAAAGCGGGCCGCAGCTGGAAGGCGAGGTGCAACCCAATGGCCGGCCGCAGTCGGAAGGCGGGCCGCAGCCGGACAGCCGGCTGCGACCGGAAGGCGGACGACAGACGGCGGACGGAGCCGTCGACGACGAGCTCGCGGAAGCGAGCGATGAGGACATGTTCGACCTGATCGACAGGGAACTCGGGATCGGCTGACCCGGTACGCCCACCGACCACCGGTTTCTTGAAGGGCTGACGCTACATGGACAACCAGGACAAGCTTCGCGACTACCTCAAGCGGGTCACCACCGACCTGCGGCAGACCCGTCGACGGCTGCAGGAAGTCGAGTCACGGGAGCAGGAGCCCATCGCGATCGTCGCCATGGCTTGCCGGCTTCCGGGCGGGGTGCGCTCCCCCGAGGACCTGTGGCAGCTGGTCGCCGAACGCACCGACGCCATCGCCCCCATGCCGACCGACCGAGGCTGGGACGTGGACACGTTCTACGACCCCGACGCCGACCGGGCCGGCCGCAGCTATGTGCGCGAGGGCGGCTTCCTCTACGACGCCCCGGAGTTCGACGCCGGCTTCTTCGGGATCTCGCCGCGCGAGGCGCTGGCCATGGACCCGCAGCAGCGGCTGCTGCTGGAGACGACCTGGGAAGCCTTCGAGCGGGCGGGTATCGACCCGACCTCCGTACGCGGCAGCGGTGCCGGCGTCTTCGTCGGATCGAGCAACCAGGGCTACGCCGCTGCCGCCGACGGGAGCACCGCCCCCGAGGGCGTCGAGGGCCATCTCCTGACCGGCGGATCGGCGGCCGTGCTGTCCGGCCGCCTCGCCTACAGCTTCGGCCTCGAAGGCCCGGCCGTCACCGTCGACACCATGTGCTCGTCGTCCCTGGTCGCCCTGCACCTCGCGGTCCAGGCGCTGCGGCACGGCGAATGCTCCATGGCGCTCGCCTGCGGCGCCACCGTCATGTCCTCGATGCGGAACTTCGTGGAGTTCAGCCGACAGCGGGGGCTGGCGCGCGACGGGCGTTGCAAGCCGTTCGCCGCTGCCGCCGACGGCACCGGATGGGGCGAGGGCGTGGGAGTCCTGCTGCTGGAGCGCCTGTCGGAGTCGCGGCGCAAGGGGCACCCGGTGCTGGCGGTGGTGCGGGGTTCGGCAATCAATCAGGACGGTGCGTCCAATGGTCTGACGGCGCCGAACGGCCCGTCGCAGCAGCGGGTGATCCGGGCCGCGTTGGCCAACGCGGGTCTGCGGCCGTCGGACGTCGATGCGGTGGAGGCGCACGGTACGGGTACCACGCTCGGTGACCCGATCGAGGCACAGGCGCTGATCGCCACCTACGGTCAGGAACGGGACGCGGACCGGCCGCTGTGGATCGGCTCGCTCAAGTCCAACATCGGGCATGCCCAGGCCGCTTCCGGCATTGCCGGCGTCATGAAGATGGTGCAGGCGCTCCGCCATGGCGAGTTGCCGGCCACGCTCCACATCGACGCGCCGTCGCCCCACGTCGACTGGTCCACCGGGAACGTCCGGCTGCTCACGGACGAGGTGGCCTGGCCCGGCACCGACGCACCCCGACGCGTCGGTGTCTCGTCGTTCGGCGGCAGCGGAACCAATGCGCACGTCCTGCTCGAACAGGCCCCGGAGGAACAGGCCGCAGACGAACAAGCCCAAGAGGCACAGGGTCCAGAGGCACAGACCCCAGAGGAACAGACCACAGACGAACAGGCCCGAGGGGCACAGGCCGCAGAGGGGGCTTCGGTCGACGAGGCCGCACAAGAAGCTACGCCCTTGGACGCCCTGCCCTGGGTGGTGTCCGGGCGCTCGGCGGCGGCGCTGCGGGCCCAGGCCGAGCGCCTCGCGGACTGGGCGGAGCGGACCGGACCGGCAGCGAGCCGCGCAGAGCGGGCGGAGCGGAAGGATCCGGCGGAGCGGGAGGCGCTCTCGCTGCCGGACCTGGAGCTTTCGCCGGCGGACGTGGGGGTCTCGCCGGCGGACGTGGGGCACGCGCTGGTGGCGTCCCGCGCGGGACTGGAACACCGCGCCGTGGTGGTGGGCGGCGACCGGGGCGCCCTGACGGCCGGGCTGCGCGGGGTAGCGGCGGGCACAGCGCCGAAGGGCGTCGTGGTCGGTGAGGTGGCAGACCTGGGTGGCCCGGAGGGCGACACCGATGTGGTGTTTGTGTTTCCGGGGCAGGGGTCGCAGTGGGTGGGTATGGCGGTGGGGTTGTTGGAGACCTCGTCGGTGTTTGCGGCGCGGTTGGGTGAGTGTGAGGCGGCGTTGAGGCCGTTTGTGGACTGGCCGGAGGGTTGGTCGTTGGGTGGGGTGTTGCGTGGTGGGGTGGAGGGTGCTCCGGGCCTGGACCGGGTGGATGTGGTGCAGCCCGTTCTGTGGGCGGTGATGGTGTCGTTGGCGGAGGTGTGGCGTGGTTTTGGGGTGGAGCCGTCGGCGGTGGTGGGACACAGCCAGGGCGAGATTGCCGCGGCGTGTGTGGCGGGTGGGTTGAGTGTGGAGGACGGCGCTCGGGTGGTGGCGCTGCGGAGCCGTGCCCTCCGTGTTCTGGCGGGTCGGGGTGGGATGGTGTCGGTGGCGCTTGGTCGTGGCCAGGCTGAGGAGTTGATCGGGCGCTGGCAGGGGCGGGTGTCCCTGGCCGCGGTCAACGGCCCCTCGTCGGTCGTGGTGTCCGGTGATGCGGAGGCGTTGGACGAGCTGATGGCCTCCTGCCAGGAGGCGGATGTCCGGGCGCGCCGTATCGAGGTGGACTATGCGTCACATTCGGCGCATGTGGAGGAGATCCACGAGGAGCTCCTTGCCGCCCTGGCGCCGATACGGCCGCAGGCGAGTTCCGTCCCGTTGTTGTCGACGGTGACGGGGGAGTGGTTGGACACGTCGGAGATGGATGCCGCGTACTGGTACGCGAATCTCCGGCAGACCGTGGAACTGGAGCCTGCCGTACGCCACTTGCTGGCTGAGGACCACCGGGTGTTCGTCGAGGTCAGCCCGCATCCGGTCCTGACCGTGCCGGTCCAGGAGACCCTGGACGACGCGGACATGGAGGAGGAGACGCTGGTGACCGGCACCCTCCGCCGCGCCGAAGGCGGCCTGGCCCGCTTCTACGCCTCCCTCGCTGAGCTGTATGTCCGAGGCGTGCAGGTGAACTGGGCACCGGCCTTTGCCGCCACCCACCCCAAGGCCGTCGCGCTTCCGACATACGCCTTCCAGCGGCAGCGCTTCTGGCTGGAGCCGACAGTCGCGGCCGTGGAGGCGTCTCCCGAGGAGGCGGCGTTCTGGACCGCCGTGGAGGCCCAGGACGGCACCGCACTCGCCGGCACGCTGGGGCTCACCGGCGCCGAAACGTGGGACGAGGTACTGCCCGCCCTTTCGTCGTGGCGACAGCAGCGGCAACAGCGCAGTACGGTCGACGGCTGGCGCTACCGCATCAACTGGAGGCCACAACAAGCCCCGAAACAGGGGGAGTTGGTGGGGCGGTGGTTGTTGGTCGTGCCCGAGGGACATGAGGACCATGCCCTCGTACGGTGCGCGCTCCAGGCCGTCCGGGACGGCGGGGTCGAGGCCGAAACCCTCGTCCTGCCCGAAGCGTCCGCCGACCGGGATGCGGTGGCTGAACACCTTCGCCGGCTCGCGGCGGGGGAGGCGCCCAGCGGCGTCCTCTCCCTCCTCGCCCTCGCGGAGCAGCCGCTGGCGGAGCGCCCCGAGGTCCCCGTAGGGCTGATCCAGTCCGTGGCGTTGATGCAGGCGCTCCTCGACGTCGGTGTTGAGGCTCCGCTGTGGCTGTTGACGACCGAGTGCCTCTCCACCGAAGAGCCTGACGTATCAGGGCCGTTCATCGCATCCGATGCGTCCGATGGCGTAGTGCGACACCCCCTCCAGGCGGCGGTCTGGGGACTTGCCCGGGTGTTCGCCCTGGAACATCCCGCCCGGTGGGGCGGTCTCATCGACCTGCCCGCCGCGCCCGACGCCCACGCCACGACCTTGCTGTCCGGAGCCCTCGCGGCCGGCGGCGACGAGGACCAGCTCGCCATCCGCGGCTCCGGGCTCCTCGCCCGCCGGCTGACTCGCGCCCCCCTGCACGGTGAGCCCGCCGCCCCCTGGCGTACGGGCGGAACGGCCCTGATCACCGGTGGCACCGGAGGGCTCGGTGCGCACGCCGCGCGACTGCTCGCCCGCAGCGGCGCCGAGCGTCTGGTACTGACCGGTCGGCGGGGCCCGGATGCCCCGGGAGCGGCCGAGCTGCGCGACGAACTGTCCGCGCTCGGAGTCGACGTCACGGTCGCCGCCTGCGATGTGGCGGACGCCGACGCGCTGGCCGCGCTCGTCGCGCAGGTGGAGTCCGAGGGCCCGCCCATCCGTTCCGTCGTCCACACGGCCGGCGTCGGTCTGCTGGTGCCGCTCGCGGACACCACCCTGGACGAGTTCGCCGAGGGGGTCCGCGCCAAGCTCCTCGGCGCGCGCAACCTCGATGCGCTCTTCGACCGCGATGGGCTCGACGCGTTCGTGCTGTACTCGTCCGTTGCCGGGACCTGGGGCAGCGGAGACCACGGGGCGTACGCCGCCGCCAACGCCTATGTCGACGCGCTCGCCGCACACCGACGCGCCCGCGGCCTGCCGGGTACGTCCCTCGCCTGGGGCATCTGGAGCCCGGAGGGCGGCGGCATGGCGGTGGAGGTGGTGCAGGAGCAACTGCGTTGGCGCGGCATCCCGTTCATGCCGCCGCACCTGGCCGTCCTGGGGCTCCAGCAGGCGCTGGACCACGACGAGACCTTCCTCGCCGTCGCGGACATCGACTGGGAACGCTTCGTTCCCGTCTTCACCGCGGCCCACCCCCGGCCGCTGCTGCACGAGGTCCCCGAGGTCCTGCGCGCACTGGACACCGATGCCGACGACCCCGAGGCCGCCGAGAGCGCCTCCGCGTCGCTGCGTGCCCAGCTCGCCGAGCTGGGGCCGGCCGAACGCGAACGGCTGCTGGCCGACCTGGTGCGCCGGCAGGTCGCCGCGGTGCTCGGCCACGCGGACACCGAGGAGATCGCGGTCGGACGGGCCTTCCGCGAGCTGGGCTTCGACTCGCTCACCGCGGTGGAGCTGCGCAACCGGCTCAACGCCGCCACCGGGCTCAAGCTCGCCGCCACCGTCGTCTTCGACCACCCCACGGTCAAGACGCTCGCCGGGCACTTGGGAGCCACCCTGACCGGCGCCGATGAGGCACTGACCGGCGCCGGCGCCGGGCCGTCCGCATCGGCGGTCCCGCTGGAAGCAAGCGTCACCACACCGGCTCGTACGGACCGCACGGCTGCCGCTACGGACCGGACGCCCCTCACCACCGCCGATGACGACCCGATCGCGATCGTGGCCATGGCGTGCCGTTTCCCGGGCGGCGTGCGCTCGCCCGAGGACCTGTGGCGGTTGCTGCACGACCGGTCGGACGCTGTCGGCGAGTTCCCCGCCGACCGGGGCTGGAACCTCGACGGGCTCTACGACCCGGACCCCGACCGCACCGGCACCTGCTACGCCCGCGAGGGCGGATTCCTGCGCGACGCGGGTGACTTCGACGCGGAGTTCTTCGGGATCTCCCCGCGCGAAGCGTTGGCCATGGACCCGCAGCAGCGGCTGTTGCTGGAGACCTCCTGGGAGGCCGTCGAACGCGGCGGCATCGACCCCACCACCCTGCGGGGCACCCCGACCGGGGTGTTCTTCGGAGCCGCGTACCAGGGGTACGGCACCGGCGAGGCCCCCGAAGGGCTGGAAGGCCACCTCATCACCGGAACGGTGACCAGCATCGCCTCCGGCCGGATCTCCTACACGCTCGGACTCGAAGGCCCGGCGGTCACCCTGGACACCGGCTGTTCGTCCTCCCTGGTGGCACTGCACCTGGCCGTACAGGCGCTGCGTTCGGGCGAGTGCTCCCTGGCCATCGCCGGAGCCGCCGCGGTGATGAGCGAGCCCATCGGCCTGGTGGGCTTCAGTCGTCAGCGGGGACTCGCCCGCGACGGCCGGTGCAAGCCGTTCGCGGCGGCGGCCGACGGAATGGGCATGGCCGAGGGCGTCGGCGTACTGCTGGTGGAACGCCTCTCGGACGCCCGCCGCAACGGCCACCCCGTGCTGGCCGTGATCCGTGGCAGCGCCATCAACCAGGACGGTGCCTCGAACGGGCTGACGGCGCCCAACGGACTCTCCCAGCAGCGGGTGATCCGCGCTGCGTTGGCCAACGCCGGTCTGCGGCCGTCGGACGTCGATGCGGTGGAGGCGCACGGTACGGGTACCACGCTCGGTGACCCGATCGAGGCACAGGCGCTGATCGCCACCTACGGTCAGGAACGGGACGCGGACCGGCCGCTCCGGATCGGGTCGGTGAAGTCGAACATCGGGCACACCCAGGCGGCCTCGGGCGTGGCCGGCGTCATCAAGATGGTGCAGGCGCTCCATCACGGCGAGCTGCCGGCGACGCTGCACATCGATGAGCCGTCGCCGCATGTGGACTGGTCGGCGGGGACGGTGGCGCTCCTGACGGAGGCCCGCCCTTGGGAGGCCACCGTGGGGCGCCCGCGCCGCGCCGGCATCTCTTCCTTCGGGGTCAGCGGCACGAATGCGCATGTGATCGTTGAGACGGCCCCAGATCAGGAGGAGGCCACGGCCGCTTCCGACCGTTACCTGGGGACCGCCCCGGACCGTGGCTCTGTGACCGACTCGGACCGCAACGGGACCGACTCGGACCGCGACTCGGGCGCCGTGGTGGTGCCGTGGGTGGTGTCGGGGCGCAGCACCGAGGCGCTGCGGGCCCAGGCGGAACGGTTGGCGTCCTGGGTGGAGGGCGATGAAAGCGGAGGGAGTGGCAGCCGCGTCTCGCCGGTCGATGTGGGGTGGTCGTTGACGGCGTCGCGTCCCGCGTTCGAGCACCGGGCGGTCGCCGTCGGTTCGGCGAACGGTGAACTCGCCCCGCAGATACGGAAGGTGGCGTCGACTTCGACGAAACCCGTCATGGGTGATCCGGGTCGGACGGTGTTTGTCTTTCCGGGGCAGGGGTCGCAGTGGGTGGGTATGGCGATCGGCTTGCTGGAGTCGTCGTCGGTGTTCGCGGCGCGGTTGGGTGAGTGTGAGGCGGCGTTGAGGCCGTTTGTGGACTGGCCGGAGGGTTGGTCGTTGGGTGGGGTGTTGCGTGGGGTGGAGGGTGCTCCGGGGTTGGAGCGGGTGGATGTGGTGCAGCCGGTGTTGTGGGCGGTGATGGTGTCGTTGGCGGAGGTGTGGCGGGGGTTTGGTGTGGAGCCGTCGGCGGTGGTGGGACACAGTCAGGGGGAGATTGCGGCGGCGTGTGTGGCGGGTGGGTTGAGTGTGGAGGACGGCGCTCGGGTGGTGGCGCTGCGGAGTCGTGCGTTGCGGGTGTTGGCGGGTCGGGGTGGGATGGTGTCGGTGGCGCTTGGCCGCATCCAGGCTGAGGAGTTGATCGGGCGCTGGCAGGGGCGGGTGTCCCTGGCCGCGGTCAATGGCCCGTCGTCTGTTGTGGTGTCCGGTGATGCGGAGGCGTTGGACGAGCTGGTGGCCTCCTGCCAGGAGGCGGATGTCCGGGCGCGCCGTATCGAGGTGGACTATGCGTCGCATTCGGCGCATGTGGAGGAGATCCACGAGGAGCTGCTGGCTGCCCTGGCGCCTATACGGCCACGGGCGTCCTCGGTGCCGTTGTTGTCGACGGTGACGGGGGAGTGGCTGGACACGAGCGAGATGGATGCCGCGTACTGGTACGCGAACCTCCGGCAGACCGTGGAACTGGAGCCTGCGGTACGGCGTTTGCTGGCTGAGGACCACCGGGTGTTCGTTGAGGTCAGCCCGCATCCGGTCCTGACCGTGCCGGTCCAGGAGACCTTGGACGACGCGGGCAGGGAGGGCAGGACGCTGGTGACCGGCACTCTGCGCCGTGGCGAGGGTGGTCTGACCCGCTTCTACACGTCCCTGGGGGAGTTGTACGTACACGGTGTGGAGGTGGATTGGTCGCCGGCCTTTGCTGCGCATCGGCCCCGGCTGGTGGAGCTGCCCACGTACGCCTTTCAGCACCGGCGCTATTGGTTGGAGTCGGCGGCACCCGCTGTGTTGCCGGCTGTCGCGGGTGCGCTGGACGGGGAGTTCTGGGAGTCGGTGGAGCGTGCGGATGCCGATGGTCTGGCCGCGACGCTCGGGCTGTCGGAGCAGGGGGCGCTGTCCGAAGTGTTGCCGGCGCTCTCGGCGTGGCATCGGCAGCGGCAGCAGCGCAGTACGGTCGACGGCTGGCGCTACCGCATCGTCTGGCGGCCACAGGCCGAGCCCGCGCGGACCGGGCTGGACGGTACGTGGTGGGTGGTCGTCCCCGACGGTCATGAGGACGACGAACGGGTCCTCGGTGTGGTCGGTGCGCTGCGGGCGGCTGCCGGGAGCGGGGCTGCCGGGAACGGTGCCGGTGGCGCCACGGCGGGTGCGCGGATCAGGACCCTGCTCGTCGGGGCGGAGGACGCCGACCGGGCACGGCTCGCCGACCGGCTGCGGGCCGAAGCGGAGGAAGCCGGCGCTCCCGCGGGTGTGCTGTCGCTGGTGGCGTTCGACGAGCGGCCGTGGAGCGGTGCGGAGTCGCTGCCCACGGGGCTGGTGCTGATGACGTCGCTGCTGCAGGCGCTCGGTGACGCCGGGATCGACGCCCCGCTGTGGTGCGCGACCCGCGGGGCGGTGGCCGTCAACCGCGCTGATGCCGTGGACCGGCCGGTCCAGGCGATGGCGTGGGGACTGGGCCGGATCGCGGCCCTGGAGTATCCGCAGCGCTGGGGCGGACTCGTCGACCTTCCGGGCGAGTGGGACGACCGGGCCGGCCGGCGGCTGGTGGCGGTCCTCGGGCAGGAGCCTGGTGAGGACCAGAGAGCCGTCCGGGCCTCGGGCGTCTTCGTCCGCCGGCTGGTGCGGGCGCTCCCGGCGGCGCGGCCGGCCGGGGAAGGGTGGCGGCCGCACGGCACCGTCCTGGTCACCGGCGGCACCGGCGCACTCGGCGGGCACATCGCCCGCTGGCTGGCCCGCAGCGGTGCCGAACACCTCGTCCTCGTCAGCCGTCGGGGCACCGCCGCGCCCGGCGCCGCGGGACTGCTCGAAGAGCTGGCGGCGCTCGGCGTACCGGCCACCGTTGCGGCGTGTGACGTCACCGATCGCGCCGCCGTGGACGCCCTCGTCCGGAGCGTGCCGGAGGACCGGCCGCTGACGGCGGTGGTGCACACCGCGGGCGTCCTCGACGACGGGGTGCTCGACCAGCTCACGCCGGACCGTGCCGCGCAGGTGTGGGAACCCAAGGCGGGTGCCGCCTACGTCCTGCACGAGGCGACCCGGCATCTGGACCTGTCGGCCTTCGTGTTGTTCTCGTCCATGGCGGGCACGCTCGGCGGGCCCGGCCAGGGAAGCTACGCCGCGGCCAACGCCTCGCTGGACGCACTGGCCCTGGCGCGCCGCGCCGAGGGGCTCCCGGCGACCTCGGTCGCCTGGGGGCACTGGGGCGGCGGCGGACTGGTGGGGGAGGAACTGGCGGAGCGGTTGCGCCGGGACGGGGTGCCGCCCATGGCGCCCGACCTGGCGGTGTCCGCCCTCCAGTCCGCCCTGGACGGCGACGAGCCGTTCCTGGTCGTCGCGGACGTCGACTGGCATCGGGTTCCGGCCCGTCGGCTGCCGGCGCTGCGCGAACTGCCCGAGGCGCAGGCGCCCGGCGGGGCAGAGCCCGGGGAGGGCGCCGAGCGGGACGACGCCGCGCCGCTTGTGGCACGGCTGAGGGACGTGCCGCCCGCTGAGCGGCGCGCGGAGCTGCTGGAGGCGGTACGGGCCACGGCCGCGGAGGTGCTCGGCTTCGATGAGGCCGACGCGATCCCCGCCGACCGGGCCCTGCGTGACCTCGGCTATGACTCGCTGACCGCCGTGGAACTGCGCAACCGGCTCTCCGCGGCGACCGGCCTGCGGCTGCCCGTCACCCTGGCGTTCGACCACCCCACGGCGGATGAACTCGCCGCGTTCCTCGACCATGGGCTCTTCGGGGCGGAGGGGGAGACCACGGCGCCGGAGTCCACCGGGCCGGTCGCGCGGTGTGCGCCGGCCGACGACGATCCGGTCGTCATCGTCGGGATGAGCTGCCGCTACCCGGGCCGGGCCGACTCACCCGAGCAACTCTGGGACCTCCTCGACCGGGGCACCGACGCGATCGCCGGCTTCCCCACCAACCGCGGCTGGGACATCGAGCGGCTCTACGACCCCGACCCCGACACCCCCGGCACCTGCTACGCCCGCGGCGGCGGATTCCTCTACGACGCGGACCACTTCGACCCGGCGTTCTTCGGCATCTCACCGCGCGAGGCGGTCGCCATCGACCCCCAGCACCGGCTCCTGCTGGAGACCTCGTGGGAGGTGTTCGAGCGCGCCGGGATCGCCCCGGGCACCCTCCGCGGCACCGAGACCGGGGTCTTCGTCGGCGCGAACTACAACGACTACGGGACGCGGACCCCCACCGCGCCGGAGGGCATGGAGGGCTACCTGGCCACGGGCAGCGCCGGCAGCGTCGCCTCCGGCCGGATCGCCTACACCTTCGGGCTGCAGGGGCCGGCCGTCACCGTGGACACCGCCTGCTCGTCGTCGCTGGTGGCGCTGCACCTCGCGGCCCAGGCCGTACGGTCGGGCGAGTGCACGCTGGCGCTGGCCGCAGGCGTCACCGTGATCTCGACGCCGCGGACGTTCATCGAATTCAGCCGGCAGCGCGCGCTGGCGGCCGACGGGCGCTGCAAGGCGTTCTCGGCGGACGCCGACGGCGCGGGGTGGGCCGAGGGCGTCGGCGTCGTCCTGCTGGAGCGGCTGTCCGAGGCGCGTCGACGAGGACACACCGTGCTGGCCGTCGTCAAGGGCACCGCGGTCAACCAGGACGGCGCCTCCAACGGCCTGACCGCCCCCAACGGCCCCGCCCAACAGCGCGTCATCCGGCAGGCGTTGGCCCATGCCGGGCTCCGTCCGCAGGACGTCGACGCGGTCGAGGCGCACGGGACCGGCACCAGGCTCGGCGACCCGATCGAGGCGCAGGCGCTGCTCGCCACCTACGGACAGCAGCGGGACCCGGACCGGCCGCTGTGGCTCGGCTCGGTCAAGTCGAACATCGGCCACACCCAGGCCGCGGCCGGGATCGCCGGGGTGATCAAGATGGTGCAGGCGATGCGGCACCACACCCTCCCGCGCACCCTGCACGCCGAGACCCCGTCACCGGACATCGACTGGTCGGCGGGCCAGGTGCGGCTGCTCAACGACGCCCGCCCCTGGGCCCCGGGCGACGGCCCGCGCCGCGCCGGCGTCTCCGCCTTCGGCATCAGCGGCACCAACGCCCACGTGATCCTGGAGGAACCCGCGTCCTCTGTGATCGCCGAGGAGCCCGCGCCTGTGATCGCCGAGGAGCCCGCGTCGCAGACCGGTGGGGCCCCTGAGGTGCCGTCGCCCGGTCTGCCGGAGCGGGCCGCCCCGGAGGCCGTCCTGCCCTGGCTGCTGTCCGCCCGTGGCGCCGCCGCCCTGCGGGACCAGGCCCACCGGCTGCTCGACCACCTCGGACGCACCCCGCAGCTCGCCCCCGCGGACACCGCGCTGTCCCTGGCCACCTCGCGCACCGCCTTCGAGGACCGGGCCGCCCTGCTCGGCCGGGACCACACCGAACTGGCCGACGCACTCCGGGCGTTCACCGAGGGTCGGGAACACCCCCGGGTCCTCACCGACCGCGTCCGCCCCGGAAAGCTGGCCTTCCTCTTCCCGGGGCAGGGCGCGCAGCGGGCGGAGACCGGACGGGCCCTGTACGCGGCCTCCGATGCCTTCGCCGACGCCCTGGACGCGGTCTGTGCGCACCTGGACGAACACCTCGAACGGCCGTTGCGTGAGGTGCTGTTCGCCGCGCCCGGCACGCCCGAGGCGGAGCTGCTGGACGGCACCCGCTACACCCAGGCCGGGCTCTTCGCCCTCGAAGTCGCCCTGTTCAGGCTGCTCGAAGGCCACGGCGTGCACCCGGACGTGCTGCTCGGCCACTCGATCGGCGAACTGGCCGCCGCGCATGTCGCCGGGGTGTTCACCCTAGATGACGCCTGCCGGCTGGTCGCCGCCCGCGGCCGGCTGATGGCCGACCTGCCGGCCGGCGGCGCCATGACGTCCGTCCAGGCGGCCGAGGAGGACGTCCGGCCGCTCCTCGCCCCGTACGAGGACCGGGTCACCCTCGCGGCGCTCAACGGCCCGGCCTCCGTCGTCCTCAGCGGCGACGAGGACGCCGTCGGCGAGGTCGCCGCCCGGCTCGCAGCCCTCGGCCACCGCACCAAGCCACTACGGGTCAGCCACGCCTTCCACTCGGCCCGGATGGACGCGATGCTCGACGACTTCGCGGCCGTGGCGGCCCAGGTGCGCTACGCGCCGCCGAGCATCCCGGTCGTCTCCAACGTCACCGGCCGGCCCGCCACCGCAGAGGAACTGTGCACCCCCGACTACTGGGTGCGCCACGTACGGCAGGCCGTCCGCTTCCACGACGGGGTCCTGGCCCTGGCGGACGCGGGCGTGCGCACCCTGCTGGAACTCGGACCCGGCGTGCTCACCGCCCTGGCCGACGAGTGCCTGACGACGACGGACGGGGGCGCGCTGGTGCCCCTGTTGCGGCGGGACTGCGCCGAGCCCGAGTCGGTCACCACCGCGCTCGCCCGGCTGCACCTGCGGGGCCACGGACCCGACTGGGACGCCTACTTCACCCACTCCGGCGCCCGCCGGGTGCCGCTGCCGACCTACCCCTTCCAACGGCAGCGGTACTGGCTGGAGGCCGTGGAGGGCCCGCACGACGTGTCCGCCGCGGGGCTGGAGGCGGCCGGTCACCCGCTGCTCGGCGCGTCGGTGCCGCTCGCCGGCTCCGACGGCGCCCTCTTCACCGGGCTGCTCTCCGCCGACCGCCAACCGTGGCTGGCCGACCACGCCCTGGACGGCACCCTGCTCTTCCCCGGTACCGGATTCCTGGAACTGGCGCTCCAGGCGGGCGCCCGGACCGGCGCCGGCCATCTGGAGGAACTCACCCTCCAGGCCCCGCTGGTGCTGCCCGCGGACGGCGCGGTGCAGCTCCAGGTCACCGTCGGCGCCGATGACGGCACCGGCCGCCGCCCGGTCGCCGTCCACGCCCGCCCCGCGACCGGCACGGACACCGCGGACACCCCCTGGACCCGGCACGCCGACGGCACCCTGGCCGCCGGGACGCCCGACGGCCAGGACCCCGCCGACGGTGCGGACCTCACGGCCTGGCCGCCGCCCGGCGCCCGGTCGGTCGACACCGGCGACCTCTACGCACGCACCGCCGCGAACGGCTTCGCCTACGGCCCCGCCTTCCGCGGCCTGCGCGCCGCCTGGCGCCGCGGCGACGAGGTGTTCGCCGAAGTGACACTCCCTCAGGAACACCACGACAGCGGCTTCCTGCTGCACCCCGCACTGCTGGACGCGGCACTGCACACCGTCGCGCTGGCCGCCCCGGACCCCGGTCACGCTGTGCTGCCGTTCAGCTTCCAGCAGGTCACCACGGCACCGGCCGGCCACCCCGACACCCTGCGGGTCCACCTCGTCCCCCGGACCGGGGACACCTACGGCGTTCGGCTCGCGGACGCCACCGGCAGCCCGCTCGCCGCGGTCCACACCCTCGCCCTGCGGCCGGTCGACCCCGCACAGCTGGCCGCCGCCAGACCCGCACCGGACAGCCTGTACCGGGTGGACTGGACGGAACTGCCGCTGACCGGGGCCTCGGTGCCGCACGCGACGGAACCGCCGCTTGCCCGGGCCTCGGCGCGCCACGCGGTCGTCGGCACCGGTGACGTACCGCAGGAACCCGGCGGCGACGCCGACCGGTACCCGGACCTCGCCGCACTGGCCGCGGCCGTCGACGCCGGGGCCGCCCTGCCCAGCGAGGTGCTCATCGGGTGCCCGCCGGACGACGGCGACCCGGCTGAAGCCACCCACCGCGCCACCCGTCACGCACTGGACCTGGTGCAGTCCTGGCTGAGCGAGCCGAGGTTCGCAGCGTCGCGGCTGGTCCTGTGCACCCGCGGCGCGGTGGCCGACCGGCCCGGCGCCGCGGTACCCGGACTGCCGCAGTCCGCCGCCTGGGGCCTGCTGCGTACCGCCCGGGCCGAACACCCCGGCCGCTTCGCCCTCCTCGACCACGACGGCACGGCACGCTCCGCAGCCGCGCTGCCCGCCGCTCTGGCGACCGGAGAACCCGAGATCGCCCTGCGGGAAGGCCAGGCCCGGGTCCCGCGCCTGGTACGGGCCCGTGCGGCCGCAGCGCTGCCCGGCACCGGCGCGGCCGGCACCGAGGGCACCGTGCTGATCACCGGCGCCGGCGGGGCGCTGGGCCGCCTCGTCGCCCGGCACCTGGTAACCGCACACGGCGTACGCAGCCTCCTGCTCGCCAGCCGCCGAGGACCCCAGGCCCCCGGAATGCCCGAACTGGAGAAGGAGCTGCGGGAGCTGGGCGCGGACGTCGACATCGCCGCCTGCGACCTCACCGACCGGGCCGCCACCGCCCGGCTGCTGGCCACCGTCCCCGACGACCGCCCGCTCACCGCCGTGGTGCACACCGCGGGCGTCCTCGACGACGGGGTCGTCGAGGCGCTCACCGCCGACCGACTGGACGCGGTGCTGCGCGCCAAGGTCGACGCGGTGCTGCACCTCGACGAGCTGACCCGCGACCTCGACCCGGTGGCATTCGTGCTGTTCTCCTCCCTCGCCGGGACCTTCGGCGGAGTCGGGCAGGGCAACTACGCGGCGGCCAACGCCTTCCTGGACGCGTTCGCGCACACCCGGCGGGCGGTGGGCCGGCCCGCCGCCTCCCTCGCCTGGGGCCTGTGGGCCGAGCGCAGCGACATGACCGCGCCGCTCGATGCGTCCGACCTCCGCAGGATGGCCCGGGGCGGGGTGCGGCCGATGCCGTCGGAGCAGGCGTTGGCGCTGCTCGACGCCGCGCTCGCCACCGGCGAACCCGCCCTGGTTCCCGCCCGGCTGGACCTGGCAGCGCTGCGGTCCCCGACCGGAGACGTACCGCACCTGCTGCGGTCGTTGGTCCCCGCCCGGACCACCACCGGCGGGCCGGCCCCCGCGCCGGCAGCGGACCCCGAGCCGTTCGGCAGCGTGCTGGCCGCCCTCCCGGAGGCGGACCGGCGCACCGCGCTGCTCGATGCCGTCCTGGGCCAGTCCGCGCTGGTCCTCGGCCACCCCTCGGCCGCGGCGGTCGACCCCGAACGGGGCTTCCTGGAGCAGGGCTTCGACTCGTTGACCGCGGTCGAGCTGCGCAACCGGCTCACCACGGTGACCGGCACCCGGCTGCCCGCCACCGTGCTGTTCGACCACCCGGACCCCGCGGCGCTCGCCGACCACCTGCTGGGCAGGCTGGCGGCGGAGAGCGCCGCTGCCGGGCGGTCGGGCCAGGACCCGGCGGCCGATCCGCTCGATGCCTGGGAGGCGCAGTTCGAGAGGCTGCTGGACGGCACCGGCACCGGCACCGGCACTACGGAGACGCTGCGCACCCGGTTGCAGGGCCTGCTGGCCCGGCTCGACGCCCTGCCGGAGGACCCGGAAGCGGGCCTGGAGCGCCGCCTGGACCAGGCCTCGGACGACGAGCTGTTCGACTTCATCGAGCAGGAACTCGGCGGGGCGTAGGGCAGGCCCCGCACCCCGGTCCCGCACCCCCGGTCCCGCACCCCGGTCCCGCACCCCCGGTCCCGTACCCCCGCCCCGGCTCCGGCCGCCCGTCAACGGGCGGCCGGAGCCCGGCGTTTCCCGGACCCCGCGGCGGCGGCCGTCCCAGCACCTTCCTAGGCCCTGCCGTCACACTCCCGTCGTCCGCCCGCGGGGCAGGCGGGAGTGTGACGGCAGGGCCTAGGGGTTCTCTTAGAGTCCCCGGCGAACGTGCCGAACGGCAGGTCAGCGCCCACAGAATGTGATCAGTGAGTGAGGGCTCGGGGCGTCGTGGCCGCCGCACGGCGGCCCGGCCGGTCCACCGAGTGGAGTCCCCGGGAAGGGAGCTGAGCGGTGAGCGAGGGAAAGCTCCGCGACTATCTGAAACGGGTCACCGCGGACCTGCACCGCACCGGCAAACGGCTGCGTGAGAAGGAGGCCCGCGAGCGCGAGCCGCTGGCAATCGTGGCGATGAGCTGCCGCTATCCCGGCGGGGTGCGCTCGCCCGAGGACCTGTGGCAGCTGGTCGCCGACGGCCGCGACGGCATCACGCCCTTCCCCGAGGACCGCGGCTGGGACCCCGCCTCCCTCTACCACCCCGACCCCGCCCACCCCGGCACCTGCTACACCAGGGAAGGCGGCTTCCTGCACGACGCCGCCGACTTCGACCCGGACTTCTTCGCCATGTCGCCCCGCGAGGCACTGGCCACCGACCCGCAGCAACGCCTGCTGCTCGAAACCGCCTGGGAGGCCTTCGAACGGGCGGGCCTGCGGCGCGAGGAGCTCAAGGGCAGCTCCACGGGCGTCTTCGCCGGCGTCATGTACAACGACTACGGCTCGCGGTTCGCCCAGCCACCGGCCGGCCTCGAAGGGCACCTCGGCAACGGCAGCGCCGCCAGCATCGCCTCCGGCCGGATCGCGTACACCTTCGGGCTGGAGGGCCCCGCCGTGACGGTGGACACCGCCTGCTCCTCCTCCCTGGTCGCCCTGCACCTGGCTGGCAACGCACTGCGCCAGGGGGAGTGCTCGCTCGCCCTCGCCGGCGGGGTGACGGTGATGTCCACCCCCGTCACCTTCCTGGAGTTCAGCCGGCAGCGCGGACTGTCCGCCGACGGCCGCTGCCGGGCGTTCTCCGACGAGTCCGACGGCACCGGCTGGGGCGAGGGCGTCGGCATGCTGCTGCTCGAACGGCTCTCCGACGCCCGGCGCAACGGCCACCCCATCCTCGGCCTGATCCGCGGCACCGCCGTCAACCAGGACGGGGCGAGCAGCGGGCTGACCGCCCCCAACGGACCGTCCCAGCAGCGCGTCATCCGCGCCGCGCTGGCCGCCGCCGGCCTCACCGCCGCCGAGGTGGACGCCGTGGAGGCGCACGGCACCGGCACCCCGCTCGGCGACCCGATCGAGGCGCAGGCGCTCCTCGCCACCTACGGACAGGAACGCGACGCCGGACGCCCGCTGTGGCTCGGCACCGTGAAGTCGAACATCGGGCACACCCAGGCCGCGGCCGGGGTCGCCGGCGTCATCAAGATGGTGCAGGCGATGCGGCACGGCGTACTGCCCCGCACCCTGCACGCCGAACGGCCGACCACCCACGTCGAATGGACCGACGGCCAGGTGCAGTTGCTCACCGAGGCGGTCGACTGGCCGGAGACCGGGCGGCCCCGTCGGGCCGGCGTCTCCGCCTTCGGCGTCAGCGGCACCAACGCCCACGCCCTGATCGAACAGGCCCCGCCCGCCGCACCGGAAGAGCCGGAACCGGCACGGCTCGAACCGACCCAGTCCGCACCGGCCCAGTCCGCACCAGCACAGCCCGAACCGGACACCGTCGCCCCGGCACCGCCCGGAGCGCCGTCGGACTCCCCGAAGGACCCCGCCCGCCCGGGCACACCGCTCCCCGTCGTGCCCTGGGTGCTCTCCGCCCGCAGCGCCCCGGCGCTGCGCGGCCAGGCGGCACGGCTGCTGGAGCACGCCCGGCAGCTCCCCGAGACCGTGTCCGCCGCGGACATCGGCGGCTCACTGGCCGCCGACCGGACCGCCTTCGAGCACCGCGCGGTGCTGCTCGGCGAGGACCGCGCGGAACTGCTGCGCGGTCTGGCCGCGTTCGCGCAGGGCGACGACACCGCGGCGGTCCTCGGCACCGCGGTCCGCGGCCGTACGGCGTTCCTCTTTGCCGGCCAGGGCTCCCAGCGACTCGGCATGGGCCGCGGCCTGCACGACGCGTTCCCGGCCTTCGCGGAGGCCTTCGACGAGGTCTGCGCCCACCTGAACGCCGAGCTGCCCCGGCCGCTGGCGGACACCGTCTTCGGCACGGACCCCGCCGCGCTGGACCGGACCGAGCACACCCAACCCGCCCTGTTCGCCTTCGAGGTGGCGCTCGCCGCCCTCCTCACCTCCTGGGGCCTGGCCCCCGACGTGCTGCTCGGCCACTCCATCGGCGAACTGGCCGCCGCCCACACCGCCGGCGTCCTCACCCTGCCCGACGCCTGCCGGCTGGTCGCCGCCCGCGGCCGGCTGATGCAGGCCCTGCCGGCCACCGGTGCGATGTACGCGCTGGGGGCCGGCGAGAGCGAGGTCGAGGCGCTGCTGGCGGAGGCCGGCGGAGGACTGGACATCGCGGCCGTCAACGGGCCCCGCACCACCGTCGTGGCGGGCGACGAGGACGCCCTGACCCGGCTCGCCCGGCGCTTCGAACAGCAGGGTGGAAAGGCCAGGCGACTGCGCGTCAGCCACGCCTTCCACTCCCCGCTGATGGACCCCATGCTCGAAGAATTCCGTGCCGTGGCCGGCGATATGACGTTCCGTCAACCCCGTATCCCGGTGGTGTCCAATGTGACCGGCGAGCCGGCCACCGACCTGGCGACCCCCGACTACTGGGTACGGCACGTACGCCAGGCCGTACGGTTCGCCGACGGCGTCCGGTGGCTGGCGCAGCACGGCGTCACCCGCTACCTCGAAATCGGGCCCGACACCACCCTCACCACGCTGGCCCACGGCTGCCTCGACACCGACCCCGCACCCCTCTTCGTCCCCGCACTGCGCAAGGACCGGGACGAGGCCCGCAGCGTCCTCACCGCCGTGAGCGCCCTGCACACCCACGGCGCCGGCCCGGGCTGGGACCGGCTCTTCCCCGGCGCGCACCGCGTCGACCTGCCGACCTACGCCTTCCAGCGCGAGCGCTACTGGCTGGACGCCCAGGCCCCCGCGGCGCCCCGCCACGGCGCGCACCCGCTGCTGCCCAGCGCCGTCACCCTGGCGGACAGCAGCGCCGTCGTCTCCACCGGGCGCCTCACCCCCTCCGCGCACCCCTGGCTCGCCGACCGGGCGGTGGACGGTGTGGTGGTGCTGCCCACGAGCGCGTACCTGGACCTCGCGCTGCACCTCGGCGCCCTCGCCGGCTGCGACCACCTCGCCGAGCTGACCGTGGACACCCCCTTGGCGCTGGCCGAGCACGCCGCCGCGGAGATCCAGGTGGTGCTCGCGGCCCCCGCGGAGCCGGACGGCCACCGGACCCTCACCGTGCACGCCCGCCCCGCCGACGCACCGGACGGCGAGGCCGCATGGACCCGGCACGCCCACGGCGTGCTCACCCCCCGGCCCCCGGCGCCGCCCGGCCCCGCCCAGGAGCCCTGGCCGCCCGCCGACGCCCACCCCGCCGAGGGCCGCCCCGCCGATGCCCACCCCGTCGATGACCGGCCCCTCGAAGACCGGCCCGACGACCCGGAGGCCGCGGGGCGGACCGGCGCCGACGGGCCGCGAGGCGTCCTGCGGCGCGGCGACACGGTGTTCGCCGAGGCCGAACTCCCCGAGGAGTACCGGGACGAGGCGGGCCGCTTCGCGCTGCACCCGGCGCTGCTGGACGCGGTGCTCCAGGCACTGCCGGCGGCCGGGCATCCCGGCCCCGTCGCCGTGTCCTGGCGCGACTGTGCGCTGCACGCGGTGGCCGCTGAGGCGGTACGGGCCCGCTGCACCCCCGCCGCCGACGGCGGGGTGCACCTCCAGCTCACCGACCGACTCGGCGACCCCGTCGCCTCGTTCGGCTCCCTGACGCTGGTGCCCGAAGCCGAGGCCGCACCGCCGATGCCCGCAGGTGCCGCCGAGCCGCTGTTCACCGTCGACTGGACCCCGCTGCCGGCGCCGCCCCCGGACCCGCCGCGGCCCTACCGCACCGCCCTCCTCGACGCACCGACCCCCGGCAGCGACGCCGTGCCGGCTGCGCTGACCGCCGCGCTCGACGCGCTCGCCACGGCCGTCGAGCACGGCGACGCCGCCCCCGACCTCGTCGTCGTGCCCTGGCCGACCGACCCGCCCGGCGACCCCGCCGACGGCGCCCACGCGTCGGCCACCGCGGCCCTCGCGCTGCTCCAGCACTGGCTCGCCCGACCCGCCCTGGCCGCCGCCCGGCTGGTCCTCGTCACCCGGGGCGCCGTCGCCGCCGCACCGGACGAGACCGTGCCGGACCTGCCCGCCGCGGCTGTCTGGGGCCTGGTGCGTTCGGCGCAGACCGAGAACCCCGAACGGTTCGTGCTGGTGGACACCGACGGGGACGCCCCGCCCGAAGCGGTGGTGTGCACGCCGGCGGTCACCGCGGCCCTGCGCGCCGGAGAGCCCCAACTCGCGGTCCGCGGCGCACGGGTCCTGGCCGCCCGCCTCGTCCGGCTGCCGTCCGCCGAGTCCCGTACGCCCCAGGACCCCGCGCCCGGCGCCGCCTTCGACACGCACCGCACCGTCCTGGTGACCGGCGCCACCGGGACCGTGGGCGCCGCCGTGACCCGGCACCTGGTGACCGCGCACGGGGTACGGCACCTGCTGCTCGCCGGCCGGCGCGGTGCGACGGCACCGGGCGCCGAGGAACTCGCCGCCGAACTGGGTGGGCTCGGCGCCCATGTCACCCTCGCCGCCTGCGACGTCGCCGACCCCGAGGCCCTGGCCGAGCTGCTGGCCACCGTTCCGCCGGCCCACCCCCTCGGCGCAGTCGTGCACGCCGCCGGCGTGACCGACGACGGGGTGATCACCTCCCTCACCCCCGAGCGGGTCAGCGCCGTACTCCGTCCCAAGGCCGATGCCGCGGTCCACCTCGACCGGCTCACCCGCCACCTCGACCTCTCGGCCTTCGTGCTGTTCTCCTCGGCCGCCGCCACCTTCGGCGGCCCCGGACAGGGCAACTACGCGGCGGCCAACGCCTTTTTGGAGGCGCTCGCCCACCGGCGCCACGCCGAGGGCCGGCCGGCCCTGGCCCTGGGCTGGGGGATGTGGGCCCGCCGCAGCGGCATGAGCGCCCATCTGGACGCGGCGGACCTGCGGCGGATGGACCACGGCGGGGTCGGCTCCCTGCCCACCGACCAGGCACTGGCGCTGTTCGACCGCTGCCTGGCCCAGGACCGGGCGGTACCGCTCCCGGTCGCGCTCGACACCACCGCGCTCCGCCGGCGCCCGGCGGACGCCCCCCTCCTGCGGGAGTTGGCCGGCCGGCCGGCCCGGCGCACCGCCGCCCCGGCGGACGGACCGGGCGCCGCCGGCGGACCCCCGCTCGCCCGCACCCTGGCCAGCCTCCCGCCCCAGGAGCGCCCCGCCGTCGTCCTCGACCTGGTACGCAGCGAGAGCGCCGCCGTCCTCGGTCACGCCTCGGCGGACCGGATCGACGCCCGACGCACCTTCGGGGACCTCGGCCTGGACTCCCTGACCTCCCTCGAACTCCGCAACGCCCTCGCCCGGCGCACCGGACTGCAGCTGCCGGCCACCCTCGTCTTCGACCACCCCACGCCCTCCGCGGTCGCCGCCCACCTGCTGGCCGAACTCCTCGGCACCGCAGGAACCCCCGAGGAGGGGGGCCCGGCCGCCGCGGCCAGCGCGGAACCCGTCGCGATCGTGGCGATGGGCTGCCGGTTCCCCGGCGGCATCGGCACCCCGGAGGAGTTCTGGGAGTTCCTGGCCGCCGGCGGCGACGCCATCGGCCCGTTCCCCGACGACCGGGGCTGGGACACCGACGCCCTGTACGACCCCGACCCCGCCCACGAGGGCACCACCTACACCCGGCACGGCGGCTTCCTCACCGGTATCGACCGCTTCGACGCGGCCTTCTTCGGCGTCTCCCCGCGCGAGGCCCTGGCCATGGACCCGCAGCAGCGGATCCTGCTGGAGGTCTGCTGGGAGGCGTGCGAACGGGCCGGCATCGACCCGCTGTCCCTGCGTGGCAGCCGCACCGGCGTCTTCGCCGGCACCAACGGGCAGGACTACGCCACCGTCCTGGGCAACGCCGCCGAGCCCGTCGACGGATACCTGGGCACCGGCAACGCTGCCAGCGTCGTCTCCGGCCGGATCGCCTACACCTTCGGCCTCGAAGGCCCGGCCGTCACCGTCGACACCGCCTGCTCCTCCTCGCTCGTCGCCCTGCACTGGGCGGTGCGCGCCCTCCAGGCGGGGGAGTGCTCCCTGGCCCTGGCCGGCGGCGTCACCGTGATGGCCACGCCGGCGGCGTTCCTGGAGTTCAGCCGGCAGCGCGGGCTGGCTCCCGACGGCCGCTGCAAGGCGTTCGCCGACGGCGCCGACGGCACCGGATGGGGCGAGGGCGCGGCCGTCCTGATGGTCGAGCGGCTCTCCGACGCCCGGCGCAACGGGCACCCGGTGCTGGCCGTCGTACGCGGCAGCGCGATCAACGCCGACGGCGCGAGCAACGGCCTCACCGCGCCCAACGGCCCCGCCCAGCAACGGGTGATCAGGGCGGCGCTCGCCGACGCCCGGCTCACCACGGCGGACGTCGACGCCGTGGAGGCCCATGGCACCGGCACGTCCCTCGGCGACCCGATCGAGGCGCAGGCGCTGCTCGCCACCTACGGGCAGGGGCGCGACGCGGACCGGCCGCTGTGGCTGGGTTCGGTGAAGTCCAACATCGGCCACACCCAGGCCGCGGCCGGCGCCGCCGGGGTGCTCAAGATGGTGCTGGCCATGCAGCACGGCCGGCTCCCGCAGTCCCTCCATCTCGACGCCCCTTCAACGCACGTGGACTGGGCGGAAGGCGCCGTCGCGCCCCTGACGGCCCCGGTCACCTGGCCCGAGCACGGGCGCCCCCGCCGGGCCGGCGTGTCCTCCTTCGGCTTCAGCGGCACCAACGCCCACCTCATCCTCGAACAGGCCCCCGAGGAACCCTCCATACCGCCGGCCGCCGCGCCCCCCGGCCCCGAACCGGCCGCGACCGCCCACGACGACACCACTCACGACGACACCACTCACGGCACCACCGCCCACGGCACCACCGCCCACGACGACACCGAGCGGGGCGCCCCGGCCCACGACGACACCGCCGCTCCCGCACTGCCCGTCGTCTGGCCGCTGTCCGCCCGCAGCCCCGAGGCGCTCCGCGCCCTGGCCGCCGCCCTGCGCACGCACGCCGACCGCCACCCGGACCAGCCGCCGGCGGCCGTCGGCCACGCCCTGGCCACTACCCGCGCCACCTTCGAGCACCGCGCCGTCGTCCACGGCACCGACCGCGCCACCCTGCTGGCCGCCCTGGACGCGCTCGCCACCGGCGGCCGCCCGGCCCCCGGCACGGTGACCGGCCCGGCCCGCCCCGACGCGCGCACCGCCTTCCTGCTCACCGGGCAGGGATCCCAACGCCCCGGCATGGGCCGCGAACTGTACGCCGCGTTCCCGGTGTTCGCCGCCGCCCTGGACGAGATCTGCGCACACTTCGACAGCCACCTCGAACGCCCCCTGCGCGAGGTGATGTTCCACGACCCCGACGGCCTGCTGCACCACACCGCGTACACCCAGCCCGCACTGTTCGCCCTGGCGACGGCCCTGCACCGGCTCGCCGCTTCCACCGGGCTGCGCGCCGACTACCTGCTCGGCCACTCCCTGGGTGAGCTGACCGCCGCCCACCTCGCCGGCGTGCTCTCCCTCGCCGACGCCTGCACCCTCGTCGCCGCCCGCGGCCGGCTGATGCAGCAACTCCCCGAAGGCGGCGCCATGGTGGCCCTCCAGGCGACCGAGGCCGAGGTGTTGCCGCTGCTCGCCGAGCGGGCCGATCAGGTCTCCCTCGCCGCGGTCAACGGCCCCGACTCCGTGGTGATCTCCGGGGACACCGACGCGGTGACCGCACTCGCCGCACAGCTGGCCGCAGAGGGCCGCCGCACCAAGCGGCTCCAGGTGAGCCACGCCTTCCACTCACCCCACATGGACCCCATGCTCGACGCGTTCCGCACGACCGCCCGGGCACTCACCTACCACCCGCCGCACCTCCCCGTCGTGTCCAACGTGACCGGTGAGATCGCCACCGGCCTGGACGACCCCGAGTACTGGGTGCGGCACGTCCGGGAGGCCGTGCGGTTCCACGACGGCGTCCTTCGGCTCGCCGCACACGGCGTACAGCGCTATGTCGAACTCGGCCCCGACGGCACCCTCTGTGCCCTCTCCGCCGGCTGCCTTCCCACCGATACCTCCGGCGCGGCGGTGATCCCCCTCCTGCACGACCGCACCCCCGAACCCCGGTCCCTGCTCGACGGCCTGGCCCGGGCCCATGTCGACGGCGCGGAGCTCGACTTCGCGCCGGTCGCCAACGCCCACCGCGGACCCACCGCCACCGGCCTGCCCACCTACCCCTTCCAGCGGCAGCGCCACTGGCCTACCCCCGCCCCCGCCACCGGCGACCTCGCCGCCGCCGGACTCGGCGCCGCGGCCCACCCGCTGCTCGGCGCCGCCGTCGAACTGGCCGACGGCAGCCGCCTGTTCACCGGCCGCCTCTCCCTGCACCAGCAGCCCTGGCTCGCCGATCACGCGCTGGCCGGCACCGTCGTGGTGCCCGGCACCGCCCTCCTCGAACTCGCCGTCCTGGCCGGCGACCGCACCGGCTGCCCCCAGGTCGAGGACCTGACCCTGGTGAGCCCGCTGACCCTCCCCGCACCGGAGGCGAAGGACCTCCAGGTGGTCGTCGGCGGCGACGACGGCGGCCACCGCGCGCTGACCGTCCATGCCCGCCGCGCCGGCGCCGCCCCCGAGGAGCCGTGGACGCTGCACGCCACCGGCATCCTCAGTGCCGTCGCACCCGTCGCACCCGTCGCACCCGCCGCACCCGCCGCCGGTGAAGGGCAGGCCTGGCCGCCGCCCGGCGCCGAGCCGCTGCCGGTCGAGGACGTCTACGCACGGCTGGACGCGGCCGGCTTCGCCTACGGGCCGCTCTTCCGGGGACTCGGCGCGGCCTGGCGGCTCGGCGACCAGGTGCACGCCGAACTGGCCCTGCCGGACGAGGCACACCAGCAGGCCCACCGCTATGCGCTGCACCCGGCACTGCTGGACGCCGCCCTGCACGCCACCGCCTTCCTACCGCTCGACGACAGCGCGTCCGCACGGCTGCCCTTCTCCTGGCGCGGCGTACGGATCCACGCCAGCGGAGCCGCCCGGCTTCGGGTCCGGCTCGACCTGACCGGGCCCGACACGGTGGCGCTCACCCTCACCGACACCGACGGCCGGCCCGTCGCCGACATCGCGGCGCTCACCCTCCGCGAGGTCTCCACCGACCGGATCGCCGCCGCCGCACGGGACTTCGGCCCGCTCCACCACCTCGACTGGCCCACCCTCCCGCTCCCCGCGACGCCCCCCGAGGAGCCGGCTGAGCTCCTCGTCCTGGACGGCGAGGACCTCGCCACCGCCCTGAACGGCGCCGGCGTGCCCGTCACCCGGCCGACCGGCCCCGCCGCCCTCCCCGGCACCGGCGGCACCGTCCTCGTCGAACTCGCCGCCCGCCGGCCGCACGACGCGACCACCGCCGCACTCGCCCTGGTACACCAGTGGCTGGCCGACCCGTCCCCCTCCGCCCGCCTGGTCTTCGTCACCCGCGGCGCCGTGAACGCCCCCGGCACCACCCGCCACCATCCCGCTGCCGCCTCGATCTGGGGCCTGGTGCGCTCGGCGCAGTCCGAGCACCCCGGCCGCTTCGTGCTGGCCGACCTCGACGACCGGACCGCCTCGTACGCCGCGCTCCCCGCGGCGCTGGCCACCGGCGAACCCCAACTCGCCCTCCGCGAAGGCACCCTGCACCGGCCGCGGGTGGCCGTACTCCCCACCGCCGGCACCCTGCGCGCACCCGGCGAGGGGACCTGCTGGCGGCTGGGCATGACCGGACAGGGCACCCTCGACCACCTCGACCTGGTGCCGCACCAGGACGCCGCCCGCCCTCTGGAGCCGGGCGAGGTCCGGCTCGCGGTACGGGCCTCCGGCGTCAACTTCCGCGATGTCCTCAATGTGCTCGGCATGTACCCCGGCGACGCGGGAGCCTTCGGGCTCGAAGGCGCCGGCATCGTCACCGAAACCGCCCCGGACGTCGTCGGCCTCACCCCCGGCGACCGGGTCATGGGGCTGTTCCCCCAGGCCTTCGGGCCGGTGGCGGTGGCCGATGCCCGGATGCTGGTCCGTGTGCCGGAGGGGTGGTCGTTCGCGGAGGCGGCGTCGGTGCCGGTGGTGTTCTTGACCGCGTACTACGCGCTGGTGGAACTGGGCGGTCTGCGGCCCGGGGAGTCGGTGCTGATCCATGCCGCCGCAGGTGGTGTGGGGATGGCGGCGGTGCAGCTGGCGCAGCATCTGGGCGCCGAGGTCTACGGCACCGCGAGCCCGGGGAAGTGGGACACGCTGCGGGAGTGCGGACTGCCGGGCTCTCGTATCGCCTCGTCGCGCGATCTGGCCTTCGAGGGTTCGTTCCTCAAGGAGACCAAGGGCCGCGGCATGGACCTCGTCCTGGATTCCCTCGCGGGGGAGTTCGTGGACGCGTCGCTGCGGTTGTTGCCGCGGGGCGGGCGGTTCCTGGAGATGGGCAAGACCGACGTCCGGGATCCGGACCAGGTCGCCGCCGCCCATGACGGGGTGCGGTACCAGGCCTTCGACCTGATCGAGGCCGGACCGGACCACATCGGGACGATGTTCGCCCACCTCCGCGAGCTGTTCGAGCAGGGCGCACTGCGGCCGCTGCCGCTCACCGCCTGGGACGTGCGCAAGGCCCCGGAGGCCTTCCGCCACCTCAGCCAGGCCCGGCACATCGGCAAGGTCGTGCTGACCATGCCGGTCCCGCTCGACCCGGACGGCACGGTGCTGATCACGGGTGGCACGGGTGGTCTGGGCGCCCTGATCGCCCGTCACCTCGTCGCCGAGCACGGCGTACGACACCTGCTGCTGGCCAGCCGCCGCGGCCCGAAGGCGCCCGGTGCCGAGGAGCTCGCCGCCGAACTGGAGGCGCTCGGCGCCACCGTCGCCCTCGCCGCCTGCGACGTCAGCGACCGAGAGGAGGTCCGCGACCTCCTCGACACGGTGCCCGCTCCGCACCCGCTGACCGCCGTCGTCCACACCGCCGGAGTCCTGGACGACACCGTCATCACCTCCCTCACACCCGAGCGGCTGCACCCCGTCCTACGGCCCAAGACCGACGCCACGGGCCACCTGCACGACCTGACCCGCGACGAGGACCTGGCGGCCTTCGTCCTCTTCTCCTCCAGCGCGGGCGTCCTCGGCGCCCCCGGCCAGGCCAACTACGCCGCCGCCAACGCCTACTGCGACACCTTCGCCGCGGCCCGCCGGGCCGCAGGCCTGCCCGCCACCTCCCTCGCCTGGGGGCCGTGGTCCCAGACGACCGGAATGACCGGCGGGCTCACCGACACCGACCTGCGCCGGATGGCCCGCGCCGGCCTGCCCGCACTCCCCGCCGACCATGGACTCGCCCTGTTCGACACGGCACTCGGCCGGCCCGAAGCCGCCCTGCTCCCCATGGCGGTCGACACCCGCGCCCTGAGCTCCGGAGGGTCCGTACCGCCCCTGCTGAGCGGCCTCGCACCGACCGCGCCCCGCCCTGCGGCGGCCACGGACCCGCAGGCCCCGGCCGGACCGGACGCCGACGGTCTGACCCGCACCCTCGCCGGACTCGGACCCGACGACGCCCACCACGCCGTCCTCGACCTGGTCTGCACCCAGGCCGCCGCGGTACTCGGCCATGCCTCGGGGAGCGACGTCGGCGAGGAACAGTCGTTCAAGGACCTCGGCTTCGACTCGCTGACCGCCGTCGAACTGCGCAACCGGCTCGGCACCGCCACCGGCACCCTGCTGCCCGCCACCCTCGTCTTCGACCACCCCACCCCCCTCGCCCTCGCCGACCACCTGTGCACCCACCTCGTCCCCGAGCGACCCGGCCACCCCACCGCCGAGGCCGCACCCGCGGACGACGAACGGGCGGTCCGCCAGGCCCTGGCCGACCTGCCGCTGGCACGTCTGCGGGAGGCTGGACTCCTCGATCCCCTGCTGGCGTTGGCCCGGACCACGCCGCCCGACGACCGGCCCGGCACCGGGCCCGCCGCCGACGCCCTCGCCCACATGGACGTCGACGACCTGGTGCGCCTCGCCCTCGGCGCAGCCGACGGCTGACCGCAGCCGTCCCGACGAAGCCACCCACGACGACCGCGCACTGATGGAGAACCGACCCATGGCCACGTCCTCGGACCAGATCGTCGAAGCCCTGCGGGCCTCGCTGCGGGAGAACGACCGGCTGCGCAAGCAGAACCAGCAGCTGGTCGACGCGGCCGGCGAACCCCTCGCCCTCGTCGCCATGAGCTGCCGGCTCCCCGGCGGTGTGGAGACCCCCGAGGACTACTGGCGGCTGCTCACCGACGGTGTGGACGCCCTGACCGAGTTCCCCACCGACCGTGGCTGGGACCCGGCCGCACTGGGCGCCGCCCCCACCCGCGGCGGCTTCGTGCACACCGCCGACGCCTTCGACCCGCAGTTCTTCGGGATGAGCCCGCGCGAGGCCTTGGCCACCGACCCCCAGCAGCGGCTACTGCTGGAGGTGTCCTGGGAGGCCCTGGAACGCGCCGGCATCGACCCGATGACCCTGCGGGGCAGCAGGACCGCCGTCTTCGCCGGCTGCAGCAACCAGGAGTACGGCGCGGGGCTGCGCGGCCAGGTGCCCGAGGGCGTCGAAGGGCACATCCTCACCGGCACGACCGGCAGCGTCGTCTCGGGCCGGGTCGCCTACGCCCTCGGCCTCGAAGGCCCGGCCGTCACCGTCGACACCGCCTGCTCCTCGTCCCTGGTCGCCCTGCACCTGGCCGCGCAGTCCCTGCGCGCCGGTGAATGCGACCTCGCCCTGGCCGGCGGCGTCGCGATCATGTCCACCCCCGCCGCCTTCGCCGAGTTCGGCCGGCAGGGCGGCCTCGCCGGCGACGGCCGGTGCAAGCCGTTCTCCGACGACGCCGACGGCACCGGCTGGGGCGAGGGCGCCGGCATGCTGCTCGTCGAGCGGCTCTCCGACGCCCGCCGCAACGGCCACCCCGTCCTGGCCCTGATCCGCGGCAGCGCCCTCAACCAGGACGGCGCCTCCAACGGCCTGACCGCCCCCAACGGCCCGGCCCAGCAACGCGTGATCCGGTCCGCGCTGGCGGGCGCCGGACTGTCCGCCTCCGACGTGGACGCCGTCGAAGCACACGGCACCGGCACCACCCTCGGCGACCCGATCGAGGCAGGCGCCCTGCTCGCCACCTACGGCCAGGGCCGCGCCGCGGACCGCCCCCTCTGGCTGGGCTCGGTCAAGTCCAACATCGGACACACCCAGGCCGCCGCCGGCGTCGCGGGCGTCATCAAGATGGTGCTGGCCCTCCGGCACGGCGTCCTCCCACAGACCCTGCACGTGACGGAGCCGTCCTCGCACGTCGACTGGTCCGCGGGAGACGTACGGCTGCTGACCGAGGCGGTCCCGTGGCCGGAGGCCGGCCGACCGCGCCGGGCCGGCATCTCCTCCTTCAGCATCAGCGGCACCAACGCCCACACCATCCTCGAACAGGCCCCCGCGGAGCGGCAGTCGGTCCCCGTGGACGCCCCACCGTCCCCCGCGGACGCCCAGCCCGCCCCCGCCGACCACCAGCCGTCCCCCGCCGACCGCGAGCCCTCCCCGGACGACGCGCACCGTCCCACCGCCACCGCCACCGCCCCCCGGCGCCCGGACCGCGCCCCCCACCTCCCCTGGCTGCTCTCCGGCCGCACCGCCGACGCCCTGCGGGCCCAGGCCGACCGCCTGCGCTCCCACCTGGACGCCCACCCCGACACCGACCCGTACGACCTGGCCCACTCGCTCGCCACCACCCGGTCGGCCTTCGAGCACCGCGCGGTCCTGCTCGGCACCGACCCCGCCGACCTGCGCGACCGGCTCGGCACCCTCGCCGCGGAAGGCCCGGCCGCCGCCGGCGCGGTCACCGGCTCGCCCCTGCGCGGCAAGACCGCCTTCCTCTTTACCGGCCAGGGCGCCCAACGCCTGGGCATGGGGCGCGAGTTGTACGCAGCCTTCCCCGCCTTCGCGGAGGCGTTCGACGCCGCCTGCGCCCACCTCGACCCGGAACTCGACCACCCCCTGCGCACCACCGTCTTCGGCGACGACCCGGAACCGCTGCACCGCACCGCGCACACCCAGCCCGCCCTCTTCGCCTTCGAAGTGGCCCTGTTCCGGCTCCTGGCCTCCTGGGGCGTCACCCCCGACTTCCTCATGGGCCACTCGATCGGCGAACTCGCCGCCGCCCACACCGCCGGAGTGCTCGACCTCCCCGACGCCTGCCGCCTGGTGGCCGCCCGCGGACGACTGATGCAGTCCCTCCCGCCCGGCGGCGCCATGGCCGCCCTCCAGGCCACCGAGGACGAGGTGCTGCCGCTGCTCGCCGACACCGCCGACCGCGTCGCCCTCGCCGCCGTCAACGGCCCCCACGCCACCGTCATCGCGGGCGACGAGACCGCCGTGGAGACCCTCGCGGACCACTTCCGCGACCGGCACCGCAAGGTCTCCCGCCTGCGGGTCAGCCACGCCTTCCACTCACCGCTCATCGACCCCGCCCTGGCCGACCTGCGCGCCGTCGCCGCCGACCTCACCTACCACGCACCGGCCCTCCCCGTCGTCTCCAACGTCACCGGCCACCTGGCCACCCCCGACGAACTGCGCAGCCCCGACTACTGGGTGCGCCACGCCCGCCGGACCGTACGGTTCGCCGACGGCGTCCGCACCCTCGCCGACCGGCACACCACCCGGTTCCTCGAACTCGGCCCCGACGGCACCCTCACCGCCCTCGCCACGGCCTGCCTGACCGACGGCGACCGGCTCCTCACCCCCACCCTCCGCAAGGACACCCCCGAACCCGCCGCCCTGCTCACCGCCGTCACCCGGCTGCACCTCGCCGGCGCCCCCCTCGACTGGTCCGCGCTGCTGCCCGGCGCCCGACGCGTCGACCTGCCCACCTACGCCTTCCAGCGCACCCGCTACTGGCTCAACGCCGCGGCCCCCGGCGATTCCACCGACGAGGCCCCCGGCGCCCGGCCGGCCGACGCCGGGTTCTGGACCGCCGTCACCGAACACAACCTCCCCGAACTCGCCGACCGCCTCCACCTCGACCGCGCCCTGCTCGAACCGGTCGTCCCCGCCCTCGCCGCCTTCCACCGCGACCGCCAACAGCACTCCACCGCCCACCGCTGGCGCTACACCGAGCACTGGGAACCCGTCGACCACCGCCCCGCCACCACCCCGCCGGCCCACTGGCTGCTCCTCGCCCCCACCGCCCTCCCCACACACCACGACGCCACCGTCCACGCCGTTGAGACCGCCCTCTCCGGCCACGGCTCCACCGCCACCACCCTGCGCCTCCCGCCGGACGCCGGCCCCGACCACCTCGCCGCCCTCCTCGCCGAGGCCCACGACCGCACGCCCGGCGAACTCCGCATCCTCTCCCTCCTCGGCCTCACCGAAGCCTGCCACCCCCAGCACCCCGAGACCCCCACCGCCCTCGTCCAGACCACCGCCCTCCTCCAGGCCCTCACCCGCGACCACACCCCGGCACGCCTGTGGACCGCCACCCGGGGCGCCGTCACCACCGGCCGCTCCGACCGGCTCGACGCCCCCTGGCAGGCCACCCTCTGGGGCCTCGGCCGCGTCGCCGCCCTCGAACACCCCGACCACTGGGCCGGCCTGATCGACCTGCCGGAACACCTCGACGACCGCGCACAGCACCGCCTGCGGGCCCTCCTCCACGCCCCCGAACACCCCACCGGCAACGAGTTCGCCCTCCGCGCCTCCGGCCCGTTCACCCGCACCCTGGTCCGCGCCCGCCCCACCCCCACCACCGAGCGCGCCCCCTGGACCCCCACCGGCACCACGCTGATCACCGGAGGCACCGGCACCCTCGGCTCCGCCCTCGCCCGCCACCTCGCCCGCGAAGGCGCCGACCACCTGCTCCTCATCAGCCGGCGCGGCCCCGAAGCCCCCGGAGCCCGGGAACTCGTCGAGGAACTCGCCACCCACGGCACCCGCACCACCCTGGCCGCCTGCGACCCCGCCGACCGCGACGCACTGGCCGCGCTCCTCGCCGCCCTCCCCGATGACCAGCCCCTCACCGGCGTCTTCCACGCCGCGGGCGTCCTCGACGACGGCACCCTCACCTCCCTCGACGCCCAGCGGTACGCCACCGTCCTCCGCCCCAAGACCCAGGCCGCGGCCCACCTCGACGAACTGACCCGCACCCACCCCGTCTCCGCCTTCGTCCTCTTCTCCTCCCTCGCCGGCACCTTCGGAGCGGCCGGCCAGGCCAACTACGCGGCGGCCAGCGCCGGTCTGGACGCCCTCGCCCACCACCGGCGCGCCCACGGCCTGCCCGCAACCAGCATCGCCTGGGGCCCCTGGGCCCACGCCGGGATGGCCGCCGACCCCGCCGTGCACGCCCGGCTCACCCGGGCGGGCCTGCCGCCCATGGACCCCGACACCGCACTCGTCGCGCTCCACCAGGCCCTCGACGACGACACCCCGCACCTCGTCGTCGCCGACATCGACTGGAGCACCTTCCCCGCCGGCGACCGCCCCCTCTTCGGCAAGCTCCCCGAGGCCGCCACCGCACGCCCCGGCCCGCACCCCGAGACCACCGGCCTCCGCAGCCTCCTCGCCCCGCTGCGCACCCCCGCCGAACAGGAACAACACCTGCTCCGCCTGGTCCGGGAGACCACGGCCACCGTTCTGGGCTACCCGGGCCCCGCCTCCGTCGAGGCCGGGCGGACCTTCCAGGACCTCGGCATCGACTCCCTCACCGCCGTCGAACTGCGCAACGCCCTCACCACGGCGACCGCGCTCCCGCTCTCCCCGACGCTCGTCTTCGACCACCCGACCCCCACGGCCCTCGCCGGGCACCTGCGGACCGCACTCCTCGGCGCCACCGAGGACCGGCCCACCACCGCGCCCGCGCCGCTGCCCGCCGACGACGACCCCATCGCCATCGTCGGGATGAGCTGCCGCTACCCGGGAGACGTCCACACCCCTGAGGACCTCTGGCGGCTCGTCGTCGACGGCGGGGACGCCATCACCCCGTTCCCCGAGGACCGCGGCTGGAACATCGACGCCGTCTACGACCCCGACTCCGGCTGCCCCGGCACCAGCTATGTGAAGGAAGGCGGATTCGTCCACGGCGCCGGCGACTTCGACCCGGACTTCTTCGGCGTCTCCCCCCGTGAGGCACTGGCCATGGACCCCCAGCAGCGGATGCTGCTGGAGGTCTCCTGGGAGGCCGTCGAGCGCGCCGGCATTGCCCCCCTGACGCTCCGGGGCAGCCGCAGCGGCCTGTTCGTCGGCTGCGGCTACCAGGGCTACGGCTCCGGCGCCGGCGACCTGCCCGACGACCTCCGGGGCCACCTGCTCACCGGCAGCTCGGGCGCCGTGGTGTCCGGCCGGGTGGCGTACGCCCTGGGCCTGGAGGGTCCGGCCGTCACCGTGGACACGGCCTGCTCGTCCTCCCTGGTCGCCCTGCACCTGGCCGTGCAGTCCCTGCGCTCCGGCGAGTGCGACCTGGCGCTGGCCGGCGGCGTCACCGTGATGTCCACGCCGGGCGCGTTCGTGGAGTTCAGCCGCCAGCGCGGTCTGGCCCCCGACGGCCGCTGCAAGCCGTTCGCCGACGCCGCCGACGGCACGGCCTGGGCCGAGGGCGCCGGCGTACTGGTCGTCGAGCGGCTGTCGGACGCCCGGCGGAACGGCCACCGGGTGCTGGCGGTCGTCCGCGGCACGGCCGTGAACCAGGACGGTGCCTCGAACGGCCTGACAGCGCCGAACGGCCCGTCCCAACAGCGGGTGATCCGCCAGGCGTTGGCGAGCGCAGGCCTGTCGGCCGCGGACGTCGACGCGGTGGAGGCGCACGGCACGGGCACGGCGCTCGGCGATCCGATCGAGGCGCAGGCCCTGCTCGCCACGTACGGCCGAGAGCGGGCGGCGGATCGGCCGCTGTGGCTGGGCTCGGTGAAGTCCAACATCGGCCACACCCAGGTCGCCGCCGGCGTGGCGGGCGTCATCAAGATGGTGCAGGCCCTCCAACACGGCCTTCTGCCCCAGACGTTGCACATCGACCAGCCGTCCACGCACGTGGACTGGTCGGCGGGGAAGGTGCGGTTGCTGACCGAGGCGGTGGCCTGGCCGGAGGCCGACCGGCCCCGCCGAGCCGGCATCTCCTCCTTCGGCGTCAGCGGCACCAACGCCCATGTCGTGATCGAACAGGCCCCGGCTGCCGACTCCCCGGACACCGCATCCCGGGACACCACAGCGATGGACACGACACCCCAGGAGTCCACCTCCCAGGCCCCCGAACCTGCTCTCATCCCCTGGGTGCTGTCCGGACGCAGCGCCGCGGCGCTCAGGGCACAGGCCGAGCGGCTGTCGTCCCACCTGACGGCCCGGCCCGAACTCGCGCCGTGCGACGTGGGGCTGTCGCTCGCCACCACCCGTTCGGCGGCTGAGCAACGCGCCACCGTACTCGGCGAAGACCTGCCCACCCTCCTCGAAGGCCTCACCGCCCTCAGCAACGGCGAGCCACGCGCCAACGTCCTCACCGGCACGCCCGCCCCCGAAGGCGCACTCGCGCTGCTCTTCACGGGGCAGGGGGCGCAGCGACCGGGAATGGGGCGGCAGCTGTACGCGGCGTACCCGGTGTTCGCGGATGCCTTCGACGAGGTGTGTGCCCACTCCGACGGGCAGTTGGAGGTGCCGCTGCGGGATGTGGTGTTCGGTGACGACGCCGAGTTGCTGAACCGGACGGGCTACACCCAGCCGGCGTTGTTTGCGCTGGAGGTGGCGCTGTTCCGGTTGGTGGAGTCGTTCGGGGTTCGGCCGGACTTCCTGATCGGGCATTCGATCGGTGAGTTGGTGGCGGCGTATGTGGCGGGGGTGTGGTCGCTGGAGGATGCGTGTCGTTTGGTGGCGGCGCGCGGTCGGTTGATGCAGGCGTTGCCGTCCGGTGGGGCGATGGTCTCGCTCCAGGCGTCGGAGGACGAGGTGTTGCCGCTGCTGGCGGGGCTGGAGCAGCGGGTGAGCATCGCCGCGGTGAACGGTCCGTCGGCGACCGTCATCGCGGGCGAGGAGTCGGCCGTTGCCGAGATCGCCGAACGGTTCGCGTTCGAGGGGCGGAAGACCAAGCGGCTCCCGGTCAGCCATGCCTTCCACTCGCCGCTGATGGAGCCGATGCTGGCCGAGTTCCGTGCCGTCGCCGAGGGCGTGGCGTATGCGGAGCCGCGTATCCCGGTGGTCTCGAATGTGACGGGTGAACTGGCGACGGCGGAGGAGCTGGGATCCGCCGAGTACTGGGTACGGCATGTCCGCGAGGCCGTCCGGTTCGCGGACGGCGTCCGGTGGCTGGAGGAGCATGAGGCCACCCGGTTCCTGGAGATCGGGCCGGACGGCACGCTGACCGCCTTGGCGCAGGGGTGCCTGGACGGCTCTGACCACCTGCTGGTGCCGACCGTACGCAAGGACCGCCCGGAGACCGCGACCGTCCTGACCGCTCTGGGGCAGGCCTACGCCCACGGTGTCCCGATCGACTGGTCCACCCCCTTCGCGGGAACCGGCGCCCGACCCGTCGATCTGCCCACCTACGCCTTCCAGCACCAGCGGTACTGGCTGAACCTCGCCCACACCAACGCCACCAACCTCGGATCCGCCGGGTTGCAGGCCGCTGAACACCCCCTTCTCGCGGCCACCATCACGCTCGCCGATTCCCACTCCGTCGTGTTCACCGGCCGCCTCTCCGCGCAGGACCACCCTTGGCTGGCGGACCACCTCGTCGAGGGCTCGATCGTCGTCCCCGGTACGGCCCTGTTGGACATGGCGCTGCGCGCCGCCGACCAGGTCAACTGCGACCACATCGAAACACTGACCCTCGAAGCGCCGTTGGTACTCCCGGCGCACGAGGCCGTCCAACTGCAGATGCGCATCCAGGAGCCGGACCTCCACGGCATCCGCGCGCTCACCCTGCACTCCTGCCGCATCGGCAGCACCGGCGTCGCCGAGGAACCATGGATCCGGCACGCCACGGGTGCCCTCGGGGCCGCCGGTCGGGGCCGAGCCTTCGACCTCTCGGTCTGGCCGCCGCAAGGGGCACAGCCGGTCCGCCTGGACGGCCTCTACGAGAGCTTCGCCGCGGCGGGTATCGACCACGGACCCGCCTTCCGCGGCCTGCGCGCCGTATGGCGGCGCGGCACCGACCTCTTCGCCACCGTGGAGCTCCCGGAGGCAGCACGGCCGTCGTCCTTCGGGCTGCACCCCGCTCTTCTGGACGGTGCCCTGCACGCGTTGGCGCTCGGAACGGACGGACAGGCGGCGACGCTCGGGCAGCTGCCGGTCTCCTGGCACGGCGTGCGCCTCCATGCCTCGGGTGCGTCCGTGCTCCGAGCCCGCCTGTCGACTCGCCCCTCGACTCGCCCCTCGCCCCGCATCTCGGCCGGCAGCTCGACAGGGGTGGCACCGGGCGGGGACGCCGATGCGGGCGGACCTGAGGCCGATACGGTGACGCTGCAACTCGCGGACGCCGTCGGGCAGCCGGTGGCGGAGATCGAAGCCGTCACCCTGGCGCCGATCTCCGCCGAGGTGCTCCGCCGAGCCCGGCAGGGCAGTACCCACTCGGGTGCGCTCCACCGGGTCGACTGGGTCCCCGTGCCCGAAACCCCGTCGGAGTCCGCCGACGTGATCGACCTCGATGAGCTGGACCGGACCCACCCCGCGCCGGTCGACGCCGTCCCCCCGTTCGTGCTGCTGCGCCTCGACGCGGTCGCCGAAGAAGAGCCGGCCGGGACCCCCACAGCCGGCCGAGCCGCGGTCCACCGGGCACTCGCCCGTATCCAGGAATGGACCGGCACCGAGCAGCACCACCACGCGCGCCTCGTCGTGGTGACCCGGAACGCCGTACCGGCGGGGCCGTCGCGGCCCGACCCGGCGCAGGCCGCGGTCTGGGGCCTGGTCAGGGCCGCACGGGTGGAACACCCCGGCCGCTTCGTCCTTGTCGACATCGACGGCTCCGAAGCGTCGCTGGCCGCACTGCCCACCGCGCTGGCCTCCGGCGAACCCGAACTCGCCCTCAGGGAAGGCACCGCCCACCAGCCGAGGCTGAGCACCGACATCCGCCGCGACGAACTGACGGCTCCCTGCCCGCCCCAGGAGGGATGGCGCCTCGACGTCGTGGGCGAGGGAACCCCGGACAACGCTGCCGACGGCACACTGGAGAGCCTCCGCCTGGTGGAGAGCCCCCCTGCTCGGGCCGAACTGGGCACCGGCCAGGTGCGGATCGCGGTACGGGCATCCGGAGTGAGCTTCCGCGACGTGCAGCAGATGCTCGGCACGCATCCAGGAGACAGGAGGCCACTGGGCCTGGAGGGCGCGGGTGTGGTCTCGGAGGTCGGCCCCGGGGTGGTGGACCTCGCGCCGGGCGACCGGGTGATGGGGCTGTTCCCCCAGGCCTTCGGGCCGGTGGCGGTGGCCGATGCGCGCACGCTGGTCCGTGTGCCGGAGGGGTGGTCGTTCGCGGAGGCGGCGTCGGTGCCGGTGGTGTTCCTGACCGCGTACTACGCGCTGGTGGAACTGGGGAGCCTGCGGCCCGGGGAGTCGGTGCTGATCCACGCCGCCGCAGGTGGTGTGGGCATGGCGGCGGTGCAGCTGGCACAGCATCTGGGCGCCGAGGTCTACGGCACCGCGAGCCCGGGGAAGTGGGACACGCTGCGGGAGTGCGGACTGCCGGGGTCCCGTATCGCCTCGTCGCGCGATCTGGCCTTCGAGGGCGCCTTCCTGGCGGAGAGCGGCGGCCGGGGCATGGACCTGGTGCTGGACGGGCTGGCGGGGGACTCCCTGGACTCCTCGGACCCCGACTCCAACTCCTCGGACCCCGACTCCAACCCCTCGGACTCCGAATCCCCGGACTCCCGGGCGGGGGAGTTGGTGGACGCGTCGCTGCGGTTGTTGCCGCGGGGCGGGCGGTTCCTGGAGATGGGCGAGATCGACGTCCGCGATCCGGAGCAGGTCGCCGCCGTCCATGAGGGCGTGGGGTACCGGGCCTTCGACCTCTTCGACGCCGGTCCGGAGCGGATCGGGGAGATGCTGCGGGCGCTGGTCGAGCTCTTCGGACGGGGTGCGCTGCGGCCCCTGCCGCTCACCGCCTGGGACGTGCGCAAGGCCCCGGAGGCCTTCCGGCACCTGAGCCAGGCCCGCGACCTGGGCGGCAAGGTCGTGCTGACCATGCCGGTGCAGCTCGACCCGGAGGGGACGGTGCTGGTCACTGGTGGTACGGGTGGCTTGGGCGCTCTGATTGCCCGTCACCTGGTCGCCGAGCACGGCGTACGACACCTGCTGCTGGCCAGTCGCCGCGGTCCGGAGGCGCCCGGTGCCGACGTGCTCCGGGACGAGCTGGCCGCTCTGGGCGCCACCACCGTCACCCTCGCCGCCAGTGATGTCACCGACCGCGAGGAGGTGCGCGGTCTGCTGGATTCGGTTCCCGAGGACCGTCCGCTGACCGCCGTCCTGCACACCGCCGGTGTACTCGACGACGGGGTGCTGTCCTCCCTGACCCCGGAGCGCCTGGACGCGGTGCTCGCCCCCAAGGCAGACGCCGTCAGGCATTTGGACGAGCTGACGCGAGCGAGGGATCTCGCGGAATTCATGGTGTTCTCCTCGATGGCAGGCACCTTCGGCAGCGCCGGCCAGGCGAACTACGCCGCGGCGAACGCCTACCTGGACGCACTGATCTCTCGGCGTCGAGCGTCGGGGCTCCCCGGGCAATCGCTGGCCTGGGGCGCCTGGGCTCCGGGCGCGGGCATGACCGGCGAGCTGAGCGAGGCCGACCTGCACCGCATGGCACGCGGCGGCATCACGCCCTTCACCCAGGAACGAGGTGTCGAGGCGTTCGACGCCGCCCGTTGCAGCGCCGAGCCCGTCGTGATCCCGGTCCAGCTCCACCACATGAGGTTGCGGGAGCAGCACGCGGCGGGCGCGCTTCCGCCCCTGCTTCAGGGACTTCTGGGGACGAGTACGCGGCGGACCGCTGCCGCATCCCCGTCCGAGGTGCACCCGACCGACGCCCTGCGTTCCCGGCTCGCACCCCTGCCCAGCGCCGAGCGTCATACGGCGCTATTGGAGCTCGTACGCTCTCAGGCGGCGCTCGTCCTGGGACATTCGGGAGCCGGGACAATCGAGCCGACTCGCGACTTCCGGGGACTCGGCGTCGACTCGCTCACCGCCGTGGAACTGCGCAACCACCTGAATGCCGTCACCGGATTGAATCTGCCTTCCACGCTCGTTTTCGATCACCCTTCCCCCCTCGCGGTGGCACGCCATCTGGAGGGCGCATTGTCCGGTCCGGAGGGAGCCGGTGCGGAGGAGCGAGCCGCTCTTGCCGCCACTGTTGGCGATACGGCCCCGGCGATATCGCCGTCGGCGGACGATCCGGTGGCGATCGTGGCGATGAGCTGCCGCTTCCCGGGCGGGGTGGGCTCCCCGGAGGAGCTGTGGCGGTTGCTGTGCGAGGGCGGGGACGGTGTGGTGCCGTTCCCGACCGACCGCGGCTGGGACGTTGAGGGTTTGTACGACCCGGAGCCGGGGGTGCCGGGGAAGGTGTCCGTCCGTGAGGGCGGGTTCCTGTCCGGGGTGGGTGACTTCGATCCGGGGTTCTTCGGGATCTCGCCGCGTGAGGCGATGGCGATGGACCCGCAGCAGCGGCTGCTGCTGGAGGTGTCCTGGGAGGCGTTCGAGCGGGCCGGGATACTCCCCGGTGCGCTGCGCGGTAGCCGTACGGGGGTCTTCGCGGGCACCAACGGCCAGGACTATCCGGGGTTGTTGGTGGCGTCCGGTGAGGAGGACCTGGGGGGCTACATCGGCACCGGGAACGCCGCGAGCGTGGTCTCGGGCCGGCTGGCGTACACCTTCGGACTCGAAGGACCGGCGGTGACGGTGGACACCGCCTGCTCGGCCTCGCTGGTCGCGCTCCATCTGGCGGTGCAGTCGCTCCGCTCGGGCGAGTGTGACCTCGCGCTCGCCGGCGGTGTGACGGTGATGTCGACGCCGGGTGCGTTTGTGGAGTTCAGTCGTCAGCGTGGGCTGGCGGGGGATGGGCGGTGCAAGGCGTTCGCGGAGGCGGCGGACGGTACGGGTTGGGCCGAGGGCGTGGGCGTGCTGGTCGTCGAGCGGCTGTCGGACGCCCGGCGGAACGGCCACCGGGTGCTGGCGGTGGTGCGTGGTACGGCGGTGAACCAGGACGGTGCGTCGAACGGCCTGACGGCGCCGAATGGTCCGTCGCAGCAGCGGGTGATCCGGCAGGCGCTGGCGAGCGCCGGGCTGTCGGCCGCGGACGTCGACGTGGTGGAGGCGCACGGTACGGGGACGGCGCTCGGTGACCCGATCGAGGCGCACGCCCTCCTCGCTACGTACGGCCAGGAGCGGGCGGCGGACCGTCCATTGTGGCTGGGTTCGGTGAAGTCCAACCTCGGGCACACCCAAGCCGCGGCGGGTGTGGCGGGTGTGATGAAGATGGTGCTGGCTATGCAGCACGGGTGGTTGCCGCGGACGTTGCATGTGGATGCGCCGTCGTCGCATGTGGATTGGTCGGCGGGGGATGTGCGGTTGCTGACCGAGGCGGTGGAGTGGCCGGAGGGGGAGCGGCTGCGGCGGGCCGGTGTGTCTGCGTTCGGAATCAGCGGCACCAATGCCCATACCGTCATCGAAGAGGCTCCGGTCATCAACGAACCGGTGGAGGACGAGAAGCCACTCGCACTGCCTGCGGTGCCGTGGACGGTGTCAGGGCGCGATGAAGCCGGCCTCCGCGCCCAGGCCGAACGGCTCCTGGCGCACATCAAGGACGCGCCGCTCGACGTCACCGATGTGGGCTTTTCCCTGGCGACGTCGAGGGAGACGTTCGACAACCGGGCCGTACTGCTCGTGAGCGACCAAGAGTCGGCCGCTGAGGGGCTCACCGCAATCGTCGAGGGGCGGAACGCCGCCGGTGTCGTCCGCGGTGTGAAGGGCCAGGGGCGATCGGCATTCCTGTTCACGGGGCAGGGGGCGCAACGGATCGGGATGGGCTGGGAGCTGTATGAGGGGTTCCCGGTGTTCGCGGATGCGTTTGACGAGGTGTGCGCGCATTTCGGCGAGCAGTTGGAGCTGCCGCTGCGCAGCGTGGTCTTCGGTGACGATGCCGCATTGCTGAACCGGACGGAGTATGCCCAGCCGGCGTTGTTCGCGGTGGAGGTGGCGCTGTTCCGGTTGGTGGAGTCGTTGGGTGTTCGGCCGGACTTCTTGTTGGGGCATTCGGTTGGTGAGTTGGTGGCGGCGTATGTGGCGGGGGTGTGGTCGCTGGAGGATGCGTGTCGTTTGGTGGCGGCGCGGGGTCGGTTGATGCAGGCGTTGCCGGCGGGTGGGGCGATGGTGTCGCTCCAGGCGTCGGAGGGTGAGGTCCTGGAGCTGCTGGAGGGGCAGGGGCAGGGGCTGGAGCAGCGGGTGAGTGTGGCGGCGGTGAACGGGCCGCAGGCGGTGGTGGTTTCGGGTGCGGAAGCGGCGGTGCTGGAGGTCGCCGGTCGGTTTGAGTCTCAGGGGCGGAAGGTGAAGCGGCTGTCGGTGAGCCATGCGTTCCACTCGCCGTTGATGGAGCCGATGCTGGCTGAGTTCCGTGCGGTTGCGGAGGGCGTGGCGTATGCGGAGCCGCGTATCCCGGTGGTGTCGAATGTGACGGGTGAGCTGGCTACGGCGGAGGAGCTGAGGTCCGCCGAGTACTGGGTGCGGCATGTCCGCGAGGCCGTTCGCTTCGCGGATGGTGTGCGGGGGCTGGGGGAGCAGGGAGTCACCCGGTTCCTGGAGCTCGGGCCGGACGGGACTTTGACTGCCTTGGCGCAGGCGTGTTTGGACGACGGCTCGGATCACCTGTTGGTACCCGCTCTGCGTAGGGACCGACTGGAGGCCGAGGCATTGCTGGCTGGGGTCGGTGGCCTCTTTGTTCGTGGCGCGGATGTGGACTTGAGTGGGCTGTTTGTGGGGGCGCGGCGGGTGGATGTGCCGACGTATGCGTTTCAGCGGGAGCGTTTTTGGCCGGTGGGTTCGGGTGTGGGGGTTGTGGCGGGGCGTGGTGAGGGGGCTGGTGTTGAGGGTTGGGGTTATCGGGTGGAGTGGAAGCGGTTGGAGGGGTTGGGGGGACAGGCGGTTTCTGGTGCGGTCTCTGGTGGGCGTTGGTTGGTGCTGAGTGAGCGCGTGGGCGAGGGTGGTTGGTGTGGTGCGGTGGTGGAGGGGTTGGTTGAGCGTGGTGTTGTGGTGGAGCGGGTGGAGTGTGGTGGGGGTGTTGAGCGGGGTGTGT